>CAXNCS010000045.1:0-20421 GCA_964201005.1 Myxococcota bacterium
CAGCGGCAGGGCAGCGCACAGAAGCAGGGCAGTCCAGTAGCCTTTGGCCCAGGGCTCACGCATCCCAGCCTCCTAATTGCCGCAGGGCACGGGCCCCAGGGTCATCGACGCCGCGAGTCGGGTCTGGCCGGCCACCATCGACTCGCGCAAATTCGCCGGGTTAGCCGCACCAATGCGCGAAGTGGTGATCATCCGGTAGGTGCGGAAGCAGTAGCGCCCCGCCTCATATCCCGGGGTCGAGGCGGAGTCGGCCTGCCCCACTTGCGTGGAGAAATCGACCGCGCCCACCGCGGCAAGTTCGCGGCCAAAGGACTGATCTTTGCCGGTCAGGGCCAGGATCTCATCGCCCACATCGATCATCGACAGCTTGCCGTCGGTCTTGGCCGCCACGTAGTCGCCAAAGCCACCCTGCATCTGGGAAGCCAGCGACACCACTGCATAAGTCCCAGTCTCACTGACGCGAAATGCCGCGCGCCCCAGCCTCTCCGCGCCGCCTTCGCGCATGTCCATCGACGTCCGCAGCGCCGCCGCGCTCGCCAGCAGGGTCAGGATGCCCATCATGGCCAAGACCACCACCATGACCACGCCGCGCTCGCGCGGACCGCCCACCGGGGCAACGGCGTGCGATTCCACGGGGATCGACGAGGTGGGCAGCTGTGGGCGATGGTCAGACATGTTAAACCATTCCTACATGTTGCGAGAAACTAGCGTCGGCAAAGCCACCCGTGTGGCCGCCGTGACCACCGGATGGGCGCCGTCATTTTCGCCGGGCAGCTGCCACGTCTGCAGCGGTTGCCACGAAACGTCGCGCTTGCGGTGCAGCAGATCGCGCTGCGGCCACTGCGAGCGCACGGACAGCTTGACAGTCAAGAAGCGCAGGGCTTCCGGATGGGCGCTGGTGGTGGAGCCCAAAAAGCCCTCGCCGTTGGCCTGAATCACGTCTTCGGTCAGCGGCAGCACCTTGAGCTTGACCACCTCGGCACTGCTGTCAAAATCCATGCCAATGTCATAAAGCTGCAGATCTACAGCATTTTCTACCAGCACCAGCTGACCCAGCACCGTCGTGCCGTCCACCGCCAGGCGTTCGCGCACCAGGAGGCTCTGCAGCGCGGCGCCACCGCCATCGGTCGGGGCCCCAGGCCTGACATCGGCCGTGATGCGATAGCGCACAAAATTCTGCACGTCGATGTCGTAGTTGTTGCCCAAACCACTGTAGCCACAGGTGATTCCGTTGCCGACCCGCTGGATCACCGATCCCACCGTCACGCTGCGATCGCCCTGATTGGCGGCGGTGATCGGGTAGAACATCATCTGGCCATTGGCCCCTGAAATGCGCAGGTAGCGGCCCACAGCGAATACGGCCTCAAAATCCTCCTGGCTGACGGGCAGAGTGCCGTCGTCGAGCAGGAGCACTTTGCTGCCGTCGATCGACGCGGTCTTGTAGCGAGTCTTGACGTCCATGCTGCCAAACAGAGTCAGCGACACCGGTTTGACATGGGGATTGTACTGGGCCGCCGCCACATAACCCGTCGACACGTCGCCGCTCAGGGCGCGCAACACCGGGTCGGGCTTGACGCACACCAGCGGATCGATGGCGCTATTGGGCGTGGTGTTGGAGCCCAGCGACTGCAGGTCGGCGCGCAGATGCTCCAGGCCAAAGCGCGACTCGCGGTTGAGCAGGATCAGCTCGTTCTGCTGCTGCATCACCTGGCCCTGCTGGACAAACAGCGTCACCATGCCCATGAAAATGCCCGTGGCGATCCCCAGGGACATCATCAGTTCCATCAAGTTAAAGCCGCGACTGCCCCAACTACGGCGCAGCGGGACAGCGGATTGACCTGTGGAATTGAGGTCACTGAACATTGCTGTTCCTCTGCACCAGCGCCGGGAGCGCCACGCTGTTGACCTCGGCGATGTTGTCGTACATGCCCACCGGACAGTTGGCGTACTTGTCGAGCGCGACGATCGGCCGCGGCCAGCTGACCTTCACCTCGGCGCGCACCAGCTCGGTCGACAGCCAGGTCAGGCGGAAATGCATGCAGTAGCGGGTGCCGCGATCGCTGGGAATCTCCTGCAGAACCCCCTGATCGTACTTGATATCACCGCCCATGGCGCCCACGCGCTTGTCGGTCGCTTGCGGCAAGTTGGGGCCGTTCAGCCAGCCCGTGGTCGTGCCCGCAGTCGGCGGCGAAGGCAGCTTGCCCAGGTACGGCAGGATCAGGTTGGGATTGCCGTCGCCCGTCCACATCGTGCCTTCCGCCTGGATGGTCGACAGCACATGCTCCGCCAGCTGCCCGGCGGCCTGGAGGTCGCGGCGCTCAGAATTGCCCTTCAGGGCCATCACTGCGAGGTTCAACGTGGCGTACAGGCCGATAATTCCTACGGCACCCGCGACCATGACCTCGACGAGCGTAAAGCCGGCCTTGCGGCGAGGTGCGCGGAATTGGCCGGCTCGGTGCTTCAAGAGAGCCATCACAACCCCCCTGCGCCGGAGCCTTGAAGGGCGTCCAGGGGCCGGCCGTGGACTACCCGCGCCGAGCCGTTGTAGCCAATTTGCACCTGCAGAGGCGTTCCGAGCCAGACGTTATTCTCTAACCGCTGGATCTGCACTATCAATTCACCAGCCCCCAGCTTGGTCCCCGTGGGCGGCGAAAAGGTCCGGCCGTTGTCGCCGCGGATCATCCGGCCGTCGGGCTTAAAGCAGGCAAACACGCCGCCGTTCTTGATCTCTTTGGGCGCCAAATCGACAATGGAAATGACGGCTTCCTGCAAGGCGTTGCCCGGGCCAAAGTCGACGGCGCGCACCAGCGTCCCGGCCAACACGGAACCGCAGGTGGCATCACCGCCCTGCAACACGCGAAATGCAAAGCCGCCCTGGGGCTTGGGGTGGTCAAAAACCAGGCCGTAGGCCAGGCGATTGGCCATGGCGTGGGAGCGGGCCAGGTCCACAGCGAACACCAGCTCGTCGGCGGCGCTGCGCAGGTGCTGGTTGCGCGTCAGGCTGCCGATGCCAGGCACCGCAAGGGTGCCGAGGACCGCCAAAATCGCCAAGCCCACCATAAGTTCCAGCAAGGTCGTGCCGCGTTGACGGCGCGGAACCTGGCTCAGCGGGCGGGTTGGCAGCGGCGTGTACATCGGGTTGGGGGGCTCCTGCGGGTCAAAGGTCGGCTAGCCGGGTTCTAGGGGTGCAAGCTTCGTGCCAAGCCCCCCTATAGCCATCATGGCGACTTCTCTGCTGTTTGCCTGCATGGGCAGTGCTGAGTGCGCAAGAATTGCTGCCTTTGGCGGTGGAACTGCGCAGAGCGCGCGGGTTGACAAGCGCGGAGGCCAGAAAAGCCCTTGTCTACGGCGCTGTAGGCGGCCAGTCGGACGGATCGAGCTCTGCAGTGGACTCGCCGCGCCACAGATCTTCCAGCGATTCGCGTTGCCTGACAATCTGGTAGCGCCCGCCGGAAACCAACACCTCGGCAGGTCGCGGCCGGCTGTTGTAGTTCGAGGCCATGGCAAAACCGTAGGCGCCCGCGCCCTTGACCGCCAGCAGGTCGCCGCGCTCTAGCTCCGGAAGCTTGCGATCCAACGCGAGAAAATCGCCGGTCTCGCACACAGGGCCGACCACGTCGACCTGCGCCTTGGCGCGCCCCTTGGGCGATTCCACCAGCTCGATGTGGTGATAAGCGTCGTACAGCGCCGGGCGAAGCAGGTCGTTCATGCCCGCATCGACGATGACGAACTGCTTGTCTTCATTGCGCTTGGTCCCGACAACCCGGGTCAGCAGCACCCCGGCGTTGCCCACGATGACCCGGCCGGGCTCGACCAACAGCGCAAGCCCATGGGCGCGGGCCAGCCCGACGATCACCTGGCCGAGCTCAGAAGGAAGCGCAGGTGTTTCATCGCGATAGGCGATCCCAAGGCCGCCGCCGACGTCGATGTGCCGCAGGGCAATGCCGGCCGCGCGCAGCCGCTCCACCAGCGTCAGCACCTTCTCTACCGCCTCAACAAACGGCGCCACCTGAAGAATCTGGCTGCCGATGTGGCAGGCAATCCCCACGATGCGCAGGTGCGGATGGGCCGCGGCCTGCAGGTAGAGCGCCTCGGCCTCGGCAAAACTCACGCCAAACTTGCTGGTTTTGAGGCCCGTGGCGATGTACTTGTGGGTTTTGGGATCGACATCGGGATTGACGCGCAGGCTAATCGGCGCGGCGATCTGCAATTGGCCGGCCAGAAAGCCAATGCGCTCGAGCTCTTGAGCGGACTCGACGTTGAAGCAGAGAATACCCGCTTGGAGAGCCGCGGTGATCTCGCTGTCGCTCTTGCCGACGCCGCTGAACACCACCTTGGCCGGCGTGCCGCCCGCGCGCAGCACCCGCGCCAGCTCGCCGCCGGAGACGATGTCAAAGCCGCTGCCCTGGGCGGCAAGCAGCTGCAACACCGCGAGATTCGAGCAAGACTTGACGGCAAAACACACCAAGTGTTCGACGCCGTCCAGCGCCTGGTCCATGACTTGGTAGTGCCGCTCCAGGGTCGCCCGGGAGTACACGTACGTAGGCGTCGAGACGGCTTGGGCCAGTTGCGCCAGCGGCACGCCCTCCGCCCAAAGAGCGCCGTTGTGGCGGTTAAAGTGGTCCATGGCTCAGAACGTCAGCACGACGTGGCCGGTCAAGCGCCACGCGTTCTCTGGGGATTTGTCGGCCAGCACGCCATTCCAACCTTCCTTGAGGTTGAACGCGTCGCCGGGAAGGGCGTAGGCAAACACCACGTCGGCAAAAGCCTGGCCGCGGCGACCGATGAAGGCCCGCGCCGCCAATTCCGCTCCGATATTGCTGCCGGCACCGGGCGTGCCCTCTTTAGTCATGGCGATGGCGTAGAGCGCCGACAGGTCGATGCCGAGCAACTCCGCGCTATACCAAGGATAAGCGTTGACGCTGACCGCCGGCCGGGCGTAGATGGCGTTGGTCACGCTGCCGACAATCTCGCGGAACAACAGGTGATCCACGTGAAAATTGCGGTTGAACTTGAACGCGCTGATCTCGGTATTGGGCTTGCCGTCCGAGGTGTCGAGCGAACAGCCGGGGCTGCCAAACACGCCAAAGCAGCGGGTGTCATCGCCACTGGCCACGCCGAGGTCGAGCATGTAGCCCATGCCCTCGTCCTGGAAGGCGGACTTGAGCGCGCCGCCCCACATGTTCAGGTCGCGGGGCTTGGCGGCCTGACCCGGCAAGGTGTTGGTATCGCCCACGGATCCAAAGATGCCGGCCAATTCGCCCTCGACCACCAGGCGGCGCAGCGGCGAAAACCGCTTCTCATAGCGCATCCACGCGTCGGCGATGTAGGCGGTGGCCTTGCGTTCCAACAACTGCGCGTCATCGGCGTTGGTCAGGTCGATCTCTGAGCTCGGCAGCTTGGAGGAGTCGGCGATGTCGTTCTTCTGGGTGCGGTACACGCCGTACAAGCCCCAGTCGAGCACGCCTTTGCGCTCGTCTTCCAAGGCTTTTTGCCGTTCGGCGGCATCGTCGTCGCTCAGGGGCCGGCTCATGACCACCAGGCCGTACTGGCGCACGTCGTCGCTGCCGCTCAGGTTGCGCGCCTGCACGTCGACGCGGGCCGGATCGTAGCCCTGGGCGCCGTTGGCCAAGAAGTCGTAGAACACGCTCAGATAGAGCCCGGCCTTGGGGATCTTGGTGACAAACGCGGCGCGATCGGAGTAGTTGCCGCCGTCGACATCATAGCCCTGGCCTTCCCAAGTGCGCCGCGGACCGCCGTACCACAGGCCGGGGCGGTTGAGGTCCCAGCCGTCCCCCGCGCCACCGTGGGCGAGCAGGCCCATGCCCCAGTGCGACGCCTGACGACCCACGCGCAGCACGCCGAGCATGGTCTTCCATTCGCCGTACGCCTCTTTGATCGCGATCGTCCCCGGCTTGGCGCCCATGGTAAAGCCGACCAACGGCACGTCCGGACGGGCCACCGCGCCGGCATAGTCGGGGTTGCCACCCAGCAGCACGTTGTCCAGGACGTCGAGCGTCATGGCGATGCGCACGTCGCGCTCAATGGTGATCGTCGGCATCAGGCGCAAGCGGATGGACGCACCTGCGAGCGAATCTTCCTCAGCTGCGGCGCCGACTTTGCTCGACTGGGGGTTGAGGCTCGGGTCGTTGTTGGACGGCCACAGCGACAGGGGCGGCGGCACTGCGCTGGTCGAGACCGGCCGCGATGGCGAGGAGGTCGACGCTTCGGCCTGGCCCAAGTGGCCGTTGGAGATCACGTCCGGGCGAAAGCGAAAGTAGCCGTGCCACTCGAGCTGAAACGGGCTCGACGCGGGCGGAGCGGGGGCTACTGCGGGCAGCGTGCCGTCGTCCAGTTGGTCGAGCAAGGAGCCGCCAGCGGCTTTGGCGGGCGCGGCATCGGCCGGCTTTTCTCCCGGCTTTTCTGGCGCTTTTTCTGGGGTTTTTTCTGGCGCTTTTTCGCCCGACTTCTCTGCCGGCTTGTCCGCAGGCTTTGCCGAGCCGTCCTCGGTCTTTTGGCCATCTTCCTGAGTTGCAGGCGGTTCCTGGGCCCCGGCAAGCGGCGCGAACACCAGGCTCAGGACCTGCAGACCGGCAACCGTCCAGCGCCAATAGGTCGCAGGGGTCGAATTGCGCAGGCGGCCCTGGCGCGGCGAGGCGGGGTTCTGGACGAGCATGTTCCGGTAGCTCCTGTGCAAAGGCCTGCAAAAAGGCGCCGCAGCGCGCTGCAGCAAAGCCCGCATTTGACGCTGCCGCGGTGGTCGCGTCAACCTCACAGCATGATCAAGCGAATTCCTACCGATGCCGAAACGACCGATCCGAGCCACCCCTCGGTTTTCTCAGGCGATAATTCCGCCGATCTGATCTACCTGGACCACGCTGCCGGGGCTCCGCTGGGCCAAGCGGCGCGCAACGCCTTGATCGATGCGGCCGATCACCTGTGGGGCAACCCGTCTTCGGTCCATGGCCAGGGGCAGAAGGCCCGCGCCGCCCTGGATCGCGCCCGGCGCCAGGTGGCAAACGCTCTTGGGGCCCGCCCGGGCGAAATTGTCCTGACCAGCGGTGCCACCGAGGCAAATGCCCTGGCGTGGCGCGGCCTGCTGACCCCAACGCCAGGCGAACCGGCCAAGCGGGCGCTGTGGACCGCAGTGGAGCACCCGTCCCTCAAAGCCGTCGCCCAAGCACTGGCGAACCACGGGCTGCAGATCGAAGAGATCGCCGTCGATGCCTCTGGACGCGTCGATCTCCAGCGCCTTGGCGATCAACTGGAGCGCGGCCCGGTGGCCCTGGTGAGCGTCCAGTGGGTCAACCAGGAGCTCGGTTGCCTCCAGCCGCTGGCCGAGGTGGCGCGGCTCGTACACGCCAAGGGAGCGCTGCTTCACTGCGACGCGACCCAAGGGTGGGGGCGATTGCCCTTGGATGTCGCGGCAATGGCCGTGGACCTGCTGAGCGTTTCTGGCGGCAAGATCGGCGCGCCAGCGGGCACAGGGGCGCTATGGCTGCGGCCCGGGGTGCGCCTGCAGCCGGTGCAGGCCGGTCATCAGGAACAGGGGCTGCGCGGCGGCACGGAGAATCTGCTGGCGCTGGTTGCCCTTGGCGCGGCGGCGGAGGCCCTGCCCCTGCGGCTGAGTCAGGCTGCGCGGGTTCGAGAAATGCGCGATCGGCTCTGGGCGGCTCTGCAGATCGGCTGCCGGGAGCGCGAATTGGGCCCGTTGGTGCGCAACGCTGAGCTGCCTGCCGAGTTGGAAAGCGGGCATATCCTTAGCGCAAGTTGGCCCGGGCTGGAGGCGCCGAGGCTGATCATGGCCCTGGATCTGGCCGGGGTCGCCGCGTCCGCCGGTTCTGCGTGCTCTTCCGGGACTCAGCAGCCGTCCCCCGTTCTGGCGGCCATTCGCGACGCGAGCCCTGAAGGCCTGGCGATCCGCAAGGGAACCGTGCGGTTTTCCCTGGGTCCGGAGCTAACCGAGCGCGACATCGACACCGCGGCCGAGCGGATTCTCGCCACGCTTGGGCGGCTGAGAAAGCGCTCGCCGGCGTCCGCCCGGGATACAAGTGGACCCGCGGGCACACGAACCGTATGATGGCGTGTTTGCGCCCCGCGAGACCGGCTCCCCTGCACTGTCCGCATTGGCCGGCGCCGAGACCATTTGATGCCTCTCTCTGACAACATTGCCGTTTCCCCGCCCTCTGTGAGCACCGCCGAGGTGTTGGAGCGCGTTCGCAGAGCCATGCGCCTGCCCCCCGGCGCGATCGTGGCGGTGGCGATGAGCGGCGGCGTCGACTCCAGCTGCGTCGCGGGCCTGCTTGTGGAGGCGGGCTATCAGGTCTTTGGCCTGACCGCTCGGTTATACGACGTCGACCTGGCCGCGGCGCGCCGCGCTGGCAGCTGCTGCGCCCCAGAAGACGCCAGGGACGCCCGCGAAGTCGCGCAAACACTGGGGATCCGCCACTACGCCGTCGATGAACGCGAGGCCTTTGCGCAAAACGTGATCGAGCCCTTTGCCCAGGCCTGGCTCGCCGGCGAAACCCCCAATCCCTGCGTCGCGTGCAATCAGTTTCTCAAGTTCGATCGCCTCGTGGAAATGGCCCGCGATCTGGGGGCGGAGGCGCTGGCGACCGGCCACTATGCCCGCCTGGAGCTGCGCAACGGCCGACCTGCGCTGCTGCGGGGCGCGGATCTCGCCAAGGATCAAGCGTACTTTCTCTACCCTCTGCCCGCAGAGGCGGCGGACTACCTGCGCTTTCCCTTGGGCGAGCTGACCAAGCCCCAGGTGCGCGATCAGGCCGAGCGCTTGGGTCTGCCGACGGCGGCCAAACGCGAATCCATGGACATCTGCTTTGTGGGCGCCGAGGGCACGCAGGCTTGGCTGGACAAGCGCTACGGCGCTCGCTCCGGGCCTCTTGTGGACGCGGCAGGCACGCGCCTGGGCCAACACGCTGGCGTGACCGGCTTTACCGTAGGCCAGCGCCAAGGGCTAGGTCTGCAGCCGCGCGGCCCCCAAGCCGAGCCGTGGTATGTGATCGACAAGCACGGCGATGGTTCCGTGGTGGTCGGCCAAAAGCAACAACTGCAGGTCCATCAACTGCATTTGGATCACTGCCTGTGGATCAGCGGCACTGCGCCGAGCCCCGGCACCCAGCTGGCCGTGCAGATCCGCCACCGCGGCCAAGCCGTGACATGCGAAGTCAAAGCGGCGAGCGACGATGGGCGCCATGTCCACCTTACAATTACGGGCAGTTTGCAGGCTGCGGCCCGCGGTCAAAGTGGCGTGTTGCTGCAGGGCGATCAAGTGCTGGGCGGCGGCATCATCAGTCAAGCGCGCGGACCCGGCGAATTCGCCAACGGAACCGATGGAGTGGCCCGTGGTTGACCTCCCCAGCAGCGGACGGCGCACCTCGCGACCGCAGATGCCCATCAACGACACCGTGGCCGGTACCGCAGCGCTGTTGGCCAACCTTGGCTATAGCTTCAAGAATCGCGCTCTCATTGACGAAGCCCTGACCCACCCATCGTGGCGCAACGAGCACCCGGACTGTCCCTTTGACAACCAGCGCATGGAGTTTTTGGGCGATGCCGTGCTGGGCTTGGCGATTACCGAGGCGTTGGTCGATCAGCTGCCAGAGCGCGGAGAGGGCCATCTAACCGTGCTCAAGTCGCAGCTGGTCCGCGAGTCCAGGCTGGCGCAACTGGCCCAACACCTTGGAATTGGTGCCGCGCTGCGGCTTGGCCGAGGCGAAGACCAGAGCGGCGGAAGGTTGCGCCCGTCGATCCTGGCGGATGCCCTGGAGGCGGTGCTGGGCGCGGTGCTGCGCGACGGTGGCTATGTCGCAGTCCAAGCCCTTGTGCGCGAACTTTTTGATGAATTGCTGATCGACGCCAGCTTGACGGTAGAAGAGCTGGGCGCATTGCCCACAGCGCTTTCTGCGGGGACAGCCAACTGGAAGACGGCGGTGCAGGAGCTTTTGCAGCGCGCCGGCCACCAACCGCCGCTGTACACGATCGTCAGCGATGAAGGTCCAGAGCACGCCCCAACTTTCCGCGCCTTGGCGATCGCCCATGTCGGCGAGGCCGAATTGCAGGGCGAAGGCGAGGGCTCGAGCAAGAAGACGGCTGAAGCCTCCGCAGCCAGAGCTTTGTATGCCCGTATTGTTTCAGATGTTTCTGCCGTGGATCCGGAACTGGTCGCTCTGGTTCAGGCGCCCATGACTCGCCCCAGTGGCCTGCGCGCCCGCCCGGTCGACCTGCCGACTCGCCTGCCAGAACGCACCTAAGCCGGCGGCGATCGGCTTCGCGTGCGAATGGCACAACGCGCACAATTCAGCTATCCTGCGGGGAGCAGTGACCCCGCGTTGCTCGCCCAACTGCCTAGGAGTTCTGATGTTTGCCTTTGTTGTCGTTGACCATGCCGGGCATAGCGTTCTGGCATCCGTGAGCCGGGCCATGCTGGGCACCCCTGAAATCCTTGCGATTCTCGCCGTCGTAGTGCTGCTTTTTGGAGCGGCCAAGCTGCCGCAGCTGGGCAAGGGCCTGGGCGAAGCCATCGGAAACTTTAAGAAAGCCAAGAAGGACGGCGAGGAAGCCGCGCTGCGCACGGAAGTCGACGCCACGCCCAAGGTGGAAGTCGAGCGCAAGGATCAGCTGCCCCGCGCCTGATCAGCGCAGATTCTGCGTAGAGGGCTTGACGTCGCTATACAGAGCCCCTACACTGCCGACCGCCGACCGGGCCGGTAGCTCAGTCGGTAGAGCAGCAGACTTTTAATCTGTTGGTCGAGGGTTCGATTCCCTCCCGGCCCACCGCCGTGGGGACGCCTCCTGCCGGAAGGCGAATCCTCGGCCCAGCCCGCCACCGCACTTCGCGTGCAACGGCGGGTTTCGAAGAAGGCGGTCTGTCCTGACCGCGCTTGCAGTGGGGTGCCCTTACCGGCACCGCTTCGACGTCCCTATCGTCTAGCCCGGCCTAGGACACCGGCCTTTCACGCCGATAACGCGGGTTCGAATCCCGCTGGGGACGCCAGCACCATTGCCTCCGCCGCCCTCCCGTCTTCAGGTTCGCCTGACAGATTGGAGGGCGGTGGCGTTTTTGCTTGGCCTTTTTGCGTTTCCGCATCGGCGCCGTTGCCGCCCGCGACGCCCATACGCCGGCCATGCCAAGCCAGAGCTCAGCCTCGACGCCAGAGCACGTGCGCTCCGCGTGGCCAAGAGATGGGCGATAACTAAAGCGAAGTGGGTCTATTCGTCGTCGGCCATGACGCGCAGCGGCTCGCCCTTGGCGGCGGCCAGCAAGTACGCGCGCATAAAGCCGTCCAGATCGCCGTCGAGCACGCCACCGGTATTGCTGGTGGTCCAGCCCGTGCGCAGATCCTTGACCATTTGGTAGGGCTGCAACACATAAGAGCGGATCTGGCTGCCAAAGTTGATGCCCATCTTGGCCGCTTCGATCTCTTCTTTGACCGCGCTGCGCTTCTTGCGCTCCAGGTCCACGAGGCGCGCGTGCAGCATCTTCATGGCGAAGTTCTTGTTCTTGTGCTGACTTCTCTCTGCCTGGCAGGCCACCACCACCCCGGTGGGCAAGTGGGTAATGCGGATCGCTGAATCGGTGCGGTTGACGTGCTGGCCGCCGGCCCCGGAGGCGCGGTAAGTATCGATGCGCAAATCGGTCTCGTTGATGTCGATCTGGATCGAGTCGTCCTCTTCTGGCACCACAAACACCGAGCAAAACGAGGTATGCCGGCGCTTGGCGGCGTCAAACGGGCTGATGCGCACCAGCCGGTGCACGCCGTTTTCCGCCTTGAGCCAGCCAAAAGCGAAGTCGCCTTCGATGCGCAGCACAGCGTTGCGGATCCCCGCGTCTTCGCCCGGCACTTCATCCAGCAGCTCAACGGTCATGCCGTGCGCTTCGCCCCAGCGCGAGTACATGCGCAGGAGCATCTGCGCCCAATCGGCTGACTCCGTGCCGCCCGCGCCCGCGTTGATCTGCAGGATCGCCGGGGACTTATCCGTGGGCGAGGACATGGTGCGGGCGAACTCCGCTTTGTCCAGGGCCAGCGCCACGCCGTCTAGCTGGGCCTCCAGATCGGGCAACAGCGCCAGATCCTCTTCCATCTCTGCCAGATCCAGCATGTCGCGCACGTCGCGCAGCACCGCCGCCGGCTCTTCAACCGTGGCGATCGAGGCTGCACAGTCGCCGCGCTCCTTCATCAACCGCTGGGCTTTCTCCGCGTCGAGCCAGAACGACGCTTCGCCGCTCAGCTTTTCCAGTTCATCGATGCGTTCGATCTTGGCATCTACGTCAAAGACTCCTGCGCAGCGCGGCCAATCGATCGTCGATGGCGGCTGCACAGGACCGTAGTTCGGCAATCGTTGCCATAGGTTCCTCAGCGGTTGGAGAAAGGGCTGGCACACACCAGCGGGCCCGGCAGTTTAGCAGATCCAAACGTCGGTGTCAGTTGCCGCCCACGGGGTACAGGACCATCCAAGCGCTGGTGATGACGTAGTCGACGATGAGCACGGCCACGCTGGCGGTCACCACGGTGCTGGTGGTGGCGAGGCCCACGCCGCGCGAGCCGCCCGTGGCAAAAAAGCCTTTGTAGCTGGCGATGCTGCCGATGAGCGCGCCAAAGGCGGTGCCCTTGACCACGGTGCAGAGAATGTCGGTGGGCACGACCCACTCGTAGATGCGCGAGAAGAAGCCGGCGTGGTCCACCCCCAATAGGCCGAGGGAGACCAGATAGGCGCCGCCCAAGCCAATGGTATTAAAGGCGATAGTCAGCAGCGGCATCATCAAGGTGCACGCGACGATGCGCGGGGCAATGAGGTAGTGCAACGGGTCCACGGCCATGGTCTCCAGGGCATCGATCTGCTCTGTGACCCGCATCGTGCCGATCTCCGTGGTCATCGCCGAGCCGACCCGACCCGCCACCATCAGCGCGCCAATTGTCGGGGCCAGCTCCAGCACGAGCGCCAGAGCCACCGATCCGCCAATCAGGCTCTTGGCCTTAAAAATATCAAAAGCGACGCTGGTTTGGATGGCAAAGACCGCACCAGTGAACGCGCCCGTCAAGAGGATGATGCCCAGCGAGCCGACACCGACAAACTGCATCTGCTGGATATACACGGCCCAGCGCAGCGGACGCTTGCGAGCGCGCCACACCGCGGTCACGGCAAAGAGCACTAGGGCACCGACCGCCTCAAAGCCGTTGATTGGCCAGTCTAAAAGTGCTGCCATGCGCAGCTCAAGCGGCGAGGCCTTGGCATCAGAAGCAGCGGTCGGGGTAGCCAAGTGAACTCCTGAGACGGCAATTTCCCCAAGGGGAGGGCCAGCATAGCCTGGGTCTGGCGGCGCGCGAGTTTTCGCACCACCGCGCGTCGACTATACTGGCGGAGATGAGCCACCCTGCCCCGCCGTTGCCCTTGCCGCCCCTGCCCGCCCTTCGCCGCGCCCAGCCGGGGTGGGTCTACCTTGTGGGTGCTGGCCCGGGGAGCATCGATTTGCTGACCCTGCGCGGATGGGCGCTGCTGCAAAGCGCGACGGCGGTGGTGGTCGATGCCCTGGTGGACCCGCACCTGCTGGACCTGTGCCCGGCGCGCACCATCGACGCCGGCAAGCGCGCGGGGGACCACGGCATGGCCCAGGCGGCGATTGAAGACCTGCTGATAGAGCTGGCAGAGGCTGGGGAAGCCGTTGTGCGGCTCAAGGGCGGCGACCCGTTTGTGCTGGGGCGCGGCAGTGAAGAGGTCCAAGCGCTGGCTCTGGCCGGCGTGCCTTGCGAAGTGGTGCCGGGGATCAGCTCAGCGATCGCCGCGCCGCAATTGGCGGGGATCGCCGTGACCCACCGCGGTTTGGCGGACGCTTTCTGCGTTGTCTCCGGCCACAGCCGCGACGGCCAGGCGTGTGCCAGCATGCCGTGGTTTCAGGAACAGACCACGGTGGTCGTGCTGATGGGCGTGGCCAGCCGCCAACAGTGGGTGCCGCGCCTCGCGACGCTGGGCTATCCGGCGGATCTGCCCATGGCGTGGATCACCTGGGCTGGCCGCGACAACCAGCAGGTCTTGCGCACGACCGTTGGCTCCTGCCTAAAAGACTGCGATCATGCAAACTTGCACAGCCCATCGGTGGCGGTCATCGGCGCGGTCGCTCTCTTGGGCGTGGACGGCCTGGGCGCGGAGGCGGCGTGATCACCTGGCCGGTCCTAGCGGTCGGGCTGCGCCTCCAAGGCGAACCGGTGTTGGTGGTCGGGGCCGGCAATGTCGCCACAGAAAAGATCGCCAAACTGCGGCTGTGCGGTGCCCATCTGACGGTGGTGGCCCCTCAGGCCTGCGACGCGGTACAGCATCTGGCGCAAGACGGCCAATTGCAGTGGGTTCAACGGGACTTTCAGGAGGAGGACGTGCTGGGCCGGCTGCTGGTCGTGTCCGCGACCGGGCGGGAAGGCGTGGACCTGCAGGTCTATGCCGCGTGCAAGAGTCGAAATATCCTCTGCAATAGTGCGGATGTTCCCGAGGCCTGCAACGTCTGGCTGATGGCCCAGGCTCAAGAGGGACCTCTCACCCTGGCCGTGGGCACGAGCGGCACAGCCCCGGGGCTTGCTCGGCGCTTGCTCCGCGAGGCCCGCGCCGGCCTGCCCGCCGATGTCGCTGAGCGGATTGTTCAGTATGCGGATCTGCGCCGCTGGACCATCGACGAGCTGGCAGCCGGCCCTCAGCACCTGGCGGCGCGCATGGCGATGTTGCGCGAGCTGGCCGTGAAGCCGTGGACCTGGCTGAGCCTCGCCACGGAGGCGCAGCGCGAGGAATTGGCCGGGCGCTGGCACAACCGCGATCAGCCGCGATAACTTCCAACAATCCTGTCAATTTCTGGCCAATTCACCTCGCGATCGAGCAGGGCCGCGGCGCGCACATTCTCCTGCACCTGCCCTGGGCGCTTGGCGCCGACAATCGCCGCGGTGATGCCGGGTTGGCGCAACACCCACGCGATCGCCAGCGCCGCCACTGGCTCCTCCAGGCGCTTGGCCACCAGCTGCAGCCGGCTGACAATGGTGAGCGCGCGCAAAAACCGCGTCCCTTGAAACCGATCGTCGCGGGCGCGCAGGTCGCTATCGGCAAACTTAGCGGTCGCCTTGAACTTTCCGCTCAGCAGCCCGCGGCACAGCGGCTCGTAGGCCAACACCCCTAGCGGACGCGTGCCGGCCTGCCCTGGCCCCGCAGGCAGCTCAGCACAGGCCTGTTGCAGCTCCGCCTCAAACTCGCGGCGAAGGAGGCTGTAGGGCGTCTGCAGGCTGTCGAGATGGGCAAGCGCCGCCGCTTCCTGGAGCTGAGGGGCCGGGTAGTTGCACAGCCCCAAGTAGCGGAATTTGCCCTCGCGGCGCAGATCTTCCAGTGTCGCCATGGACTCTTGCAACGGCGTATCGAGCTCGCAAGGCCAATGGATCTGCAGCAGGTCTATGCAGTCCAGACCCAGGCGTTGCAGGCTCGCTTCGACATCTTGGCGCAGATTTGCCGCGGTCAGGTCGCTGCGGGCGTGCATGCCTTCGCCGTCCCAGCGCACCCCGACCTTGGTCGCGATGATCACGTCCTTCTTTCGCGATCCCAGGGCCTGCACCAGTACCTCATCGGCGTGGCCGTGGCCATACAGCGGCGCCGTGTCGATCCAATTGACGCCCAGATCCAGCGCCTGGAGCACGGCGGCCTGGCTGTCCGAGTCGCGGACGTCGTCGCCCCACCACAAACCGCCCATCGCCCAGGCACCCAGGCCCACAACGCTCAACTGCAGATCGGTACCCGGCAAATTGCGACGCTGCATGGGCCCCCCTGGCACGTCAAAAAACACGCGGGGCCAGCCAAACCAACCAGAGCGGACGCTCTGCGGCCTGCTGACCCCGAGAAACCTGCGAAAGGCGGACTACTTCTTCTTGCCGCCGTCGTCGAGGTCAGCAATCGACAGAGAGAACTTCTTGCGCAACTCGTCCGGCACGGGCGGCAAATTCTCAAACTTATCGCCAGCTTCCATCGGCGCGAGCTCGCTGGGCGTCAGGCCGCCCTCTTCATACGTGACGGCCGACATGAACCACGACGTCTCGCTGAATTTCTTGGAGCGCTTCTTGTCAGCAGCCTGGGCCGGAGCCGCCGCCGCGGGAGCAATCGCCGGAGCGGCAGCGCCACTCTTGACGGACTTCCAAGCATCAGCGAGTTCGGCCACTTGGGTCGCGCCGACCCACTTCTGCATGCGACCGTCAAACACGAACTCGTCGGCGCGCAGCCCGCCGCTCTTGACCATATCGATCAGCGCCTGGATGGTGAACTCTTTTGGCTGTCCGTCGCGCTGGATGTAGAAGCTCATTGTGACTCCGTGATGGCGAACCGTACCAGATGCTCTTGAAGCCGAAGGGCCCCACCAAAGTAATCCTGCAACATCTCTAGGCGGTTTAGCCGGCGACCTGGAAGGGCCGTGACCATGCCTATAACGCCCAAGGCCGGATGCTAACCCAGCCCCCTAGGCCTTGCAACGGCCCTGCGGCGAAGTGGCTGGCGGCCAAATCAAGGGTCGGGGGATTGCCCCCTCAAAGCCTTGCCCCGCGCGCTTGGGATCACCGCGATGCCAAAACCGCTGAGCTGGCTCCGTGCGCCGCGATCGCCTGTTCAGTTGCGCATTTCGCTGGCCACCTCTAACGTAGCTTGGGTGCAGAACCGCAATCCACAGCCCGATCGTCCTGCCGGAAAAACTGCGGATTTTGCTTATGTTTTGCCGCATGCCAGAAGACCGTGGGCCCTGCTCTTGCTGATCGCCCTTGCTTGGACCTGGTACTGCCATTTCTGGCCCTTTCTGCACCCCGGCCAGGAGGCCCTGCGGCTCTATCAGGTGCAGGCCCTGGCGGAACGCGGCGAATCGCACCTGGACGCCATGGTGGCGCGCCACGGCAGTGTGCCGACGGGTCACCGCCCGCGCGCCAACCACGTGTACGGCGAACCGGCGCCGGGTCTGGCCGTGCTCAGCCTCCCGCTGTACGCCGTGGCGCAGCAATTGGAGCCGCAAGTGGCGCGGGAGCAGCTGTGGCGGTTTGGCTACGCGGCGACGGTCTTGACGGTGGCGGCCCCTCTGCTGGCGATGCTGATCGCCCTGTATGGCTGGCTGATTCGCCGGGTCTCGCCGCAGAGCGCCCGGGTCAGCATCGCAGCCCTGGCGACAGCCTCGCCGCTGTTGATCTACGCCGGTCTATACTCTGTGCACGGCCTGGCTGCGGCGTTGGTCGGCGCCAGCTTCTTTGTGATCACCGGGTCGCCCGACACACCGCTGAGCCCGCGTCGCGCTTGGACGGGCGGAATCCTGTTGGGCTATGCCGGACTCAGCGACACCCCCGTGTTTGTGCTGGGCGCGCTGCTGACGGCTCTGACGTACGCGCGGGCCCTGCCAGCCGGCCCTGCGTCCTGGTCGGCAGCCCGACAAGCGCTGCGCCAGGTGGCGCCAGTGGCCCTGGGCCTAGCGGGCGGAATTGCCGGTCAGCTCCTGTACAATGGGCTGGCTTTGGGCGATCCCTGGCAGGCGGAGCTCCCGGACGGTGTCACCCAGTGGCTGGCCTTGCCCCGCGCCGACGCATTGGTCGGTCTCTGGCTGACGCCGCGGAGGGGCCTCCTTTACCACGCCCCGTGGTTGGCAGCCGCAGTAGCCGGACTCGCCATGGTCATTGCGAGCAACCGACCTAGAGAACAGCGCCTAGAGGCCTGCGGTGCCCTCGCCGTAAGTGGGCTGTATGCGCTGTTTATCTCCGGTTGGGGGGCATGGCCAGCGGGCGACCAGGCCGGGGCCCGCCATCTGCTGCCCATCGTCCCGCTGCTGGCGTGGGGGCTAGGGCCGCTGTGGCAAGCCCGGCTTCAACCGCAGCTCCGCGGAGCCTTGCTGGCCAGTGTGGCTGCCGGGGTGCTGCTCCACGCGCCAACCGCGGCGACCTTTCCCTATCACTTTGAGCAAGTCCAGCGCCCGGTGCTGGAGCTGGCGGTGCCGCTGATGATCCAAAGCGCGTGGTCGCCCAGCATCGGCGCGTGGTTCGGCATGGGGGGTACGGCGAGTGCCGCGGTCTACGCGCTGATCCTGGCCGCGGTGTGGTGGATGGCCCTGGCCCGCGGCTGGGTCCAGCAAGATCCTCAGACTCTTCGGCCTTGGCTGCTCCCCCTTAGCACCGCGGTCGTGCTGTTGGTGTGGGCGGTAGGCATCACTTCCGCAGTGCCAGAGAAGCCGGGGCGGGCAGCAGAGGTCAGCCGCTATAAAGCCGCTCAATTGCTTAAGATTGGCCTGCACGGCCGCGGTCCTTAGGTCGCCAATCAAACCAGCGGTTTTTCTTAAGGCTGCCCTAGACCGCGGCGGCGAGTTCGATCGGCGGCCTGTGCCCGTCAAACACCCCGCGGCGCAGCGCGCTGTCGACCGCATCGGCCACGGAATAGCTGTGGCGCCAACGCGCAAGTTGCCTGAGGCGGCTACCATCCAAAGTCGCGGAATAGCGAATGTAATCCAGCTCAGCGGCCGGAAAATCGGCAAGGCGCAGCTGGAACAGGCGCTTGGCAAGGCCCGGCAGGACCACATGGGGCATGGATAGCGTGGGTTTGCCAGTCAGCGCCACGAGTTGCCGCAGCGGCAGCGCCTCTGGACCCACCACATTGAACACGCCGCGCAAGCCGGGCCGCGCTGCAGTCAGAATCGCCGACACGGCGTCCTCTTCGTGCAGCACCTGCAGCATCGGATCAAAGCCAAACAGCACAGGAATTCGCGGCAAACGCAGGTAGTTCGACACGGCGTTGCGCACGCCACCCAGGATATGCGGCGGCCGCAGCACCACCGTCTCGATCTCCGGATTCTTCCAAAAATACGACTGGGCAAACATGTCGACGGCGATCAGGTCGCGCATGCCGGAGAAATGCTGGGCCCCCAACAACGGCGCGTCCTCGCCGATAAACGCCGGATTGTCGCTCTGCGGGCCGTAGACATCGCCGGTCGAGAGAATCACCACCTTGGGCACTTCATAGCGGCGGGCGAACTCCAAAACCTGTTTTGTTCCCAGAAGGTTCCACGTGTGATGCTCGCCGGTGCCCTGGCGCGGGTCGTGCATGAGGCCCAGGTGAAAGATCACGTCGACGCGGTTGGTGCGGAACAGATCCTCACAGGCTTTGCGGCGAATATCGATGCGCAAATGCTCGACATCTGCCGGCTTTCGCAAAAATGGCCGGCGGTCGATGCCGATCACCCGCCACGATTCTTCGCGGTGCAGCCTTCGCGTGAGCAGTTGGCCCAGCCGTCCGCCTATGCCGGTAATCACGGCAATTTGCTTGCGTTTCATGATTCCCCTCGGCCGTGGCTGCTAAATGAGAAAGCCGCGCCGCTCCGCTAGGCCACGGTCGATCAGCGCCTGCACTGCGGCCTTCACCTGGGCGACCTTGAGCGCGAGCACGGCGTCATCGTCATTGGGGTCGCCGTCAAAGAGGATCGGCTCGCCGTAGTAAATGCGGTACTTGACCGGCGCCGGCAGCATCGCCAGGGGCCCCAGGAGCGGCATCAGCGGGGTAATCGGCAAGGCCGGGATCTGGAGAATCCTGGCCAACGATTTGAAATCCCACATGTTAATCGTCTGCTCTTCCGCACCAACCACCGCAACCGGCACGATCGGCGTTCGAGTCTCCAGGGCAAGGCGCAAAAAGCCGTGGCCAAACGGAGTCATGCGATAGCGCTCGCGGAACGGCTTGTTGATGCCTCGGGCCCCTTCCGGAAACACCAGCACACATTCATCGGCTTCCAGCAATCGCCGGCAGTTATCGGGTAGACCCGTCACCTGGCCACAGCGGTAGCAAAAGGTGCCAAAGAACGGCAGGGCCGTCGCGAATTTCTCCACCATCGAGCGCGCCACCCGCGGCGGGTTGCGGTCCAGCAGCAGGCTCGCGCCGATCGCCGCACCGTCAAAGGGCAACTGCCCTGAATGGTTAGAGATCAGCAGGCAGCGACCTTCCGGCACGCGGTCGATGTCGTGCACCTCCGCGCGGAACCACACGCGGTAGAGGAACTCAAAGACCGGAATCACGTGGCGGATTTCCTTGGGGGCAAACCCAAAGGCATCGACACCGTACTCAGACAGGTTCTTGCTGGTCAGCAGGTGGCCAAAGCGCTTGTCAAGCTCCTCTGGGGGCGTCCGCCAACTGCCGCTGGCCAAAAGCGAAACCACGTCCTGGCCGGCTTCGCCAAGCTCGCGCATCGCCCGCTCCACCAGGGGACGTCGCCGCTCCGCTTCGGTGAAGTGAGCCAGTTGGTTGGCCAAGGCCTGGCCGGCGTGCAGGGCCTCGCGAAATCGATCGGCGGCGCTGAGGCGAGCTGGGGCCGAAGAGCCAGCGGCAGAGGCAGCGCGACGTTGGGCAGGAGTTGGAGCCACGGAATCCTCGAATTGCGCT
>CAXNCS010000046.1:0-20126 GCA_964201005.1 Myxococcota bacterium
CGCGGCTATGTGGGGCTGGGCTACGCTACCCTGCAGATCGGCATGGCGCCGCAGATCAGCGTGGTGGCCGGGCCTTGGACCTTTGGCTTTACCCGCTCGAGCAACCTGCCGACGGCGTACAAGGGCACCCCGCAGGCCGGCTCGCTGCATGTGGGCGTGTTGTCGCGGCCCGACTTGCCGGTCAATCAAGCCGGAAAGCTGGACTTAAATATCTATTGTGTGGGCGGCGCGCCGATGCCCTGCGCCCAGCTGGCCAACCACATGCAGTGGAAGCTGATCCTCGCCAAGATCAACGCCGTGTGGAAGCTGAGCGGGGTCGAGCTGGGCACGGTGGAGATGATCGATCTGGATGGGGATTTGGGCAGCAAGTTCAAGTATCTAGACAACGTCTTTGCCGGCGATTCCAGCAACGAGCTCAACCAGGTCTACCAGGCCGTGGGCAAGCTGCGCCCGCAGTCCACCGCGGCGACGCTGGTGCTGGTCTCGGCGATCCAGGACAACGGCCTGCCCGTGGCGGCGGGGCTGTCGCAACTCGGTGGGTTGAATGGATTTCCTGACCTGCGGGTCGGCGGCATGGCCGTGGCATTTCAAGAAGAGCAG
This sequence comes from Myxococcota bacterium, assembly GCA_964201005.1. Lineage (GTDB taxonomy): Bacteria > Myxococcota_A > UBA9042 > UBA9042 > UBA9042 > SXRM01. Next base: position 601 of record CAXNCS010000046.1, read on the forward strand.
TGGAAGCTCGCGCTCAACCAGCCGGCCATTTCCAGCTATTCCGCCGATGTCTGGGGTCTGGTGATTGCCCATGAAATTGGCCACTTGCTGGGTCTATGGCATACAGACGAGGGCGATGCCAGCCTGCACGACCCGATCGAAGACACCCCGCAGTGTACCGCGAGCGGTGGGGTGCTGACGCCCGATGCTTGCCCGGTGCAGTCCAAGTACCTGATGTTCTGGAGTCCCAAGGGCGCGACCCTGACCGCGGGGCAGAGCAAGGTCGCCCGGCTCAACCCAATGCTGCGCTAAAAAAGCCCAGCTTTGTCGGGCGTTCTGGGGCCTATTGCCGCAGCGCCGGCCGCGAAATTCCAGACGTTGACCACGGCTGCGCAACGGGCTAGCTTTCTGCTTCCACATCGGCGGCTGGCTCCCCGCTGGCCTGTATGGACCGGCGCAACGCAAAGGACAGCGATCATGGCGAATCTCAGAATTGGCAAGCGGTTGACCCTCCCCGCCGCGGCGCTGGCGAGTGGCCAGTTGGCGCTGTGGGCCCTGGCGGCGCCTCTTCAGGCTGCCCCGTCCGATGCCCTGAAAATCCTTCAGCAAACTGGCCAGTCCGGGGTGGCTCAGGCGGGCATCCTCACCCCAGACAAGAAGGCCATCGCCGACCAGATCGCCAAAGACACCGCGGGCAAGACCGGTGCCAAGGTCTACATCGTTTTGCTCAAGCGAGACGAGGATCCGCAGCCGTATGCCTCGCTGTACAGCGATCTGAACATGCAGGGCAAAGACCTGCTGATCGCTTCCAACGGCACCAAGTGGGAGGTCAAGGCCGCGGCGCTGTCCCACGACGCCAAGCAGAACGCGGTGAATAAGGCGCTGTCTCAACAGGGCGATCCGCTGACGCGGCTCAAGACCGTGAGCGATGAGATGGCCACGGCGCTGACTTCGGCGCGGGTCGGCAAGCTGTCCTGGAACGAATTTGAGCGGGCCAACGCCGGCAAGGGCTGGAATTCCGCGCGGATGTCGCAGGAGTACCAAAAGTATCAGCAGACCGGCCAGCTCAACGGCCAGCTGGTGACCACGGTGGGGGCGCGAGAAGTGCCGCTGCAGCGCTCCAGCAGCTCTGGCTGGGGCACTTACGCCTTTCTGGGCGTGCTGGTGGCGGCGATCGTCGGCGTGGTGCTGTGGCGGCGCAAGAAGCGCGATGCGGACTTGGGCGGCGAGCTCAAGCTGGCGCTGCAGGGCCCCGATCAGGTGATCACCGATATCTACATGAACATGGACGGCCTGGAGGATCACCCGCGCTTTGGCCAGATGCTCGAGCAGGCGACCGCGTGCCAGGCCAAGCTGGATGCACTCAAGCAAGGTGCGCCGACCCGCGAGGCCATCGCCAAGGCCCGCGCCCTCAATGACGAAGCCAACCGGGTGCGCCGGGCTTTTGATGAAGCCAAGATGACCCGCTGAAAACCGCACCACGCCACAGCAATTGCCGACCTGCCGCTACAGGCGAGGCGGCGAGGAGGAGCTCATGCGCTTGACTGCCCAGGCCCGCGTCTATCTTCAGAGCGGCGAAGAAGTGTTCCGCAAGCCGTCTTTCTGGGACAAATTCAAGACCTTTGTCGGCTCCGATGTCGACTTGCGCACGGGCGAGCTGTCGATCGCCGGCAATGCCCTGGCCATGTGCGAGCAGGTGCAGCAGGCCTTCCGCGTCGCCAAGGTGACCAACGCCGTGAGCCTGACGATGGATCGCGAGATTCTCTATCAGGATCTTGAAGATCGCGCCGACGATGCCGACCTGCTGATCACGGCGGCGCGGCGTTCGGCCTCGATGTTTGCCCAGCCGTTTGAAGCGATCCGCATGGTGTTTGAGCACGAGGCCGGCGGGGTCCACAGCCTGATCGAAGCGACGGTGCGCAGCAAGTACAAGACCAATGAACCCGCGGTGATCGTGGCGATCGGCGGGCGCATCACCTCGCTGCGGCCCACAGAGGGCGAAGACCAGGAGGCCGCCAAAGACCGCATCGGCAAGGCCCTGGCCGATCAGAACCTGGTGCCAGCGGCCAAGGCGATGCTCGACGCCCTGCTGGCCAGCCTGGAGACGGGGCTGTCGCGGGCCTTTGCGGGTGCGCGAATCGACAGCGATCATGCGGATATCCAAGTGGTCAAGCCGAGCCGCGACGAGCTCAAGGACATGCACGGCAACTTTGACCACCGCGACGCCTGGCTGCGCGATCAGCCGACCTACAGCTCTGGCTGGAGCTACGGCAGCTACTACGATCCCTGGTCGCGCTACTACCGCGATCCCATGGACACTTTTGTCAACCTCATGGTGCTCGACGCGATCATGCACCCGCGGCCCTACTGGGGCTACGGTCCGGGCTATCTGGGCTCCAGCTGGTCGAGCTACGGCGCGCCGGTCACGGTGATCAACTACAACGGCCATCCTTACGGAACTGCGGACCACATCAACAGTTTTCAGGGGCAGCTCGGCGATGTCGGCGCGGTCTCCAACCTGGACTGGTCCTCTGCCAGCTGGGACGACAGCCAGCTCTCCGGCTATGACGCCAACGCCTCGTCTTTTGACCAATACAGCGGCGGAAGCGCGGGCGGCAGCTGGGACTGCGCGGGCGGTGCGAGCAGCGGCGGAGGCACCAGCAGCGACTGTTCGTTTGACTGCAGCAGCGACTGCTCCTTTGACTGCGCATCCTCCGACTGCTCCTGGGACTGTTCCAGCGACTGCAGCAGCGACTGCGGCGGCGGCTCGGACTGGTAGTCCGCGTGCGCGGTTCCAAGCGAATTGCTGACCCGCAGGCCATTTGCCGCTACCATGCGCGGCGAATCCGCGGCCGATCCGCGGGGTGAAGCCATCTGTGAATAGCACCCTGCACCTGCCCTCGCCCCTTCCGCCGCGGCTGCTGTGGCCAGAGCTGCCCCTAATCAAGGCGCCGCGTCTGGGCCACGGCATCGTGCAAGGCCGCATGTGGGCTCACGATCCTGAGGGGGTCGACGCGCTCGCGTTGCTGTCCGGCCGCGCGTGGCAGCTGCTTGAGGCATCGGACGGGCGCAAGGCCGCGGAGGTGATCGCCGACCTGCAGCAAAGCCACGGCGGCCCTGCAGAAGCGTGGCTGGCCGAGCTGCCGCTGCTCTGGCGCAATGGCCTGGTGCGCAGCCCTGGGGTGCCCGCGCGGCGGCCGCAGCAGAAGGCGGAGCGGGTGTTCAACACCTGGATTCACCTGACCAATGCCTGCAATCTGGCCTGCCCCTACTGCTACATCCACAAGTCCAAGAACCACATGAGCGATCACGTGGTGGAGCGGGTGCTGGCGGCGATTGCGGCCACGGCCAAGCAGGGCCAGGTGGAGCGGATTCACGTGCGCTATGCCGGCGGCGAGCCGATGCTGCGCTTTGAGGCCATGCAGGCCTTTCACAGCCAAGCCACGGCGATCTGTGCAGAATTGGGCGTGAAATTCTCTGGAGCCGTGCTGACCAACGGCGCGGTTGTGCCCAAAGGGGCGCCGGAGTGGCTGTTGGCCCAGGGCGTGAGCGTGTCGATGTCGATCGACGGCGTGGGCGAGCTGCAGGATGTGATGCGCCCTGTGGTCGGCGGCGGTTCGTCGTTTGCCCGGGTGCAAAAGGGCCTGGACACCTACCTGAGCTACGGCATTCGCCCCTATATCCTTGTTACAGTTGGCGATTCTAACTTGGACGGTCTGCCGGAGCTGACCCGCTTCTTGCTCGATCGCGGCCTGGGCTTTCGCTACAGCCTGGTGCGCGACATGGAGTGGGGCGAGACCGTCCTGGACGACCGCCACGGCGCTGAGGTCGACCGGAATCAGGAAAAACCTGAGGGATCGAGCGGGATTCTTCAGGGTCCGCCGCTTCGCCGCCTGCAGAAGGTGCTGGGCGACTGCTATGACCTGATTGAGCAGGCCGTGACTGCCCAGGCCTCTCTGCCGCAGCCGCCGTCGCTGAGTTTTCGCCGCAGCCACCGCTTTTGCGATCTGGAGCTGTGGCAGCCGATCGCCCAGGCCTGTGGTGCCGGGCGCAGCTATGTGGCGATCGGCGATGAGGGCCAGGTGAGCCCGTGCCAAGCGGCGCTGCATCGCGAGGGCACCCTGCCCATCTCTGCGGATTCCTTGCTGGATCAGGCCAAGGCCCAGGTGCAGTTTGGCGATTTTCACCGCCAGCTGGGCAACCCGGTGTGCAATCGCTGCCCGCACAAGCCTTCATGCGCCGGGGGCTGTCCGCTGCTGCTGCACCGCAGGGAGGGCCATGTGGACGGCCGGTCGCCCTACTGCGAAGTGTTCAAGGCGGTCATCCCGCGGATCGTGCGCATCGCCGCGGTGGAATTGCTGGGCGAACAGCGGCGCCGCCAGGCCCAGAGTCAGACCGTCCCGGCCGCGGAGATCTAGATGGATGCCTTGAGGCTGCTGGAGGAACTGGGCGAGCGGCAGGTGGCCGGCAACAGCGTGCGCACGGTCTTGGTCAGCGTGCTGGTCGTGGCTCTGGGTTGGCTGCTCGGGCGCATGGCGCGCTACGTGCTGAGCCGCTGGGTGCTGCGCCTGACCGCAAAAACCAGAACGAATATCGACAATAAGTTGATCGAGCGCAGCGCCCGACCCATTAGCCTCACCGTGCTGCTGGCGGCGCTGGCCATCGCCGTGGACCTGCTGACGCTGCCGGCCACGGTGAACGTCATCGCCCACGGCGCGGTGCTGTCCGCGATTGCCCTGACCATCGCAGTGCTGCTGATGCGCGTGGTCGACGTGTTCTTTGAAGAGGTGCTGGAACCCTGGGCCCAGCGGCAGAACCCGCCGGTCAACGTCCAGGTGCTGCATGTGGGCCAGGTGACGCTCAAGATCGTCGCGGGCACCGTCGCCATGGTCACCGTGTTGCAGCGCACTGGCTTTGATGTCTGGAGCGTGATCACCGGCCTGGGCATTGGCGGCATGGCGGTCGCGCTCGCGGCGCAGCAGACCCTGGGCAACTGGTTTGGCGGCATGCAGGTCATGACCGACCGGCCGTTTCAGGTGGGCGACTGGATCCGCATCGACAGCAACTTTGGCCGCGTGCTGCACATCGGCATGCGCTCGACGCGGATGCAGAACACCGCGGGTCTGACTTTTGTCATTCCCAACAAGCACATCGCCGAGACAACCATAGAGAACCACATGGCCCCCCAAGGCCAAGTGCGCGAATTCCTGCTGGGCTTGCCCTATGAAACCCCGGCGGCGCGGCTCGATCAGATCTGCGCGGAGATCCGCGTGCTGCTGATGGAGCACCCGCAGGTCCACAGTGATGTCTCTGTTCTAGTGTGGAATTTTGGCGACTGGGCCGTGCAGCTGCGGGTGATCTACCGGGTGCCGGACGCCCAGTTCTATGGCCCGGTGGCCCACGACGTCAACCTGGCGATCAAGAAGCGCTTGGAGGAGCTGGGCCAGCCGATTGCCTTCCCGACCCGCACTTTGCACCTCGCCAGCGTTCCGGCGGCCGCCACTGTCACGCCGCCGTCATAGCCGCTTGCGCCGGTTCGCGAAATTGCCGCCGCCCTGCTAGATTCGGCGCTCCACTTCCTTACAGGAATTCACCATGCGCCGCGTCTTTTTCAGCGCCTGCCTCGTCAGCGCTCTCGCCTTCTCTGGCTGCGAAGCCAACTCCGGTACCACCAGCTCTACAGGCGGCGGCACTGGCACCATTGCCATCGATTCACTGCAATCCTCCCTGCTGTCCACGATGTGCAGCGCCGTTGGCAAATGCAGCACCTGGTCCACGCACTACGCCACGGCCACGGGCTGCGTCGACATCGCCGGCGGAGAAATGGACACCTCTGACGAAGTGGCGGACGCCAAGGCCGGAAAGCTGAAGTACGACGGCGCTTCCGCGGCCCAGTGCCTGGCTGTGATGGGCTCGATGTGCCTGCAGCAAATGGACGACGAACCCGCTGCGTGCACCGCGACTTTCAGCGGCGTCATCGAAGACGGCAAGGCCTGCAGCAATGACAAATACTGCATCTCGCGCTACTGCAAGACGGAGCCGGGCAAAGACTGCGGTGTTTGCGCCGCGATCGCCAAGATCGGCGAAAAGTGCGAGGACTACGGCAATTCGTGCGGCAAAGGCAACGCCTGCTTGGACAATGTCTGCGTCGCCAAGGGCAGCGTAGCCGCGGGCGCCAAGTGCAATAGCGATGACAACTGCGTCGCCGGCCACCGCTGCGAATTCAGCGCCGATCCCGTCTGCAAGCCCTTGGGTGCCAAGGACGCCCCCTGCCAGACCAATGGCGAGTGCGCCAGCGGCACGGTCTGCGTGTTTGCCACATTCAACGGCAACGAGGGCAAGTGCGGCGCGGCGATCGCCGGCAATCAGCCCTGCTTCAAGATCGGCAGCTACAGCAAGGAGCAATGCGCCAACGGCTTTACCTGCGCCGTGCCCGCCAACTGGGACGGCAAGAGCATCCCCGAGGCCAAGTGCTTGGCCATGGTCAAGATCGGCGCGGCCTGCACCTCGCACATGCAGTGCGGCATGGACGCCACCTGCAAGTCCGGCGTTTGCGCGACCTTGCCCGCCGCGGCTGGCGACGCCTGCGCCCCGCCCATGGTGGCGGGTTCAGACGGGCGCTGCGGCGCCTCCTTGCGCTGTGGCACCGATGACAAGTGCGCGGCCAAGTCCAAGGCCGGCGAGGCCTGCAAGGGCAGCAGCGACTGCGCCAAGGGCCTCCAGTGCAGCGGCGAAGACAAGTGCTTTGCCCCCGGCAAGACCGGCGAAGCCTGTGACGACAGCAAGGGCATCTGGTGCGACAACGGCGCCGAGTGCACCGACAACAAGTGCGTCGCCAAGGCCGAGTGCAAGTAGGCTGTTCTGAAGAGGATAACGGCAGGGGCGGGAGCAAGGCGCTGCGGGCCAAACGATTTCACGGCACCGCAGTCGCCTAGCTCCCTACCCCTGCCGATTCCCATGCGATGGCAGCGAGTCGATCGTGGCCCCTAGCGAGCGGCCAACTCCACAAAATCGCGAGCGTTCTTGCCGGTGTAGATCTGGCGCGGCCGGCCGATGCGCGCCTTGCCGGCGTTGTGCTCATTCCAGTGCGACATCCAGCCCGGCAGGCGGCCGATGGCAAACAGCACGGTGAACATCTCCGGCGGGAAGCCCAAGGCGCGGTAGATGATGCCCGAGTAGAAGTCGACATTGGGGTACAGCTTGCGCTGGATGAAGTAATCGTCTTCCAGGGCCGCCTGCTCCAGGCCCTTGGCCAGGTCGAGCTGCTTGTCATCCTTGCCCAGCTTGCCCAACACCACGTCCGCGTGCACCTTGATGAGCTTGGCGCGCGGGTCAAAGTTCTTGTAGACGCGGTGGCCAAAGCCCATGAGGCGGAAGGTGCTGTTCTTGTCCTTGGCCTGGGCCACAGCCCACTTGACGTCCCCACCCTGGTTGGCGACGACTTCGTCGAGCATCTCGATCACCGCCTGATTCGCGCCGCCGTGCAGCGGGCCCCACAGCGCGGTAATGCCAGCGGCGATGGACGCGGACAGGTTCGCCTGAGCCGAGCCGACGAGGCGCACCGACGAGGTCGAGCAATTCTGCTCGTGGTCCGCGTGGAGGATGAACAGCAAATCCAGGGCCTTGGCGATGGATTCGTCATTGGTCGCGAACTTGGTGCCCTTGAACATCATATTCAAGTAGTTGGCCGCGTAGCTCAGGTTGGTATCCGGGGCGACAAAGTCGAGGCCCTGGCTGTGGCGGTAGATGTACGCCGCAAGAGTGGGCAGCTGGGCAAACAGGCGCAGTTCATTCTTGCTCAGGCCCGCTTCCGTGGCCTTAGGCGAGTCTTCAACCGTGGAGAGAGCGACTACGACAGAAGCGAGGGCCGCCATCGGGTGGACATTCTGGGGCAGCGCCTTGATCACCGCCACGGCGAACTCAGGAAGATCGCGATGGGATTTCTCAGCGGCTTCAAAAGCGCCGAGCTCGGCGGCGTTGGGCAGCTCGCCCTTGAGGAGCAGCCACGACACCTCCAGGAAGGAGGCGGGGCCGGCCAGCTGCTCAATCGGGTAGCCGCGGTAGCGGAGGATGCCGTTCTCACCGTCCAAGAAGGTGACGGCGCTCTCGCACGCGCCCGTGTTGCCGTAGCCCGGATCGAAAGTGACGGCGCCGGTCTTGTCGCGGAAGACCTGGATATCAATGCCGACTTCGTTCTCAGTGCCGACGATGACGGGACACTCAATGCTCTTGTCTCCCAGCTGAATCGTTGCCGTCGTAGCCATGGTGCGCCTCTCAGTGGTGCTCGGTGAATGCGGTTGGTCGTTGTCCGCTCGCCGCGGACCTTTGCGGCTTGGGCTCCCGGGGCGAGAGCCTGCAACTTCAATTGCGGTGCAGGGCCTATGAACTCGCGACCCCGCAGCGCTTGGTCTCTGGAAGCCGCTGCGACGCCTTCGCGGCTTGTATAGCAGCACCTTGCGGGCGGTGAAAGGGGTTCCCTGGCCTGCAGTGGCGCTATTGGCTCCGCGGAGACAAGGCCGTGACAAAAACGCCCGGGGCCCCGGCATTTCGCGCCGCTCGGCCGCCGGCCGCGCATCCGTTCTGTGCCCCTCCCGATGCCTTGATGGATAATCATATCCTCTGATAAACCTTTGGATCGGCTCAGCAAATCCCCCTTGACGCCGCCTCCTGCAGCCGCCAGGATATGTCACAGCACTGTCAGAACGGCCAAGGAGCCGCCCCAGCCCTGGAGCCCGCCCAAGAGGAGCACAGCTATGTCTCTGCACCACCGCCCCACCTTTGCCCTGCAGCTGCCTCAGAGCGCCCATGCTGTGCAATTACGCTTGAATGAACAGCTAGTTGACCCGCGTCTTGAGGTCAAATGGGCCCGCCCGCCCGGCGGTGGCAGCAGCGCAGACGGCGAGGAACGCGAGCGGCTGATCAGCCACGTCTTGATCACATTTCGCCAGGATCAGCGGCACTTCTGGTCGCCTTGGCTGAACCTCGACTTGATCGAGCGCGACGGCCAGGCCCATCTCAGCGGCCGCTTCAGCCCTCATCCCAGCGTCTGGACGGGATTTGCCTTTGCTTACATGATGCTGGGCGTCACCACCTTCTTTGCCCTGGTGTTTTCCTACTCGCAGTGGGCGATCGGCAGCTCTCCGGCGGCGCTGGGCGTGCTGCCCTTTACCGCGGCGATCGCCGCCTCGATGTGGTGGTCGGCACAGATCGGCCAGCGGCTGGCACGCGAGCAAATGACGCAGATCCGCGGGCTTTTGGATCAAGCCCTGGGCGAACTGAACGCCGGCGATCAGCTGCCGCAGGGCCGCGCTGTGCAGCTCACCGAAGCCGTCGCGCCGACCTAATCACCCGACCCCGGCCGCGGGATCCACAAATCGCCCGGTCGCTTGCACCACCGCCCGGCCAACGTGCAGCCCCAGCGCATAGATCGACAGCTGCGGCGGCCCGCCGATCGACGTGGGAAACAGCGAGCCGTCGGCGATCCACAGCCCCTGAGCGCCGTGGTGGCGGCCCTGACTGTCCACCGGGCCCAGCAGCGGATCGTCGCTCATCGGACAGCTCGCCATGGGGTGCACGGCGGTCAGCTGGGAGAAGGCCAAGTCGATGTCGTGGGCCCGCGCCAGCTCTGTAGGGCTGCGGAGTTGCACGGGTTCGGCTTGGGGAATCCACACTTTCTGCGCCTGTGCGGCAAACAGCAGCTCGGCGATCTTCTGGCTGCCTTGGCGCAATTCCTCAGCGTCTTCCGCGGTGAGCTGATAGTGCACCCGCAGGCCCAGATCGCCGTCGGGCTCGACCCGGCCGCGAGTCTCGTCGTGCAGCATCGCGGTCAGCACGGCCAGGTGGCTGTAGCGGCCCATGGCCGAGCGGTGGACCGCGCCGATGCCCGGCAACATGGTCGCAAGCCCCATCGGGTGGCCAAAGGCGGGAACGATCCACAGCCGCCGCGGATCGCCCAAACGCCCGCGATCGCCGCCAAAGCGCAGGAATTCGCTGCACTCAAAGGTCTGGGGGATGCCCTGCCAGGCGCGGACCGGCTCTGCGAATTCCCCAGCGGCGACCACGGCGGGGTGGATGCGCAGAGTTTGCCCCGTCAGCTGCGAAGGGTCGGCAATCCCAGAGCGCAGCAGCAGCGCAGGCGTCGCCGTCGCCGAGGCGGCCAGCACCACCGCCTGAGTCTCTACCCGCAGCCGCTGGGCCGGATCGCCGTGGATCGGATCGACCGCGCGGAGCTCAACCCCCGTAACCCGCTGGCCATTTAGCACCAAGCGCACCGCCTGAGCACAGGTCAGCACCCTGCCCTTGGCGGCGATGATCCGCGGCAGCAGCACCTTGGCGGCGTTGTTCTTGGCGTCAAAAGCGCAGCCAATCTCGCAGAATCCGGAACCCACGCAGCCGCTGCGGTTGTGTTGCAGCCCCGCGCCGCGCCAGCCGAGCCTGGCACAGGCCTGTTGCAGCAGGCGGTTGCCGCGATTCCACTGGTCGGTGGGGACGGCGGAGACTTGCAGCAGCGCCTCGACCTCTGTGTACAGCGCCTGCCACTTCTGCAGCGGCAAATGGCCCAGGGAGCGATCGCGGCGCCACTCCTCCAGCAGCACGGGGTCGACGCGCTTGCAGAGATTGAGGTTGTGCAGGGTCGAGCCGCCAACGCCTTTGCCCTGGTGCAGGCGGACCTTGCGATCGGCGCTGGTGCGGCCGGCGCTGTCCCAATAAAGCCTAGGGAACATCTGCTCTTCGCGCTGGGTCATGTCGTCGGGGCTGTAGAAGCCGCCGGCCTCGAGCATCAGCACGTCGAGCCCGGCCTCGGCCATCGCCATCGCCGCAGCGCTGCCGCCCGCGCCCGAGCCGATGACGCAGACCTGGGCACGCAGTACCGCCCCGGCGGGCAAATCGCGGGCGTCGTAGATCACGGAAATTCCTTTGCACGGCGAGAGGTTTTCACAAGGTCCCCCCGCGCTCCAGCGGCAGGTGCATGGCCAAACGTGGGGGCGCCACCAGGCGGTCATAGCTCGGTCGGCGCGGGCGCGGTTGGTCGGGCACCATCGGCCCACTGTAGCCAAGCGCACTCCAGCTCTGCGGAATTTGGTAGTAGCCCAGCATCACCAGGTCGCGGATGCCGCTCCACGCGTCGGCCAACGGCGGCGGCAGGTGCTGCCAGGCCTGCAAAAAGCTGAGCCGTTGGGCTTCGTCGAGCCCCGCCAGCCCATCCCAGGCCGGGGCCAGCTCTCCGAGCGCCGATAACATCGCGTAAATCTGAACCCTTAGCGGCCGAGGCAGGCCGGCGACGTAGTTGTCCACCGCTTGGGCCACGGGCAACCACGCGCTGAGGCCCGGCTCCAGGGGCGCAGGCGGCGGCGCAGGGGCCAGAATCACCGCGGCAGCCAGTGCGACCACCTCCGCCTGGCCCGCAGACAGGGCGCGACCGCGAAACTGATCGCCCCCCCCCTTACGGTAAATCCGCGCCGCAGCGAGCGAAATCGCCAAAACACCGCCCATCGTCTGCAGGAGCGCGCGCCGCGAAAGGGGCCGAATCTCGCTGCTCTGGGCCGCCTCCAAGCGCAGGCGCAGCCACGCCGGCAGGCGCTCTGGCCACAGCGGGTCGGCGGGCAACGGCATCGACGACCGCACGGTATTCCAGAATAGCCACGGGCCTTTACAAGTGGGTCCCCCCTGATTTGCGTCGGCGATCAGCGCGGCCCAGGCTTTGCCGGTATAGACATCCTCGGCGGCAATGCCCTGGCCCAACAGTTGTTCGCGCGCGGCCTGGCTGGCCTGGGTCGGCACGCCGTAGCCGCCGCCGATCTGTCGCGGGTCCAGAATCAGCCGACGCAGGTCAACGGGATCGGCCTCAATCCCCATAACTCGCAAAATCTTTTCAATGGACCTCACCAGCGCCACGAGCCGCGGCCTGGGCGCCAAGAGCCGCTCGACGGTCAGCACGGCGTGTACCCGAGTCGGCAGCCCGGCGAGGTGAAGGCCCACGAGCAGTCCGGCCGCCGTGCCACCAGAGCCAAGCGCGACATAAATCCGCTCTGGGCAAGGCAATTGTCCTAGCGCAACCTGCTGGCCCAGCTCCAGGCCGGCGCGCACCAGCCCCAGGGCGGCGATCGGCGCAGTGGCCCCCGGCGGCACCACCTGAGCGCCGTGCCAGCGACCGCCCAGCAACACCGGCGCCGCGGTCAGGGCCAGCCCCAAGCGATGGCGATGAAAGCTCAGGCTTTTCGCGGTGCTGACCGTGTACGCCAGGTTCTCCAGAACGCCGTGCGACAGCGGCTCCCAGAACAACTCAGCGTGTAGGCGCTTGTGCAGGTGCTCAGCAGCGGCCGCTAAGGCCACCAGGTGCCCCGAGCCAATAGCCCCCGCGCTGCGCCACTGCGGCGCCGATCGCCAGGGCTCCGCGGCCAGCAGGAAGTCCAGCTTGCGGAGCTTGCTGCCGCCGTGGAGCGGTTGCGCCAGGTCGTCGCGCTTGACCCCCAACCAGCTGATCTCCAAACGCTTGGCCAGCTCTGGCAGTGCAGTGATCGGCGTCGGCTCCGCCACCCAGCCCAGCCGCGGTGCGGTTTGCAGCAGCTGCCAGGCTTGCGTCGCGCGGTCCACGGGCACCTCAGCCGGCCCCAGCTTTTGCGGCCAGATGCGATGGTGGAGGCGGCACAGCAGGCGGTCAAGCGCATCGCGCCTAGCGATTTTGCATTGCGCCGCACCAGCGAATTGCCCAAACTTCCGCCCCGCCCGTTCAGGGTTCCAGGAGCGCCGATGGCCGATCTCACCCCGCAATTGCCGCCGCCTTCCACCGCGCCCAGCCGCCTGCTTGGGGTGCTGAGGCTGCGCTGCCCGGTGTGTTGGCAAGGAGCGATGTTCGCCCATCCCCTGCGCATGCACGACCAATGCCCGCATTGCGCTTACGTTTTTGACAAGGGCAACGGCTATTTTATCGGCGCCATGTACTCCAGCTACACCCTCTCGCTGGGCATCGCCATCGTCCTCGCGGCCCTGCTGTGGTGGGCGGGCTGGAGCGCCTGGCCGATCGTCGCCGCGTGCTCTGCGGTGGTGGCGCTGCTGGGGCCGTTGGCGGTGTTCCCCTATTCGCGGCTGCTGTGGGTGTGGATCGAGCGCGAAGGCTGGCTGCACGACGGCAGCGAAGACAACGTTGCCCTGCGCCAACGCTATCTGGCCTCGCGCGGCGGCAAGAAGCTCCCGCCGGGCCCCTAGAGGTGGAGTTGACGGCCGATCGCCTCCGCGCCACCATCGCCCGCGCCGACATGCACAAGGGGGACCCCGTGGCCGAAGCCGATCTCAGCGCCCTGCCAGACAGGCCTGCACAAGAGCCCGTACTCCTTCAGGATTGGACTGCGCTGACCCGCTGCCTGGACTGGACCTTGGGCCAAATGGCCTTCCAGCAGCGCGGCAGCCAAGCGTTTACCACCCAGGAAGTGCCCAATCTCATTAACCAAGGCGGCTTGCCGGCCTATCGCGCCGCAGAGGTGCTGTTTGCCCACTGCCTAGAGGTCGACGCCGCCGGCAAGCTGGAGCGCGAGATCTGGGGCATGGAAATGGCGCTGGGGCTTGGGCTTTTTAGCCTGCAGCTGCTCGATCGCTTTCAGGGCCTGTGCCGCGCTCACGGCCGCGACTACTACGATCGGCTGATCTGGTTTGCCACCGACGGCACGCCGCGCATGGTCGTAGATGCCAGAGATCACGGTGTTTTTGCGCGCCACGCCGGCCATGTGGTGCTGGGCCTGGTCGATGCCCTCGATCCCGCGCGGCTGGTGCGGCTGGACAGCGGCGAGACCGTCGACCTGACGGGGCGGCTGCGCGCGGTGGTCCACACCTACCTGCTGTGCGTGCTGCCCGCCAACCTGTTTCGCCGGCAAATTCGCAGGGATGAGACCGGGATCCGCGAGAGCTGGGGCGCCGTCATGGCCCGCACGGTGCTGCGTCGCCCAGAGGATCTCGCGCTGTTCACGCCCATGAGCGTGGCCCAGGTGCAGGCGGCCGCGGCCAGCGACGATCGCGCGGGGCTGCAGACCCTGACGCCTCTGTATCCGCTGGTGGACCTGGAGCTGGCGCTGGCCGGCTTTGAGCCCGAGGACCTGAGCGACGGTCCGGAAATCCGGCGGATCGCTCAGCAATTGACCGATGCCCTGCCCGATCCGCCCCCAGGCGAGGCCGATCCGCGCGACGATCTGTGGGTGCTCCACTCGGCCGGCGCGCAACACAGCTTGGGGCGCACGCTGGAGATCCTGCGGCCCGACGGCTTCCTCTACTACCGCGATTACGGCCCGGCGACTGCCCAGCGCGCCAACGGCAACCACCTGTATCAGCATTACGGCGCGACAACCGCCTCTGGAATTAACCACTTTGCTCTAGAAGGTTGGCTCCACAGCCCAGGGCCAGACGGCCAGCCGCGGGCGCAAGTCTCGGCTCCAGAGGGTGAGGGCGAGGCGTCGATCAAGAACCGCTTCATTTCTAAGGCCGATCTGCCTGAGACCCGCCGGGCCTTTGCCCTGCACTTTGACCCGCGCGGTTTTGCGGCTCTGGAGCAACTGGTGGAGCAAGCCCGCCAGCAGATGGGCCAGAAAGACGGCCAGCCAATGGAGCTTTTTCGCCAGGCCCTGCAGCTGGAGCGCGACAACTGGCAGCTCTTGGGCGAGGCCGGCGACGTGGCCCTGCGCCGCGAACGCAACTTTGAAATGGCCCATATGCTGTTGACAGAGGCGCTGCGCATCAACCCGTGGTATTCGGCAAGCACCTGGAATTCTTTGGGCGATCTCTTCTGGGCCCAGAACGAGTTTGACCAGGCGCGCCAGGCCTACATGCGAGCGGCCGAGGCCAACACCGAGCACTACCGCAGCTACCTCAACTTGGCCGACTGCTGCATTCGCGAGGGCGATTGGTCCGGCGCCGTAGAGCAGGCGGCCAAAGCCATTGCCCGCGATGTGGACGGCAACGAGGCCGAGCGCGCGCAAAAGTTGTTGCAGGAAGCGGCCAAACGCCTGGCCGAACAGCGTCAGAGCGCCGCCAAGTACCGCAGAGAGCGCCAAGCGGGCAGTTCGCGCTGATCGAATTGCACGACACGCCCAGAGAATTGTCACAATCGCGTCACAACGCTTGGTTTGCCCGCTCCTCCCCTGGATCTGCGGCGCTCCGGCCAATAGCATGTGGCGTTTGCCTTACTTTCACTGGAGTCCGCCCATGCGCCTTGACCGCCTGACCTCGCTGCTGCACCTCCCTTCGCTGCGGGGCCTGACCCTGGGCCGCCTCGCCGCTGTGGCCCTGACGCTGTCCAGCGCGACGGCCCTGCCCGCGTATGCCTGCGGTGGCTTCTTCTGCTTTACGCAGCCCGTGGACCAGAGCGCCGAGCGCATCCTGTACGTGCAGGAAGGCGGCAAGATCACAGTGCATATCCAGATCAGCTACACCGGCGAAGACCAGAACTTCAGCTGGGTGCTGCCGCTGCAGAAGGTGCCAGACGGCGGCGGGCTCAAGCCGAGCTCCGACTCGATCTTCCAGGCGCTGGAGCAGAACACCGCCCCGCAGTTTCAGCTGAACTGGAAGGCCAACGGCGATTGCCAGCCGCCGATGCAGTGCATGTACGCCAGCGCGGGCGGCGGGCCGGGCGCCAATGACGGCGGCACCAAAGGCGGCGTGCAGGTGTTGCTGCAGCAAAATGTCGGGCCGTATGAGGCGGTGGTCATCAAGGGCACCAGCGGCAGCGAGATCATCGACTGGCTCAACGCCAACAAGTTTGTGCAACCCGCGTCTACCCAGCCGCTTATCAACCAGTACGTCAAGGAAAACTACGTCTTCTTGGCGCTAAAGCTGCAGAAGGACAAGAGTGCTGGCGATCTGGTGCCCGTGGCGGTGACACTGGATGAAGTCGGGCCGTGCCTGCCGATCCGCCTGACGGCGCTCGCGACCGCGCCGGACATGCCGATTGTCGCCTGGGTGCTGGGCAAGGCCAGAGCGATCCCCAAGAATTTCCTGCATGTCGAGCTGAACGACGCGGCGATCGACTGGTTCAATCCCGGCGGCAACTACAAGACCGTGGTGTCCAAGGCGGTGGACCTGGGCTCGGGCCACGCTTTCTTGACGGAACTGGCCAAGAAGACCAGCGATCTGCCGATTCAGTTTGCGAGCCCTTCCTGGGATATCAAAGACTTTGACAAGGTGACCGACCCGGGCAAGTTCATGCAGCTCATGCTGGAGAAGGGCCTGCCGCGCACCACCCAGGTGCAGAACCTCATCAAGAAGTACATCAAGAAACCCGATGCTTTCAAGGATGTGGACGACCAGAGCTACTACAACTGCATTCAGAATGCCTCCTCCGGCATGAATGAAGGCGTGTGCAAGAGCTACCTGGACGCCGCCATCGCCGCGGGTTTTGACGGGGCGGCCTTTGCCAAAGAGCTGGACGAACTGGTGATTCAGCCCCTCAAAGGCCTGGATGCCCAGTACAAGGCCCAGGCGTACTTGACGCGGCTGTACACCACCCTCTCCAAAGAAGAGATGAACAAAGACCCGATCTTTGGCTACAACGCCGAGCTGCCGGACGTGTCGAACCTGCACACCGCGGAAGGCACGCCGATTTGCGCGGCCGGCAGCAAGCAGGCGACCAAGGCCAAGCTCAAGTTCGCCGACGGCTTTGAGATGACCCTGGACATCCCCAAAGACACGCTCGGCACCTGCGGATTTTCGCCCAACCAGAGCGTGGGCTTTGGCAAGGGCACGGGGCCGGTGATCAGCGCGGGCGGTCAGCCGCTGGCTCGGGTGCAAGTGCTGGATGAGAAAGGCCCGGCCCGGACCATCGACCAGAGCGACGCCGACCGCGTGGACGCCCAGCTCAACGCCGCGCAATTGGGCAAAGACAGCCTGAACGCTGAGTTTATCGCCTCGCTCAAGCCGGTGACGTGGAACGCCCACAGCTCCAGCGGACCTGCCGCCAATCCCCCGGCTGTCAGCGTCGAGGGCGGTGGTTGCAGCAGCGGCCCGATCGGCGCCCCGCTCGGCAGTGTCGGCGCTGTGGGCTTGGCCGTGGGCGCGTGGTGGTTGCGCCGCCGCCGCGTCCAGGCTTAGCCAAGCTTCCGCAGTCCAAATCTCCATGCTTTGCAAACCGTTCACAAGGATAACGATGCTCACCAAGTTGCGTTCAAAGACCATTGCCCTTGCAATTGCAGCGATTTCTGCAAGTGCCGTCGCCGTGCCGGCCTATGCCTGCGGCGGCTTCTTCTGCTTTACCCAGCCCGTGGATCAGAGCGCCGAGCGCATCCTGTACGTGCAGGAAGGCGGCAAAACTACGGTGCATATCCAGATCAGCTACACCGGCGAAGACCAGAACTTCAGCTGGGTGCTGCCGCTGCAGAAGGTGCCGGAAGGCGGCGGGCTCAAGCCCAGCTCGGATTCGGTGTTCCAGCTGCTCGAGCAGTACACGGCGCCGCGCTTTCAGCTGAATTGGAAGCAGAATGGCGACTGCCAGGCGCCGGTTTGCTACCAGGAAGACTCGGCTGCGGGCGGCGGCGGTCCCCCCAATGCCGGCGGCGGCGGGGGCGGCGTGCAAGTGCTGCTGCAGCAGAACGTGGGACCGTATGAGGCGGTGGTGATCAAGGGCACGAGCGGCGCCGAGGTCATCGACTGGCTCAACGCCAACAAGTTCGTGCAACCTGCGGCTACTCAGCCCCTTATCGGCCAGTACGTCAAGGAAAACTACGTATTCTTGGCGCTAAAGCTGCAAAAGGACAAGAGTGCTGGCGATCTCGTGCCCATCGCGGTGACCTTGGACGAGCAGGGGCCCTGCCTGCCGATCCGCTTGACCGCGCTGGCCACCGCGCCCGACATGCCGATCGTCGCTTGGGTCGTCGGCAAGGCCAGAGCGATCCCGAAGAATTTCTTGCATGTAGAGCTGAACGACGCGGCGATCGACTGGTTCAAGCCCGGCAGCAACTACAAGACGGTGGTGTCCAAGGCCGTGGATCTGGGCTCGGGCCACGCGTTCCTGACGGAAATGGCCAAGAAGACCGCAGAGGTGGCCATCCCCTTTGCGAGCGACCAGTGGAACATCAAGGATTTTGAGGGCATCACCGAGCCGGGCAAGTTCCTGAACCTGATGTTCCAGAAGCAGATGCCGCGGACCACGCAAATCCAGAATCTTATCAAGAAGTACGTCAAGAAGCCTGATGCATTTAAAGACGTTGATGACCAGACGTACTACAATTGTATTCAGAATTCGGCGTCAATGCCCGGCGAAGGTCAGTGCAAGACCTACCTGGACGCCGCCATCGCCGCAGGGTTTGACGGGCCGGCTTTTGCCAAGGAGCTCAATGAGTTGGTCATCGAGCCGCTGCAGAAGCTGCAGGCCCAGTACAAGGGCCAGCCCTACCTGACCCGGCTGTACACCACGCTGTCCAAAGAGGAAATGAACAAGGACCCGATCTTTGGCTTTAACGCCGACCTGCCCGACGTGTCGAACCAGCACACCGCCGACGCCACGCCGATGTGCGAAGCCGGCAGCAAGCAGGCCACCAAGGCGGCGCTGAAATTCAAGGACGGCTTTGAGCTGACCGTGACCCTGCCGCCCGAGGCGACGCAGAGCTGCTACTTTGGCGGCGGCACGGCGGATTTTGGCAAGGGCAGCGGGCCGTTGGTTGAAGGCGGCGGCTTGGCCATGGCCAAAGTGCAGGTGATGGACGAGAGCGGCGCCCCGCGCGACATCGATCAAAGCGACGCCGACCGCGTGGATGCCCACCTCAACGCGGCGCAATTGGGCAAAGCCAGCCTGAGCGCTGAGTTTATCGCCAGTCTCAAGCCCGTGACCTGGAACGCCCACACTTCCAAGCCCGGGGCGACTACCCCTGTGGTTAAGCCCGCGGTCAGCAACAGCGATGACGGCGGGTGCAGCGCGGGCCCCACGGGCATGGCGTCGGCTTGGCTGGCGCTGGCAGGCGCGGCTGGGATCGTCGGATGGCGGCGCAGGAAGCAAAAGGTCTGAATCATGAGCAACTTGCAAGGCGCGGGTGGTACGCCGGGCGGCATCACCCATTTCTTTGTCGGCGGCGGCCTCGCGGGTCTGGGCCTCTACCTGCTGTTTTCGCGGGTGGTGGTCAGCAGCGGCGGCATGTGGAACGGCTACTTTGGCGCCCACTACGGCGCGGGACCCAGCTTGGGGGTCACCGTGGGGCCGTTTGTCGCCGGCGTGGCCCTGCTCTTCTTTGACGGCCGCAGCAAGCTCGGCTGGGGCTTGAGCATCGGCAGCATGATCCTGTTGGCCGCGGAGATCGTCACTAGCCTGCGCGTCCACTTTGAGCCCACGCGGCTGCCGGTGCTGTTGGCGATGATCGCCATGGTGGGCGCGGGTTTTGGCCTCATCGGCCGCTCGCTGCGCTCTTCCTGAGCCGGCAAAAGCGCGTCAGCCCCGCGGCTTCATGCGGTAAGCGACAAAATCGCCCACGCTGTCCAGCTTGAGGTACGGATTGCTCTGGCGCTGGTCGGCCAAGGTCGCCTCCGGCGTCGGCCCGTAGTCGTGGCCCGGCAGCACGCGGGTCTGCGGGTCCAGCTTG
>CAXNCS010000047.1:0-19804 GCA_964201005.1 Myxococcota bacterium
CCCCGGCGGCGACCGTCGCCCGGCGCAGGGCGCCGAGCAGGGCGGCCGCGGCGAGCGCAATGACGCCGCCGAGCAGCGCCGTCGCGACCGTCGCGGCGACGCCCCGCAGGGCGGTGGCGATGCGCCCCAGGGCGGCGGCGAGAGCGCCCCGGCCGCTGAGTAGTCCGCTGCTAACCTAGAGCTGAAGCAGGGCCCGTCGTCGAGCAATCGACGGCGGGCCTTGCCGCTTTTTGGGTGGCGCATCGCTGGACCGCGAGGCGGAATGGCGCCGCGCCGAGCTAGGGCTACCCCGCCCCTGGCAACGGCCGGCCGAGCCGACGCGGTCAGGGTTGCCCAAAACGCAACAGGGCCGGCAAGTCTCCTTGCCGGCCCTGCGCTATCTAGTCTCGGCGATGGCTACGGGGCGCCGTTGCACTCGGCGCAGGTCGAGCCTGCACAGGTCTTGTTGGCGGTCGGTGGCTTGGTGCCCGCTGCGGTGCAGCAGTCGCCGTACTGCGCGCACTGGCTGTCACAGAAGCATTCTGTACCTGGACCGCCGCAGTTGCTGTCGCAGAAGTGCCCGGTGCTGGTGGCGCAGTCCTTGGGGCAGCTACCGGCGGTCTCGCCGCTCTCGCAGGTGCCGTTGCCACAGACGGGTCCCGTGCTGCAGTCCTTGGCGCAATTGGTCTTGGTCTCACCGCTCTCGCACTTGCCGTTGCCGCAGACCGGGCCAGTGCCTGCGCACGGGTCGGGGCACTGCTTCTGGCTCGAGCAGGTGACGATGTTGACCGCCGCCGAGTTGGTCTCAATGCCCATGCCGCATTCCTGTATGCAGCTCTGGTTGCAGTCGCACATCACCGCGCAGTTGAAGAAGCCTTTGCATTTGGCGTCGTTCATGCACGCGGCCCACTGGCTGCTGCAGCCGTTGACTGCGCAGGTCATCGAAGACGCGTATTGCGAGTTGCAGTCCAGCGGGCAGTTCGTCGACTCGCCGGCATCGCACTTGAGATCGCCGCACTTGGCCGTGGTGGTCGCCGGGCAATCCGACTTGCAATTGGCGGTATTTTCTCCACTCTCGCACTTGCCATTGCCGCAAACCGGACCGGTCGCGCAGTCCTTTGCGCACATCTCGATCTCGTTGCCCTCGCACTTGCCGTCGCCGCAAACCGGACCGGTGGCCTTGCAGTCTTGGCCACAATTGGCGGTGGTCTCGCCACTTTCGCAAGTGCCGTTGCCGCAGACCGGGCCGGTGGTCTTGCAGTCTTGGCTGCAGCTGGCGGAAGTCTCCCCGCCTTCACACTTGCCGTCGCCGCAAACTGGGCCCATGGAGAAGCATCCCGTGCTCAGGGCGCATTCCAGGAGGGCGCCGCCAACCGCAGAATTCCCGTCAATGTTTGGGCATTTTTCCGTACAGGCGTCGTCCTTGCAGGCCTCTACACAGGCGCTCGCGACTGCGCAAAGAGAATCCGCCTTGCACGCCGCCCACTGGCTCGCGCACTTGCTCTTGATGCAGGCGGCGATCTGCGCTTGGCTGGCCGTGTCGCCAATCGTGGACGAGTCGCCACCGGTCGTGCCGTCGCCTGCGCCCACGGTGTCACTCCCGCCGCCCGTCTGAAGCGGCTTGCAGACCGCGATCTTCTTGGCCGCGTCGCTCGGGTTGGCTTCCGTAGTGCAGTATTCGCTCGACGTGCAGTCCCCCAGGTCCTTCCACTCGCCTGCGTCCGGGCTGGCCGCGCTTGGCAACGCCACACAGCCGGTCTTCTTGAGGCCAACGCAGCCTTCAGACTGGTATTTGGTGTTGCACACCGAGCCGGGGGCGCCACCCGTCATCGCCGCGCCGCCGCCGCCACCGCCGCCACCGCCCGCGCCGCAGGCCGCCGCAAACAGGACTGCCACTGCGCCCAAGCCCATCTTCAAGCCCGCGTTGGGCCGCCGTTGCATCATCCGATCCTCCAAAGATAACCGCTTAGAAATTCGTCTCTACTGAGCACCGACCGCGCCGGCCTGGGGCGATCTGGCCGCCTCCCCGAACCGCCTAGGGTAGCGAAATTCCACTAGCTGATGCAAGGAGGCGAACGACGGTGGCCGTCCTGCACGGTCCTACGGCGCCAAGCACCCGGTCAGCGCGGGTTTGCACTTTTCCTGGGTGCACTTGTCTTCGCAGGTCTGGTCGCCTTTGCAGCTGCCGCACTGCTGGGCAATACACTGCATGAGTTCAACCACTTTCTTGCCCTCCGCCGGCGAGGCGTCGCGCAGACACTGCAGGCCACAGCTGTCGCCGGCCGCCGCCTTGCTGCACGCCTCCCAGCATCCCAGCGTGTCCAGGCAGGTCTTGGAGCCCGAAGGTTGAACGCAAGTCAGCAACGGGGTCGCGCACGCAGGGGTGGAAGAGTCGCCGCATTGGAGCACGGAAATCCATTGGCTCTGAGCGTCTTTGCTCGCCTTGCTCCAGCAGGTGCCGATGCACTGGGCCTTGGCCGCGTCCGACCCTTGATCGCACGCCGAAGTGCACCCAAGGAGCTTCCAGCAGTCGTCGCTGCCGCTCTTGCCGCCGGTGAGGCAGGTCAAGGCCTGCGTGGGGCAAACGCTAAAGGCGTCTTGGTTGCCCGCCGCGGCACTGCAAGCGCTGAGGTTGTTGAGTTGGCCTTGGGCGGCTGGGCTGAGCGCGGCGTAGCAGTCGAATGCGCACGTGCCGCCTTGGTTTTTGCAGCCTTCCAAGCAGCCAAAGGCGCTGCTGCAGTCGGCACTGCCGCTCTTGCCGTCGGCTCCGCACGCCAACGCTGGGGTCAGGCACTTGTCCCACCCGCAGTTGCCCAGGCACTTGGGGTCGCTAGATCCGGCGCAAAGGCCCTTGGCGCAAGCTTGGTCGGCACAGTCGAGGAACGGCTTGATCGCGGAGGCTGCAGCGGCAGAAGCGCCAGCCAGGCACGGGGCCGCGCAGTCCATGGCGTTTGCGCTTGAGCAGGCGACACCAACGCAGGTCAACAGCTGACTGCACAAGGGGTATTTGGCTGGCGGTGTGTCGGCGACATCGGTGTCGCTGGCATTGGCATCGCTGGGCGCGGAGTCCGGTTCCGACGCGTCGGTCGCTGCGGAGTCCCCTGGGCTTGAGTCGCTCGCTGCGCTGTCGCCATTGGCACTGGCATCAAAACTGGCGTCGGCCCCGGCCCCATCGGCCCCTGCAGCAGTGCCGACCGTAGCAGGAACTTCAGGGTCGCTGCCGCACGCGGCAAGGACGACTAGACTGATGAGAGCTTTGCGCAGATCCATTCCCGCTCCACATGGCGGGCAAGGGCCCGCGCGCGACACGTAGCGATCATGATGCGGTGCCAGCAAGCAGATCTCAAGGCGGTTGGACGCGAGGCGGGCTCCCGTGTACAGTTTGGCGGCCTTTCTGCAGACAGCAGCGGCAATGGAGTGCGCTATGGCAGCCTGGTTCACGCGGAGTTCTGGCCGACAATTGCTCCTTCGCGGCGCGTTAGGGCAGGTGGCAGCGGGTCTATGCCTGATCGGTTTGACCCTCTCTGGCTGCAGCGAAGCCGAAACAACCGCTTCCATTTCTGCAGACGCCGGTCAGAGCAGCGACACCGCAGCCAAAGACGGCGCCAGCGGG
Organism: Myxococcota bacterium; assembly: GCA_964201005.1. Classification (GTDB taxonomy): domain Bacteria; phylum Myxococcota_A; class UBA9042; order UBA9042; family UBA9042; genus SXRM01. The sequence goes on from CAXNCS010000047.1 coordinate 3,593, forward strand.
CCCGATTCCGGCACGTCATTGGCCAGCTGCACCGGCAGCGCACTCAAGCCCGGCTTTGAAAGCAAGGATATCGACTGCGCCTTCCTCGCCAAGTGCCCTACCCTGGGCGAGTGCTACTGTGGCGAAAAGTGCCCGACCTCAAAAGTGCCGCGCTGCGATCCCAGCATTTGCCCCAACAACCAGCCCAAGTGCTTCTGCGGCGAACAGTGCAGCGCCGACAAGAAGAAGTGCCCGCAGTACATTTGCGACCCGTTGGATGAAAAGGCCTGCGCGGAACTTGACGACTGCATCTTCAACACCGCCAAGCGCCCCGACTGGTGCGGTTGCCAGACCATGCCGCCGCACAAGCCGGACTGCTGGTGCAACGCCTCCGCGTGCAGTGAACCGCACCCAGAGTGCCCGGCCGACAAATGCGTGGGCAAGCCCGCAGGCAAGTGCATCTTTGTCAAAGGCGAAGAGTTCGACGGCTGCTGGTGCGACCGCTGCGGCCTCCTTGGCGAGACGCCAAAGTGCTTTTTTGTGCAATGTCCCTGATGAGTTGGCGCGAGGCCATGTGGGTGGCCTTGGGTAGCGGGGCGGGCGGATTACTGCGCTTTGCCGCGGCCAGGCTGCTGCAGGGCCAGGCGCCCGCGGGAATTCACGTCGCCACCCTGTTGGTCAACGCGGTCGGTTCGGCGCTTTTCGGCTGGCTCATGGCGCGCCACGGCCAGGTCCCGATGAGTTCTTTGACCTACTTGGGGCTCACCACCGGCGTGCTGGGCGGCTTTACCACCTATTCAACGTTCAACACCGAGTTGATCAAGCTGGCGATTGCGGGTCAGCCGGGCAGAGCGGTGCTTTACGCCGCCGTCACGCTCGCTTCCTGTCTGCTTGGCGGCGCCACGGGTTGGTGGCTGGCGATGCGCAGTTGACGGCGGACAAGGCCAAGCGCTGCCAAGAGAAGCCAACCCCAGCTGAGAGATGACGCCGCTGCCCGCGCCTGACAACCGCCTTCGCCGGACCCGGCCGCTGCAGCAGTACCACCCTGAACATCGGACGATTCCTTGGGTATTTCAGCCTGCGCCCCATCAGCAGGGTCGCTGGAGCCGCTATCCGCATCGCTCGGGACGGAGGCCGGGCACGCCTCGCCCAGTGGCGCGCAACTCACGGCGGCGCAGGGGTCCGCACACACGCTCTGACCTGGCGTGCCGCAAATCGACGTGCAAGCGGCGGTATCTGTGAGCTCGGGCAAGCAGCCCACCGCTGGCCCCTGGAGCCGCAGCCAGCCGTGCCCGCGGAGGTTGTCGGGCAAATTCAGGCCGTGGTTGTCGGTTTGGCCCAGCAATTCGCTGATCGCCTGCCCAGTCTCCAGACCGCCGCCAAGCAGCACGGCCAAAGCACCAGCGGCGTGGGGGGTGGCCGCGGAGGTGCCCTCAAACAGCTCCTGGGTGACCGAGACCTGAACCGCGGTGGGCGCCAGCAATTCGGGCTTGAGACGGCCGTCAAAGGTCGGACCTCGGGCACTGTAGTCGGCAATACCGTTGGAATTCCAAGTGGACGCCTCGGCAGCCCCAACGGCGATGGCTTGGGCACAGGCCGCCGGGTCGACGACGGTTCCCTCCTTTGAGTGGTGCTGCAGCGGCCCGGTACCCTGCCCGACCAGCCGCAGCGCCAAGCCCGGTGGCGGGGTCTTCTTGGCAAAAACCCGCAGAAAATACGTCCCGGATTTGGCTACATCCCACCAAATGGCCTCGATGGGGCTCTGGGTGCCGCTCTGCAGGCCTTGCGAGGCAGTGAGGCCCTGACACGGACCAAACTGATTGGCGCAGAGGTGCAGGTCCAGGTCAACCGCGGTCGCCGGATAGGCATTCCAGTCGAGCTCGAGCGCGACCAGAGTTCCGCCCTGGGCATAGAAGCCGTTGCCCTGGTCATCGCTGGAGAATTCGAGCCAGCCGTCGCCGTCCGCATCGCTCCATTCGCCGCGCCACTGATGGCCGCCACCTTCATTTCCGGCCGCGGCGACCCACACGAGGCCGCCTTTGCTCGCGGTGGCCACCAGGTCGCAGGCTTTGCCGCTGCCATCGCCAAAAGAATAGCCGGACGTCCAGCCCGACGATTGACTGATGACCTGCACCCCCGCCGCCAACAGCTTGGGCAATTGCGCTTGCAATTCAGCGAGGGTGGCGAGCTGCAGCGGGCGAATCACCGCCGCCGGAGCCATGTCGGCGACAATTTCTGCGCAGGCCGTGCCATGCCAGGCCTCGGGATCGCTGCCCTGATAGGGCGCCTTGCCCTGAACTTCTGCCAGCTCGCCTTGGGCAAGGGCTGGGGAAAATCCGCTCCATTCCTCATCCACTACAGCAACTTGCACGCCAGCACCGCGCTGACTCTGGCAGTGCCGAGCCGTTGCCCCGCTAGCCGTCGCGCCCTCGCTGAGTTGCGGGCCCAATCGCGCCCTCAGCGGCACGGGCAGGCGCACCCGCCCAAGCCCCTCTACAGACGCCAGCCGGTCGAGCGCCTTGAGCGGCACCCAAGCGAGCCAAGAGTCGCTGCCCATCGCCAGCGGCTTTGCCCCCAGTGCGATCACCCGAAGCCGGTCGATCTGCCGATCCGCGACATCGTCCGCCTGAAGCTCCAGAAGCAGCGCATCGGCGCGCACGATGGACTGCCCCATCAAGCGCTCTATGCCGCGCACCTGAGGCCATTGGCTCACCGCCAGCAAGCCGCGCTCGCGCAGGCCGTTTGCCAACTGCTGTACCGGCGTCTCCACCACGGTCCGCTCAACCGCGGGCGCAAGCGCGTGGGCCGGTGGCAAGCTGGCGAGGGTCCAACTCAGGGCAGCTGCGCCGAGAATTTGCGCGGTGTTCGCATAGGGCGTCGGCACAGACCCGCGCCGATGATCCAGGCTACGCAACCAGCGTCGCAGTCCGACCCAACGAGCAGTGCTTGTCAGAGCCCATGATCCCAGCAGAATTGCGAGCAGGACGCGGCGAAACACTGCGCGGCCTAAAGCTTGAGGCGTTGGACGTCGATGGTCCCGGCTTCGGCGTCCAATCCTGCCTGCATCTTGAGCCGCTCTCGCACCAATGCAGCGCTGCCGGGCTTGAGAGCTCCCCGCGCTTTCCACGCCAGCATCAGGTAGTGCAGCCGCTGGTTGTCGTCCTGCGCTTGGTCGGCCAGAGCCAGCCAGCGCTCGGCGTGGAGCCGCAGCCCCTCCAGGACCGGCGCCACGGCCGGCGCTGCCATGCGCTGGGCGAGCTCCACGGCCAGCGTGGGGTCTTCCGGCAGCGCCGACGCGTGCTGGGGCTCCAGCAGTTGGCCTTTGACGATCACATTGGCGCAAGTGTGGTCCTGGCGCACTTCGTCCAGCGCGGGACTCGCCTGGTAGCGCACCGCGGCATCCTTGCCCTTGCCCTGCAGCCACTTGACCTGCAATTGCGCCGCCAGCTTGAGCGTATGCACGGTGACCGAATAGTCATAGGGCAGCCAGACCTCGTTGGGGGTCTTCTCCGGCGTCTGCTCCGCCAGCTGGGTCGCGGCGTCATGGGCCTTCTTGGCGGCGTCCGCGTTGGCCTGCAGCTGATTGAACCTGGGGGCCAACCGCTCAAGCTTGGAATTTTCCTCTGCAATGCGCTTGGCGTAATAGTCCAGATTGCTTTTCCAGCGCAGGGCCGCGTGGGTCTGCGGGCACGCCAGCTTGCCATCTGGGCACGGCGAAGGCCGACCGACGTAGTAGGCGCGGTTCTCCTCGTCGACTTTGACCTTGACCTCTTGCAGTTGGTTTTGCAGCTGGAAAAGCTTGGCCTCCGCGCCGTTGACCTCGTCGATCACCGGGCGAAGCTCGTCATTGGCGGCGTTGAGTCGGGCCAGGGCAGCCGAGAGCGCGGACTGGGCCTCATCCCACTTGGCGTTGTGGATCATCTCGGTCCGGTCCAGATAGTTCTTCTTGCGCGGCTCGTCGACTTGGCTTCGCAGCACTGCGAGTTGCGACCAGCCCAGCTCCACCGCGCCGTCCCCACCTGCAGCGACCAGAGTCAATCCCTGGGCATTTTGCAGCAACGGCGCAAGTTCGCGGTTCCAAGCCGCCAAGGTCGCGCTTTGCAGAGCCGCCACCAGCCCTGAGGGCAAGGTCTTGACCAGCGGCGCCGCCAAGGGGGCCACTTGGAAGCTCAGGCGATAGCGGCTCGCAGCGACCAGGGCGGTGTCCAATTTGGCCATGGCCGCGTCGCGTTTGGGGTCCGCCCCCAGCACCGCCTGGAGCGCCAGCGACTTGATCCACGCCGCGCCGATCCAGCCCTTGGCCTTGGCCGCGGCGATCTGCCCGTTCAGCGTGCCCAGAACGGTTTTCTTTAGCGCCGCCGCCTCGGTGTCGATGGCCTTGATCAGCTTGGGGTCACCGGGCCGGGCTTGGCGGGCATTGGCGAGGGCGGCAGCGGCTTGGACCGGGTTGCCAGCCTGGCGAGCCGTCCGAGCAGCCGTGATCAGTTGCTCTGCCAGACCGTTTGCCGCCTTGGCGCGCAGGCCAGCCAGCTCGGCATCGCCGGGATAGGCGCGGAGCCCTTCGTCGGCATTCCGCAAGGCCCCAGCAAAATCGCCGGCTTGAAGATGAGCCTGGGCTTCGGCGCGGACCTGGGCAATTTTGCCTTGCTGCAGGAACAGCTCGCGCAATGCGACCACATCTGGATGATCGCGCTGCCAGCTTTCGGCTTCTGCGAGGCGGGCTTGAGCCACAGCCGCGTCGGCCTTTTGCCAGGCCAGCTTGCCTTCGCTGGCTTTCCAAGCGGCAATGGCCGGTGCCGCTCGCTGCCGCAGCTTGGCGCCATCTGCAAAATCCTGAGGCCACTCCGCAAGTAACTGCAGGGCCTCTAGCAATTGCTGCCACATCGCCTGTTGTTCAATGCGATAGCTCTGTCCTTCTAGGCGCTGTAGGAGCCCCCGCGCCTGCCCCAAGGCCAAGGTGCAGCGCGACCGCACTTCCGCCGCACGGCCCCGCAGGTCAAGCACGCGGCTATCCTGGGAATCGTAGGAGGCGGCCAGCACCAATTCGGCCTCGGCCGTGCCCAGGTCGTGATCTCGCAGCGCCCGCGAGGCCCGGTCCAAATGCGCCAACAGGGCCTGTTGTAGCGCCTCACCCAGCTTGGCGGCGATCAACTCCGCCTCGGGTCCCGGCAGCGCCTTGTCAGCGGCAATGCGGAGTTGGCGAACGCGCTCGTCCGGGTCGGTCACTTCGGCGGCCATTTGCGCCCCCGAGCCTTGTTGCGGAGCCCCACAGCCCGCCAGGAGCAGCGCTCCACTCAACCCCAACGCCGTCCACCGCATGATGCGATTGCCAGGCTGTCTGCGCATTGCCATACCTCGCGTTGCAAAGAAACCGGGCAGAGTCTACTGGTTTTGCCGCACGGGCCATAGCCAGCCCAAGAGACGCGCCGCGGCCCCTGTTTGCTGCGGCCACCGCCGCTACTCTCCGGGGTTGATCGCCTCAAAATGCGGCGGATCTGTGAGAATGCAGTCGTCCGCCTTGGCCTGATGGCTCCCGCGGGCGGTAAAGCGGAACGTCGAATACACGCCGTCGCAGTCCTGATCCCCGTAAGCCGTCACTTCAAGAGTCGCCGCGCCCATCGCGCCGCTGGCCTTATATTCATAAACGAATTGATGCGGTTCATTGAGTCGCCAGCGCAGCGTCGACCACAGCGAACGGTTCCACTCGATCTTCTGGACGTCGCAGCGTCCTTGCCCATCGGTCACGCTGGGGTCACAGCAGCTCAGCGCCCGGGTCGTGCGAATCTCACCCTGCGGAAAACTACAAGCGGCGCGTTCCGGCGTTCCCGGCTGCAACCTCGGCTTGACGTAGTACACCGAAGCCGAGCGCACGAGCCGCGAAAGCTCGCGAAGCGCCTCATCTTGGGCAGCCCGCTCCATGAGCGTGGGGATACCCCAGGACGCGGCAAAGGCCAGAGCGCCCACCGCGGTGATGGTCATGAGAGTCTGGCGGTCCATTCGACTTAACCGCCGCAAACGCCCGATTTGGACTGGCAAGGGTACCAATTGCAGGCCGGCGTCCCGCCGTCGGCAGTGCTCGAGCAGAACTGCCACTTTCCGGTGCCGCAGCACTTGTAGTTGGTGCCGTTCTTGTAGGCGCAGACCGCCCCGGGCTTGAGTCCACACGCGCCCCACTGGCACGACGCGCTGCAAGCTTTGACCAAGCACGGGTCGCTGCAACTGGCTGACGTGCTGCCCGGCGAACAAACGCCCTGGCCGCCGCAGGTGCCGTACGCGCTGTACGCGTTCCACTGGCACTGAGCGCTGCAGGTGCGGCTGCGCGATTGGGTGCCGCAGTTGCCGCAGCCTTGGCTTTGGTTCTCCGAGGCGCCCGGTGCACAGACCCCCTGACCGCTGCAGGTGCCCCAGCTGCCCCAGCTGCCCCAACCACACTGGGCGGAGCAGGTGCGCGTGCGCGTCTGGGTGCCGCAGTTGCCGCAAGCTTGAGATTCTGATTGCAATTGCCCGGGCTGACAGATGCCCTGGTTGCTCTGCAAGCACTGACCGCCGCTGCACACGCCTGGGCCGCACGCGTTGTTGAGGTAGCTGCAGTCTTTGGCCTGGCCCGTGCACTGGCCGTTGCTGCAGAAATCGCCGGTCGTGCAGGCGTTTCCGTCGCTGCAGGCCCCGCCGTTGTTGGCGGCCTGGCTGATGCATTGGCCTCCCTGGCAGACGCCCTTTCCGCAGCTGCTGTTCATGCTGCTGCAGTCCATCGGCGTGCCTTTGCAGGCGCCGGTCGCGCAGGAATCCTCCACGGTGCAGGGATTGCCGTCGTCGCAGGAAGACGGCTTGGGCGCCGACTTGCACGAACCGCTCTCGCAGACCCCGACGGTACACGCCCCATCAAAGGCGCTGCAGCTCTTAGGCTTGCCCAAGCAGGCGCCCTCCTGGCAAATGTCCTGTTCCGTGCAGGCGTTGCCGTCATCGCAGTTGCCAACCTTGGGGGCGACAATACACGCTCCCTGACTGCACACGCCTTGGGTGCAAGGGCCGTCTTTGCCGCTGCAATCCATGGCCTTACCGGCGCAGGTGCCGGCTGAGCACTTGTCCGCCACCGTGCACGGGTTGCTGTCATCGCACGCGAGGCCGTTCTGCAAGACGTACGCGCTTTTGTTCTGCAGGGGATTGCACACTTTGCACGGGTCCGTGGGGTCGGTGGAGCCCGCAGCCACACAAGCGCCAGCGATCACGCAAATGCCGGCCTGGGTCGTGTGAATGCACGCTCCCGTGGCGTCACAGGTGTCCGACGTGCAGGGGTTGCCGTCGTCGGCGCAAGCCGCGCCCAGCCCAGCTTTGGCATGAACGCAACCCTTTGCAATGTCGCACGAATCCACCGTACATGCGTTCTGATCGTCGCAGTCGAGCTTGCCGCCGCCCACGCACTTGCCGTCGATGCACTTGTCCTGCGCGGTGCAGGCATCGCCGTCTTCACAGGCCGCGTCGGGCGGGACCAGGTTCTTGCAAGTGCCGTCGGTGTTGCAGGTGTCAATCGTGCACGGATTGCCGTCGTCGCACAGGCCCTCGTCGGTCTTGCCATCGCAGTCGTCGTCGTAGCCATTGCAGCTCTCGGGCTTGGGCTCCGGGGCATTGCAGTCTTCCTGGCCATCCTTGCAGACCACCGCGCCGCCGCCGCACACGCCAAACTCGTTCTCTTTCTTGCACTTGAGGCTGGATTCTTGCTCGTCGGTCTCGCCGTCGCAGTCGTCGTCGCTGCCATTGCAGGTTTCCGCGGCCGGAGTGGCGGCACTGCAAGCGGAAAGCCCCGCAGGTCCACAGCTTCGCGTGCCTTGGCAACTGCCGTACACGCTCTTGACGACGCAATTTGTCGTCGCCTGTTCCGACCGCGCCAGGGCCGAACACTGGCATTCGCCGGTTTGCGGGACGCATTGCTCGTCCGTCTTGCCGGTGTCCGGGTCAATCACGCTTGCGCACTGGTAGCCGTCTGGGCAATCGGGATTGGCGCTGTCGCAGGCCACGCCGCAAAAGCTGCTGCCGCCCGCGCCGGGGATGCACTTGTGGCTGGTCTCACCCGGTTCATTGCACTGCGAGCTCGCGGTACACGGTTTGCACAGGTACAGCGAGTTGGGGATGCAGATGAACGCCGTGTCGCCGCTCACCCCGGTGATCTGGTTGCAGGTCCAGCCCGGGCCGCAGTCGCTCGCGCACATCTTGGAGCACACTTTGCCGCCTGGCCCCTGTACGCAAAAGCCCGAGAGACAGTCCGTCGCCTTTTCGCATGGTTTGCCAAAGTCCTCGGGCCCTGTGATCAAATCGGGGATTTGGATTTCTTGCTGGCCGTCCTGCGCCGTGTCGAGCTTGCCCAGATCGCTAAGGCCGCCCAAAGGGTTGGCGTCGACACCGGAGTTTCCCGTGTTGGTGCTGACCGGGTCATCGCTGCAACCGCCCAAGCTCAGCGGCACAGCTGCGCTCGCAAACACCGCAATCCGGATCAGAATCGGGATCAGACCATGGCGCATCAGTGGTTTCTTCGTGTCCATGGTTTCCCTCGCTTCGCCGCGGCCCCCAGCACACGCACTGGGGCAGACCGATGCCCAACTCCGCAGTGTTGCAGACGCCGCGCCGCCGGGCAACCAGCAGATCGCCGCTAGAGATCGACCTTGGTGGCCTTGGCAGAAGCCCTTTGACGCACCGCCACATGTAGAGCCGGACTTGCGCAAGGCCGCCAATGCTGGTCCACTGCGCTGGATGTGCGCCCAAGCCCTTGACCCTACCCGCTTCGATTTGACCATGCCCGCCGCGGATCCCCTACGTGCGCTGCTCAAGAACCGCTTTGCGCTTGAGGATTTTCGCCCTCACCAGCGCGAAGTCGTAGAGCACGTCATTGCCGGTCTGGACGCCCTATTGGTGATGCCTACCGGCGGCGGCAAGTCGCTGTGCTACCAGCTCCCGGCGCTGGTGCGCGGCGGTGCATTGGTGATCTCACCGCTGATTGCGCTGATGGAAGACCAGGTGGCCAAGCTCTGCGCCTTGGGTCTGCGGGCCGACCGCATTCACTCAGGCCGAAGCCGCAGCGATGCCCAAGCCGCGCTTCGCCATTGGGTGAACGGCGACCTGGAGTTTCTGATGGTGGCCCCAGAGCGGCTGCGCGTGCCCGGGTTTATCGCCCGGCTCATGAATCACCCGCCCAAGCTGATTGCCGTCGACGAAGCCCACTGTATCTCGATGTGGGGCCACGATTTCCGTCCTGATTATCGGCTACTGGGTGAGCGATTGCCCGAGTTGCGCGCGGCCAATGACTGCCCGGTGCTGGCACTGACGGCCACCGCCACTGTGCGGGTCCAGCAGGACATCGTGGAGCAACTGGGGATCCCCAACGCGACGCGCTTCATCCGCGGATTCCGCCGGGACAATTTGGCCATTGAGCTCGCCGAGTCCAATCCGAGTCAGCGAGGCGCCCTGGCTCGCCAGGCCCTGGCCGATCCGGCGAGGCGACCGGCGATCGTGTACGCCTTGTCTCGCAAACAAGTTGAAGAGCTAGCGAGCGAGTGGCGACGCGATTTCAGGATCGCCGGTTACCACGCAGGGCTGCCCACGGATGAACGCCAGCATGTCCAGGAAGCTTTTGCCCGCGGCGAACTAGATGTCGTGGTCGCAACAGTGGCGTTTGGCATGGGCATCGACAAGGCCGACATCCGCACAGTCGTCCACCTGGGCTTGCCCGCCACCGTGGAGGGCTACTATCAAGAGATCGGCCGTGCAGGAAGAGATGGCAAGGATTCAGCCGCTCTAGCTCTCTATTCCTGGGCAGACAAGAAGCTGCACGAGCGATTCTTTGAAAAGTCTTATCCGCAATTGGAGCATTTGGAGAGGATGCGCAAAGCCATCCCTGCGGACGGGCTCAACCGCGAGACCCTGCTGCGGCGCAGTGGCCTGGACTTGGAGACGGCCGAGCCCTGCCTCGACAAGCTGTGGGGCCTGAGTGCCGCGTTAATCGATTTTGACGACACCGTACGACCTGGGCCCAACACCGCTTGGCAACAGGCTTATGAGCGCCAGCGCAGTCACCGGGCCTCGCAGATGGAGGTGATGTTCGACTTTGCCCGCGGAAGCAATTGCCGGATGCGCTCTCTGACCGCCTATTTTGGCGATCGCCAGGACGCGTTGAGGCCTTGCGGGCGCTGCGACTACTGTCGCCAGGACGGCGCGTTGGTGCGGCGGTCGCGCGGTCCGGACAGCGTGGAGCGGCGACAGTTGGTGCGGCTGCTGGATTTGCTCAGTCCTCACCGCGGTTTGTCCCTCTCCAAGCTCCACCGCGAAGAGTTTGTCGACGCCTTGGATCGCAAGGCTTTTGACGCGATGGTCGATGCCTTAGAGCGGGCCGGGTTGATTGAAACGACCTGGGAGTCCTTTGAAAAGGGCGCGGAGACCATTCGCTATCGCACCGCAACCCTGAACCGCGCCGCGGCCCTGCGCGAGCCCGATTGGCTGGACCTGATCAAGATCGACACCGTCCTGAGCGCACCGGCGACGGGCAAGACCCCGGTCAAGAAGGGCGCAGCCAAAGGGACTGCGGTGGTGAGGCGCGTCGCCGCGGCCGACGAAGCCAGGGTCGCTCCACTGGTCAATCAGGCGCTGCTCGCAGAACTCAAGGCGTGGCGGCTGGCCAAAGCGCGGCTGGAGGGCGTGCCGGCGTTCCGCATCCTGACCGACGCGGTCTTGCTAGCCCTGGCCGAATCCCAGCCGCAAACGACCCGCGATCTGCTAGAGGTTCGCGGACTTGGACCTCGGCTGGTAGAGCGGTATGGCGCGGAGCTGCTCGCCGAACTTCGCCGCGGTTAATGCGAGGGGACGACCATGTGCAGCGCTACCCTAGCCCATGTGATTGAAAATGCTCCCTTGGCTCCTCTGACCACCCTCGGTGTCGGCGGCACGGCCCGTTGGCTCTATCCAGTGCAAAGTGCCGAACAGGTCCATCGCGCCCTGGAATTTGCCCGCGAGCGCGGCGCGCCGACTTGGGTGCTCGCTGGCGGCTCAAACTGCATCATCGCCGATGAAGGCCTGCCCGGAGTTGTCCTGCAACCAACCGTGATAGATGGCAGCTCCGGCATCCACGAGCTGACCTCAGGGCAGGTCCGGGTCGCCGCCGGGGTATCCTGGGGCCGCCTGGTCGCCTGGACCGTGGAGCGCGGCTGGCAAGGTCTTGAAGCGCTGGCGGGTATCCCTGGTCAGGTCGGTGCGGCGCCCATCCAGAACATCGGCGCGTACGGCCAAGAGGTCGCCGATGTCATTGAATGGGTTGAAGGTTACCAGGTTGCTGAAGGAGGACCGCGCAGCTGGAGCCGCGATCACTGCCAGTTTGGCTACCGCGACTCGCGTTTTAAGCGCTTGGCCGGCGAAGTGGTGGTCACAGCTGTGGTGCTGCGCCTGCATCCAGGTGCCCCAGGAACGGTCGCCTACGACCAGCTCGCCAAAGCCCTGGCAGAGCAAGGCATTCGCCAACCTACCCTCCGTCAAATCAGCGACACGGTGGTGCAGTTGCGCAGGAGCAAGGGCATGGTCGTCGACCCCGCTGACGCCGACTCGCGCTCCTGCGGTTCGTTCTTTACCAACCCGCTGGTCGACGCCGCGACGGCCGAGGTTGCACTCCGGCGCCTGAGCCGCACGGGAGAGACGCCGCCCGCTTGGCCGCAAAGCGATGGCCGCATCAAGCTCTCTGCCGCATGGTTGATCGAGCGGAGCGGTTGGCAGCGGGGTGCGGGCCGAGGGCGGGTGGGCCTGTCCAGCAAGCACAGCCTCGCCATTGTCAACAGAGGCGGCGCCACGGCGCGCGAAGTGCTGGCCTTTGCTAGCTTGATCGCGGATTCGGTGGCGGAATGCAGCGGCGTGCGCCTGGAGCGGGAGCCGGTGCTGCTGGGCGCGGCCTAACAGCCGATGATCATTGACCAATTCGCCAAACTACCAGAAGCGCAGCATCAGTCGGGCGCCAAACGACAAGATGTTCGCCGCGCGGGTGTTGCGCCCCGGCACCCACTCCTGATCGCGATAGCCCGCATAAAATTGCAGGGGTAGACCCAATCGCAGCAGGCTAAGCTCGGCGCCCAGGCGCACGGTGTTCTTGTCGCCCGGCTTCCAGATTTTTTCGCGATCCCAAGACCAGATCTTGGACGCCGACTCAAATCGCGTTTGACCCACGCGGACATAGTTGTGGGCCAAACTCACGGTCAGGAGCGGTGGAAAGCTCCGCGCGCGCTCGATCTTGTGGCCAGAAATGAAGCTGGACCACGTGGGCCCCACCAGCGGCACAAGCTCGACGGATCCAATAAAGCCAAGAAAATCACCTGGATCAAGCGTCCACTTCTCTCCAATATACGGCGCATGGGTCAACAGCAGCGGGTTCTTGGAGCCGGTGGGCGAGACCATTTCGCGGGCGCGCAGCCAGCTGTAATAGATGTCCGCGCCAAAGTTGATCCGGTTGACGCCTCCCCAGGTCAGCGGCCGATCAAAGCCCAGGTGCACTTCGACATCGCCGTAGTTGTGGAGATCCCAAAGTGTCGTGCCTGCGCCAACAAGCTCCTCTGGATCCGCGGCCTTCCCCGTGGGCAGGGCCACTTGGAGCGCCGCCGCCGCTTTGACCCCAGCGCGGTCCAGGAAGGCGATCGGCGGCAATCTCCAGCGCAGGCCCAGCACCATGTCGGCCAGCGCCGCATCCGCCGTGTACGACGTGGGCTTCTTTTGGCCCATCGACTTGGCCCACTGCCAAAAATCGTCTTCGCTGTAGGGCCGGCCGAGCGACGGCTGATACACCCCAGGCGTCCAGCCCAGCCGCGGATCGATGGCGATGCTAGTGACCACCGGCATGCCCAAGGCCAGCGTCACGTCATCGGTCAGGCCGTAGAGGATCTGCGGAACCAGCAGGCGGAATTGCGCCTTTGGCTGGGCGGTGATCGTTCCCTGCAGGCCGCCGCCGGGCTCATAGCGCTGGATGCCCTGGAGCAGGGATTGAGGCTGACGTGCGTCATCCCAGGCCCGCTCCGTCGTCGCATCCATCCAAGCGGCATCTAGGATAAAGACATTCTTGGGCAGTGTTGTGGTGTTCGCCGCCTGGGCCGGCAGAGCCAGCAACCACAGCGCGATCAAGTGGAGGGCAAGCGCGATCCGCAGGCCGCGAGCCAATGCAGCATTTCCAAGCTGTTGCATCTTCACGGCCCCTCCCACTTGGGCAACACCACCTCGCGAAAGCCGGCCTTGGCCGCCGGCACCTTGCCCGCCGCTACCCACAACCGCCGGGCCGCAGGCTCCAGAACGGCCGCCTGCATGGAGTCATTCGGGTCAATCAGCGCCGGAATTCCCAGCACGGCCTGGGCTTTCTCCGCCGTCCATTGGCCATACGCATCGCCGATGACCTTGCCCAAGCCGGCAAAAGTCCGCAGCGACGAGTAGAAGGAATTCATCCAGAAGCGCTGCGGCCGGAGGGGAAAGATCACCGTCGCGTCCAGATCATTGATCAGCGAGCGGAAATGTACCGTCGCTAGGAGATCGTCGGTGCCGACACTCGACAGAGGCTGCCCCAGCGCGTCCTTAGCCTCAGGCCCGTAGCCCAACGGCAGCGGTTGGCCGGCAATCGCCGCTGCGGTCAGCTCCACAGCCCGTAGGCCGCCAGCCGCGTCGGCCAGGAGCACGTTCCACCCATAAGTATGCGACTGTCCGAGCAAACGCTTCTCTGCCTGCAGCGCCGTGCCGTCGAGCTCGAGCACCTGCCGCGCCGCCATGCCGATCGGGATGCCGCTGGCGATCAACTTGGCGGCCAGCAAATCCTTTTGCACTTGACCCACGAGCGGATTGTTCAGCGTGTCCGCATGCGTCACCCCCACCGCCAGACCGCGGGCGGACAGCCCAGAAAATCCATAGATAATTCCAGCCCAACCGACCATCGCAAAGGCCGGCGCCCCTGGCGGATGGTGGATCTGGAGCACGCAGTGCTTGTGCGAAGTCCCGGCGTCAAGGAGGGCAAAGTGGTGACCCAGCAGCGGCTTGCCGTCGGCGGTCGCAGTTCCGCGCAGGGCAAAGGCCATGCTGGGCGGCTGCGTCGTGCCGTCTGAGGCCCCCAAGTTGCGGATCTGCGGGCCGGACTTGCCATAGCCGCGGGTCGACAACGTCAGTTGCTCCAGGCGCATCGTCCGCGCTTTGGCCGGCGGCGGCTCGGTCAACACTTTTGCGTCGCTCGCCTGCACGCCCAAAGTCACCACCGCCGCCTTGGGCAGACCGGCGGGCGGCGTAAAGATCACGTCCAAATCCTCTGGAGATTCCTTGCCATTGCCCAGCACAAACGGCTTGACCACAAGCGACGCGTCCCCAGTGACATAGACCTTGCTGACGCCGTCCACGACCAATTGCACCCGCACCGAGGTGGGGTTGATGCCGTCCGGATCGGTGAGCAGAAAGCGAAAACGCGCGTCGGCGGGCACTTCGGTCAGCGCGGCGGTCGCGGTCGGCTCGTAACTGAGGCGCGCTTCTGCCTTTTCATCGGTCAGGCCGTCGCCATCGTTGTCCAGACCATCGTCCCCCAGCGTCGCCTCCGCCGGCCCCTCTGCAGGCGGCAGAATCTCGACCAGCGTGATCACCGGCGACTGCGTTTGCCGCAGGTATAGCGTCACGGCCCGCGCCCCCAACACCGCGTCAACAAAGGTATTTAACAGGAGCACTTGCTCGTAAGGCACTCCGGCGCCGTCCGCCACGCCGTGCATTTCTTCAACCATTCCCGGGGGAATCGACTTCTCCAATTCCTGGGCAGACTCCAAAAGCAATCGGTAAGAGAACTGGCCATTGGCGTACTCGGGATGGAGCTTGGGGTCGTAAGCCTTTAGAAATGCAGCAATATCCGTCTGCTCGCGGTTGAGGTACGGCAGCAGCGAGGTTCCGAGCATCGTTGTGTAGAATGACTTGATCTCACTGGACAAAGCTTGGCCGTGCTGCAATCCCCGCTGATAGGGCTCGCCCTTCAGTTCGAGCACGCGCAAGGTGGGCGGCGGCTGCACCTCAGCGACGCATGCGGCCAAGGTGTGGACCAGAAAGACAAGCCCCATCGCGGCAGCGAATCGCCGTCGCCAGCGATTGAGCCGATCCGTGCTGAGCGGCGTAAGGAGCCGCGGTGCGCGCGAGCCGATGGCCATGGACTCTCCTAAGGGGTCGACAAAGACGGCTGAGCACCGCGGGATCGTCCATCGGTGTACCATTGCTGCCTGCGCCTCTGCAACGCTGCTAGCGGCAACGCGCAGGAATTGCCACACTGGGGGCGCGGCCATGCCGCCTAGGAGGTCGCTTGGAGAGCCTAGCCCTGATTGCCCGACTGATTCCCGAGGCGGCCATCGGTTGGGCCGACCCCATGGGCGTCAGCTCGGCCGAATTGGTTCGCGGCCGCCTGGCTTTTGCCGTGTGGTGGTGGCTGGCCCTATGCGCGGCCGCGGCACTCCGCAGTGTGCTATGGGGCGTCGTTCGCATGATCTCCAAGCAGTACCTCATCGTCAGCCGGAGTTGGCGCTGGCGATGGATGGCTCTGGCCGGCTGGACATTGGCCATCGCCGTGCCACTGCTGAGCATTGGCCTCTTGCGGCGCTTTGGCTATCCCATGCCCGGGGCAGAGGCGCTCGCCCTGATCTCGGTCGTCTTGGCCGTTGCCGGGGAGGTCGGGCAGGCGCCGCAACTGTGGCTGGACCGCCAGCGCGGCTTGGTGATTTGGCGGGGGCCGGATGCCCAGGGCCGCTGGTTTCAGCGCTCTTGGCCTGCAGACTCTCTGCACGGTGAATTGCCAAGCGAACTGCACAGCCAACTGCTCGTCCACTTGGGCAGTCGCGAGACCGCAGCCTGGTGGGTCGCCGCCGTTCGAAGAAAGGCCAAGCGCCGGCCGGCAAGCTCGTTGCCATCAGGCTGATCAGATTTGGGCGCTATCGCGTGGACTATTGGCCAAAAGCCAGCCACGCCGCCAAAGCCAAGGCCACAACACCGCCAATCGCCACGCCAATCCAGAGCCCTTTCTTGCTGGCGGGCGGCGGCGGCGTTGCGGGCGCAGACACTGGGAGGACCGTGTCCTGCTGGTGGCGCTTCTGGCGCACCAACGCCGCGGCATCGCCGGGGAGCGAGGGCTGAGTCGGCTGGCGATCATCTACATGGGGCCGTGGCGGAGGGCGGCGGGTATGCCCGGCGAGCGAACTCGGGGGCGGTGGCGGCGCTTTTCCT
>CAXNCS010000048.1:0-19190 GCA_964201005.1 Myxococcota bacterium
CCGCTCTGTACGCCGAGTATCACCCAACTGCGCACCACCGAACATCCGCTTCGCCCAATTTCGCTCGTCCAACTGCAGCATCTACTTCACCTCCAGAGCTACAAACTCCAGAGGCTGTTAGGAAATTCCCGATGCGATCGAAAGTCAGGCCCTGGATGGCCGCTTTGTCCTGGAGATAATACTTGGCTGTCAGGACGTTGGAGTAGTAGCCACCGGCGATACCGAGCCCCAGCTTCTTGGAGCCGCCAATGTCATCGGCCATCGCGGGTGCGGCAAAGAGCGCCGAAAGGGTCAGGGCCAACCAAGCCAGAATGGTGAGGGATTTCTGCTGCATCATCGTGTTTGCCTATGCCGCCCCATGGTCTCGCCAGTGGACGCGGAATTGCGGACACAGCAGACGGAGCGGGATCACCGAAATAGCACAGCCGGCACGAGCGTCGACCTCGGCGTGACACTGCGGTGACATGGGCGGGCCAAAACTGACGCGGCGGCAACTCAAATTACCCATTCTTCCAGTGGCTTACCTGAAATGACTCGAAAATTCAAGGCTGCGGCGCGGACTCGGGGGCTGGTTCCGGGCTGACCGGGGCGGCTTTGTCGCCGCTGCCAGCCGCAGGACGCTTGGCCGGCGCCTTGGCCTGAGCGGCACAGCGCTGAGAAGCTTGGGCCATGGCCGTGCCGCCGCCTTGCACGCTGGTCAGCGCCGCGAGTTCCTTGTTGGCAAAGGCTACGCTGTCCGTACTCGCCAGTGGATTTGCCGCCAGGTAGGTGCAAATCAGCTCCGCCTTCTCCGCACCATTGGCCGCCGACACAGCCTTGACGATAGCGGTATTGCGCCGCTCCAGGTTGTTGTGCACCACATAGGGCGCGGCCTTGACCAACAACTCCCGCAATTCCTTACGCAACTCATCGATCTGCACCGGCACTGCTGGCTTGGCCGCCAAGCCGAGTTGCGGCACCGCAGGCTGGTCTGTGGTCTCCACCCAGCGGTCGATGTCGTTCTTGCGGCTCTCGCGCTGGCCGTCCTTGAAGGACACCTCAAAAGCGACGGTCTGCACCAGGCGGGTGCGCTGGATCTGCACGTCGTACGAGATATCGCTGTACACAGGCCCCATCTTGGTCGCCGGCTCGCTCCGCAGCTTCTTTTGAGCGTCGGCCAGCTTTTCGCGAAAGCTCCGCGCCGAATTGCGGTGGGACTCGGTCGAGCACTTGCCGGAGCCATTGCAGCGAATACTCGCGACTTTGCCTTCGTGCCAGCGGGCTTCCTTCTCAAACCGGGCGATATCCTCTTGCAGCGACTGGATGCGCGGATTGGGCTGCGCCTTCTGCCCAGACACATAGCGGCCTTGGCGGGTCTCTGCGCGCGAGGTTTTCTCCAGCTTTTCCGCCCCCAGGTCAAAGGTGATGGCCACATCTGCGCCGTCCGCTTGGGGCAGCAGGGTCACCGCGGGGCCGTGAGCCGCAGCTGCAACCCCGGCCAGGACCCGCTGCATGAGCGCCGCATCGCCTTTGCCAGCCTTCACATACACGCTGAGGTGGTGCGGCTGGGCGGCCTTGGCGATGAGCCCGCACACCGGCCCCTGGGCTTGGCTCAGCAGCGCCTTGCCCGGCGCCCCCGTCAGCGAGGCCAGGCGCATCGCCGCGGTGGCGGGCCGGCCAGCTGCTTCATCGGCACGGGCGGGCTCCAACTGTTTGTTCCAACTGGCTAACTGCGTATCAAAGCGCCGCCGGTACTCGGCCTTGGCTGCGGCGACTTCGCGGCTCACATCCGGCATGAGCTTGGCCTTCTCCATGCCCTCGCACAGCACCACAGAAGTGGCCAAAGCGCCGCGACTGGCCGCCTGCTCTGCCGCCTCGCGCACCGCCCGCCACAGCTTCTCCTGGTTGCCACCCCAGGCAAACGTGTAGCGGTGCAGCAATTCGTGGCGCTGCGGGGTAAAGGCCGCCGCGGCTTTCTCCCAATTCTTGGCGGCGTAAGCCGCATCAAACTCGGCGAGGAAGGCCACGCGCTCCTGGTCCTCGCGCTTCTTGGCGGCGGCCTGTTCGTCGCGGCGCAGCTGGGCAGAACTGGGGCCACAGCCCGGCCCGGCCACCACCGCGGCCAAGAGGGCCCAGCGAACCACCAGCGCGGACCTCAACGGCCCCTGCCCTACCTTCCGATGAACACTCTGCATTTTCAAGATTCCCCCGCGGTTGACTGGGCAACGGACCGGTCCACGGCCGTGCCGCAGCAGGCTAGGGATCGCCCGGCCGAGCGTCAACGGAAACGCGCACCTTTCTGGGGTTTTCTACCCTAGCCCGACCTTAGCTCCCGGGCGCCGCGCAAAGATCGGCGGGCGCGCGGGGGCAGGAGCAGGCCCTGGTCTACTTCTTCATCTCTTCTTGGATCAGCGCAATAATCGTTGCGTGCTCAGAAGGGGCGACCTTGCCCATCTTGATGTACTTGACCTTGCTGTCCTTGCCAATGACGATGACGACATCCTTCTCGTCGCAATCGCCCAGGCGCCAGGCGTTGCGCAGCGTATAGTCGGGATCGGCGAGGATGACCGCCTTGAATTTGGCGATCTTGTCGCGAATCACCTTGCGAATCGCAAAATCCGGCTTCCAAGTGTCCTTCATGTTGACGATGCCGAGGCCGCGGTACAGCTCTTTGTCCAGCGCGGCGGCCTTGAGGGCATCGCGGAGGGGCTCGTTCTGGTCCTTGACGTCGGGATCGGTGTAGAAAACCGTCACGACCTTGCGGCCCAGGTCGGGGATCGAGGCGGGGTCGTTCTCGCCGTCGCGGACTTTGACGTTGGACACGGCCTCACCGGCCTTGAGCGCCCAGGCCGAAGCCGCGCCAAGACCCAGGACCGTGGCCAGAATCACCCCTGAAATCAACTTGAGCCGCGTGGTGCGAAGCATAGCGTCACCTGCCTGCAGCGCCAGCGCGCCGCGCGTAGAGGGCCGTTGAGCGGCCGGATGGCTGTCGTGTCCCGGTAAGCTGGCCGCCCAAATGGCCGCCGCCGCCGGTCCCTGCGAAATGCCTCCGCAGGATAAGGCAGCCCGCCGGGCAGTTCAACTGCAATCCTGCGAAAAGGGCGACTGTTCAACAATGTGCCTTCCACCAGCTGGGGATCCGCCATTCGCCCTTATCCCTTGGCGGTGGCAGTGTCCCCAGCTGGCGCTTCCGACGCATTCTTTGGCGGACCAACCGCGGCAGCACTCTCGCAGCTCGCCCGCGCGGATCGAGGCGAAGCTACGGCACCACATTCTCCATCTTGAGGCAGAACTTATTGACATAACTAGTAAAGTTGTGCTGCAGGTAGCCGTTCGACAAGTCGTAGGTGCCCCAGCCGTTGTTCTGGCCCGTGATCATCAGCGCGTGGCCGGTCTGCTGGAAATAGCCATTGCCGTTGCTGCCCTTGAATTTGCTGGCGTCAAAGGTGAGCGAGCCGTTGGGGCAGGTCGCGCCGCCGCTTTGGAGCATGCGCACTTGGGCGAACGCGCGGCCGGTGACCGGGAAGTGCTTCCAGCACAGGTGCGTGGCGTAACTGCCGTTCTGGAAGCTGTTTTGCAGGTAGTTGTCGCCGCCATGGCCCCAGTCGTACAAGCCGCCGATGATGCTGTGCGAATTATTGAACAAATTGTAGGTGTAGCCGTTGCCACCCACGATGTTGCCCATGGGGGTCACGTTCCAGCCGGCGGGGCATTGGTTGGCGTCCATGGTGCCAAGGAACACCGGGAACACGCCGTTCTGTGTCGCCGGTTCTTCTGTAGTTCCATAGACTTTGAGGCAGATATTGCTGACTTCGCTGGAGCGGAACCAGCGCCGATACCAGCCGCCGTCTTCGTTATAGGCCTGGGCGTTGTAGTCCCACGTGTCGACATAGCCGATGTACACGCCGGCCTTGTTGCCCATCACGTAGCCCCAATCGTTGTTGCCCTTGATCTCGGCAAACGGAAAGTGGTGGTAGCCGCTGGGGCATTTCTCCTTGCCGCCGCCGTAGTTGAGGAACATGGAGGCGTGGGCATTGCCGCTGGGCGCATCAAAAGTCTTCCAGCACAGGCCGGACTTGGTCGGCTCAAAGTTGTTGTAGTTGTAGCCCCAGTACAGCTGTTCATGGCCGTAGCTCTTGCTGTTCATCGCGCCCAAGAAAAGCCCTCGGGTGTGGATATTGCCGTAGACATAGTCGTCGCCACCGCGCAAATCGATAGACTTTTCAAAGGTCCAGCCAGTCGGGCAGCTGGTAGAACCGCTTCGCAGCGACACGACCGCGGTGAACTTGCGGTTGAATTTCTGCACGCCGGGAGCCTGCGTCATCAGCTGGCCCAGAATCTCCGCGTCGCCCTTGAAGCTGACCTTGCCGTCGACGATCAGGTCGCCCTTAACCTGGACCTTCTTGTTGGACAGGGTCTGGATGTTGAGCGTCCAGTTGAATTTTCCATCATAAACAAACGGCGGGGTGCCCGGCGGAACGATGATGGCCGAGGTGTCTTTGACCGTGATCGACCAAGTCCCCTTGATATTCTTGCCCAACCAATCCTTGTTCATGTCGCCAGAGACCAAGGCGTCGCCGTCATTGTACTTGGCGGTCCAGCTGCTGCCGGTCTTGCCGCCGTTGTACAGAATGTACGGCGTGCTCATGCCCGGACCGTACAATTCCACGACCACCTTGGAGATATCCGAATTGGTGGCGCTAAGGTCGACCCACACCTTCTGCGCAAGGCCGACATCGGGGAAGGTCAAGCTGTCCGTCACGCCGGCCGAGAAGCCGTCCTTGATCTGGATGTCCTTGGTGCCGTCGACTTTGTCGATAAACTGGTTCCAGATCAGGTCGTTGGACACCTCATTGAGCATGTCCGGAGCGATGGCGGCACTGACGCACTCGTAGCTGCCGTCGGCCTTGATGCCTTTCATCACCAGGTTGGTGCCGCACGAGCCGCCCAGCTGGGCGAGCACCGGCTTATTGCTCAGGTCGGCGTAGGAGCCGCTGGCCGCCACTGCAGAAAGCGTAGGCTTGTTCAGCAGGTCGGCGTAGCTCCCCGTCCCCGCAACCTTGGCGAGGCTGGCGGCCTTGACGTAGTCGGCGAGATCGCTGGTCTTGGCATAGCTCGATAGGTCGCTGAGCTTGGCGTAGGCAGCCAGATCGGCGGTCTTGGCGTAAGCGCTCAGATCTGCGCTCTTGGCATAGGCGCCTAGATCCGAGGCCTTTGCGTAGGGCTGCAGCACCCCGGCGTCCAGATGGCCGGCCTTGAGGCAGCCCGTGCATTCGAGACCCTCCGCAACCGCGGCCCGCAGAGCAAAAGCCACGGATCCCAGAGGCTTGCGCGGCAACTCCGGGTCGCTGCCGATCTGCACGCCGATCCAGGCGGCGGTGAGGTTGAGGGCGGCGGCGGTCAGCGGCGTCTTGCTGCCCAGGGCGTAGCTAAACTGCCCGCCTTTGGCCGCGACCGTGACGCCGGACTCGGTCCACACCGGACTGCCGCCCGTCTCGCTGGCATAAATGCCAATGGTGACTGTGTAGTTGCCGTCCGCCGCCGGCCCGCCGCCAGAGGACAGAAGCACGCCTTCCAGCGCAGAAGTCGACGGCACGGCTGATTCCGCCGGGTTTGCCGCAACAACGCTGGCCAGCGCGAAAAAGGCCGCCCAACGGCCCAGCTTGAACATCCCCTTCATGGTTGCCCCTCCATGGAAAATCGCTACGGTGGACCCGGGTTGGCGCGGCTGTGGCGTTGGCTCTCGGTCCGGTTGATGGCAGGAGCGTACGCCGGGCCCTGGGGTGCGTCAACGGCGCAGCAAGGCCCTGGGGCGGGCAATTCTGCGGGCGGCTCACACCGACACTGCGGCGCAACCGGCGCCTCTGGCGAACGAGGGTGGGCGGCGCTACCATCGGCGCATGAAGAAACGCCTTGACCCATCAGCGCTCTTGTGGACTCTCTGGGCACCCACCAGGACCATCCGGACTGTGTTTCTCGCGGCCCTTTGCCTGCTCGCCGCCGCCTGTAGCGAGCCAGAAGCGGGCGCGCCAGCCCAGGGCGCAGACGCCATGTTCAGCGGTTTTGACTTGGGCAGCCCGGACACCGGCAGCTCTGGCAGCGATGCCGGCCCTCTGGAGCTGGGTGGGTCGGATTCGACGCCGCTTTGCCCCGGCGGTGAAGGCTGCGCCTGTACCGAAAACACCGATTGCGACAACGATTTGTGCCTGGAGACCCGCGACGGCAAGTTTTGCGCGCGCTACTGCGTCGACAGCTGCCCGACCGGCTTGTCATGCGCGATCGTCACCCTCAAGGCCGGGGACAACACTCCGATCTGCCTGGACAAAGCTGCGCGGCTGTGCGACCCGTGCGGCAGCGACGCGGACTGCCAGACCCTGGGCTTGGCGGCCGGCCAGGCCGTGTGCGTGGACCAGGGCGCGGCCGGGCATTTCTGCGGCATCCCCTGCAGCCAGCCTGCGGAATGCCCCAGCGGCTACACCTGCGCCGATGTCACGGGCGTATCTGGCAAAACTGCCAAACAGTGCCAGCGCTTGCCTGACGTGGCTGGGGGCGAACCCGGCGCATGCCCCTGCTCCAAGGTGGCGGCCGCCAAGGGCTTGTCGACCACCTGCGCGAGCGTGGCCAAAGACGCCTCGGGCAAAGTGGTGGGGCAGTGCCCGGGCACCCGCAGCTGTAGCGCCCAAGGCCTGCAGAATTGCCAAGCTCCGGCAGCCGCGGTAGAGAAATGCGACGGTCAGGACAACGACTGCAACGGCCTGACGGACGACGCCGCCTGCGAAGACACCAACCCGTGCACGGCGGACCTGTGCAAAGACGCGGCGTGCAGCCACAGCCCGTTCACGGGGCCCTGTGACGCCGACGGCAACGCCTGCACCGTGGGCGACGCGTGCCAGGACGGGGCGTGCACACCGGGCAAGGCCAAGAACTGCGACGACCAGAACCCTTGCACGGTGGACAGTTGCGCCCCAAAGTCCGGCTGCGTACAAGTCCCCGATGACGGCGCCCCGTGCAGCGATGACAACCCGTGCAGCGTCGGCGATCTGTGCCAGGCCGGCCAGTGCAGCCCGGGCAAACCCAAGCTGTGCAGCAGCGGCGATCCGTGTGTCGACGCCAAATGCAGTTTGATCGACGGCAATTGCAAGTACACCCCCAAGCTCGGCTGCGTGGGCGAGTGCCCGGACGGCCTCTGCGCCGACGATGGCAACCCGTGCACGTCTGTGGCCTGCGTTCAGAACAAGTGCCTCACGTCTCCCCTCAACGGCGCGTGCAAGGTCGACGGCAATAGCTGCAATCCCGGCACGTGTGCGGAAGGTCAGTGCCAACCCACTGGCGCGGCTAAGAATTGCGACGACGCCAACCCGTGCACCAATGACGGCTGCGATGCGTCGACCGGCGCCTGCAGCCACAGCCCCAACAGCGCGCCCTGCAGCGACGGCAACGCCTGCAGCGCCCCCGACCAGTGCAGCGGCGGCAAATGCGCGGCAGGCAAAGCGATCTGCAAGCTGGGCGATCCGTGCAGCGGCGCGGCGGACTGCGCGGAGGGCCTGTGCATCGGCGGCGTTTGCGCAAAGCCCGCCGTCAGTTGCGGCACAGTCGGCAAGGCACCTACCGGCGCGCTGGGTTCCATCACGTTCAGCGCCGCCAGCGTCATTGACACGGACACGGGCAGCATCAGCTCCGGAGCCCAGGTGCTCGTCGCCGCGGGGACGCCTGGCGTTTTTGAGGTCCAGCAGCCCGCGGTAGGCGGGTTTGGCACGGCGGCTCCGGCAATTTTGGTGTTCGATTTTGCCGATGTCACCGTATTGCCTGGCGTGGTCGTTGCGGTCAAAGGCAAGCGCGCCTTGGCCCTCTTGGCGGCGAACAAGATTGCGCTCCAGGGCAGCATCGTCGCCAAGGGCGGCAACGGCACAGCGGGTTCGGTCAATGTCGCAGGATCCGCGGGTCCGGCCGGCCCAGGTGGCTGGGCGGGCGGCGGATTTGCCAATGGCGGCGGCTGTAGCGGAGCCAACGGCGCAGCCCAGGGACCCGGAGCGGCGGCGGCGGCGAGCTGCGGCCAGGCCGGCGGGACCGGCGGCGACGGCCAAAACGGCGCGGGCGGCGGCGGCGGCGGAGGCTCCTGCGGCGGCGGCGGTGGCGGAGGCGGCGGACGCGCCGGCAGCGGCGAGAGCGGCCTCGGCGGCTCCCCTGGCAGCCAAGGCAGCAGCGGCAACGGCTACCAGACCAACCCGGGCGGCAGCGGCGGCTCGGCGTGCGTGGGTGAGCCAAGCCCCAGCGGCCCCTCGGCATTTTTTGGCAGCGCGGATCTGCTGATCGGCGGCAGCGGCGGCGCGGCGGGCGGTTTTGGCCAGATGGGCGGCAGCGGCGGCAAGGGCAAAAGCAGCAAAGACACGGGGTACGGCGGCCTGTCCGGCTATGCGGGCGGGGCCGGCGGCGGCGGCGGCGGCGGCGGTGCGGTCATGCTTTGCGCCGGGGCCAGCATCACCCTGCCCGCCAGCGGTGCCGTGGACGTTTCAGGCGGCCAAGGTGGCAGCGGCGGCAGCCCTGAGAGCTCCAAAAGCGGCAGCAAAGGCAGCGTCTTGACCAGCGTGCCCACGGGCGGCGGCGGTGGCGGCGGTCGCGGCAGCGCCGGGGGTGGCGGCGGCGGCGGCGCGGGCGGGATCGCCCAATTGATCAGCCCAAGCCTGTTGATCCAGGGCTCTATCGTCGCTTCAGGCGGCACGGCCGGCAGCGGCGGCTTCAGCTTTGGCAGCGGCGGCAGCGGCGGCCCAGGGGTGGGCGGCGGCTCGATGGGCGGGACGGGCGGCAGCAGCGGCGCCGGCGGCAAGGGCGGCTTGGGCGGCGATGGCTACGTGTACTTCAGCTCGTCGAACGCACAAAACACCGGGATTATCAAAGGCAAGTTGGTGACCGCGCCGTAAGGCCGCTTCAGCCCTGCGCCCTAGACCGCGGGAGCGGGCATCAGCTCAAACAGGGACATTTCCGGTGTCGCCTGATGGCCCAGCCGCGGCAGACGCACAGACGCGCCAATCCCCGCATTGACATAGAGTTGCGAGTCGCCCGCCTGGTACCAACCCGCCAAATATCGCATGCCGGCGAGGCGGGTCAGAGTCGCCGTCACCCCCGGCAAGGCAAATTGGCCGCCGTGCGTGTGACCGCTGAGCACCAGCCGGCCGCCGTGCAGGCCGATGAGGTCGGCGGTGCGCGGTTCGTGGGACAGCACCAGCGCCTGATCCGGGGCCGCCACCTGGGCAAAAGCGCGCTCCGGGTCGTCGCGATCGGTGAAGCCGTCGTCGATGCCCACCACGGTCAGCTGCCGGCCACCCACATCCAATACCGCACTTTCATTGACTAAGGTCAGCACACCCTGCTTCTCCAGCATCCGCCGAATCGCCAGGGCGCCGCTGTAGTGGTCGTGGTTGCCCAGCGTCGCCACCAGCGGCCGCGGCAGCCCGGCGATCCAGGCCTGCAGCGCGTCCAACTCGGACAGCGAACTATTGAGATAATCGCCAGTTAGCACCAGCAAATCCGGCTTGGCGGCGTGGGCAAGGCGCTGGGCCTCCAGCAGCGTCTCGGGCGCCGTACCCCAGCCGACGTGAATGTCGCTGAGCTGGGCCACCCGCAAAGGCTGGCGATCCTTCCACATTCTCGCGCCGCGGAAGGCTGTGCGGTGGTTGCGCTGGGTCACCAGTCCCGCGGGGTGAGCATGGGCTTCACCGGCCGCGACCAGACCGCCCGCGACCGTCACGCCGGCCGCCGTCATGGCGATGTTGCGCAGAAAAGTCCTCCGGTCCATGCCTTGCCTCCGATCCATGCGGCAGTTCGGGGGCGTGCCGTCGATCAACCGGTGGGCACCGGCGTCGCGGGACGTCCAGCAGCATAGAACGCGTCAAGGCGCAAAATGATTCCCTTCAGCCGGCGTTTGTCGCCACCTCTTTGATCACCTGCGCCAGCAACTCCGCGTGAGAGCGCAAGAACTGGTGATTGCCCCCTTGGGCCCAGGCGAGGCGCACGTCCGGCCTTGCCGCAGCAAAAGCCCTTTGCACGGCCAGGGATTCCGCCGTCGTCCCCGTAGCGCACAACAGCCGGGTCCGCTGGGGCAGGCGCTGAAGATCGGCAGGCCCGGTGCGGTCTTGGTTGCCAGAACGCACTTCTGCGGCAGTTCGCGGCGCCATGTGCAGCAGCCCGCGGCGGATGCGCTCCGGCAGGCCCTGCCAAAAGCCCGGCCCGTTCCAATAGTCGACCAGCCACTGCATCGCCAGCTCGGCGTCCCCTGCCTCAAAAAGCTCAACGCAGCGGTTGAGTTCGCCCAGCACCGCCTGGCTACCCTGGCCGCGAATCAGGCCCCAGCAGATCGGCTCCGCCAAGACCAGCGCGTCCAAATCGCCGGGATGTGCCAGAGCCCAGTGCAGCGCCGCCAATGCGCCATAGGAATGGGCCACCAGAATCCGCGCGCCCGTCTGGGCCATGTGCTGACTAAGCCAGGGCAAATCGATGTCGAGTGCGGCGATCGTCGGATCTGCTTGGGCGCCCAAAGGGGGCAATGCCGGCGCGTGAACCTCTAGCTCCGGTTCCAACAGCGGCCGCACCGCCTGCCAAGCCGCAGGACTGTCGGCCGAACCGTGGACCAGCAGAACCGCGGGCTTGCGAGGCTGGGTCATCGGCGCGTTCCTCCCCGGCGGCAGCTCTACGGCGTGCAGCCCGGGAAGTTTACATGAACGCAGGTGCTGTTAAAGGTATTGCAGACGTCGGCGGTGCACTTGTTGTTGTCATTGCAGTCCAAATCGGCTTTGCACTGCTGATTGGGGTTGCATCCGGCGATCGGCGGGTAGATGCAGCTGCCGTTGCTGACATTGCACAGGTTGGTGGTGCAGACGTTGTTGTCCTCGCAGTCCGTATTGACTGTGCACAGCGGCGTGGCGTTGCAGTTCTGCAGGTTCTGGTAGATGCAGGTTCCGCTATAGCTATTGCACACTTCCAAGGTGCAGGGGTTGTTGTCGTTGCAGTCCGCGGCGCTCTTGCAGCCTGGTCCGCAGCCTTGGATCGCTTGGTAGGTGCAGAGGCCCGACTGCGGCTGGCAGACATCGCTGGTGCAAGAATTGCCGTCGCCGCACTGTTTGGCTGTGCCCACGCACTTGCTGGCCGTGCACTTGTCGCCCGTGGTGCAGTAGTTGTTGTCCGAGCACGCCGCGCCTTCTGCCGACGTCTGCACGCACTTGCCGCCCGTGCACTTGTCCGTGGTGCAGAGGTTGTTGTCATTGCACTGGCTGTCCTGACTGCAGTTGGCGTTGCAGTTTTGGATGGGCTGGAACTGGCAGCTGCCCGCCTGACCGCCGCCCGGCCCGCCGCCGCCCTGGTTGTTGCAGTTGTCATTGGTGCACGGGTTGTTGTCGTTGCATACCACGGGCTTGCCGCTGCACTTGCCGGCCGCACAGGTGTCGCCAGTCGTGCACGCCACGCCGTCGCTACAGGCCGTGTTGGCCGGCGCCGGTGCGCTGATGCACTTGCCGGAGTTGCCGTCACAGCTGTCCAGCGTGCACGCGTTGTTGTCGTTGCAGCCCACGGCCTTGCCAGAATTGCACTTGCCCGCGCTGCAAACGTCGCCGGCGGTGCACGGGTTGCCGTCGTCACAGGCCGAGCCAGTCACCAACGTATACAAGCACTTGCCCAACACGCAGGCGTCTACGCTGCAGCCATTGGCGTCGTCGCAATCCTTGGTGGCGGCGCAGACCTTGCCGCAGCCGGCAATCGCGCTGTGCAGGCAATTTCCGCTGGCCTTGTCGCACGAATCGGCGGTGCAGGGGTCCAGATCGTCGCACGGCGCTGCTTTGCCGCTGCAGCTGCCGCTCACACAGCTGTCGCTGACCGTGCACAGGTTGTTGTCATTGCACGCCGCGCCATCGATGCCGGTCAGATGCACGCAGGTGCCGTTCTGGGTATTGGCGTTGCACGCATCCACGGTGCACGGGTTGGCGTCGTCGCAGTTCTTGGGCGTACCGACACAGACGCCGGCCTTGCAGATATCGTTGACCGTACAGGGGCTTCCCGTTGCGCACTGGCCGCCGCTCGTGGCGTTGTAGGTGCACTTGCCCAGGATGCAGGCGTTCTGGGTGCACGGGTTGTTGTCGTTGCACTGGCCGTTCTGGGTGCACTGGTTGCCGCAATTGTTGACCGCGCTGTACTTGCAGGCACCGGTGCTGGGGTCGCAGCTGTCGATGGTGCAGACGTTGTTGTCGTCGCAGATCGTCGGCGTGGCCAGGCACTTGCCGCCGTTGCAGGCGTCGCCGCTGGTGCACGGCTGGCCGTCCGAGCAGGCCGATCCGGTCGCCAGCGCCACCCACTTGCAGATTCCTGTTGCAGAATCGCAGAGGTCCTGGGTGCAGGGGTTGCCGTCGTCGCAGCCCGTGGCCTTGCCCGCTTGGCAGGAGCCGCTTTTGCACAGGTCGCCCGAGGTGCACGGGTTGCCGTCAGAGCACACCCCGCCGTCCGCCACAGACGAGGCGCACAAGCCGCCCACGCAGGCTTCTGCGGTGCACGGGTTGCTGTCCTGGCAGTCCGCGGCCGTCAAGCACTTGCCGCCGCAGCCAATGAGCGGCAGATACGTGCACTTGCCCGATCCGGGATCGCAGGCGTCGATCGTGCACGGGTCCTTGTCATCGCAGGCCACCGGGGCGCTGCCCAGGCACAGGCCGCCTTGGCATGCGTCGATAATCGTACACGAATTGCCGTCATTGCAGGGCAAGCTGCCCGTTGCCGGCAGGCTGACGCACGTGCCCAGGGCCGCGGCGCAAATGTCCTGCGTACACGGGTTGTTGTCATTGCACACCACCGGCTTGCCGATGCACACACCGGATGTACAAGTCTCTTGAGTGGTGCAGTTGTTGTTGTCGGCGCAGACGGGCCCGCTCAAGGCCGCGTGGGTGCACTTGCCGTTGGTGCACGCGTCTGTGGTGCAAATGTTGTTGTCGCTGCAGTTGTTGTTGCCGCCCTGGCCGCCGCCGCCGCAATTGGTGTTGCAGTTCTGGATTTGCGTGAACACGCAGCTGCCGGTGTTGGGGTTGCAGACGTCGAGCGTGCAGGCGTTGTTGTCGTTGCAACTCACCGGCGTGCCTGCGCATTTTCCGCCTGCACAGGAGTCGCTGGTGGTGCAGGGACTGCCATCGCTGCACACGACAGCGCCGGTCACCGGTGGGGTGGTGCAGTTGCCCGTGGCGGCGTCACAGCTGTCGGCGGTGCAGACATTGCCGTCGTCGCAGACCTTGGCTTGGCCCGCCTGGCAGGACCCGCCCTTGCAGACATCGCCGCTGGTACACGCGCTGCCGTCCGAGCAGCCCAGGCCGTCCGCCGCGCTATTGGCGCATTTGCCGGCCAAGCACTGGTCTTTGGTGCACGCATTCTTGTCATCACAAGCGCTGTCTGCCGCGCAGCCGCCGCCGCAGCCGGGGATCGCGCTGCTGGCGCAAAGGCCGGTCTTGGGGTCGCAGGTGTCGATGGTGCAAGCGTTCTTGTCATCGCACGAGGGGCCGCCACTGCCGCTGCACTGGCCGGCTTGGCAGGTGTCGACCGAGGTGCACGGGTTCAGGTCATCGCAAGGCGCGTTGTCCGCCCCCGCGACCGCAAAGCACTTGCCCGTCGACGGATCGCAGGCGTCCTTGGTGCAGCCGTTGCCGTCGTCACAAGCCGTTGGTTTGCCGCTGCATTTGCCGTCGCCGCAGACATCGCCGGTGGTGCAAGGGTTGTTGTCGCTGCACGCCGCCGTGGTGGGGGTCGACACGCACTTGCCCTGCTGGCACTGGTCCTGGGTGCAGGGGTTGTTGTCGTTGCACTGCTGGCCGCCGCCGCCCTGGCAATTGGCGTTGCATCCCGCGATCGCTGCGTGGGCGCACTGGCCCGTGGCGGCGATGCAGCTGTCGGTGGTACAGGCGTTGCCGTCGTCACAGCCGATGGCCAGGCCCAGGCACGCGCCGGACGAGCACGCGTCACCTGCCGTACACAGCGAGCCATCGTCACAGGCCGTGCCAGCTTGAGCCTGGGTGATCAGGCACTTGCCCGTCTTGGGGTCGCAGGAGTTGAGGGTGCATGGATTGCCGTCTTCGCAAACCACTGCGGCGCCGGGGGTGCACTTGCCGCCCACGCAGGTGTCGCCCACGCTGCAGATGCTGCCGTCGTCACAGCTGCCTTCCTGAGGTGTGGCCGCGCATTTGCCGGTGGCGGGGTCGCAACTGTCCTTGGTGCAAGGGTTCTGGTCGTCACAGCCCTGCGGAGCGCCTTGGCAGGCTTGGCCGCTGCAGATGTCGCCGCTGGTGCAGGGGTTGCCGTCGTCGCACGGTCCGCCGGGTAGCGCCGTCCAACCGCACTTGCCACCGGCACAAGTGTCTGCCGTGCAAGCATTTTTGTCATTGCAGTCGCTGTCCGCCTTGCAGCTCTGGCACGCCGCGATGGCCGCGTGGCTGCACTGGCCGGTCACGGCGTCGCAGGTGTCGGCGGTGCACGGCTGGCCGTCGTCGCAGTCGCCCGAGCCCTTGCACGGCGGCTTGCAGTCCGCTTTGGCCTTGCTCAGGCACTGGCCGCTGGCGGTGTCGCAGCTGTCGTCGGTACAGGCATCGCCGTC
This sequence comes from Myxococcota bacterium, assembly GCA_964201005.1. Lineage (GTDB taxonomy): Bacteria > Myxococcota_A > UBA9042 > UBA9042 > UBA9042 > SXRM01. Next base: position 14,588 of record CAXNCS010000048.1, read on the forward strand.
ATCGCAGACCTTGGTGGCGACCGTCTTGCAAACCCCTGCCGAGCAAGCTGATTTAGTCACACAGGCGTTGGCATCTGGGCAGGCGCTGCCGTCGGGGGCCTGGGCGGCCGTGCAGACGCCGTCGACGCAGGCGGCCACCTGACACGCCGCGACCACCACCTTGCCGCCGCAGTCCTCGGCCACTTGGCAGGCCGCGGGCGGCAGGTCGGGTTGATCGCCATCGGGAGCGCTGGTATCGGGCTGGCTGGCGTCCGGGTCCGGCGGGCTGTCGACGTCCGCGGCGGCATCCGGCGCGATAGACACGTCCGAATCCGTAGAACCGTCCGGCTCTACGGCGCTATCTGGATCCAGTGCGGTGTCGGGAGTCGCCACGGCATCGCTCGCCGCTGCATCGGCGGCCGCGTCGGATTGCACATTGCCGTCGACCGATCCGCTGCCGACCGTATCGGCCGTGGCCTCGCCGCTGACGATGGCTTCATCTTCGCCGCAGCCGACCAGGGCGGTCAATGCAGCTAAACCGATGACGGCAGAGAGTAATCTTGCGCGCTGGGATTTCATCAGGACCTCGGCAGGGCAACGGGCGTCCGGACAATCAGCGGACGCTGCTGCCCCAACCGCGCTAGTGTAGCGCTGCCGGCCCGAGGCTTGGGCGAGCCTAACATTTCAACACGTAATCCCCGGATATCGTGATCGTCTGATTGCGCCGAGTTCAGCCATTGGTCACAGGTTTGTCATATTAAGAAGTGTTACAACCCTTCCTGTCAGCTGGAATTTTCTCGCCAGGCATGGGAGCGGCCAGTCCCTGCGCGCCCGCAGTCAAGCCCAGAATTGATCTAGATCAAGGAACGGCCTCAGGGCGGCCACTATGCTGGGGCAAACTAACCCTTCCCCACGGGCTAGTATTCCCTTCTCCCTGCGCGTGAGCCAATGAACTCTACCAAGCTGATCATTCAGTTGTTCGCGACCTTTGGCGTGTGCATGGTCAGCTTTGGCTGTGGCGACGACAACACGGCAACCGGCGGCAACCAAGGCGTCAGCGCCGACGCGGATGCGCTGAACGACCTGGGAGGCGCCGATGCGGCCGACGGCGCGGACGGTCAAGACAGCAACGGCGACGGACTTCTGATCGACTTGACGGTCGCGGATGGGCAGGGCCTGGACCAGCAGCCGGGCGACAGCCAGGAGCCAGACGGACTCGACGGCGACGCCGCGGCTGCAGATCAGCTCCCGTTGGACGCAGACTCGGACGACGACGGCGATGCCAGCAAAGACACAGGGGGAGTGGACGACGCGACCGACCTGGACGCAGCGGCCGACGCGGACCTGGAGGACAGCGCGCTGGCCGACGCCGCCGATAGCGCTGGCGATACCGTTGCCGATGGCTCGGGGGACGCGGATAGTAGCGGCGACACCGGCGGTCCTGGAGCCGACAGCTCCGACGGCAGCTCGTTCAAGCCCAACCCAATCATGTGGAATCCCGCGTGCTTTTGGTGCCACGGCGACCAGTCGCGCAATGACCCGGCGCCGCCGCTAGACAACGCAGCAAACTCCGACACGGCCAAGCCCAGCGTCGGCGCTCACTCGGCCCACGTCGGCCTGGCGGACTGGCACAAGGTCGTGGCGTGCTCGGAATGCCACGCCGTGCCCAACTCGATTCTGGACCCGCTGGTGCCGACCCACGCCAATGGCAAAACCGATCTGATCTGGGGCCCACTGGCCGGCAAAGCCGAGTACGATTTCGCAGCGGTCAACTGCACTTCAAGCTACTGCCACGGCGCTACGTTGGCGCCCGACTTGGTCGGCCACAATAGCGTGCGCGAGCCGATCTGGAACAAAGTCGACGGGTCGCAGGATTCGTGCGGGTCGGCCTGCCACACCAACCCGCCCGGCGGCGCCCACCCGCAGAACGACAAATGCGCCGACTGCCATACCTCGGTGATCGCCGGCTACAACGCGGCGAACAAGACCGCGGTGTGGAAGGACGCCAATCTCCACGTGGACGGCCAAGTCCAAGTGGCGGGATCGGCGCTGACGTGCACGTCCTGCCACGGCAACCCGGTGAGCAAGAACCCGGCGCCACCCAAGGGGACCAAGGGCGAAACCCTGTCTAGCCAGCCGGCGGTTGGGGCGCACACGAAGCACTTGAGCCCGAGCAACTGGCACCGCGACGGCGCGTGCATCGACTGCCACACGGTGCCGGCGGTCATGCAGCACAGCGACGGCAATGCCCAGCTGGTTTGGGGCGATCTGGCGCTTGCCGACGCCGCGACACCTGTTTTTGACAAGGCCAAGGTCACATGCAGCGGCAATTACTGCCACGGATCGACCTTGATCGCGACCGCCGGGGCGACCACCAAGACGGCGCCGGTGTGGACCGTGACCGACGGCACCCAGACCGCTTGCGGCAGCAGCTGCCACACCAACCCGCCGGGCGGCAACCACCCCAAGGTCGATCAGTGCCAAATGTGCCACTCGCCGGTGATCGAGAGCTACGATCCTGTAAAGAAAACCGCCATTTGGCTCAATGCTGACCTGCATGTGGACGGCAAGATCGAAACGGCGACGATGACCTGCACGACTTGCCACGGCGACCCGGCGGCGAACGATCCCGCCCCGCCCAAGGGAACCAAAGGCGAGACGTTGACTATCCAGACCGCCGTGGGTGCCCACGCCAAGCACTTGGACAAGGCGACTTGGCACCGCGACGGCCAGTGCAGCGACTGCCACAGCGTGCCGACGGACAATCTTCACACGAGCGGCAGTGTCGAGATGACCTGGGGTGGACTCGCCACGGCCGATCAGGCCAAGCCGACCTGGGATAAGGTCAAGTGTTCTGGGAGCTATTGCCACGGCGCCACCTTGCAGCCTGCGGCCGTGGGCGGTGCGGTTCAGCGCGCGCCGACATGGACCAAGGTGGATGGCACTCAGGCGGCCTGCGGAAGCACCTGCCACACCAACCCGCCCGGGGGCACACACCCGCAGGCCAGCGCGTGCGAACAGTGCCATACGAGCGTGATCAGCAAGTTCGCCGCTGGCAACCCGCCGACGGTGAACTGGAAGGATGCCAGCATGCACGTGGACGGCACCGTTCAGGTCAGCTCGCTCAATTGCACCAGCTGCCACGGCGATGCGGCGTCCAATAACCCGGCCCCGCCCAAGGGAACCAAAGGCGAGACGCTGACCACTCAGGCCGCCGTAGGCGCCCACAGCCAGCACCTGGGGGTCTCTGGATGGCACCGCGCCGGCCTGTGCAGCGACTGCCACAGCGACACCACCTCGGTGATGCACAGCAACGGCAAGCTGGACCTGACATGGGCGGGCACCTCTGCCGTGGATGGCGCGGCGCCGGCCTTTGACGCGGCCAAGCTGACCTGCGCTGGCACGTACTGCCACGGCAGCACCCTGATGGGCCCAAAGACCGGCGGGGCGGTCAAGCGCACCCCCCTGTGGACCCAAGTCGACAACAGCTTTGACGCATGCGGCAGCAGCTGCCACACCAACCCGCCGGCCGCGCCGCACCCGCAGAGCAACGCTTGCGCCAGCTGCCACACGCCGATCAAGACCTACGACGCCGCCAACCCCTCGGCGATCGCCTGGAACAGCCCAGAGAAGCACGTGGACGGCAAGATCGACCTCGCGACCATGACGTGCACGACCTGCCACGGCGACGCAGCCACGAACAACCCTGCACCACCCAAGGCGATTAACGGCGCGACTGCGACGGCCGATCCAGGGGTTGGCGCCCACGCCCAGCACTTGGGCAGCAGCCCCTGGCACCGCGACGGCGCCTGCGCGGACTGCCACCAATCGCCGTCCTCGATGCAGCACAGCAATGGCAAGACCGACCTCGCTTTTGCCGCCCCCAGCAACGCCGACGGCGCCCTGCCGGCGTACGACAAGGCCCAAACGACCTGTACGGGCAGCTACTGCCACGGAACGACCTTGCAGCCGGCCAAGAGCGGGGCGACCGCAGTCACGTTGCCCAAGTGGAACAAAGTGGATGGCACCCAGAGCGCTTGCGGCTCCAGCTGCCATACCAACCCGCCCGGCGGCACCCACCCCGCCAGCGACGAGTGCCAGCTGTGCCACGACACGGTGATCAGCGGGTACGACGCCGCCGCCAAGAAAGCCACGTGGAAGGACTCGAAATTGCATGTCAATGGCAAGGTCGAGTCGAGCGCGCTGAGCTGCACGAGCTGCCACGGTGACCCGGCCTCCAACGACCCGGCGCCGCCCAAGGGCAGCAAGGGCGAAATCCTGACCTCGCAGACCGCGGTGGGCGCCCACGCCAAGCACCTGAGCAAGGCGAATTGGCACCGCGACGGTACCTGCGTCGACTGCCACACTGTGCCCACGAGCAACCTGCACGCCACCGGCGCCGCGGAACTGACGTGGGGCGCCCTTGCGACGACCGATCTGGCCAAACCGGCATGGGATAAGGTGAAATGCTCAGAAAGCTACTGCCACGGCAGCACCCTGCAGCCGGCGGCGAGCGGCGGAATCGTCAACCGCAGCCCCAACTGGACCAAGGTCGACGGATCGCAGGCCAGCTGCGGCGATACCTGCCACACCAACCCGCCCGGCGGCACCCACCCGCAGAGCG
>CAXNCS010000049.1:0-18077 GCA_964201005.1 Myxococcota bacterium
TCGCACAAGATCCGTCAGCTCCCCCGCTGCCGGTCCACGCCGATCGTGGCGATGACGGCCAACGCCTTTGCCGAAGACCGCCAGCGGTGCCTGCAAGCAGGCATGGACGATTTCATTTCCAAGCCCGTCAACCCCGAGATGCTGTTTGCTACTCTGCTGCGCTGGTTGCGCAGGCGCTAGACGCACTGACTCCAGCGCGATACCGGGACTGTCGAATGCTGCTCGGCTCCCACCGCCGCATTGCTCCGCTCGCGGCTGGGTCTCGGTCTTGACTATCGCGGGGTTAGGACGGCTCCCACCGCCACATCGCTTCGCTCGCGGCTGGGTCTCGGTCTAGACCATCGAGGGGTTAGGACGGCTCCCACCGCCGCATTGCTCCGCTCGCGGCTGGGTCTCGGTCTTGACTATCGAGGGGTTAGGACGGCTCCCACCGCCGCATTGCTCCGCTCGCGGCTGGGTCTCGGTCTTGACTATCGCGGGGTTAGGACGGCTCCCACCGCCGCATTGCTTCGCTCGCGGCTGGGTTTTGGTCTTGACTATCGAGGGGTTAGGGCGGTTTTCACCGCCGCATTGCTTCGCTCGCGGCTGGCTCTTGGTCTGGACAATCGGGAGGTTAGGACGGCTCCCACCGCCGCATTGCTCCGCTCGCGGCTAACGGACGTCCCCTCCGCAGGGATTTCGCGGGGGTAGGAGGGTAAGGGAGGAAGGGGTCGTAGGGGAAGGAAACGTTAGGGTAGTAGGGGGCTGCGAAGCCCCCACGTCCCCTATGGTTCCTTCCCCTACATCACCCGCCTGGAGAGGCAATTCCCCCCCCCGCGCGGAGCGCGCCAAGGCCTTCGGCCAGAAAAGCCTCTGCAAGAAAAACCCCCAAAAACGCCAACGCCCCGGCAGATTGCTCCGCCGAGGCGCCGACGCTAGTCGAGAAAGACTACTTGCAGATCGGCGTGCAGACCTTGTTGCCGGTCAGCTTGCCGTAGAAGTCCTTGGCATCTTCGCACTTGCCGCCGCCATCGGTCTTGGCGCAGTCGGCATCATTCTGGCAGCTGGGCGCGCAGCGGCCATTGGTGGCCTTGGTGTCGGTCCAGGTGCACTTGTACTCGCCCGAGCACTGGAAGTCATACGCGCACGGAATGCACGACTTCTTCTTGAGGCACATCGGCGCGAACGCCGCCATGGACGGATCCTTGCGCGCCACGACCTGGTGCTTGGTGTCGCAGAACATGCTGTCGTTGCTGCCGCACTCGGAATCGCTCTTGCAGAGCTGCGAGCAATAGCCCTTGCCGGTCGCCGCGTCGGGCATGCACATGCCGCTCGCGCACTCTTCGGGGTCGTTGTCACCGGGGTTCGGGTTGCAGGCCTCGCCGACCTTCTTGGTCGGAGCGGTCGCGGCCGAGCCCTTGACGTCGATGCAGCGGAACTCCACCTTGGCCGGCTTGTCGGCGCCGGTGGCGATGCCAAACGGGGCGCAGGACTCGATGGCAGACGCGCACTTGTAGTCCGAGCTGCAGTCGGCCAGCGACGAGGACGGGCCGGTCAGCAGGCACAGCGGCACGTACACGTTGTCCAGCGGGTCGGGGGTGGCGTTGTTGCCGTAGAGCAGGGCGCGGCAAACGGTCTTGTACTTCTGGCCCTGGGCGATTTCCACGGCCACTTCGGCCGGGCAGTCGCTCTTGGCGCCGCAGGTGTCGGCGCACCAACCCGGGGTGGCCTCGCCGTCTTGGGTGCCGGTGCCCAGGCAGAAGCCCGACAGGCAGCTCTTGCTGACGGCCGAACCGCAAGCGGCGCCCATCGCGGCCTGCTTGGCCGAAGGCTCGATGCACTGGCCTTCCAGCGTGTACTTGCCGGTCAGCGTGGTGGGGTTCGGCAGCTCGACTTCGATGACGCGGCAGTAGGTCGACTTGCCGGTGGTGCACTGCGCAGAGCCGCTGCAGGTGCCGGTGGCGCCGGGCATGGGCGAGCAGACCTTGAGCGCGGTGTACACGTCGTCGATGTCGTCTTGCGGATCGGAGGTGTCGAGCGGGATCTCCACGACGCCGCACTTCATGCCGGCCGCGCAGTTGCTGTCGGTGTTGCAGTGGTTGCCGCAGGTGCCGTTCATGCACCAGTACTTGTTGCCGCAGGCGGGCACGGTGGTGTCGGCGTCATTGGGGAAATCGTCGCACGGAGCGCCCTTCGCGGCGGTGCCGGGGGCCTTCTTGACGCAAGCCGACTCGTTCCAGCCCGGCATCTTGACTTTGGTCGGGTCGGTCGGATCCGGGTCGCCGTCCTGGTTCTTGACGCCGTTGTACTGGCTCAGGCAGTAGTAGTTCGGGTCTTTGCAGTCCTCGTCCAGGTAGCACGGCTTGGGCAAGCAAACGTTGACGGCCGGGTTCTCCGCGCCAAAGAACTTCTGGTCTTTCTTGCAGAAGAACGCCGAGCAGTCGGTGTCCGCGTTGCAGGTCGCGCCGTTGTTGCTGCACTTGCCGGCCTGGCAGGCGCCGGGGGCGGTGTTGCAGTCGGAGTCGGTCTTGCAGAAGTCGACGCAGCCGACGCCCAAGCAGATGTTGTTCTTACAGGTGGCGAGGGGCCCGGTGCTGGCGTTGTCATTGCAGTACGCGCCCACGGTCTGGCCCGGCTTGCCGTCCACCTCTTTGTACGGCGGCGCGCAGGTCAGGGCGTAGATGCCGCGGATGTACTTGTAACCACAGACTTCGCCGTCTTTGCAGTCGGCGTTGGCCTTGCACGAGGCAAAGGTGGTGCCGGGGGTGCAGCGGTAGACCTGCTGGGCCGAGGCGGCGCTCAGCAGCTGCACGCACTTGAACGCGTTGCCGGCCGGGCCGTCACTAAAGCCTTCGCACTCCGAGGCCGCATCCGGATCCTCGATGCCGTCGCCGCCGCTCTGGGCCGCGCCGGTGGCGTTGTTCTTGCTGTCCGCGGCGATGTTGCAGGTCTTGGTGCAGACGCCCAACCAGCACATGCTCGAATCGCACTGGTCGTCCAGGCACTGGAAGTAGGCCTGCTGCTCCGCGTCGGTGGCGTTGTTGCCGGGCTCGATGCAGTCCTTGTTCGGGCCGCAAGCCTCGCCCAGTTTCTTCTTCGCCGGCCCAACGACCTTGGCGATGCACTTGTTCTTGGTGGCGCCGGCCTTGGTGTCGCAGACCTTGTCGTTGCCGCAGCTGCCGCAGGACTGCGGGCAACCGGCGACAAAGCCGCACTCCGCGCCCTTGTCCTTGCAGCACTGGCTCGAGCTGCCGGCGTCGGTAGTGTCGCCGCCACTGGTGGCACCGTCGCCAGCGTCCTTCCCACTGGTGTCTCCCGTGCTGGCGGTGTCGCCGAGGGTCGCCGTGTCCGTGGTAGTCGAGGTATCCGCGCCCGAGGCGGTGCCACCGGTCGTTCCGTCGGTGCCGCAGGCCGCGAGGACGAGCATACAGACGCTCGCGATCGTGGTACAGATTCGCAAATTCATGGTCAAGAACTCCGCCGTCGAGGTGGAAGCGCGTCTCGGACACCAGCGTGGTTGCCGAATGCAGTCGTTTTCGCTCCGCCGACCTGCCGGAAAGGCAAATCTGCGGGGCCAAAAGCTGAAAAAGTGTAGATGAATCTGCAGTAGGCGTCAAGCGAAAGCGCTCGCCCTAACCGCGCAGGCTACTTCTTGAACAGCGCGTCGAGCTTGGCGCGGGCCGCGGCCTCGGGGGACTGCGTCGAGGCCGGTCCGCCGCCAAACATGTCCAGGCTGGGCTTCTTGGGGCCGGCGCCAAACAGGGCTTCTAGCTTGGTCTTGGCGGAGTTGGCCTCGGCGCTCACATCCTCGCCCACCACGCGGAACTGAAAGAAGCCGCAGAAGTTGCCGTCTTCGCGGTCGCGGATGAACTCGGCCTTGACCTCGGTGCACTGGTTGTGGACAGAAGGGTTCCAGAACCGGCAGTTGCGGCACGAGTGCAGGTTGGCCCCGCAGTTGGGGCAGGTGTCGCGGCGGCCGATCTTGACCTCAAACACCAGGTCTTCTAGGCACTTATAGCACTGGTGGCGCTGTTCCTGGGCCATGGCGCGTTCGCTCCGTCGTGTGCAGCTGGACGTTGGGGTTCGCGGCAGACCCGCGGGGCGCGGACTCTACGCCAAGCGCCGGCGGCGCTGCAACACCACGGCGGCGATCAGCCCCAGCAGAACCAGGGCGCTGCTGCCGTGGCCAGAGCGGCCGGCGTTGCAGCCGTCGTCTTCCTTGGCGGCGGGCGGGGTTGCGGTGGTCTTGGTCGCCGGGCTGCTGGCGTCCACGCTGGCCGTGTCGCCTCCGCCGGCGTCCGTCGTTCCCGCGTCCGGCTGGGCCGGCTCCTTGGCGTAAGGATTGATCGGCGCATGGTAATTGCTGGTGTTGTGCATGTCGTGGCCGTGCTGGGGCCACTCGCTCAGCGCGCCCTGCTTCTTGCCGCCGGCCTTCCAGGCAAACAGCCAGCCGTCGCGGGTACCCGCCGCCACATCCCAGTTGCCGTCGCCGTCCATGTCGCCCAAGGCCGGCGAGCTGAGGATCCAGCCCATGGTCATCTTGGGGAATCCCTTTGGCATTTCGCCCAAGTAGTTCCACGCGTGCAGCAGGTAGCCGGCCGAGCTGGCCACCACTTCGGGCTTCTTGTCGCCGTCCAGGTCGACGATCGCCGGGTTGGCAAAGAACTGCCAGTCGTCGATGACCCGCGGCCAGCCCTCGAGCATTTTGCCGGTCTGGGTATCCCAAGCGGAGACGTGGTGGTCAAAGTTGGCGCGCTTGCCGCCGGAGGCAAAGGTCATGGCGATGTTGAAGCCCGCGCCCGACTTGACAAAATCGATGCCGCCCGTGGGATCGATGCGGCCCAAAGAGCCCGAGGCGATCAGCACGTAGGACGGCGAGTCCTGCGAGTCGCTCTTGGGGCCAAAGGTGATGTTGTTGAACGTGGCCTTGCACTTGCCCGCCGCCTTGCCGGGGCAGTAGACCTTGCCTTCCCAGTTAAAGAAGGTGCCCGAGGCGCCGATCGTGTCAAAGTTGACCTCGAGCTTGCCGTCGTAGTCCAGGTCGGCCATCGCCGGGGTGCCGGGGACGCCGGAGCCGACCACGGGCAGCACGTACGCCAAAATGCCATAGGTGGCCACGGGATAGCCGGCAAAGAACGGCCCGCCCGGGTGCTTGTTGCCGTCCGCGTGCAGGATGTAGCCGCGGCCTTCATTCTTGGCCTTCTCCGCGCCCAGCACTTCATTGCTGCCCACGGCGATGTCCAGGGTGCCGTTGCCGTCCACGTCGCCCACAGAGGCGGTGGTCATCAAGCGATCGCCCATCTTGCCGGCCACTTCTGGGTCGCCGACGATCACCGGCCAGCCCGGCTGCATCGTGCCGTCGTGGCGCCAGATGTAGACCTGCTGGTCCATGGCCGGGGCGATGATCTCCAGCTTGCCGTCCTGGTCGAGGTCCGCCAGCGTCGCCGCGGCAAAGATGCCGTCGTCCCACAGGTGTTCCGGGTCGGTCTTGATGCCGCGGGTGCGATCGACCTCGACCGGGAAGCCCTTGACCGGCTTGCCGTCGTGGTGAAAAGCCAGCAGGTGGCCGTCGTAGGTCGTCACCACCACTTCGACCGTGCCGTTGCCGTCCAAGTCGCCGATCGCCGGGGTGGAGATTGAGAACTCGCGGAATTCAGGCTTAAAGGTCAAGTGCTTGGCGATGCAGCCGGTCTTGTCCGTGCGGTAGGCGCAGGCCTTGCTCACGTCGCCGGGGCCGGGGGTGAACTCCTTGCGGATCGGCATCGCCACCGGCCAACCGGCCAGCTCTTTGCCGTCAAACTGATAGGCGTGGAGCATGCCGTCGGTGGTGCCCTGGATCAGCTCGTCCTTGCCGTCGCCGTCCAGATCAAACAGCTTGGGCGAGGCTTCAATGCTCGCCACCGTCTCAATCGGGAAGCCGGGCAGCAGGCTCGGGTCCTTGTAGAGCCCATAGGCCTTGCGGAATTCGTTCTTGACCGTCTTGCCGCCCGCCGTCTTGGCCTCCACGCGCAGCCGCACCGTAAAGGTGTACTGATCGTGATCGACCAGCGGCGCGGCGTAGTCCACCGACTTGGCCACTTCAGCCACGTCCCACTCGTGAATCTCGCCCTGCAGCCCCGGGGTGGTGCCCTCTTTGATCTTGACCCAGCCGGACTTGGGATCGACGCCCTTGGCGTATTCCAGCACGTAGCTGTAGTCGGCGTAGCGGGCGGGCAGGCCGTCCGGGCGCTTGCCGATGTGGCCGATGATCTTGACCTTGGGCGTGCGGGTCACCTCGATCGGCGCGTACCAGCGCGGCAGAGCGATGTCGACTTCCGGTGGGATCTCGCCGGCTTCTACCATGTCGACCGACTTGCGCACGTTGTTGCGGCCGTAGCCAAAGTGGTGGTCCCAGCCGGGGCCCGACGGGAACTTGGTCGAATCGGTGGCCGACTCCGGCACGTCGATGTCGTCGACCGACTGGATCATCACGCCGCGGACTTCTTCCGCAGAAAGCGGAGGCGTCAAGCTGACTTTCTTGGCCATGGCGTAGATCATGCCGGCGTGGCCAGAGCTGACGCCGGTGGCTTCTGAAGAACAGCCTGTGCCCGGCGAGCTGAGCAGCAAGTTGGCGCCCCAGTTGGTGCAGTTGTTGAAATTCACAAAGGTTGTCGAGTTCTTGGCGCTCGGCCCGTCAAACACCACCGCGTGGACGTAGATGGTGTGGTTGCTGGTGCCCGGCATGTTGTGGTGAAAGCTCAATTCGTCTGCGGCAGAAGCGATCACCGCGACATTGTTGGCATAGGCGTAGTCCAGCGCCGCTTCCGCGTACAGGCCGCGGTTGATCGAGCCCGTGGCCTCCTGAATCACCGCCGCGCCGGAATCCACAGCAAAAATGATGCCGCCGGACCAGTCATTGGCGTCCACCAGGAACGAGTCGCCCACCCGCACCATCAAGATCGTGCACTCGGGGCAGATGCCCAAGCCGCCGCGGCCGTTGTTGCCCTCTGCGCCGGAGTCGCTGGCTTCGCCGGTGCCGTGGCCGTAGCGGGTGTCGTCGTAGGGGTTGTTGTCGTTGCGAAAGAAGTCCCAGCCGCTGATGTCGTCGACATAGCCATTGCCGTCGCCGTCTTTGCCGTCGCTGAACAGTTGGATCAAGTCGCCCGGATCGAGCAGGCCGTTGGCGTTGGCGTCCTTGACCGCTGGATCGCAAGGGGTTTTGGGTACCGCGGAGCCCTCTTCCGTGGCGTAGTCGATCATGTTGAACACGCCATTGCCGTCGGCGTCCCACGGATCGCTGTCTTTGAAGTTGGGTCCGCGGCAGGCGGCGGCGGGCGCAGGCAATTCCTTGCGGTTCAAGAAGTGCTTGTTGACCAGATCGTCCGCGTCCCACTTGATGCCCGAGTCGAGCACGGCGATGACCACGCTCCGATCGCCGGGGGTCTTTTGCCAAGCGCGGTCGGCGTGCATGCCGGCGCCCATCTGCTTTTCGACCTGGCGAAAGCCCGGGAACTGGTCCCACTCGCCGGAGCCGGGCTTGCCGTCGGGGATGAACGACCACTGGTTCCAGTCGCCGCCGGTGATCCAGGTCTTGCCCTTGTCATCGACGCTGCCCTGGGCAAACCCGCCGTCATTGGGCCAGTTTTCCTTCTTGGACATGTCGACGTCCAGCGCCGGCGGCCAAGCAGCATCTGCGGCAACGGGTCCGGCCAAGCCGACGCAAGCCAGGGCCAGCGCCAGCCAGGCGCGGGGGCGAAAAAGCGCAGGGCGCACGGGGCTCAAGGGGGCCATGGAAACCTCGGGGCGGCATGAGCCGCGGGCAGGGCAAGAGACGGGGCGCTAGGCGACGGCTGGTCGGCAGACGCCCCGCAAGCTACACAACATTTGCCGCAGAGAAAAGCCCGATAGCAAGCAGCGACGTCCCAAACACTACCCGCGCCCGGGAGGCCTTCGCAGGATCGGCGCGCGCAGGCCGGTGGGGGCGCGACCCGTGGGCGGCGGCGGGATCACCGCAGCGGGGCGCGAGACGGTCGGGCTGTCCAGGTGGCTGTCCAGATCGCCGCGCAGCGCCTCGGCCTGGATCGTCGGTTTTTCCGTGCGCACCCCGTGAACTGCGGCCACTTCCGCGCGCGGAACCTCATACACCGTCAGCGGCAGCTCCTTGCCTTTGACCAGCACCGGCGGCAGCAGTCGCGCCGGCACCGCTTTGCCAGCGGCCTCATAGCAGCCCTGGGTGATCATGATCTCGACGCCAAATTCCTTGGTCAGGTCCTGCACGCGGCTGGCGATGTTCACCGTGTCGCCGATGACGGTATACTCCATCTTGCGGTCCGAGCCGATGTTGCCCGCGATCAGCATGCCCGAGTGGATGCCGATGCCGATGCGGATGTGCACCCCGCCTTTGCGCGCCTGCTCCTCGTTGAATTTGTCCAATTCCTGCAGCATGCGCTGGGCCGCCCGCACCGCCCGCACCGCGTCATCCGGCCGGGGCAGTGGCGCGCCAAAGATCGCCATCACCGCGTCGCCAATGAACTTATCGACGATGCCGCCCTCTTCAAAGACGATCTCCACCATGCGCTGCAGGTAGTCGTTCAGAAACGCCACGACCTCTTCGGGCTCCATGCGCTCTGACAGGCTGGTAAAGCCGCGGATGTCTGAAAACAGCACCGTCGCAAAGCCTTTGGCCGACAGCCGCCCGCCTTCATGCAGCTGCAGTGCCCGCTGGACCACGTCTTTGGGCACATATTTCTGAAAGATTTGACGCACATGCCGCTCAGCTTCGCGCGAGGCGTTCATGGCGTCGTACAGCCGGGCGTTCTCAATGGCGATGGCCGCCTGATCGGCAAACGCCTGCAGCAGGTTGAGGGACTCTTGGCTGAATTCCTGTTCAGAAACAGAGCTATCGACGTAGATGCACCCCACCACGTCGTCCTTGACCCGCAGCGGCGCGCACATCAGCGAGCGGATCTCCAGCCCGGCGATGGTCTGCGACATGGACGCCAGGTCAGACTGGGCGTCGATCGTCAGCACCGGCTCGCCGGAACTCTCTACCGCGGCAATCACGCTGCGCGACACCTGCTTTTCCGGCGCTTCAATGGCGTGCCAATCGCGCGATCGCGCCACGCGAAATTCGTGACCGGGCCGGGTGTACAGGATCAGAAAGCCGCGTTCGGCGTTGGTGAGGCCGATGCCCTTTTGCACCACCAGCTCCAGCAGCTGATTGGTGTCCAGCACCCCGGACACGGCCTTGCTGATGTCGAGCAGCGACTTGAAATTGCGCAGGCGCCGGGACATTTCCGCCACATCGGCGCTGCTGGCCTGGGCCACCGGTTGGGCCGCCCGCAGCTCGTCTGGGCTCAGCAAGAAGGTCAGCACGCTCAGACCCAGCTGGATCTGGTCGCCGTGGTGCAAGTTGTGCTCGCTGACCGCCAGGTTGTTGCAGTAGGTGCCGTTAAACGACCCCAGGTCCTTGAGCACCCACTGCGATCCCAGCCGCCGCACCTCGCAGTGGCGCCGAGACAGGCTCGGGTCGTCCAGGTGGATATCCGTCTCGCGCGAACGCCCAATAATTACAGGACGATCGACCGAAAGATCGACGACGTGGATGTCCCCCTCTGTGTTGATCTGGACGGTAGCCACCGGATTTGCACCTCCGACCGTAGGGACCGGCAGGGCTGCGCTGCCCCAAGCTCACCCACCAGCGGCTTCCATCTAGGGCTGCGCGGCGACGGGATCCTTGGGCGGGGCCTTGCGCGCGCCTTTCTGATAGTACAACAGGGCTTCTGTGGCCAGCACCGTGTACACCGTGCCGCGCGGGCTTCTCAGCGCCATCGGCTTGCCCGGCTCGACCTGGATGATCGTGCCGTGCAGCACGGTTTGTTCCTTATTTTTCAGCAGGATCTGGTCATATCCGTCCAGGCCGCGGGGCTCGGCGCCCGCCTGCCAGTCGATCTTGCGCAGTTCGGGCTTCTGCACAAAGCGCAATTCCCCGTATTTCTGCAGGATCCAGCCGTCCTGGTTCTTGCCGATCACGTCGGCGACCAGCACCTTGCCGTCGGTAAAGACGAGCTTGTCGCCTTTTTCCGGGCACGTGGGGCACACGGACGGCATGGGGGTAAACGGGCGGAACGCGCTGAGTTGCAACGCCAAAATCGCCCACATTGCCGGAACAACCCAGCGTCGCAGGCCCGCTTTGCCTTGGAGGATCGCCATCATTGCGCGCATGAATCTGCCTTTGGGCGCACCTGCCGCCGTCGGCCCATCCTATCACTCTGCCGCAACTGCGCAACCTTGGGATCCCTCCGCGCGATTTCATGGTGTTGGGGGCTAGCCCCTTGCGCTGGCTATCGCGCCGCCTATTCTTGCCTGCCCGGCGCAGACCGTCCGGCACAGGTAAGACATGGGCGAGTGGATTCTGACGACCCTCAAAGCGGCGTTCCCCGGGGCAGAAGTGAGCGTGACCGACACGACCGGCGGCGGCGACCACTTTGAAGTGCAGATCGCCGCGGCGCAGTTTGCCGGCAAGCCCCCTCTGGCCCAGCACCGCATGGTGTACGCGGCCTTGGGCGAGCAGGTGGGCTATGAGATCCACGCCTTAGCTCTCAAGACCCGGGTCCTGCAGGCGTAACTATCGCAGCACCCGCGAATCCCCCCTCTTCCGACAGCGAGCGCCCGCGAGGCGCCAGGAGTTCCCTATGGCCGAGCGCAATGTGCAAAAAGAGATCGAAGAGCTGGTCACCGGCAAGCCCGTGGTGTTGTTCCTCAAAGGCACGCCTGCCATGCCCATGTGCGGCTTTTCTGCGCGCACCGTAGAGGCCCTCAAGCTCTGCGAAGTGCCGTTTACCGCGGTCAACGTGCTGGCCGACCCGGATATCCGCGAAGGCATCAAGGAATACGGCCAGTGGCCGACGATTCCGCAGCTGTATGTCGGCGGCGAGCTGATCGGCGGCTGTGACATCACCGTGGAAATGTACCAGAATGGCGAGCTCAAGCCTCTCCTGCAGGCCGCGGTGGCTAAGCAGGCGTAAGGGCCTTTGCATGCTGGTGCCTCCGCGATGAGCGACGCCTACTTTAGCCTGCCGCGCACCACCCGCGCCGGCGATTGGTTTGAGAAAATCCTGCCTTCTTTGGGCCTGCGCCTGCCCGCAGCGGCGGAGACGCCTTGGACGGCGGTGCATGTCCACGGCGTCGGCGGCGGCACGTGGTCGCTGCGCCTGCACGCCGGCAAGCTCGAGGTCGTGCGCGGGGCTGTCGGCGGCGTCTGGCTGCAATGGTCGATGAGCACGGGGCATTTTCGCGAAGCTCTGGCGGGGGCGCTGCGCGATCGCTCGGCTGCGGCTCTGCAAAAGCTGGGGCTGCCGCTCGCCATCCCCGACCTGAGCCGGGCCCAGCTGGACAAGCTGAATTGGCAGAAGCTGCAAGCGCTTAAGGGCTCGATCGCCTTTGCCCTGGCCGATCGCAAAATGGCCGACACCTATCGCTATGTGCTGACTTTGGGGCCCGGCGCCGCGGCGCTCGACAGCCCGGACGCGCAGATCGACGCCGACCTGGACGATCTGCTGGCCCTAGCGGTGGCGCGGACCCCGCCGCTCAAGCTGCTCGCCAGCGGCAAGCTGCGCGTGGCGGGCAAGGCTGAGCTGCCGATGCAGGCGCTGACAGCGCTTTTGGCCTCCACGGGCGCCTGAGCCACGCGGAATCCCAGAGAACGGCCGCACAATTGTCCGACTCCGCATTGACTTGGCGCCCCTGCGTGCTTTCTTGCGAGGCCGCGCAGAGCGGGTGTAGGCGCCTTCGCCTACGCCGCCGCGCTTGCATCTGAGGCTGATATGACGCACTGGCAGTGGGACGATCGCGAAGAAGAGCAGGAAGAGCAAGGCCTTGGCGAGATGCAGGGGCTGGGCGAGAGCGGCGAGCGCGAGTACCTCGCCCACGTTGGCGCCAGCTGGGACCCCTATGAAGACAATCCCCAGGGCCGGCGCGCGGCGCTGCAGCCTCTGCTGGGCCAGACCACGGGGTCGGGGCATGAAGTGGGCGCTTTGGCCCGGCCGCCGGCGGCGCTGATCAGCGGTTCAGGTGCAGAAAAGCTGGACTATCTGCTGTCCCTGCCCGACCCCAAGGGTTCGATTCAGGCCCTGGCTGCAGAGGAATACACCTTCTTGGTCAAGGATATCGGCCTGGGCGACGCCGGGCCCCTCCTGGCCATGGCCTCGCCGCGCCAGCTGCAGGCGTGCATCGACATGGACGCCTGGGAGGGCGACGACATCGACGCCGAGTCCTTCCTGCTCTGGTACGGCGCCGCGCGCGAAGCCGGCGAAGATACGCCAGAAAAGTTGGTTGCCGCCCAGGAAGACGGCGTGCTGTGCCGGGTGCTCCAGCAAAAGCTGCGGGCCATCCCCAACCATCCCGAGGTCGATCAAGAGCTGCCCGATGACATGGACGCCTTTGATTCGCCCGATGGCTCGGCCAAGCTCATCTGCGATCCGGACGACGACGGCGCTGCGGTAGCCAAGCAGGTGCTAGAAACCCTGTTTCGCATCGACATGTTGCGCGCCCGCGCCGTGCTCAAGGGCATGTACTGGGAGGTGCCGGCCCAGCTGACCATGGACCTGGAACAGTCGCGCGCCGGCCGGCTGCAGGACGCCGGTTTTGCCCCGCGCCATGAAGCGCAACTGCTCTACACCTATCGCGATCCCCACGCCTACGCTGAACAATTGCGCCAGACCTGGCGGAGCACCGGCGATCACCAACCCGATCAAGTGCGCTCCTACCTGGCCGACGAAGACGAGCCGCAGCTGCTGGGCCTTGCCCTGCCAAGTGACGGATTTGACGGGAGCTTCTTGGCCAAGGTCCTGGGCGTCATGGAGCCCGGCGAGGCCGAGCGCCTGCAGGTGGGGCTGGTGCGGCTGGCCTACCGGGTGCAGGCGGCGCGGGCCCCCAGCATCGCCGCGGTGGAGCAGTTGGCCGACTGGGGCCGCCACGCCCTGCAGACCACCGCCATGGGGCTGGAGCACGTTTCGGGCGGCGATGTGGCGTATGCGGCGCTGTTGGCCAAGGTCGAACCCGCGACCGATCTCTTTGGCGCCGGCCACAGCCTGGTGGTGATCGAGCACCACCGCGCCCGGCGGCTGCGCAGCGCTTTGGGCGGCCAAGCGGCGATCGCCTTGCTGGAGCCGGCCGATGCGGCGCTGGTGCGGGCCCTGCTCGATCCCCTGCCGGGGGTGCCCACGGCGGCGGCGCTAGACGGCTCTCTGCCGGGGGACCGCCGGCCGGTGCGGACCTTGGTCGAGCTCGCGGCGCTGCGCCAACGGCTCAAGGCCCTGCATGTGTGCGTTGATCTGGTGGCGCGCTTGGCCCATGGCTCGATGGCAGAAGCCGCGGCGCTGTGCCCTCCCGGGCGGGCGGCGAGGCTGTCGACCCTGCTCAACACCGCGATTGCCTGGCATATTCTTGAAGGTCGCACCGAGCTCAAGCCCCTGGACGGCGCCCACCTGCGCGAGTTCCTCGGGCGGGCCCTGCAAGACGGCCAAGTGCGCCCTGAGTTGCGCCGGGCCCTGCAGGCCGGTCTGCTCAGCCGGGCGGACCGCAGCGATGAAGAGGTCGAGGCGCTCACCTCGATGGTGGACGCGGCCCTGGACCGGCTGGCGGATGAGCTGGGCGGCCTCGCGGCTATGGGCCTGCTCGATCCCCGCTATGTGGGCGATTCTCTGCTGATTCAGCTGTAAGGCCCCGGGGGAAATCGCGTCTCGTTGTCGCGTTCCGGCCTGCTCGCCTGGAGCCCGGCAAGTGCTCGCGCCTTCGCCGAGTTCGCCGCACTGCTCGGCAAGAGGCCCCGTCCGGCCACCTTGAAGCGACTGCCAAATCAGCCGCGCCCGGCGCGTTTGCTTGCGATACTGGCGTGGCGTCTGCTATCTTCAGAGTGTTTTTGCCCGCGGCAGCTGGACTTGAGCCAATGCCTAGGCGTTCTTGGGGTTTGGCCGGTTCTTCCCCTGCCGGTCGCCCTGTTGTGTTGTCGGAGGTTTGTCGATGCGCCCACGCACTCGCCGCTCGGTTATCGCCCGGAATCCAGCCCTTGGGCTCTTCCTGGCCCTGTTGTTTGCCTTGGTCGGCGCCTCCTGCAGCGAAGAAACCACGACAACCCCGGGGACAACCACGCCCGACACGAGCGGGACCGACGAGGACACCGTCGTCGATCAGGACGTCGCCGGCAGCGATGTCAGCGCCGATGCCGCCGACGTGCAGATCGGCTGTACAACCGACGAAGCGTGTAAAGAGTTCCCGGTCAGCGCGGCCAAGTGCCAAAAAGCCGTGTGCAACAAGACCACCGGCAAGTGCCAGATCGGCTTGGCCGACGAGGGCGCCGGCTGCGACGACGGCAAAGAGTGCACCAGCAATGACAAATGCGACAAAGGCGGCATCTGCGAAGGCGCCACCGCCTGCGTAGCGCTGATCGACGGCACCAGCACCGCCAACCCGTGCAAGGTCGGCAGCTGCGGCGAGGGCGGCAAGTGCGAATTCGTCAACAAAACTGGAGTGTCGTGCGACGACGGCAACCCGTGCACCACCGATGAAGTGTGCGTCGCCGGCGGCAAGTGCGGCACCGGCCAGCCCAAGGTCTGCAAGGACGACGGCAACACCTGCACGGTGGAAGTGTGCGACACCAAGACCGGCGAGTGCAGCTCGTCTCTGCAGCCGGACGGCGCGGCCTGCGATCCCAAGAATTTGTGTGTGGGCGAGGCGACCTGCCAAAAGGGCGAGTGCAAGGGCACTTCGGTGACGTGCAAGCTGTCCAACAATCCGTGCGCCGTGGCCTTTTGCGATCCGCTGGGCGGCTGCAAAGAAAAGCCGATCGCCGACGGCCAGATCTGCGACGACGGCGACTCCTGCTACGAAGGCGAGAAGTGCATTAGCGGCAAGTGCGCCGGCACCCTGGTCAAGGGCATTGACGACGCCAACCCGTGCACCAAAGACGATTTTGACGGCAAGACCGCCAGCTGCAAGGTGGTCCACACGCCGCTGACCGCGGGCGAGGCCTGCGACGACGGCGCGCCCTGCACCAAGGCCGACGGCTGCAAGAACGGCTCCTGCAAGGGCGTCGACCTGGTGTGCAATGACGGCAACGCCTGCACCCAGGACCAGTGCGATCCGACCAAGTGCGACTCGAGCAAGGCCAACTGCGGCCAGTGCACCGCGATTGCCCTCAAAGACGGCCAGGCCTGCGAGGACGGCAACAAGTGCACCGGCAAGGACGCGTGCAAGGCCGGAAAATGCGAAGGTATTGACCTGCTGACCACCGGCGGCTGCGATGACAAGAACGTCTGCACCACCGACCTGTGCCAGCCCGGCAGCGGCTGCTACAACGCCCCGGTGGCCGCGGGCACCAACTGCAATGACAGCGACAGCTGCACCGAGGTCGACAAGTGCGTGGGCTCGAGCTGCAAGGGCACGCCGCGCGACTGCAAGGACAACGACCCGTGCACCAACGACAAATGCGACGGCACCGTCAGCGATTACACCAAGGCCTGCCTGCACGAGCCGTTTGAAGGGCCCTGCGACGACGGCAGCAAGTGCACCTCTGGCGACCTGTGCAAAGACGGCACCTGCGCCGGCGCTGAGATCAAGTGCGACGACAAAAACCCTTGCACCATCGATGTCTGCGACACGGTCAAGGGCTGCACGTACAAGCTCGCCCCGGGCGGCGTGACCAAGTGCGACGACGGCTTGAGCTGCACGGTCAACGACTACTGCGACGCCGGCAAGTGCGTGGCGGAGAAAGACCAGTGCGAATCCTGTGTTTCGGATAGCTTCTGTATCCAGAAGTACGGGCAGGGAGACAAGTGCACCGGCCAGATGAAGTGCGTGGACGCCGCCGCCAAGGGCAAGGTCTGCTCGATCGACATCAAGACGGTGATCAGCTGTGACCCCAACAACGACACGCCGTGCTCGGTCAATACCTGCGACCCCAACACCGGCGCATGCAAGCCCGCCATCAAGACCGAAGGGCTGCCGTGCACCGCGACGGACAAGTGCATCGGCACCGCTTCCTGCAACGCCCAGGGCAATTGCGTAGGCGCGACGCTGGAATGCGACGACAAGAACACCTGCACGGTGGACAGCTGCGACCCCAAGGTGGGCTGCCTGTTCAAGCCCAAGAGCGACGGATCGACGTGCGACGACGGCACCGCCTGTACCCCCAGCGAGGGCGACAAGTGCGCCCAGGGTCAGTGCGTCAATCCTGTGAATACCTGCACTTGCGCGTCGGACGGCGACTGCGCCAAGTTTGAGGGCCAGGACGGCGACCTGTGCAATGAGAAGTTCAAGTGCGTGGCCGACGCCAAGGGCAAGTTCTGCAAGCCGGTCACCGGCACCGAGACGGTGTGCGACGGATCCAAGGATACTCCTTGCGTGTCAAGTATTTGCCAGAAGGCCACCGGCCAGTGCAAGGCCATCGCCAAGGCGGAGAACGCCCCCTGCGACGATCAGGACATGTGCACGCTGGGCGAGACCTGCGCCGCGGGCCTGTGCAAGTCGACCAAGTCGATGGTGTGCAACGACGGCAACTCGTGCACCGACGACATCTGCGATCCGGCGACCGGCTGCTTGAGCGGCCCCAAGCCCAGCGGCGGCAAGTGCGACGACGGCGACAAGTGCACCACGGGCGACGTGTGCAAGTCGGGCAAGTGCACGGGCGCGCAAGTGAATTGCGACGACGGCAATGAGTGTACCCTGGACCTGTGCTCCAAGACGGGCGGCTGCAGCAACCAGGTGGACGACACCCTGCCGTGCAGCGACGGCGACCCGTGCACCGCCAACGACGCCTGCAAGACCGGCACCTGCAAGGCCAGCGCCGTGGTGTGCGATGACAAGAACCCGTGCACCGTGGACGCCTGCGACGGCCTGGGCGGCTGCAAGAACATCGTAGTCGACGGCAAGGATTGCGACGACGGCAACCCCTGTACCGTCAGCGATGTGTGCAAAATCGCTCAGTGTATCGGCGTCAACAAGGCCTGCGATGACGGCAACGCCTGCACCGAAGACGCGTGCAAAGAGGGCGCCTGCACCTACTTGGCCGGCACCGGCAAGAGCTGCGACGACGGCAATGCCTGCACCAGCAGCGACGTGTGCGACAAGACCGGCGCCTGCGTGGGCAAAGACACGCCGTGCGACAACAGCAACACCTGCATTCAGTACCCCAACGGCTGCTTGCCCGCCAAGGGCTGCGTGGCGGTGACCAATGACGGCGTGAGCTGCGACGACGGCGACGCGTGCACCTTCAAGACCACCTGCAAGGGCGGCGCTTGCAGCGGCGTGACCATCGACTGCAACGACGGCAATGTCTGCACCAACGACGCCTGCGACAAAAAGAAGGGCTGCCAGATCACCCAGAACACCTGCGACGACCAGAACCCCTGCACCACCGATACGTGCGATCAGGCCAAGGGCTGCTTGCACGCCGCGCTGGACGGCGCCATGTGCGACGACGGCGACGCGTGCACCGAGAAGACCCAGTGCAACGCCGGCAAGTGCGAGGGCAGCGCAGTGAGCTGCGATGACAAGAACGGCTGCACCAAGGACAGCTGCGACAAGGCCGAGGGCTGCGTGTTCCTCCCCGGCGTCGACACGGAAGTGACCTGCAACGACAACAACCCGTGCACGGACGACAGCTGCAAGGCCGGCGAGTGCGTGGGCGCCAAGAAGATCTGCGACGACGGCAATCCCTGCACGACTGACGAGTGCAACCCGCTCAAGGGCTGCGTGATCAGCGACGCCAAGGACGGCACCAGCTGCGACGACGGCGACAGCTGCACCGCCAGCACCAAGTGCCTGAGCGGCCAGTGCGCCGGCGGCAGCCTGGAGTGCCCGCCCTGCGGCAACGACAAAGACTGTGTGATCTTCGACAACAACGACATGTGCGACGGCTCTTACAGCTGCAAGCCGAGCGCCGTAGGCATCAAGGTCTGCTACTTCAGCGCCGACCCGGTGGTGTGCGACTCGACCGGCGACACGCCGTGCAAGAAGAACAAGTGCCAAGCGGCGACCGGCCAGTGCCTGATGCAAGAGGCGATCAACGGCGCCAAGTGCGAAGACGGCTTTGGCTGCACCGCCAACGACCAGTGCCTCAA
>CAXNCS010000050.1:0-17536 GCA_964201005.1 Myxococcota bacterium
GGCACCTCAGGCCGTTGCTGCGCCTCGGGCATCTGCAGCGGATAGCCGGGCCACGCGGGCGACCCCAGCCACGCCTGCCACAGCGCTGCGGCCACCGCAAACAGGTCGTCGCGGGGATCCGCCCGCCCGCCGCGCAGCCGCTCTGGCGCCGCGCAATCCAACCGCCCCGGACCGCGAATCGACTCGCCGCAGCGATCCGCAAGTCCAAGATCCAGAAGCGTGACCTGAGGTTGCGAACCACGCCACTGCACAAGCACATTGCCCGGATGCAGGTCGCCGTGAACCCAGCCGCGACCGTGCAGCACCGCCAGGCCGCGCAGGAGCGCCGCGCCCACCTGACGCACTTCGCCAGCGCTTCTGCCGGCAAGCGCCTGGTTCAACGGCTCGCCGGGGCACCGCTGCAGCACCAACGCCTGGGCCCGACCGCGGGCAGCACCGGGCTGTGCCGATGGCAACCCTTGAAGAACTGGACTGATCCACACCGGCTCTGGGATCATCGCCAGCGGCACTTCAAGCAGGGCCCGCCACTCGCGGCTCAGCACATCCTGCAATTCTGGCCGGGCGACCTTGATGACCCACGTAGCTGGTTGATCGCCGCGGCGCGCCAACCACACTTGGCTGCTGCCTCCCGGCGTCAAGGCCTCCACCGCTTGCCACGGCCCTACCCGCGGCGGGTCCGCAGCCCCAAGGGGCAACGCAGTCTCATCAAGCGGTTGTACAGCGGCGCGGCGGGCAGGCGACATGGCGATCGACCTCGTGAATGTCGACCATTTCTACACCTGTGGGGAGGAATTCTACAACTGATCCGCGTCGAGCTTGCCCAGGGCGTGGCGCCGCAGCCAGCTGAGCGCCGTATGGGCCGCAGAGCTCTGAAAGCGCTGGCGATCCACACCGGCAAACAGAAAGGAGCGGCTCACCGCGCCTCCAGGCCAGGCGAGCGCCAACCACAGGGTACCCACTGGCTTGCCCGGCGAAGCTCCGGTGGGTCCGGCAATTCCCGTTGTCGCAATGGCTACATCGGCGCCGCTGATGCGCAAGGCCCCGCGGGCCATCTCCACCGCCACCGCCTGCGACACGGCGCCGTGGGCCTCCAGCAATTCGGCGTCCACCCCAAGGATCTGGGTCTTTGCCGAATTCGCGTACGCCACCACCCCGGCGATCAGCGTCTCGCTTGCCCCCGGCTCCTGGGCGATCAGCTGGGCCACCAGCCCGCCAGTACACGATTCCGCAATCGCGACCCGCATTTGCCGGGCCTGCAGCGCCCGCAACACCGCCGCCGCATGGCTATCGCCGTCGCCTTCGCCGTAGATGCGCCAGTCCAGGGCTGTGCGAACTTCGGCGAGCAATTCCTCAAACTCAGCCTGGGCTTGACTGTCCTTTGGCCCGAGCTTTAGGCGGATCTCTGGCCAGCTGGGCAGTGAGCGCAATTTGGCCGCCGGGTAGTGGGGCAGACCTTGCAGAATCCCCTGCATGTTGCTCTCTGGAATACCAAAAAGCCTAAGCGTAACCTCGGTTTTGGCGACCCCGACTTCAATGCGGCTTTCGGCGAGCCACTGGTCCAAACCGGCCTCCACCAAGCCGCAAAACTCCCGCGGCACGCCCGGCAGGCACACCAACCGCAGATCGCCGCGGCGCAGAACAAACCCAGGCGCGGTGCCAAAGGCGTTGGGAATGACCGTCGCCCCCTCGGGAAACTCCGCCTGCCGCGCATTGAGCGGGTGCATCGCCCGCCCCAGCTTGGCAAAGCGCGCCTCGATCGCCGCGAGCGCCTCCGCACTGTGGCGCAGCGGCACCTCCAGGGCCTGGGCCACGGCTGCCCGGGTAAAATCGTCGTCCGTCGGCCCCAGACCGCCGCTGCAGATGAGCAGGGTCGGCCGCCGCGAAGCGTCGCTGATCGCCAGGGCAATTCGCTGACTATCATCAGGGATCACTTGCAGTTGCGCCAGGGTCACCCCTCGCTGCGCCAGCTGTCCAGCCAGCCATGCGCCGTTGCCTTCGCGCGACTCGCCGCGCAGCAGTTCATCGCCAATGGCCAAAAACTCAACCTGTGCAAGCTGTTCCACTGAGGTCCCCCTGGTCCCGCACCGCGCAGACCCGCACCTTGTACCACTTCGCCCGGTCGCCGTCAGGCGCTACAGCAGGTGGCGAGTCCCCGCCCACTGATCCGCCTGTGGGGCGCGCGGACCCCAACCGCAACACTGCAGGCTATCGGCGCGGTTGACGCGATGGGCGGGCCCGGCTATTGATGGATCAGCCGCTGCCCACGCGGTCTGCTGGAGTCTCCGATGCCCGCTCAACAAGCCCCCATCCGCCCGCAGCAGCAGGGTCAGCAAGGTCAACAAGGTCAACAGGGCCAGCAAGGTCAGCAAGGTCAGCAGGGCCAACAGGGTCAGCAAGGTCAGCAAGGCCAACAGGGCCGCGTCGCCCCGGGCATGGCCCACCTGCCCAAGATGATCCGCCGCGGCTCTACGGGTGCGGAAGTCCGCATGGCTCAAACGCTGCTCAAGAAGACCGGGCTTCAGCCCGGCCCCGCGGATGGCATTTTTGGCCCCGCGACCCACGGCGCAGTGGTGCAGTTTCAAGAGAAGCGCGGCCTTGAGGTCGACGGCATCATCGGTCCGCAGTCCTGGGCCGCCTTGCGCGAGCGATCGGGCATGGAGCTCGACGTTTCGCAATACGGCACGCCTTCGCGCGATCAGGGCGGCGAAAGCCAGAGTCCGCGCAACCCAAGTCCGCAGCGCGAGCCCGGTCAGCAGGGGAGTCGCCGGCCGCCGGCCAATCCCCGCGATGAGGCACAGCTGCGCAAGGAGATTCTGCGGGTGGCCGAGTCGCAAATCGGCACGACCGAGCGCGGCGAAAACCGCGGTGCAGCTCTGAAATACCAGCAGTTTTTTG
Organism: Myxococcota bacterium; assembly: GCA_964201005.1. Classification (GTDB taxonomy): domain Bacteria; phylum Myxococcota_A; class UBA9042; order UBA9042; family UBA9042; genus SXRM01. Next base: position 2,896 of record CAXNCS010000050.1, read on the forward strand.
GGCGCGGTCCGGAGCCGTGGTGCGCCGATTTTGTCTCTTGGGTCTACACGCAGGCCGGCAAGTCCACCAATAGCCCGTACACCCCGACTTTTGTGCAGCAACTCAAGAAGCAGGGCCGCTGGAAGGGCAAGAACGACCCACAGCCCGGCGATCTGGTGTTCTTTGACTGGGACGGCGACAAAAGCGCGGACCACGTCGGCATCGTCAAGGCCGTCAACGGCGACGGTTCGATCACCACGATTGAAGGCAACACCGCCAACCCGCGCAACCGCGCTCAGGAAGGCGTGTTTGAGAAGAACCGCGGCATGGACACCGTCCTCGGCTTTGGCGAGGTCGCATAGCCTGTGATGCGCCTGTTTATCGCCCTGGGCCTCCCCGACGACATCGCCGACCAGCTGATCGAGCTCTACGGTCCCCTCCCGGGGGCGCGCTGGACTCATCCCGACGATTTGCACCTGACGCTGCGCTTTCTGGGTCCCACCGACGCCAGCCGCAGTCGCGACGTGCACGAGTTGCTGGAGTGCCTGCGTTTCCCCGCATTTTCGCTGAGTCTTTCTGGCGTTGGCTTTTTTCCGCCGCGCGGCCATCCGCACTCGCTTTGGACCGGCGTGCAGGCCAGCGAGCCCCTAGAGCGGCTGCAGAGCAAAGTAGAGCATCTGGTGCGCCAGGCCGGGGCGCCGCCGGAAAAGCGCAATTTCGCCCCGCATGTCACCTTGGCTCGGCTCGATCGCGCCGCGGACAGCGATGTCGCCGCCTTCTTGGCCGCCCACTCGCTGCTGAAGAGTCGGCCGTGGCAAGTCGAGGAATTCCACTTGTATTCAAGCACGCCGGGCGACGAGGGCTCGCGCTATACCCGCCTGGAGACGTACCCGCTGTCGCTGGCGTAGGTAGGGCGCAACCGCCCGACGTCCCGGCTATTTGCGACGCGCGCGCACAAAGCGCAACCCCAGCGCCGCGGCAATGGCCGCCCCAAGACCGATCAGCGTCCACGGCGTCTTAGGGGGTTGCCCGCTCAAAGGCTGGGGGTTTTCGCTCTGCGTCGCCGTCGCGGTCGCTTGGGGTTGGGCCGATCCCGGGCCCATGGCCGTCGCCTGAGCGCCATTCAGACCGCGGATTGCAAGCGCAGACGCCGCAGTGCCGGTCTGTTCCGCGGGCAAGAACACCGCGCGGTCGGGGCCTGGCTTGTCCCAGTCCGGCGGAATTCGCCCCTTGCGCATCAGCGCCAGCTCGGCCTCTACGCGCTCGGTCTTCTGCCGCGGCCCCAGGGCCCAGGGCTGCTTGGTCATCGCCTCATAGCGCTCCAAGTCGGCAATTGCCAGGGGCAAATTCAACCGCCGGACGATCTGACTGCGGCAATAGAACACGTCCGGGTCAGAAGGCCCGATCTCGACGGCCTTGCCGATCCACTTCTCCGCATCTGCTTGGTGGCCGAGCCAGAAATGCGCCATGGCCAGGTAGAGCGGGATGCGCGGATCGCGATTGGCGGTGGCAGCGAGCGCCTGCAACTCCGGAAGAGCTTTGGCAAATTCCCCAGCATAATAGCCGCGGGTGGCGACGATGAAGCGGGCGACGATGTCGTTGTTGCGCTGGGCTGCCTCGCGCATCCGCTGCTCCACTAGCTCCAACTCGGCTTTCTTGCCGGGGTCTTCCAGAGCCTCCGCGGTCAAGAAGGCCAGCAGCCCAGCAATGCGCCCTAGGACGATGTCGCGATCGGCGTGGCGCTGGCTGAGTTCATGCAAAATTTCAATGGCTTCTCGATAGCGCCCTGCCCGACCCAGGCCCGCCGCGCGCAAATCCAGGCCTTCCGCCATCTCCGGATGCTCGACGGTCATGCGCTCGGCGATCGCCAACTCCACCGCCGCGTCGTTGAGCGCGCTCGCCAAGCCAAAACGCAATTTCAGTAGGTCAAACGCGACCTTGCCCTGCCCGGCCAGCGGCCCGCCGTCCAGAACATCGGCCGCTTGGGCGTAAGCGCGCGACGCAGCCAGGGCCCGCACGGCCGGCAGCACGTCGCAACCAGGCGGAGATAGGCAGCTATTGGCCTTGGTCACCGTCGAGGTCGGATCGCCGGCCAGCGCTGGAATCGCCGCTGCCAAAGCCCGCAGATCGGCCGCGTCGTCTCCAGCAAAACCCTGGGGCGTCGGCTGGGCCTGGGCAGCCATCCTGGCCTGCAGCGCCTGCAACACTTCTTGGAGCAGGGCTTTTTCTGCCGAAGCGACGGTCAGCAGGGCAAAGTCAAAGAGCTCGGTGGGGCGCAACTCGCTCAGGGGCCGCACGGTCTTGGCTTGCACCAGAGCGCTGCGGGCCCCCGGCAGATCGCCTGTGGCAGCAGCGCGTTGCGCCAAAAGCAGTGCGGTCATCCATGCATCCGCCGGGCTGCCAGGCGCCGGACGCACCCGCTGCCAGGGCAGCTTGGCCTCGCCGGCCTGCACGCGTTTGAGCAGCTCTGCTTGGGCTGCCGTGCGGGCGACCTGCAGTTCTGCCGCAGCGGGCTGTTGCCAAGCCGACGGCAACGCAAGCGAAAACCACACCGTCGCGGCGGAATTCTTGCTCTGATCGCCCGGCTCGCGCACGGCCAGGATCGCCGTCGCCTTGCCGTCCGCGCAACTGACTTGCACCAGCAAGCGCCGCGCTTCAATGCGCACATCGCCGATCTGGCACGCGGGCGAACCGAGCTCGGTCCCCGGCCCCAGCAGCATCGCCTGAACCTGTGGCGCCGCATCCGGACCCAGCACCCGCGGGCCGCCGGGGCCAAACACCACGTCAAAGCCGGCGTAGGGCTCCAGCAAGGCCGGCAGGGGCGCCGCAGGCTTGGCGGCAGCGGGCTCCCCTTGGCGCGCAGTCGGGGCTAGCGGCTGGGCAAAAACAGGCACGGCCCAGATCGCCATGACCGCGATCCAGGCCGCACCTGCGCTTGGGAACGAGCTCTGCCTCACAGGGCGGTCATCGACTTGATGTAGTCGAGGTTCGGGAAGTCCTTCTTCAGGTAGGCGTTGCCTTCAGCCTGCACGCGCATCTGGTCCGGGCCCATGCCGCGCGGCGCGCCTTCGCCGTACTCGGTGTTGATCTTGTCGACGACATCCTTGCCCTCGACGACCTCGCCAAACGGCGTAAAGCCCATCTGGTCGAGCATGGCGTTGTCCTTGAAATTGAGGAAGAACTGCACCGAGCGCGAATTCGGCATGCCCTTCTTGGCAAAGGTGATCGTGTACGCCTTGTTCGACTGGCCGGCCGACGGATCATCGTCGATCGACGCCTCTTTCCACACGTTGTTGACCGTCGGGTCGCCGTGGATGCCAAACTGGGCCATGAAGCCGGCGATGGCGCGGAAGAAAGCCACGTCCTGGAAGTAGCCGATCTTCACCAAATTGTAGAAGCGATCCACGCCCTTAGGCGACCACTTCTTGTGCACCGCGATGGTGAACGAGCCCTTGGTGGTCTCGACCTTGACGCGGAACTCTTCCGGAGCGACTTCCGCTGCCAGCTTGGGGTCTTTCATCGCCGCCTCGTTGACCACAGGAGCCGCACCGGCGGCAGGAGCAACCGCACCCGCAGCAGCGGCGGCAGCCGGGGTGGCTTCAACCGGGGCAGTGGCGGGCGAAACGGCTTCCGTCGGCGAAACCGCAGCGGGCGGCTCGATCGGCTTCTCTTCGGCCTTGGGCACTTCCGCCTTGGGCTCCTCCGTCTTGGGGGGCTCGGCCGGCTTGGGCTCTTCCTTGTTCTTGCAGCCAACGGTCAGCGCCAACGCCGCAGCGCACAGGCCGACGGTCGAGGCAGACAGGGACGAACGCTTGGAAAACAGGCGCATGGGCATAGACTCCGGTGCATGACTGCAGTGGCTGGGCGGGCCTCGACACGGGCGCGCGGGGGCGGAATTGTGAATGAAAACTGCCCAGGCTGCAAGACCCATTCGCCGGGCCGACAGATCAGGGCTTTCGGCTACCGCAACATCGCCGGGTTCTGGGTCAGGGGCGAGCCGAACTTGCCGCCAATCAGCGAATAGTACGAGTATACATTGACGATCGGCACTTTGGTCGAGTTGATCGTGAACACCGTTGACATCGTCGCAGTCGACAGGCCCTTGCAGCCGTCCGTCGGCACCGCGATGTCGTAGGGCGCGTAGCTCGCCATGCCGCTGGCGGTGATACTGGCATCGAGAAAGCGAAACCCAAACGCGCGCTTATGGTCGTTTGTTTGGGCGCTGAAGTAATGCGCCTGCCGCGAGCATTGGCCGACGTAGCTTTGGCGACCTTGGGTAGAAACGGCCTGCAATGCCTTGATTTGCGCCGAGGTCAGAACGGTCTGAAAGTCGCTGACCAACCATTGGCCGCCGGGCCCCTTGTTCCATGAGCTTATGCCCAGGTCGCCTTTGTACCGCACCAGCGTCCAACCTCCGCCGTCGGTGACCATGTCGCAGGTGACCTGGACCAAAGACCCCGCTAGCGAAAGCCAGTACAGCCCGGACGTCGCGGCGGCATTCGCATTCTTGATCGCTTTGCACGACGGCGCGGGCAACTCGACGCTGCCGTAGAACTGGCAGGTCTTGCCGTTGCCCAGATAGCCCGGTTTGCAGGCACAAGTGAATGAACCCGTGGTATTGGTGCAGGTCGCTGCGGTCGTGGTCGCACAATCGGCCAAGCCGACGGCGCATTCGTTCACATCCGCACAGGTCTTGCCGTTGCCGGTGTAGCCGGCCTTGCACGCGCACTGAAAACTGCCTGGCAAGTTGGTGCAGGTCGCTTGAGTGGAGGTCGCACAACCGGCCAAGCCAACAGCACATTCATTGATATCCGTGCAGACCTTGCCGTTGCCGCTGTAGCCTGATTTGCAGGTGCAACTGAAGCTGCCCTGGGTGTTCGTGCAGGTGGCCGTGGAGGCGCAGCCCGCAGTGCCGTTGGCGCATTCGTTGATGTCGACGCAGGTCGTGCCGTCGCCGGTAAAGCCCGCCGGGCAGCCGCAGGTGTAGGCCCCTGGGGTGTTGGTGCAGGTCTTGCCAGCGGCGCAAACAGGCACTGGATTCTTGCACTCGTCGATGTCTGCACAGGTTTTGCCGTTGCCGCTGTAGCCGCTTTTGCACGTGCAGATCGCCGAGCCGTCGCCGCCGACAGCACACAGAGCGGTGGAGGCACAGCCGCCGTTGTTGTTGACGCAGGGGTCCACCGCCAGCGACAGCTTGCGCAGGAACCAGCCCGTGCCGGTGGAGTCCGTGCAGCTGGCATTGCTGAACTGAAAGCGCAATTGCACCAGCTTGCCCGCCAACTGCGGCACGTTCAAGTTGACCTTGCCCCACAGCGCGCCCGAGGGATCGATCTTGGCGATCAAAGGCTTCCACGCCTGGCCCTGCTCGCGCATCTGCACCGAAGCGAACCAGCTGCTGCCCCACAAACCGGCGCTCTCAAAGCGAAGCACCAGCGCCGATCCGCCCGGCACGGCCATGAGGTCCAGCCACGGCGAGTCGGCAGAGGCGTCGATCTGGTTCTGCCCCCATCCGCAGGCCAAGTCCTTGCCGTTGTTGATGTTGAGCGTGCACTGGCCCGCGCCTCCCATCGCCGGTTGGTCGTCGAGTTTCCAAGCCACCAGGGGCGGTTGCGGTACGGCCAGTCCAACGCCCTGCGCCGTGACCCGCCAGCCCTCAAACGCGGTCTCAGCACAGTCCATCGCCAACGCGTAGGGCACCTGGGCTTGGCCGCAGCCGCTGGACGTGGGCTTAAACGAGCAGCCGCCGGCCGGATCGCAGCTGTCCAGGGTGCAGCCCCAGCCGTCGTCGCACGCAAGCACCGGGCCAAAGCACGCGCCGTCTTTGCAGAAATCCGCGCCCGTGCAGGCGTTGTCGTCCGTGCAGGTGGCGTCATTGGGCAGAGCAGTGCAGCCCTTGGCGGGATCGCACCAGTCGTTGGTGCACGGGTTGGCGTCGTCGCAATTCGCGGACTTGCCGCCCACGCACTGGCCGTTGAGGCATTGGTCGGACAGACTGCAGCTGTCGCCGTCATCGCACCCGCCGTTGACCGCCGCGTAGCTGCAGCCGGTGTCTTGGGCGCAGGAGTCGGCGGTACACGGGTTGCCGTCGCTGCAATCCAGCTTGCCGCCTGTGCATTTGCCCTTGTCGCAGCCGTCTGGGCCGGTGCACGGGTCGTCGTCGCTGCAGGTGACACTGGTCGGCAGGTGGATGCAGCCGCCTTTGCCGCCGCAGCTGTCCATCGTGCACGCCTGCTGATCGTCGCAAATCGGCGTCGCGTCAGAGGATTCGTCGATGCTGCCGTCGCAGTCGTCGTCCGAGCCGTTGCAGATTTCGCCCTTGGGCACCGCGGCACTGCACGCGCTCAGGCCGCTGCTGAGGCAGGCGCGCACGCCCTTGCAATTGCCCATGGCCGCGCCGCCCACGGCCCCGGTGTTAAAGCAGTCGGTGGTCGCAGAGACGTCAATCGCCAGCGGGCTACAGCTGCAATTACCGTCGGTTGGAACGCAGGACTGGTGCTCTTTGCCGTCGCGGCCCGCGGTAGTCTTGCACTTGCGGCCGGGCGAACAGTCGGCGTCTTGTTTGCACGAGGCGGCGCAGAACCAGCCCCCGGCGCCGGCGCTTGCCGCAGGGCTACCCGTCGGATCGACGCATGCTGCCAAGGGATCGGCCGGATTTGCACAGACGCTGCTGTCTTTGCACGCCACGCAGTCGGTGGGCCAGCGCGGCAAGCAGATGCCAAACTTTGTGACGGTGGCGGCCCCGGGGATATCGACCGCCAGGGCTCCGCAGATCGCCCCTGGGTCGCAGGTGCCCTCCACGCAGAACGCCGCGCAGCGCTTGCCGGCCGCGGTCTGCACACAGGCTCCCGCGCCGCAATCGGCGTAGTCTTTGCAGGAACACCCTGGATTTCCGGGGCAACTGAGACCTGCGTCGGTGTCGGCCGCGTCCGCGCTGTCTGCCTGGGCGTCGCTTCCGGCAGAACTGTCGGTCGATGCGGCGCTATCGTTTTGGCTATCCGCCAGTTGGGCTAGGTCTTGGCCGCCGCCGTCGCCGATCGCGGGGCCAAATTCGGTCTCCAGGCAGCCGCCCAGCCCCAACAGCACAGCGAGCGTAAGCGCCCAACTGGCCACCCCGCGAACGGCAAAATGCCCAAGCTGAACGCGGAGAAACAGCACCATAAGGCGAACCACCCGGACCGACCAGAACGCTGGCCGCAGTGATCGACAGCATAGCCAAGGCGCTTAGCGATCGGCAACCTTGGCCTCGGCGAATTCGCCTGCTGCCGCTGCCGCGCCACACATTAGGCCCGCTCTGCCCCTAGCCAGCTCGTCTCTTCGTTGGCCAATTGATCGCGCTCTGTTTGCGAAAGACAGCGCCAATTGGCGGCAAAATGCTCCGGAATCGGCGTGGGCGCCGCGGCAGGCAACAGAGTGCCAACCAGCTGCTTGCGCGCCACCAGGGCCGCCTCAATTCCGGCGCGGGCGTGCAAAACCTCTTGGCTGGGATGAGGTTCCTCAAAAGCGGCTTGGCGCGCCACCCGGGCATCGCGCGACATCGCCCTCTGGTCGCGCCCGGGCACTGGGGGCCAACGGTCACCCGCCGCCAGGGCCTCCGCGGCAGCGACCAGCCCCGCCTCACCGCCCTTCGCCAAGCTGGGCTCCAGCGCCATCGCCAGCGCCGCGAGGCCCTGCACGTAGCCGTCTGGCAGGTCGCTCCCACCCGCCCGGTGCGCCGCCAGGACCGCTGCCAGCGCCTCCGTGCCGCGCAGGTGACTGAGGCCTTCCAGCGCCGACCAGCGCAACAGCGCGTCCAGGCCAACGTCGCCGCGGGCCAGAGCCAACAGTAGATTTGCCAATGGGTTTTCCCGCTCGCCGCCGTGCAACCCCAGCGCCATGGCCTGCGCCGCCGCCTGCAGCACTTCCATCGAGCAAGACCCGGTGCGACCGAGCGAAATCAGCCAGCCCAGCACGCGGTCGTCGTCAAAGCGGCCCAGTGCGGCGATGCACGCCAAGCGATCATCTGCGTCTTCAGGGCCTTGGCGAAACGCGGTCAGCGCCACGCTCGCCAGGGCCTCGGGCGGACCTCTGCGGGCCAGCAGCTGCACGGCGTCGATATCCGGCAGCCAAGCCGAGCGCTGCCGCCGCGCCACCCGAGCCAAACGCTGCCACTGGGCCCCGCTCAGCTCCGCCTCCCCCGCAAGGAGAGAAAGCGCCGCGTTGGCGGAGCGATCGTCGGCCGTCTCAACGCTTTTCAACAGCGCTTCCAACAGCAGCGGCCCGACATCGACGCCCTCGAGCACCGGTTCCAGCACCAGTCGCCGCGCCGGAGCGCCGTTGGTCGCCCACCAATTCGCCGCGAGTCGGTCGAATTCCTCAGGGTTTTGGCCGACGATCTCGTACACGTCGGCGCGCACGGCCCGCAGCTGATGCTGCAGCTGGTCCGGCCTCTCGATCAGGCTCGCCATGCGCGCGTCGAGCTTGGCAATGGTCTCAGCCTTTGGCGATTGCGGACTCATGCGTTCCCCTTGCGGCGGCGCAGCCACCAGAGTGTCAGACCAGTCAGCAGCGTCGCCGCGACCGCCAGCCCGGCGGCAAACTCCGGCCTCTGCTCCGACTTTAGCGCGTTTCTGGGCGCCGCGGCCATCCACGCCTTCTGGCGAACCGCCTCTTTCTCAAGGCGATTTAGCGAAAACCGCCGCAGCCGCCGCGCCGCAGTGTCGGCGTTGCCTTGTTCGTAAGCGCGCCAATACAAGCGGGTCGCCGTCATCGCCCGGGCCAGGGAGCGCGCCTGCAGCTCGGCCATCTGCGCCGCCGCCAGATCCGCCGCTTCACCGCTGGCCAAATGCTTGCCCTGCAAAGGCATTTTGTCGGACAGCCGGTAGCCGATCTGCAGGAGCTCGCCGTCGGCCATGTCCAGGGCGGCCTTGTAGATCGCCGCACCGTCGCGACTGCCCAAGCGCGCCAGGGTGTGCACCAGGATCGTCGCCGCGCCCTGCCCGTCCTGCCACGGCTGCACCTTGAACGGGTCCACCAGGTGGGGGTCGAGCTTCTGCTCCAAGGCCTTGATCAATTCGCTGTCGGGCTTGTCCGGCGCAGACCACACGGCCTGCAACGGCTTGGCCCCCGGCTTGCCCAGGCGCAGCTGGTCGAGCTCCCGGGCCATCCACGCTTCGCTAAAAAGGTGAAGGTTGGCGAGCAGATCGACGCCAATGGACATAAATGTCGGCAGATCACCCAGATAGCCGCCAGCGCTCTTGAGCCCCTCCAGGTACCACATCAGCTTGGCGCGCTTGAACACGTCGTAGCTGCCGACTTGGACATTGTGCAAAGGACCCGCGGCGTCCTGAACGTAGTGCAACCCCGCAGATGCCCAAAGGATCGGCAGGTAGTCGCTGACCACCCCCTGCTGCTCATCCACCCACGCGCGCATCACAATCGCCATGTCCAGATGGGCCTGGGCCATCTCCGCCGCAGAAGTCTCCACCGGCCCGGCAAACCCCAGGGCCACGGCAAAGTTCCACGGTTCAGTCTGGAGGATCTCCGGATCATCGCTGGGCTTTTCCGTCGCCAGCTGGTAGTGGGCGTGGGCTTGGCTGTCGAGCCCCGTGGGCCCACCCATGTTCAGCGCCGCAGGATCCGCCGGCACCCGCCGACCATCGGCCGTCTTGAGCGGCAAGCGCTTGGCGTCATAGGCAAATCGCTCTTGGTTGCGCCGGTCGACGTCGGGCTGGGCCGAGCCCCGCACTACCAGGTTGAAGCGGTCAATTTCGCCTTCGCGATCATAGTCATCCAGGCCCATGACCGACGGGGTCGGCTCCTGAGACAATCCTAGAAATCCGCGGATCGCAAAGGCATCAAAGCTGCGCGGCCCAGGGTAGCGAGTGGTGAAACGCTTGGGATCGTCGCCGTCAAGCTCGGTGCTGCCCGACGGAGAGGCCATGGCCCGGCCAAACCACAGCCACCACTGCATGTACTGCTCTTCCGTCGGCGTCATCAGCGGGCCGACGAGCACCACGCCGCGCAGCGCCTGCTCCGTAATCCAGCGGTGTACGTCGACTGAAAACGCTTGGGCGGGCGCGGAGATCAGCGAGAGAGCGGCGACCCAGGTCGCGACATGACCGAACCGCCGCAGCGGTCGCGCGGTCTTCTTGGGGGCAGGAGCAAGAGGGCGGTGAAAAAGCATGGGCGGCAGCATAGCGCGAAGGTGCGGCAGTTCCAAACCCCCACCAATCGCCAAGTTTTCCGGGCGGCTGCGCGGCGAAGGTTGCTGCGGCGCCATTCTCGGACTAAAATGGTCCGTCAATGGGGCGAGGGCCCCGAGGACATGCTTATGGGCGGCGTCAACCCCTACATTCGGACCAGTTCTATCCCTTTGCCCAAGCGGCCTTACCGCGTAACGGTCGCGGGCACAAACCAGGTGATCGAGGTCGACCCGGCGCAGCTGCCGTTTGGCCGCGACGGTCGCCCCGGCTCGCTGCTGGACATTTTGCTGCACCACGGCGCCAAGGTGGACCACGCGTGCGGCGGTGTCGTTAGCTGCTCGACCTGCCATGTGGTCATTCGGCAAGGCTATTCTACCTGCAATCCTCCCGAAGAGGCGGAGGAAGACATGCTGGATACCGCGCCGGGCCTGACCACCCTTTCGCGCCTCGCCTGCCAAGCGGTGCCGGACGGCAGCCAGGACGTCGTGGTGGAGATCCCGGCGTGGAACCGCAACCAGGTCAAGGAGACCGACTAGATGAACGAGCTCGAATTCCGCCAGTACACGGACCGCCTGTACCGCAGCGTGCTCAACCGGCTCGATCGCGAAGATCCCGACGTGATTGAAGGCGAATTGTCCGCTGGCGTGGTCAAGATCCGCAACGCCAAGGGCCAGATCTACGTGCTCAATCACCAGGTGCCGGTCAGCCAGATCTGGTACGCCGCCGGCGACCGCGCTTGGCACTTTGAGCACCAGGCCGACGGGCGGTGGATCGATCCGCGCCACGGCGACGAGCTGGCGCAGATTCTGGGGAGCACCCTGAGCCAACTCGCTGGCGTGGCGATCGCTATTGATTTGCCCAGTTAGGCAGTGTCGACTTGGCCCGGCGAGGGGTATAGGCTCCGGGGCATGAAGCTGCAATTCCCGCCTCTGGCCCGCAAGCAAAGCCCATCCCGCAACTGGCCCAACGCCGGGGGGACCCACGTCAAACACGCTGCCGTGGCTGGGCTTTTTGCGTTTCTGTTGAGCTCCGCCGCCCTCGCTGCCCTGCCGCCGCCCAAGCCGTATCCGCTCAGGATCGCCGCCAATGGCCGGGCTGTGGCGGTGATGGACCACGCAAAAGGCGCGCTGACCGACCTCTGGCTGCACCCCTACCAGGCGATTCTGCCCGGGCAATTGAGCCAGGATGTGCTGCACGACGCCTACTTTGGCCTGCGAAGTGCGGCTGGGACCGGGGGCCAATGGGCCAAGGACATGGCGCTGGTGGGCTGCGCCAAGGGCCAAGCGTGCCTCAGCGACCAGCCGAGCTTTGGCTACTTGGATGCCGCTGGAATCGTCTTTGACAAGCGCAGTTGGACTGCCAATCCTAAAGTAGAGCTTCACTCATTTGCCTGGGTGCCGCAGAGTCTCCAGGGCCGCGGTTTTGTGCTGCTGGCCCAGGTGGTGAACAACGACACCGCCGATCAGACTCTGGAATTGGCGGCGCTGCTGAACTTTCATGTCGGCCCCGGCGCCCCTCAACCCGCTGACACGCCAGAGGAAATTTCCAGGCACGCCCCGCGAGCTCTGTACGAGCGCAGCTCTGCCTCGCCTCACCGGCTGTGGGTGCGCGCGGTCGACGGTTTGGCCGCAGACGCACTGCAGAGTGGGCCGGGCACGCCGCAGACCCTAGAAAGCCTGAATCCCTACAGCAGCTTCCAGAGCGGAGCGCCGCTGGGCACGAGCGCTGACGCCGGGCCTGGCGCGGATCGCGTGGGCGGGATGCTGTGGAAACTCCAGGTGCCCGCTGGCAAATCGGCGACGGTAGCGCTGCTGGCCCTCTACGGCGACGGGGCAACGGCGGCCCAGCTGGCGAGCCAGGGCGACCAGTGGCTGCAGGGGCGCAGCGCCGGCCAATTGCTGCAGGACGAACAGGCCGACTGGCAGACTTGGCACGCAAAGGCCTCAGAACCCCTTGGTTTATCCGCAGAAGACCTGCTGATCTACCGGCGCTCGCTGATGCTTTTGCGCATGGCCCAGTGCCGCGAAGACAACCTGGGTCCTGCGGGGTCGGGCCTGGCTCCCCGCGGCCAGATCGTCGCCAGCCTGCCGCCGGGGATGTGGAATATCACCTGGCCGCGCGACCAGTCCTACGCTGGCGTGGCACTGGCGGCCACTGGTCACCTGCAAGAGGCCAAGGCGGCTCTGGAATTCCTGTTGCGCGGCAAGATGGGGCAGTTTCAGAAAGAGGTGGGCGCGCCCTATCTGATCTCGGTCACGCGCTACTGGGGCGGCGGGACAGAAGAAACCGATTTCAATGAGTTTGGCCCCAACATTGAGCTAGACGGTTTTGGCCTGGTGCTGTGGCAGGCGGCGCGCTACTTCGACGCTTCCGCGGACGGCGATTTTCTGGCGCAGTGGTGGCCGTCGATGCGCGACCTGATCGCAAATCCCCTGATGAATTCGACAGATGACACTGGTTTGGTGAAGAAGGACTCGTCGATTTGGGAGGTGCACTGGAACGGCCAGGAGAAGCACTTTGCCTACACCTCGCTGACGGCCGTGCGCGGGCTGTGCGGCGCGGCGAGGATGGCCACTGCGGCGGGAGAAGGCAAGCTGGCTGGGCAGTACCGAAGCAAGGCTAAGGCTATACATCAAGCTATCCAGCTTAAACTCGCTCCTGGAAATAGCTTTCTACTGGGCAATCTTGAGGAGCCGCCGGCCAAAGCCCTGGACCTCGCCGCGGTAGAAGCCTTTGTCGATGGGCAGTTTGACCCGTGGGGGCCGCTGGCGCAGGCCTCGTGGAGCGCTTGGCAGCAGCTGGCCGCAGGTGGCGGGCCGGGCTTCTTCCGCAACGACGACGGCGGCGAGTACGACAGTCAGGAGTGGCTGTTCATCGACCTGCGGGTGCTGCGCTGGCTCGACCGCGCCGTGGCCGCCGGCGCCCCTCTGCAAGGGCAGCTCGGTCAACTCCGCGAGCGGCTGCGGCTGGTGGCCCGCCAAGGCGGCGGAATCCTTCCTGAACTTCTGGGCAACCTGGGACCTAACGCCGGGCAGTTTGCCGGTGCCGTGCCGATGATGGGTTTTGGCGCGGGCGCGGCGCTCTTGGCCCTGGGCGGGGAGGCATTTGGCGACGACCTGAGCGCTTGCCTGCAGGCCGGCGAGCCCGTGGGTTCCGATGCGGGCGCTGGGCCGGACACAGGTGGGCCCGTCGATGCCGCCGATGGCGATCCCGCGGACACCGACCCGCCAGACGCTGGCCCGTCAGACTCTGGTCCGTCAGACACTGGTCTGTCAGACGCTGGCCCCGCAGATACCTTTGATTCTGCAAGTGATATCTCTGACATCGCCGATACCCCTTCCGCCGAGGTCGGAGACGCGGCCAAGGACTCGACAAATAGCGACTTGACGTTTATCAAGGACGTGCAAGCGCCGCCAAGCCCCGCACCGCCCGCAGTCGACAGCGGCTGTCACACCTCACCTCAAGGTCAGCTCGCCAGCCTGGTCTCGCTGCTGACCGCGGCAGCGCTGATCGCCATGCGTCGAAGGGGGACCCATGTACAATCCTAGATGCCCCCAGGTTTTTTTGCGCATTGCCCTGCTCTGGTCGCTGGCCGCCGCTGCTGGCTTGGGCTGCAAAGCCAAGGCCCCTGCCGCTCAGCCGAGCGCCGCCGCCCAGATCCCTTCCGCAGCCGCAGGCGCTGAGGCGGCCCTGGCGGCAGCACCGAGCCCCGCAACCCAGGAACCGGCCGTCCAAGATCCAGCTGTGCCGCGCCGGGTCAAAGCCGGAAAAACCGAAGGTTTTGTCGCGATTCCCGCCGGTCGCTTTGACATGGGCCAGAGCGATGAAGCCAACGGCCCGGGCTACAACGACGCGCCCAAGCACCCAGTGACCTTGAGCCGGCCCTTTGAGATGATGAGCGCCGAAGTCACCGCGCAGTATTACGCTTCCGTGATGGCCACTTCTGCCGACCAGCTCAGCGGCTGCGCCAATTGCCCGGCGACGATGGTGTCCTGGTATCAGGCGGCGACGTTCTGCAATGAGCTGTCCAAAAAGCAAGCGCTGACAACATGTTACCGGATTGACGGCTTTGCGGTGCACTGGCCAGAGGGCGTGGCGTGCAGCGGCTATCGCCTGCCGACAGAAGCGGAGTGGGAGTACGCGGCGCGGGGCGGTGAGACAGGCATCGCACCGTCTAATCTGATGGACTACGCATGGTTTGATGAGAACTCGAATCTAAAGCTTCAATCTATCAAGGGTAAGCGCGCAAACGCATTTGGTCTTTATGACATGCTCGGCAACGCCGGCGAGTGGGTGTGGGACTGGCAGGGCGAATACCCGCGCGGCGCCGTCAGCGATCCCATTGGGCCAAAGACCGGCGATAATCGGGTGTTCCGCGGCGGCAACTATCGCTACGGCTCCGGTGAGGCCAGCTTTGCCTTCCGCAGCGCCTATGGGCCGCCAGTGCGCGTGGAGTACCTGGGATTTCGCTGCGTGAGAAC
>CAXNCS010000051.1:0-17028 GCA_964201005.1 Myxococcota bacterium
AGGTCGCGGGGATCCGGGCACGGCGTCGCCACGTGCTTGCCAAACAGCTGCTGCAGGGTGTCGGCGTCAAAAGGCAGCTCGCGGCAGCACAGCTCGTAGGCCAAAATCCCCAGGGAATACAGATCACTGCGCCCGTCCAGCGCCATGCCAGTGATCTGCTCTGGGCTCATGTAGTACGGCGTGCCCATCACCTTGGCGCCGGGCTTGCTCTCGCCGCCGGGGTTGGTGGCGATGCCAAAATCCAGCAGCTTGGCCTTGCCGTCGGTCAGCAAAAACACGTTGGCCGGCTTGATATCGCGGTGGATCAGCCCCTGCTTGTGCGAATAGGCCAGGGCGTCGCAAATCTCGCGGAGGATGCGCCGGACATTGAGCCAGTCGATGGGCTGCCCCGTGTCGATCACCGACTCCAGCAGGTCGCCGGTCAGCTTCTCCATCACGATAAAGTGGGTGCCGTAGGCCTGCTCCGTGTCCAGCACCCGCACGATGTGATCGTGGTTCAGCTGGGCCACCAGCCGGGCTTCATGCTGAAAATACTCGGCAAACGCCTCATCAAACACCAGAGCGTGCGACAGCATCTTGAGCGCCACGGGCACGCCCAGGGTCGGGTGGCGGGCCTCAAACACCGTCGCCACGCCGCCCGAGCCCAGGCGCCCCGTGACCTCGTACTTGCCCACCCGGCGGATCCCCTTGAACTCCATCAGCCTTTCGCCAACGAGCCGGGTCAGAAACACCGCGGTGTCCGGATGGCGGCCAAACAGCTCCTGGACCGTGGTCTTGTTGATGCGCAGGCACTGGCAGTCTTCTTCAGCGCTGACGGTGGCGGTGCGCGGCTCGCGGGTAATCAGGGCCATCTCGCCAAAAAGCGCAGGCGCAGGGCTGGTCCGCTCAAACACCACCACGTGCTTTTCATTGCGCACGGTGATGCGCACCACGCCGCGCTCCAGCACGTACATGTCGTCGCCGGCCTCGCCCTGGGCCAAAATCGTCTGCCCGGCGCGGTAGTGCACCGTGGTCATCGCGTCGCGGAAGCGCTGGGCCGTCTCGTCAGAAAGCGAGGCAAACAGCGGCAGCGAAGTCCACGGCTGCGCAGGCGGCGGCGGCGGCGGGATGGGCGCGGTCAGGCCCGCGAATTGCTGAGTCGCCGCAAAGGAATTTGACGGGTCTTCTGGCAGCATCTGCGGCTCCTGGCGCTCGGGGCTGGTCGGCGGCTGCACAGGATGCGGCCGGCGATAGTGTAACGCGATCCGCACTTGCCTGGCCAGATGGCGATCGGCGCTGGTCGGACGAGCCGCTCCCGAACTTGCATCGCCGCCGCGTATCCCCTACGGTGCCGCCATGCGCATTGCCCACTCCGCCGTCTACCGCCTCTTGACCCTCCCCCTCTTGGCCACCCCGCTGGCCTGCGCCTCGCCGCAGACGGCAGAAGGCCCCGCCATCGGTCGCGAATTGGCCCCGCCGCCGGGCGCAGAAGAGGGCGCCAACCAGCCGGTCAAGCTTCGCGAACCCGTGCGCACCGCCGAGCCCAGCAAGCCCGCACCGCCGCCCACGCGCATCGCCACGGACACCCCTGCCGACGTGGCCTCACCGCCCGCCGACGCCGTCAAGTCGCCGAGCGGCCTGTCCTACAAAGTGCTGCACCCGGGCGAAGGCAGTCAGCCCGGCCGCGACGCCACCGTGGTGGTGCACTACGCCGGCTGGACCACCAAGGGCGATCTGTTTGACAGCTCCGTTCCGCGCGGCGCGCCGCTGACGATCGGCCTGCACCAGGTGATTGAGGGCTGGACCGAGGGCGTCGCGACCATGCAAGTGGGCGAAGTGCGGCGGCTGTGGATCCCCGAGGCGCTGGCGTACAAGGGCAAGCCCGGCGCGCCTGCGGGCATGCTGGTGTTTGACGTCGAGCTGCTGGGAATTGAGTAGCCCAAAACAGACAATTCCCCAGCAACGGTGCAGCTTTTGGGGTAAGGTCACCCCACCCGCAATTGGCGTCCTCTATTCGTCTTCTTCTTCGCCCGGCGCCCCGGCCACGAGGCCATACTTGCGGGCCAAGCGCCTGAAATGCTTGCGGTCCACCTCTGCCTCGCGCGCGGCCTGGCTCAGATTGCCGGAGTGGCGCTGCAGCACCGCAGCCAGGTAGTCCTTCTCAAAACTGCCGTTCCACAGCTCTTTGGCGTCCTTAAAGCTCAGGTCCGTGTGCAGCGCCGGCCCGCTCGGCCCCCCGCGCAACGGCTCGGTCGGCTGGGTGTCGTGGCGGCGGGCCCGCGGTCCGGTCGAGCCACTGATGTGGTCCGGCAAGTCCTCCACCTGGATCAGGTCGCCCTCGGCAAAAGAGCAGGCCCTCTCCACCACGTTGCCCAGCTCGCGGACATTGCCCGGCCATTCATAGCCTTTGAGCGCCTCGCGCGCCTCATAAGACAGGCCCTTGACCCGCGGCACGTCGCCCTGCTTGTTAAAGGTGCTGACCCGCAGCATGTGCTGGGCGAGCAGCGGAATGTCGTCGCGCCTCTCGCGCAGGGGCGGCAGCTTCATGCGCACCACGCCCAGGCGGTAGAACAGATCCTCGCGAAATCGCCCCGCTTTGACTTCCTGGGCCAGATCGCGGTTGGTCGCCGCAACCACGCGCACGTCGATCTTGACCGGCCGATTGCCGCCGACCCGGCGAATCTCGCGCTGCTCCAGGGCTCGGAGCAGTTTGGGCTGCAAATCCAAGGCCAATTCGCCGATCTCGTCCAGAAAGATCGTGCCGCCGTGGGCCATCTCAAACAGCCCCTGACGGCTGGCCAGCGCGCCGGTAAAGCTGCCCTTCTCGTGACCAAACAGCTCAGACTCAATCAGGTTCTGCGCCACCGCCCCGCAGTCAAACACGATAAACGGGTGGCCGGAGCGCATCGAGTGCTGGTGGATCGTCCGCGCCACCACCTCTTTGCCGGTGCCCGTCTCGCCCTCTAGCACCACCGTTGCACCAGTTGGCGCCACCTTCTCAATAATCCCCATGACCTGGCGCATCACCTCCGTGCGCCCCACCAGGCTGCCCAGGGTGTCGTGCTGGCTGGGCGTCACGTCGAGCTTCTCCGCCACGACAGAGAATTTTAGCGTAGTTCCGCCAACTTTGATCGTCGCACCCGACTTCAGCCACGCATCCTTGACCCGCACCTTGTTGACCCAAGTGCCCTGGGTGGAGGCGAGGTCCTGGATGTGAAAATCCTCGCCTTCCTGATAGATTTCTGCGTGGTAGCGGCTGACCTGGTCGTCATCGAGCACCAAGTCGTTGTCTTCTAGCCCGCCGAGGGTGACCTTCTGCTGGTCAAAAATGTACTCGGCCACCGAGCCTTCTGGCCCCGTGCGCGCCAAGCGAATGCGCCTCAAGGTCAGCGACCCAAAGGAGAATCCACCAGAACTAAGAGAGATTGCAGAACTTTCCGCCATGCCGCCCTACTTGCGGCCGCCGCCGCGCTGGGGTATCTGGACCCTAGCGCCGAATATGCACGGGGCGCGAGCGGGTGTCCAGACCTCAGGGGAGGATGCGGGACTACGCCTCAAACGAGGTCATGCGCTGGCGGCGCTTTTCGTACATCTTTTCAACGTGCTCCTGCTTTTCCTTGCACTGGATGCAGTAGTCCGTCTCTGGCCGAGCGATCAGCCGCGCGGCGCCGATGATCGCCTCGCACTCTTCGCAGAAGTTGTACTCGTTCGCGTCAATGCGGCGGATGGCCTTCTCGATCTTCTTGATCAGCGTGGCGTCGCGGTCGCGCAGCCGGTACTCAAAGGCCTGGTCGTAGCCAACGGCGGACAGGTCCATTTCGTCGGCGACGCGCAGCTCATCCGGGTCGGACTGCAGCTCAGCGGTGCGCATCGCCGCGAGGATTTTCTCGCGCTTGTCGACCAGCACGGCGCGCTGCTTGAGCAACTGCTCGTTGGTGAGTTCAATGGGCTCAAGTGAGTCGTTCAGGGCCATGGCGACCTCCCTCTAAATTCGCGCGTGGACTGCTCAACCCAACCTGGCACACGGCGCTTCTGGCACCGGCGTTTGACCCGATCGGGAGGGCCTGTCGCGGGATCCCAAGGGTAGGATTGCCGCGCGCCGCGGTCAAGGGCAGACGCCGGAGTTGCGCGCTGGCGATCCGCACCTAAATTGGCCGCGGCGGGGCGACCCGACCAGTACCCCAAACCCGAAATTCGCGGCGGGTTCGCCGAATTCCAGGGCATGGGTTTGGGGTACTTCTGCTGGGTCTTTTTTCGTACATCGAACTCGGAATTCCTGACAACCCACTGCGAACTTGAGGTTCGATGTACTAGGTCGCTTTGTTTTGCCTTCTGACTGCCCTCGCCTTCACCGCGCCTGCCGCAACCAAGGAACTACATGATCCGCCACCTGTTTGTCGTCGATCCGCTGGGGCCCATCGATATCACCAAGGATTCGTCTTTTGCCCTGATGATCGCCGCCCAGGGCCGCGGTCACGAGGTCTGGTCCTGCGACACGGACGGGCTATTTGCCCGCGGCGCCGACGGTTTTGCCAACTGCCGCTCGACGACGGTCCAGCGCGTGGTGGGCAACCACTTTAGCCAGGGCGAGGTGACGACGCTGCCGCTGGGCCACTTCAATGCCGTGTGGATGCGCAAGGATCCGCCGTTTGACATGCAGTACATCGCCGCGACGTACGTGCTGGACCTGGCGCCGCCGCACACGCCGGTGTTTTCGCGGCCCGACAGCCTGCGCTCGTGGAATGAAAAGACTTCGATCCTGCGCTACCCGGAGATGGCGCCCCGCTCGCTGCTGACGCGCGACATGAAGGAAATCATGCGCTTTCAGGCCGATGTCGGCGGCAGCGTGGTGGTCAAGCCGCTGAGCTTTTCTGGCGGCAATGGCATCGTCGCGCTGCACCCGGGCGACCTGAACACCCGGTCTTTGCTAGAGATTTCCACCAAGCACGGCAAGGAATTTGTGCTGGTCCAGCAGTATCTGCCGGAAGTGGTGCAGGGGGATAAGCGGGTGATCTTTGTCGCCGGCGTGGCCCGCGCGGGGCTGTTGCGCATCCCGCCCGCCGACGATCTGCGAGGCAACATCCACATCGGCGCGACCACGGAGCTTTCGCCGCTGACGCCCGCAGAACAGGCGCTGTGCAAGCAGCTGGGCCCGGATCTGCAGGCGGCGGGGCATCTTTTTGTGGGGATCGACCTGATTGGCGGCCGGGTGACCGAGATCAACGTGACCAGCCCGACCGGTCTGCAGGAGATCAAGGCCTTTGGCGGCCCCGACTTGGCCGAGGAGCTGATCGACGCCGCCCTGGCCTGGGACGCCTAAAAGCTACTTCTTCTCATTGCCGGCGGCGATCATGCGCTTGGCCGCGCGGGCGATGTTGCCGTTGACGTCGCGCGACACGGAACAGTCCTTGAGGTCCTTGGGCGTCAGGTGGCGCAGGAACTGCATGCTCAGGGCCAGCGGCGTCTTTGGGTTGAACACCAGGGACTTCTTGGTCGCATAGTCCTTGGTCCACTGGCGGTTGCGGCCGATCATCCCCAAGATGTCTTCTGAGATGGCCTTGTTGCCGGCAAAGGCCGTGACCTCGTTTTCCGTGAGCCGCGGCGACTTGAGCACGGCAAACGCCACGAGTTTCTTGGGATCGCGGATGAGGAGCTTGCGGGTCGCGGCGTCGCCCACGCTGGCCAGGCGCACCTTCTGCGACACGCTCATCTTGGAGATCAGCGCCGCCAGGTTGTGGGTCTTGGCCTCTTCATTGGCGGGATCGATGCCGGCCTTGGCCATCACCAGCGCCGCCAGCTCGCCTTGACCGCTGGCGATCAGCATCGCCGAGGCAAATTCGATGTCCGGCAGGCCGGAAGGCCCTTCTTCGCTATCCTCGCCCAGCAAAAGCGCCCGCGTTTCGCGGAATCCGGGCAGGTGGTCCAGGTTCAGACCGGCGCGCACGGCGAATTCCATCAGCCCCGCGACCACGCCTTGCGGCGCCAGCGGATTGAGGTAAATCGCTTCCAGAATCGCCGGATGGCGCTGGGCACGCACTTGGTTGCGGGCGATCACGTCGCAAGTGCGCATGTCACCTGCGCTCGCCAGCCAGCGAATGGTGTCGTCCGCGGTGTGGCCGTTGAGCGCCACTTCAACCGCCAGATCGCCGTTGCGCACCAGCGCCCGCGCCGCCGCATCGAGCAGGGCCGGGTGTTTGAGCGCCTTGAGGATCGGCTGCAGCAGGTCCTTGGGCAGCTGGGCCAACGACTCTTTGGCCGCGGCCTTGACTTCAGCTTCTGTGTCCCAGGTCAGAAAAAGCAGAGCTGGTACAAGCTGTTCTGGCGGGGCAGGCAGCAGCGCTTTGGCCACACGGCTGCGCGCCGCCAGCTGAGCGCTGGGCTGGACCAGGTTGCGCAACGGTCCTTCGACCACCTCTGCGGGGGCGGGCGTACCACTGACATAGGCTTGATCGGGCTGGCTCATGGGGGTCCTTGCGGCGCTGTGACCAGGGCTGAAGCGGAAAAATTCGCTCTTGCGCTGGTCCGGCGACCTGCGTATGTTACAAGGAGTTGAACAGCGCACCAAGGGGGCCCATGCATCGCGCAGAGCCGGCAACCAGCAGCGGAGGGGCCTACAGGTCGTCGCCGCGGCGTAGCGAGCAATTGCTGGCGTGGCTTGGCGATTTGCGTTTGCTGGCGGTTCAGGTGCGTTCGCTGGCTGTGCTAGTGGGTGCGGCGCTGGGTCTTTTGGCTGTGGCGCTGCTGGCGTTGGCGCCGACGCCTGCCTGGGCGCGGAGCTCTTCTGCGCGGCTGCGCCATCCGTCGGGGCGGCTATCGCCAGCCGATCTGGCCAAACGCGGGCCGCTGCCTCAGGAAAGGCGTTCCGTGGTGGTGGCCCCTGGCGTCTTGGCGGCGATGGACGGCGTGCACCTCGCCGGACCGGCCGATCGAATCCGCGTCAGCGACCCTGAATGGCTGGCCAACCACGCCGGTCGGGTGGTGGGGCGCGGCGAGCCGATCCGCTGCGACCTGTGCGTGTCGTCGGCTGGACGGGCGAGGCTGACGGAGGGCAGGACCGGCGAAGCGGTGTTTTCAGCCGCCAACCACGTCAAATCGCTGGGCAATCAGCTGACGACCCTGCAGATCAGCGACGCGACGGTCAAGATCACCAGCCTGTCGCCGCTGGGCCTGCAGGTGCGCAAGCCGTTCTAAATCAAACGATTATTCCGCGACCCCAAAGCGCTGCCGCAGCCGATCCAGCAGCTGGCCGTGCAGGCCCTGAAAGTCGCGACCGCTCATCGCCAGGACTACGTCGCCGGGCTGCAACTCGCGGGCGAGCGTATCGACAATGTCGGCCACTGCGGGGATAAAGCGCGCAGGAACACCGTGTTGGCTGATACGCTGGCACACCAGGGCGGCGTCCATGATTTCGTCGGCGCGCAGCTTGTCGGTCTCTTTGTGCAGCGGCGAGCACAGGATCACCTGATCGGCGCCGCCAAACACTTTGGGGTACACATCCTCAAAAACCTTGCGGCGCGAGGTGTTGGACTCGGCCTCAAACAGCGCCCACAGGCGGTGACCCGGATACTGCCCGGCGATGGCCGCCACCGTCTCTTTGACCGCGGTGGGGTGGTGACCGTAGTCGTCGATGATCGCGATGTTGTTGACCACGCCGCGCAATTCCTGGCGCTTCTTGATGCCGCGGAAAGTGCGCAGGGCCTCTTGCAGCTGGGGCACGGTGCAGCCCAGGTCCAGGGCCAGGCACAGGGCCGCGGCGGCGTTGAGCACGTTGTGGCGGCCGGGCATGGGCGACAGGAACTCGCCGATCGTCTCGCCCGGGGCGTACTGCGGCAGGGGATCGCGGTGCTGCAGCGGGGCGGCGATGCCCTTGACCAGGCGGAAGGTGGCGCCGCGCGGCTCGATTTTGTCGAGATAGACCTCCAGGTCCAGCGGCGGACTGCAGTCTTCGCAGGGCAGCTGCGGGTGGGCAAAACCGTAGCGCACCACCCGGCCCGGGCAGCGATCGAGCACGGCGGTCACGCGGTCGTCTTCGCCCCAGGCCACCAGCAGGCCGTCTTGGGGAAAGAGCGAGGCGTACAGGGCAAAGGCGCGCTGCACCGCGGCAAAGTCGGGATAGATGTCGGCGTGGTCAAACTCCACGCTGGTCAGCACGCCGTGGTGCGGGCGATAGTGCACGAGTTTGGGGCGCTTGTCGTAGTAGGCGGTGTCGTACTCGTCGCCTTCGATGACAAAGGGCACGCCGTCGCCCAGGCGAAACGAGGTGCCGAGGTTCAGGGGCACGCCGCCCACCAACAAACCCGGCGATTTGCCGCTGGATTCGAGCAGCCAGGCCGTCAAGCTGGTGGTGGTGGTCTTGCCGTGGGTGCCGGCGATGACGGTGGGGACGCGGCCGGGGAGGATCCACTCGCCCAGGGCCTCGGGAAAGCTGCAGTAGGGCAAGGCTTTTTCGCGCATGGCCACCGCTTCTGGGTTGTCGCGGCGGGTGACATTGCCGACCACCACCAGGTCCGGGCCCCAGTCGAGGTTTTCTGCGGCATAGCCTTCTGTAAACGGGATGTTCCAGCGCACAAGGTTGCTGCGCATGGGGTCAAACACCCCGGCGTCTGAGCCGCGCACTTCGAGCCCCTTGGCCTGGAGCATGCCGGCGAAATTGCCCATGGCGGATCCGCCGATGCCGATGAGGTGGACCTTTTTCACGGCGGCGTAATCCACCGGCGGCCGCGGCTCGGGGAGTTTTTCTGCGGGACCGGGGATGAATGCGGGCGTCGTGGGCATGGCGAAGGCTCCGCGCCAAAGCGGGCGCGAGGGCAAGGATAATCGCGTGTCGCCTTGGGGCAACAATTTGCACCGCCGGGCCAATCAGGCATTCTGCCAGACGATTCTGCGGCGACCGACAAATCCGTGACGGTTCGAGCGCCTTGCGCTGCTAGTGTCGCCGGCCTTGACCTGACGCAACCGCGGGAGCCTGCCCAAGATGGTCCACTTTACCCAGCGCGCGACGGCTCCGCAGGTTCAGGCGAGCTCGCTGCCGTTTGAGCCGCTGGATCTGGGGCTGCAGCAGGCGCTGCACGCGGCCCTGGAGGCGGCGCTGAAAAGCAGGGGGGTGACCACCCACCTAACCCAGCTCAGGCCAAGGGAATTGCGCATATTGCTGCACGTTTCTGGCGACCCGCCCTGGCCCCTGGCGCTGCGGGTGGGGCTGCGAGGTGAGGGCACGGCGCTGGCCCAAAGTCGGCATTATTCCTTTAGCTATGAGTCCGGTGACGCAGGCCAGCAGCGCGACGGCGATCGCGACCGCCAGGCCCAGGCGCTGGTCCGGCAGCTAGCGGAGGTGGCAGACCAGGAGCCGCTGGTGGGGCTGCTGCGCAAAGCCTTGGGGGGCCACGACGCGGCGGCGCTGGGCGGCCTGGCCATGGTGGTCTTTGACCGCGGCGAGGCTGGGGATTTTGCCGTGGAGACCTGCGACGCCAGCCCGGGGCAGTGGCCGCGGCAGCTGGGGCCCGAGTCGCTGCTCTTGGAGATTGATCACGGTGTTCAACGGTTTATGCCAGGGTCCCCCCTGCAGCGACCGGCGACCCTGGCGATGGCCCTGCGCGGTCGCGGCGCGGCGTGGCGGCAGACGGCGGATGGTCTGCAGCGCTTGCGGCCCGTGTCGCGCTGCCGCGGCTGTGCGATGCGCCATGCCTGTGCGGGGGTGTGGGCGGCGGACCTGGAACAACCCCTGCTACACCAAGGCGATTTGCCGACCTTCGCCGCCGGGCAGAAGAGGCTGGTGGTGAGCGCGGTGCGGCTCTTTGAACGCGAAGGGCGGCTGCAGCTGGCCAAGGACCTAAAGCAAGCTCTCAAGACCCCTGGTGAATTGCGCGTGATGGTGGTGGGCCTGGCGCCCACGGCGCTGCTGGACGCGACCGCCGAGGATCTGGCCTTCTTGGGGCCCTGGCAGCCCTGCGAACCGGCGGCGGCAGCGGCGAGCCTGCGGGATACAGCCCTTAAACTACAGGATTATCGCCTGCCAGGCCGCCACGGGCAGGAGCTGTGGTGGCTCGAGTACAGCGCCGATCCGCGCGCCGCCCCTCTGCCCCGGCCGACCCACCTGACCCTGCTGGCCAATCGCCGCTGCGTCACGGTGTGCCAGTACTGCAACCTGCCGCTGCGCCTGGGATCCAACATGGACCTGGGCGAGGTGATGGCGGCGCTGGAAGAGGCGGCGGTGTTGGGCACCCAGCACGTGGAGCTGTTTGGCGGCGAAATCACTTTGCGCAAAGACCTGTTGCTGCTGCTGGGCTTGGTGCGCGAGCTGCACCTACAGAGCGACCTGACCACCACGGGTGTGGGGCCGGACCGCGAGCTGCTGCAGGCCCTGGCCCAGGCGGGGGTGGGCGATCTGTCGATCTCGCTGGACTCGGCTGAGGCGGCGGTCCACGACTTCCTCAAGAATCGCCAAGGCATGCATGAGGCGGCCACCCAAGCGGCGCGCACGTTGGTGGAGGCCGGGGCGCGCTGGGTCGGCGTGGACACGGTGGTGACCCGCGCCAATTTCCGCGGCCTACCTCAACTGCTTGAACAGGTGGCGGATCTGCGGCTCAACGGCGCGACGTTCTTTCTGTGCCAGCCGATCGCCGATATCGGCAACAGCGATGAATTGCTCAACTATGCTGAAGCGCTGGAGCTGCTGACCGAAGTGCTGCCGCGCTGCCGCCAGATCGCCCAGGACCGCGGCCTCAAGCTGGCCATGCGCCCGCCCATCGACAGCGAACCCGGCGAAAAGCCAGATATCGCCAGGCGAATTGCCGCGGGGACCTACAACCTGCTGGCCGCGGAGGGTCGGCGCTGCCAGGTGACGGAGCAGTTGGTCAGTGTCCAGCCGTCGGGGGAGGTGAGGCTGTGCAACCAGCCGATCTGGCAGTTTGAGCCGAGCGGCGCGGTGGGCAACTTGCGCGAACACAGCTTGGCCGAGGTGCTGCGCTCGGAAAAAGCCAGGCAATTCCGCGATCAGGCCGGGCAACTGCCGCAGTGCCGCTACTGCAGTTTTGACCACGGCGGCTGCCAGCCATGACGGCGATGGGCGCGGCGGCACAGGTCCTGCAGCTGTTGGCCGCGGCTGAACCGCTGTATTTTTCATCGTTTTACCGGCGTGCCCGCCTGTTTCGCCAGCGCCCCAAGCCCGTGCCGGCGGCGGCGGTGATCGACCTGACCACCCGTTGCCCGCTGGCCTGCGCGTTCTGTTTTGCCGCGGCGACAGAGCACAGCCAGCGCAGCCTAGACCTGGAGCAACTGCAGGCGCTAGAAGGGGAACTCAGTGGACTCCCCCATCTGCAGATCGTCGGCGGCGAGCCCCTGACCCACCCGCAGTGGCCGCAGATCGCCCGCTTGCTGGGCCAGCACCACCAGCGCATCGACGTCTACACCAGCGGCGTGTCCTTTCCGCTGGAAAAGTCTAAGCAGCGGGCGTGGATCGAGCGGATGTTTGGCGAGGCGGCGCCGCAGTTTTCGCTGACCGTGGCCGTGGACCGCTATCACCGCGATCAGCTGGGGCCTGGGCCCTTTGACGCCCTCGTCGACGCGCTGGCGGATCTGCAGCAAGATCAGAGCTTTGCCCACCCACAGGTGCGCTGGAATGTCACCGATGCGGCGCTGCACACCACCGGCTATCTGACGCCGGAGACGGTGCAGCGGGTGCTGGCGGGGCTGCACCAACGCCTCCCCCCCTTATGGCAACTCAGCCTACAGAAGGGTGATTTTGACGAAACGTGGCAGTTCAACCCGGTGGTGCGCATGGGGCGGGCTGCCGGCGGCGAGGGCGAGAGGCTGCGCGCCGAGGATGCCCTGTGGGACCCGGAGGTGGTGCTGAGCCCCGATGGCGCGGGCAACGTGCGCTGGCTGGGGCTGCTGCCGGCGACGTGGATGACCGAGGTGCCGGAGGGGCTCGAGCTGGGCACCACCGCGGGCGGCAAGGGGTTGGCGGAACAGCTGTGGCAAGAGCTGGTGGCGCCGCGGCTGGGGCTGGACCCCAAAGCCACCTTTTCTTTTACCCTTAAACACTTACAAGGTACATGGCACTTGTCCGACGCCCGGGAGCTGCGGCGGGCGGCCCTGCAGCGCCAGGTGGACCGCTGGCCGGTGGAGCGCGAACAGCGCCTGGGCGAGGCAGCGGCGCGGCTGTGGTCGATCTGCGGCCAGGGCGGTCAGGAGTGGGACCTGGGCTGCGATCGGCGGCTGCGGCGGCTGCCAGCGCCCTTGCTGCGGCACTACGCGACCGTGTGGCTGGAGCAGCGGCCAGATCACGCGGCGGGCTGGCTCCAGGAGCTTGTGCAAAGCGGGGTGACCCTGTGGCAAAGCGGCTCGCTGCCTGTGTTTTTGGGCTATCGCCACCGCCCCGGCCTGCTCAACGACACGCCCGACGAGCCCGTGCCGCTGAACCAAGCGCCGCTGGATCTGGGGGTGGACGCGCCCCACTTGGGCGACGCGCTGCTGCGGCCGCGGCTGAGCCCTGCCCCCTGGGTGGACGCGGAGGGCCGCCTGCACCTGCTGCTCGACGGCCTGGGCGCGGTGGCGCTGGGCCCGCACGTGTCGCCGGAAAGCCTGGGTGAGGCCCTGCGGATCCTCTGGCGATCCCTGGCGTATTTTGTTCCCGAGCCGCTGCTTGAGACCTGGACCTCGCTGTTGCAGACCGCCGCGGAGTCGGCCTTGGAGCAGCCGTTCTGGCAGCAGCCGCGGGGCCAGGCGTGGGCAAAAGCCGTGCGGCAGTCGCTGAAAACCGCTGGGGTGACCTACCCCCAAACTATCGATGCACCAAGCGAAATCTGGAAACTGCTCGCAGGTGATGCCGAGCCGCCGCCGCCGCTGTGAGGTGCGCAAGATCGGTCAAGGCCTTGCGGGGTTTGGACCGCTGGGGCATCCTTTTGGCCCCCAGAGGTACCTGCCGATGAGCAATTCCCCCGTTCCCCAGACCGCCGACGCGACCGAGCTGCCCCGCTGGATCGCCCTTGGCAAGATCGGCAGGCCCCACGGCGTGCGCGGTGAACTGCGGCTGCAGGTGTACAACACCGCGTCGCAAATGTGGAAACCCGGGTTGCAGCTGCGGCTGTGGAAGGCCGGGTCGCCGGCTCAGCTGAGCAAGATCGCCGCGGTGCGCCCTGCCCACGAGTACTGGATTCTGCGCCTGCCGGGGGTGGACGATCGCGACCAGGCCCAGGCGCTGACGGGCTGCGAGGTCGAGGTCGACGCCAACGCCTTGCCGCCCACGCCAGAGGACGAGTTCTACCTGCACGAGCTGCTGGGCGCCGCGGTGATCGAGGCCGAGACTGGCGCAGAGATGGGTAAAATCACAGGTTTTGTTGAGACGGCCCAGACCTTGCTCCAGATCAAGCTGCACAGCGGCGGCGAGGCGATGATCCCAGTGGACGCGCCGGCGATCGAGGAGCTGGGGCGGGTGCGCGGCCGGGTGGTGGTGCGCCACCTGGAGGACTGGCTCACGTGAGCGACGCCGCTGCCCCTCACCCCGCATTTCACTTTGATATCCTGACGCTTTTTCCAGGACTGTTTGACGGCCTGCGCCAGGAGTCGCTGATTGGCAAGGCCCTGCAGAGCGGCGCCCTGACCCTGCAAACGCACAACTGGCGGCAGTGGGCGGCGGATCGCCACAACACCGTGGACGACGTGCCGTTTGGCGGCGGTCCCGGCATGGTGCTCAAGCCAGACGTGGTGCTGCGCTGCCTGCGCGAGGTCCGGGTGCAGAACCCGGGCGCCAAGGTGGTGCTGCTGTCGCCGGCGGGCCAGCTGTTCAAGCAAGAAACCGCGTTGGAATGGGCCAATTTGCCCGGCCTGATCTTTCTGTGTGGCCGGTATGAGGGCTTTGACGCCCGGGTGGAGCGCGAGGTCGACGCGGTGGTGTCGATCGGCGACTACGTGCTGAACGGCGGCGAGGTGGCGGCGATGGTGATCGTCGAGGCGGTGGCGCGGCTGCTGCCCGGGATCATCGGCAATGCCGCGTCCTTGCAGGAAGAATCCCACAGCACAGCGCTGCTGGAGGCGCCGCACTACACCCGTCCGCGCGAATTTGAGGGGCAAGCGGTGCCCGAGGTGCTGCTGGGCGGCAACCACGCCGAGATCGCCCGGTGGCGGCTGCGCCAGAGCCTGCTGCGCACCCGCGAACGGCGGCCAGAGCTGCTCGCGGGCCTGGATACCAGCGGCTGGAGCAAGAAGGATCGCCTGTGGTGGGCTGAACAGAACGGCCAAGTGCTGGCCAAAAAGCCGCGCGCCCGCCCGCCGCTAGCCGCGCCAGCGCCGCAAGACCCAGCGGTTGAGGATTGACTTTTCGATGAAAACGGCTATCTTCCTCGCCCTCGTTCACCATCCCGTGCTGGATCGCACTGGCCGGGAGGTGACGACGGCGCTGACCAACGTGGACGTCCACGACCTGGCGCGCTCGGCTAGAACCTTTGGACTTTCAGGCGTGTACATCGTCACTCCGGTGGCGCTGCAGCAGCGGATGGTTCACGAGGTGGTCGAGCACTGGACCCAGGGGGATGGCAGCAGCCACCTGCGCCGCGCAGAAGCGATCGCCCGGGTCAAACCGGCGGCTTCTGTGGATAAGGTCCGGGCCGACATCGCCCAACGCACTGGCCGCGCGCCGGTGGTGGTGGTGACGGCGGCGCGCTACGCCCCTGAAGGCGGCGCAGAACCGCAGAGTTACGCGCACTGGCGCGAGGCGCTGCGGCAGGCTGAGCAGGCAGGCGATCACCCGCCGCTGCTGCTGGTGTTTGGCACCGGCTGGGGGCTGGCCCCCTCTGTGCTCGCGGCTGCGGACGTGCGCTTGGCGCCGGTGTACCGCGATCCGCTGCTGATGGCGCCCGACGAAGCGCCGTACAACCACCTGTCCGTGCGAGCGGCGGTGGCGATCATTCTCGACCGCCTGTTGGGCGATCGCGATCCCTGAGGCCCGCAGGCTCCCAAAAGCCGGATGGACCCAGACCAATTACTGACCTCCGTACGTACAGCTCCTGGTAGTGGGCTGCACCTCTGCGAGACCCGGCGGGGATTCAAGCCCCTGGCCGATCTGGATCAACCCCCAGATGGCCGCCCAAGCCCGCCGACCTGCACGCCTCCCCGCGAGGCGACCCGAGAGAGAGCCATGAGCCTGCTTGATTACGTAAAGAGCGCCCACCTTCGCTTTGACCTGCCCGAGTTCCGCACCGGCGACACCGTCCGCGTCCACGGCCGCATCATCGAAGGCGAAAAAGAGCGCGTCCAGGTCTACGAGGGCGTGGTCCTGCGCCGCGGCGGCTCGGCCACCGACTCGACCTTCACCGTCCGCAAGATCTCCGGCGGCATCGGCGTCGAGCGCGTGTTCCCGCTCCACAGCCCCCGCATCCTCAAGATCGAGATCGTGTCCAGCGGCAAGGTCCGCCGTTCGCGCATCTACTACCTGCGCCAGCTGCAGGGCCGCGCCGCCAAGCTGCGCCGCATCGACGAAGTTCAGTAGTCGCAAACGGTTACCGCACTTCCGCTGCGGGGTCCGCGGCTGCCCAGCGATGGGTTGCCCCGGGCCCCGCGGTCGTTTTGCGCTGCCGGGTGAATTCGGTCGATGCGATAGAAAGTGTGGAGAACGCCATGAAGTATCTGACCTCCGCCAACAAGGACACCCCGCTCGCGTGGGCCGAGCTGCCTGACCTGCCGCTGCGCCCCGATCAAGTCCGCGTGCAAGTCCGCGCCGCTGGGGTCAATCCCGTGGATTGGAAGATGCGCGAGGGCGATTTCCTGGGCGTGGTGCAGCGCATTGTCGGCCCTCGCGGCCCGCTGGTGGTCGGCGTCGATCTGGCAGGCGTGGTGACGCAAGTCGGCTCTGCGGTGACGGATCTTCAGCCTGGCGATCGGGTGGTGGCGGGCACCGACTTCTCCAAGGGCGAGCGCGGCTCCTACGCCGAGGTGGCCCAAGTGCTCGGTGGAAACTGCGCAAAGCTTCCGGATTCCGTGCCGTTCGACCTCGCCGGAGCCTTGCCCGTGGCGGGCGTGACGGCCCAGATGGCCCTGTTTGAGGTCGCCAAGCTGGTACCCGGCAGCGGCGCCAAAGTCTTGGTGCTGGGCGCGTCGGGCGGTGTGGGCCACCTGGCGGTACAGCTAGCTAGAAACGCTGGATTTTTTGTCGCGGGAGTCTGCTCAACCCGCAACGCCGCTTTGGTCGCGCGCCTGGGCGCCCAAGTCATCGACTATAGCCAGGGCGATGTCGAGGCCCAGGCGGCCAAGCTCGGGCCATTTGACCTCGTGCTGGACGCCGTGGGCTCGGCGAGCTACCCCGCTGCCCTGTGCAAGCGCCTGCTCAAGAAGGGGGGGACCCACGTACAAGTCGTTCCAGCCGCTGGAGATCTGCCCGCGATCGTGCTGCCCGGGCCGACGCGCACGGTGCTGGCGAGGCCCAATCGAGAGCGGCTGGAGAAACTGGTGGCCGCCATGGCCAGCGGACAGCTTGAGGTGGTGATCGACCAGCGCATTGCCCTTGGCGACGCGGAAAGGGCCCATCAGCTTTCGCGAGGCGGCAAGGTCGTGGGCAAGCTGGTGCTGACGGCTTGACTTCGGTGACTTAGCGGTCGCCATGCTACTGTCCGATGTGATACTGCGAGGCTTTGAGCGGTGCCACTGGCGAGAATTCCGTCGGCAGCATTGTCGGCTTTCCGGCAGGCGCTACGTCGATCGCACCCGGGCTGGGCAGACGAGCCCGTCGCCAGTCGAAAAACTCCGAGGATCGCGCGCGCCGAAAAATGCCCGACCGCAGGCCTCCGTCAGTTTCGACAGAGTCTGTAGGTCAGGTCTATTGAAAATGTCCTAGCGAACGACCGGTTAGTCTCTTAGGAAAAGCGGCATCGTCCCCAGCAGCATCCACGCTGGCAGGGAAATCGCCGCCGAATGCAGCGAGCCGCCGTGGAGCTTGGACTTGCTCCGCCAGGCCCGCTTGGCCGCGCAGTATTCCTGGACCGCGAGGTTGTACGACTCCTCAAACTCCTCGACGAGCCGCGGGTTGACCGACAGCAACATCGGGAATTTCGCGCGGGT
>CAXNCS010000052.1:0-16669 GCA_964201005.1 Myxococcota bacterium
GACGGCAACGCCTGCACCAAGAGCGACAGCTGCGCCAAGGGCGCCTGCATCGGCGCGGGCAGCGTGACCTGCACGGATGACGGCAACGCCTGCACCAAAGAGGCCTGCGACGCCGCCAAGGGCTGCACTTCTGTGGTCGACGACACCTCCGCCTGCACGGACGGCGATCCTTGCACGGAACAGGACGCGTGCAAGAGCGGCAGCTGCAAGGGCACCGTGCCGGCGGACTCGGTGGGCGTGATCGCGGGCAGCGGCGTCCAGGGCTTTGCCAATGCCACAGGTACGGCGGCGCAATTCACCTTCCCTGTTGCGGTAGTCCGCAGTGTCACCGGGGTGATCTACGTGGCCGATGCAGCGGAAGGCGGCGCGCGGATCCGCAAGATTGCCAGCGATGGCGCGGTGACGAATTTGGCGGGTCAGGGCCTCAGCGGCTTTGCGGACGGCGGGCCCAACCAGGCAAAATTCTGGAATCCCAGCAGCTTGGCGGTGGACGGCAGCGGCAATGTCTACGTGGCCGATCGCTTTAACCAGCGCATTCGCCAAATTGCCCCGGATGGCACGGTGACCACGCTGGCCGGCAGCGCTCCAGACCCCGACTTTCTCGATCCCAAGGCGGCGGGCGGCTACAAAGACGGCATCGGCGCGGCGGCGCAGTTTGACGAACCGGCCGGCTTGGCCCTGGCCCCTGGCGGGGTGCTCTACGTGGTCGAGGCGGCCAACCACCGGGTTCGCATGGTCTTTGCCGACGGCACGGTCACCACAGCGGCGGGCAACGGCACTGCGGGCAGCAGCGACGGCGCGGCGACCAGCGCCAGCTTTAACGGACCCACCGCGGTGGCCGTGGGCGGCGATGACGCGGTCTACATCGCGGACACGGGCAACCACTTGATTCGCAAGCTGGATAAGGGCCAGGTCACCACGATCGCCGGCTCGACCAAGGGCTTTGGCGACGGCGATGCCCTGAGCGCCAAGCTGGACACGCCCGGCGGCCTAGCGATCTCATCCGGCGGCGAGCTTTTCATTATCGACAGCGGCAATCACGCCTTGCGCAGCCTCAAGGGCGGCTCGTTGGCCACTCTGGTCGGCGGCAGCAGCAGCGGCGACAGCGTGGGGGCGTGGAACAAAGCCCTGTTCAAGGCGCCGCGCGGCGTGTGGATGGCCGGCCCGGGCAGCTGGCTGGTGGCAGACACCGGCAATTTCCGCATCAAGCAGGTGATCTCGCCGGTGGTGGCCTGCCCGCCCAAGCCCGCGCCGTAGATGCCTTCATGAGTGCAGAGGCAATGTCCAATCCTATCGCTTGATTGCTCCCGGAGCTGCCGATGCCCGTGCCGACCCCACCTCGCCTGCTCGACCTGCCGCAGCTGACTCTGCGCGGGTCGGTCGCGGCGATGGGTCAGCAGCACGGCGAGGCGCTTCGCCAAATGATCCAAGCGTTTGTGCCGATGCGCTTTGAGGCGACAGCGGAATTCCTGGCGGGGATGGGGCTCGGATCGGTCGGGCAGCTGGTCGACGTGGGTCGGCAGTGCTTGGAGGTCTACGCGCGCTGGCACCCAGAGGGCTATGCCGAGCACTGCGCGATAGCCAAAGGCGCGGGGGTCGACGCGGGCGAGCTCTACACCGCCGCCAACATGACGGATGTCCGCGATGTCCTTGCGTTTAACCGCCCCGTTGCTCAGGCGAATTCTGCGCCGCCGCGGCCCCTTCCCGCCGATGCGGAGGGCTGCTCTGTGGCGCTGGTGAGTCCGGCGCGCGGCGAAGGCGGCCAGGCCGTGGTGGGGCAGACCTGGGATCTCAACCCGCAGGATCTGGATTATGTCGTTGCCTTTCATCGTCTTGCCGATGACGGGCCGGAGACGTGGAGCGTCAGTTGCAGCGGCTGCCTGTCGCTGGTGGGCATGAACCAACACGGTTTGGCCGTCGGCACGACCAACATCAAGACCCACGGCTCCAAGATCGGCGTGGGCTACATGGGCGTCCTGCATAAGATGCTGAACTCGCGCAGCTATGCCGAGGCTGCGGCGGTTTGCCTCACCGCTCCCCGGGCTGCGGCGCACACGTACTGGCTGGCGGACGCCGAGCGGCAAACCGAATGGGAAACCACAGCTTGGTCGGCGGTCGAGCGCCATCCCCAGCGCGGTTTGCTGTTGCGCACCAACCACTGCCTCGTCGCCGATCACGCCGCGGTAGAAGGCGAGGCTCCGTCTGCCTCCAGCCAGGCGCGGCTGCGGCGAATGCGCGGCGAACTGGGCGATCGCCAAGGGGTGACCCTCCTGGATCTCCGCGAGATGTTTGCGGATCGCCGCGATGGGGTCGACAGCCTCAACCGCCTGCCTGAAGACGCCCAGGGCACCGCCACCAACAGCGTGGTCGTGGGTATCCCGGCGAAGCGCGAGCTGTGGGCCTGCCGCGGCCCTGCGGATCGGGGCGAGTGGCAACATCTTGAATTTGAACGACCTTAGCCGGAATGCCTGAGGTGAGGAACGCATGGAAGCTGCAGTCGTCCTAGTGCTGGTCTTGGTGGGCTTGCTGGTGGTCTTCAAGGTAGTCGGCGGCCTGATGTCGCTGATCAGCGTGGCAATTAGCGGCCTGTTCATCGGTGCCCTGGCGCGGTGGATCTTGCCCGGGCGCCAAGACATGAGCTGGCTGCACACGTTGGGCTACGGCTTGGCCGGGGCGCTGATCGGTCGGTTTGTCGGCCAATTCGCCCACATGGGCAGTCTGTTGACTTGGGCCCTGCAGATCGCCGTAGCCGTGGCGCTGATCGCCGGCCGCGAGCAGCTGCGCCTGCCCAAAGGCTAGCCGGTGAGCGTCAGCCATTTTCCGCCTGAACACGGACAATGTCGCGCGTGTCGGGCCTGGGCGCGCCGCGATGCGCTGATCTGCCCGGTCTGCGGGATCGCCGCGCCGCACTCTTGGCTGCGGCGATCGGCGGAAAACCTAGGCGGCTGGCGGAGTATCGGCGGTGCCGTGGGCATGGCGGCGGGCATGGTGGGCGGCGTGGCCCTGGGCGGTATTGCCCACTCCGCGGCGGAAGCGGTGGTGGCCATGGCTGGCGCAGCGCTCAGCGTCGTGGGCGGCTTTGCCCTGGGCAAGCACTGGGGCGAGCGCTTTGGCCGGGAGGTGGCCGACAGCCGGCGGCCGCGCAACCTACTGGAATGCCGCGATATAGCTCAGAGAAGCCAGCAAGAGCTGGAGGCCGAGCTGGCCAAGATGGAGATCCTGCGCCAGCGCTTGCGCGCTGATCTGCCGGAGGCCAAGGCCCAGCCGGTGTTGCGCGCCCTGGACGCGGCTTGGGAGGCCACGGTGCGCCAGCTCGAGCGCCACCGGGTCGAGGCGTGGCAGCTGACGCTGGGCATCTGGCAAAACCGCTTGGCTCCGGCGATGGCGGTGTGGCGCAAGGCCGATGAACACTTGGCCGCCGCGGAGTTACAGCGCGTCGACCAAGCCCGCGGCGAGCTGCACCAGCTGATCGGCGCCTGGCGGGCCCATCCCAGCGCCGACGGCGATCGCGGCCAGCACGTGCTGCACCACGCCGAGCGCCTGGCCCAAGCGGCAGAGCACCTTCGCCACGCCCTGCTCATGCGCCAGGCGGTGGCACTGGCCGGCCGATCTCCTGGTGCCCACGAGGCTTTTTCTACCGATGCCGTGCCCCAAGCGGGAGGCGAGGCCATCGACGAGCGCGGTCTGGACGTGCTGCGAGTGCGCCTGGCGCTAGAAGAAGCCCAGTCCGCCGCCGAGGCCCGCGATGAAGCGCAGCGCCTGCAGAGCGAGCAAGCGGCGATCGCCGAGGTGGAGGCGCTGCTGAGTTCCGCCTCAAGACCTGGTGCGCAGCCTCTGCTATCCTCCGGGGCCCTGCCGCCTAGCGAATTTGGCGGGCATCGAAGGTGATCCATGGCCCTGGTCGAGTGCGTCCCCAACTTCTCTGAAGGTCGCGATCCCCATAAGATTAAAGCGATTACCGATGTGATCGCCGCGGTGCCGGGAATCAAGCTCCTGGACGTCGATCCGGGCGCCGATACCCACCGCACCGTCGTAACTTTTGTCGGCGAGCCGCAAGCGGTGGTCGAGGCGGCGTTTCGCGCCATCGCCAAGGCCGCGGAAGTCATCGACATGCGCCAGCACCACGGCGCCCATCCGCGCATGGGGGCGACCGACGTCTGCCCGCTTGTGCCGGTGGAAGGGGTGACCCTAGAAGAATGCGCTGAATTGGCAAGGCAATTGGGCGATCGCGTGGGTCGCGAGCTGGGCATCCCGGTGTACTTCTATGAGGCGGCGGCGACCCGGCCCGAGCGGCGCAACTTGGCCCAGGTGCGCAAGGGCGAGTACGAGGGCTTGCGCCAGAAGCTCGCCGATCCCGCGTGGCAAGCCGATGCGGGGCCAAGCGAATTCAACGCCGGGGCCGGCGCAACCGTGATTGGCGCGCGCGAGTTTCTGATCGCCTATAACGTCACCCTCAATACCCGCGACAAGGCCCTGGCGACCGACATCGCCTTTGAATTGCGCGAGAAAGGCCGGGTGGCGCGGCAGACGACGGCCTCTGCGGTCTACAGCCGCGGCGCCGTGCTGACCTACCGCCAAGGCGAATTTCCCTGCGGAAACTGCGGCTTTGTCGGCACCACCTGGGCCGAAGTGGCGGATCACTGCCAGCTGGCCCACGGCTACGCTTTGGCCGAGCTGCTGGCGGCCAACGATGTCGACGCCGCCCATCCGCTGGGCCAGAAGGTCTACCGCGCCGGAAAGTTCAAGGCTTGCAAGGCGATCGGCTGGTATGTCGACAGCTACCAGCGCGCACAAATCAGCATCAACCTGACCGATTGGCGCACGACCTCGCCGCACGAGGTGCTGGAAGAGACCCGCCGCTTGGCCGCTGAGCGCGGGCTGGTGGTGACGGGCAGCGAGATTGTCGGCCTGGTCCCCGCGGCGGCGCTGCTGGAGGCGGGCGCCTGGTATCTGCGGCGCCAGGGCAAGTCGGCGGGCGTGCCTCTGGCCGATCGGCTGGCGGCAGCGGTGTATTCGATGGGGCTGAGCGACGTGCAGCCCTTTGATATCCAGAAGAAAGTCCTGGGCCTGCCTCAAGGTTGGGCGGGGACACTGGCCGGCATGACCCTGGCCGACCTGGCCGATGAGGTGTCGCGCGATACCCCGGCGCCGGGCGGCGGATCGATTGCGGCGGCGTGCGGCAGCCTGGGCGCGGCGCTGGCGACCATGGTGGCCAACCTGGCGCAGGGCAAGGCGGAATACCAGGGCCAGGAAGGGGAATTGCTGGCGATCGCCCAAGAGGGCCAGCCGATCAAGGATCACCTGTTGCGCGCGGTGGACGCCGACACCAAGGCCTTTGAGGGCTACATGCAGGCGCGGCGGCTGCCAGCGGGCGATGCCGATCAGAAGGCCCGGCGCGAAGCGGCGATGCTGCAAGAGCTCAAGAAGGCCGTAGAAGTGCCGATGGCCACAGCAGAAGCCAGCTACCAGGCGATCCTGCTGTGCGAGCGGGCCCTGCACAGCGGCAACCCGGCCTCGCTGACCGATGCGGCGGTGGGGGCGCTGACGGCCTTTGCCGGCGTGCAAGGCGGCGTGTGGAATGTCCTGATTAACCTAAAGGATATCGCAGACCCCGTCTATGTGACTGCCCTGCGGGAGCGCTGCGCTGCCCTGGTCGCCCAAGCCCGGGCCGTGCAACAGCGTGTGAGCGACGCGGCCGATGCCCGGCTGGCTGGCGCTTTGCCGGAGTAATGGTCAGCTCAAGAGTTTCCCGATGCGGTTCAGGGGATTTTCCGACTTTCGCCAGCAATTGGCTGCGGCGAGGCGAATCCGTTATCCTGTAGCGTCACATTCCCTATGACCCAGAGGTCCCATGTTTAGGAACGCACGCGTGCGGAATTTGTTGAGTCAGCGAAAACTATTAGCTGCGGCCGCCACTTTGGCCGCCTTGATGTCCGTGGTCAGCTGTGGAGACAGCGTCTACGACGAGGTGCAGACCGCCACGAGCGACGCTGCACCGCTGGACGGAGCCGGCCTGGACGGCATTGGCGACAGCAAGCAGGACGGCGTGGCCGACACCGCCAAGCCCGACATCGCCGCGGATGTGCCCGAGGTGGTGATCGACAACACCCCGCCAACACTGGTGATTGTTGAGCCCAAGCCGGGATTTGTCATCCAGACTGGAGACACGCTGGGGCTGCAGGTGCTGGTCAGCGACGATGCGACCAAGCCCGAGGCGATGCCGATCTCCGTGCTGAACGGCGCAACCGAGGTGTGCAAAGGCCTGGCGGCGGCGGACGGCAAGTTCTCCTGCGTGGCCAAAGATCTGCCGGCAGGTCCACTGACTCTGCTGGCGACGGTCACGGACGGCAACAACAATGAGGCGAGCGCTGATGTCACGGGTCTAGTGAATACCGCCCCCGGCGCGCCGGTGGTGGTGATCGCGCCGCTCAAGCCGACGGTGCAGGACGCGCTGGTGGCGAGTCTGAGCCAGCAGGCCAGCGATCCCGATCGCAAACCCGCCGAATTGACCTATGCGTGGTCCTGGACCCGCGACGGCGTGCCGGCCGCCAACACCGCAGAATTGCCGGCGGGCGTGGCCAAGAAGGGCGAGCTCTGGACCGCCACGGCCACGGCCAAAGACCCCTATGTGACCGGCAAGAGTGCCAGCGCCAGCGTGGTCATCGCCAATAGCGAGCCGCAGGCTGCCGAGCTGGCTTTGGCGCCGACTTCGGTCTACCTGACCACCGTGGTGACCTGCGATCTGGCCAAGCCGGCCACCGACGCGGACGGCGAAGCGCTGACCAGCCAGTTCACCTGGTATGTCAACGGCGTGGCCCTGGCCGACCCGGCCTCTGCGACCCTGGACCTCAAGACGACCAAGACCGCGGACGGCAAGCTCATCGTGGCGGGCGACAAGTTGCACTGCAGCCTGGCGGTCAGCGACGGCAGCGCCGTAGCCCTGGCCAGCAGCGCCACCGCCAGCATCGGCGACGTGGACATCTGCGCCACCGCCAACCCCTGCGCCGCGGACGGCATCTGCTCCAATAACGGCAGCTTGGCTCCCATCTGCGCGTGCAAGCCCGGCTTCGCCGGCGACGGCAAGAGCTGTGCGGATATTGATGAATGTCTAGTCGACAACGGCGGCTGCGACAAGAACGCCGAGTGCAGCAACAGCAGCGGCAGCTTCACCTGCACCTGCAAAGGCGGCTACAGCGGCGACGGCAAGAGCTGCACCGATGTGGATGAATGTCTAGTCGACAATGGCGGCTGCGACAAGAACGCGACGTGCAGCAACAGCGACGGCAGCAGCTCCTGCGCCTGCAAGAGCGGTTACAGCGGCGACGGCAAGAGCTGCAGCGATGTAGATGAATGTCTAGTCAACAACGGCGGCTGCGACAAGAACGCGACGTGCAGCAACAGCGATGGCAGCAACAGCTGTGCGTGCAAGAGCGGTTACAGCGGCGACGGCAAGAGCTGCAGCGATGTGGATGAATGTCTAGTCAACAACGGCGGCTGCGACTTGGCGGCCGAGTGCAGCAACACGGCGGGCAGCAATACCTGCACCTGCAAGCCGGGTTACAATGGCGACGGCCTGAGCTGCGTGGACAGCGATGAGTGCTCGCTGAGCTTTGACGCCACCGCCCTGACGATTGCCGACGACCTGCAGGGCTGGACGGTAGTCAATAGCGCCAAGAATGTCGGCTGGTTCGCCAAGAATGGCACCCTGTGGTACTCCAACCCCGGGATGGCCAACTACAATTCGGGATCGGCGAACAGCGGCACGGCGGTCTCGCCCAATTGGCTGGTGCCGGCGAACGTGGCGATGGCGCTGTCCATGGATGTGACCCTGGACGTAGAAGGCGGCACAACCTTTGATCTTCTGACGATCGAGCTGGCCGCGGGTGCCACGCCGGTGGTGGTGTTTGAGAAGGACGTCGAGTCGCCGGGGGGCAAGCAGAGCGTGCACCTGGACATCGACTTGGCGGCGTATGCGGGCAAGCAGATCCAGCTGACCTTCAAGTTTGACACGGTGGACGATGAAGTGAACAACACCGCCGGCATCGCGGTCAGCAACCTCAAGTTGACGCCACGGCCGTGCGGCGCCAATGCGACGTGCAGCAACAGCGTCGGCAGCTTTACCTGCAGCTGCGACAGCGGCTACAGCGGCGACGGTCAGAACTGCACGGATAT
This sequence comes from Myxococcota bacterium, assembly GCA_964201005.1. Taxonomy (GTDB): domain Bacteria; phylum Myxococcota_A; class UBA9042; order UBA9042; family UBA9042; genus SXRM01. Next base: position 8,173 of record CAXNCS010000052.1, read on the forward strand.
CGACGAATGCGCCAGCAACAACGGCGGTTGCGACAAGAACGCCGCGTGCAGCAACAGCCCCGGCAGCTTTAGCTGCAGCTGCAAGACCTACTGGAGCGGCGACGGCAAGACCTGCAGCGACATCGACGAATGCGCCAGCAACAACGGCGGCTGCGGCGCGGTGGGCGCCTACAAGTGCACCAACAACGCAGGCGCGGCGCCGACCTGCAGTGACATTGACGAATGCGCGGCCGGCACCGCCAACTGCAGTGCCAACGCCAACTGCACCAACAGCGTGGGGTCGTTTGCCTGCAGCTGCAAGCCCGGCTTCTTTGGCAACGGCACAACCTGTAGCGATATCAATGAGTGCCAGACCTCCCAAATCATTGCCGCCACCGACTGGACCTTTAGCGGCAGCTCCACCTCGGTCAAATGGCAAGTCAAAGGCAGCGACCTGTACTACGGCAACCCGTTGACCAACAACTATAATTCTGGAAGCGCCAACAAGGGCAGCGCGCTGAGCTCGCAGGTCGCCGTTCCGCCGGCTGGGGGGACGCTGAATTTCGCGCTCGTCAACAACGTCGAGGCGGGCACCTCGTTCGATAAGCTCAGCCTAGTTGCAGTGTTGCCCGACGGGTCGACGGTTCTGTTGGCCGACAAGGCCAAGTTGGTGGCCAGTCCGCTGCCCTCGGTGTTCAGCATCTCGCTTGCGGCAGTGGCCGGCAAGACGGTGCAGTTTCGCTTTGACTTCGACACGGTGGACGGCTCCGGAAATTCGACCAGCGGCGTGTTGATCAGCAACGTTTTTGCGCTGTTTGCCGGCACCTGGTGCGACGCCAACGCCACCTGCAGCAACACCACTGGCAGCTTTAGCTGCGCCTGCAAGACCGGCTTTTCGGGCAATGGCAAGACCTGCAGCGACATCGACGAGTGCGCCACCAACAACGGCGGCTGCGGTGCGGCCACGGCGTACAAGTGCAGCAATAACGTCGGCGGTGCGCCCACTTGCAGCGACATCAACGAGTGCCTGACCAACAACGGCGGCTGCGACACCAACGCCACGTGCAGCAACACCGTGGGGTCATTCAGTTGCGCCTGCAAGCCCTTCTGGACCGGCAACGGCAAGACCTGCAGCGACATCGACGAGTGCGCCACTAACAACGGCGGCTGCGGCGCGGCAACGGCGTACAAGTGCAGCAATAACGTTGGCGGCGCGCCAACTTGCAGCGACATCAATGAGTGCTTGACCAACAACGGCGGCTGCGACGCCAATGCGACGTGCACGAATTCGACGGGCAGCTTTACCTGCGCGTGCAAGACCGGCTACGTGGGCGATGGCAAGACCTGCGCCGCCCCGGGCAGCAGCGGCAATCCCGGCAAGGACTGCAAGTCGATCCTGGCGATCGTGCCGGGCGCTGCGAGCGGTCTGTACGTGCTGGATCCCGACGGAAGCGGTGGCGCGGCGGCTTACACGGCCCACTGCGAGATGAAGGTCAGCGACGGCGCCACTGCCGGCGGTTGGTCGTTGGCCATGAAGGTCGACGGCACCAAGACCACCTTTGTGTACGCCTCCCCCTTGTGGACCAATGCTTCGCTGCTCAACGCGAATCTGCCTGGCGTGGACACCAGCGAGGCCAAGCTCCAGACCTTTAACGGCGTGCCCGTGACGCAGATCCTGGTGCGGATGGTGGTCGAAGGCGTCACCCGCGACTTGGTGGTGCCGGTGGGCGGCGGCAAGACCCTGGCGCAATTGTTCCAGGGCGCCGCGGTGAATTCGGCGGTTGGGCGCACGGCGTGGAAGGGTCTGATTGGCCCCAAGGCCTCGCTGCAGCCGTATTGCAGCTCCGAAGGCATCAACCGGGTGTGCGGCGGCGACACGGCGATTCGCATCGGCATCGTGTCCAACCAGGAGAATGACTGCGGCAGCTGCGACTCGCGCATTGGCGTTGGCGCCACCGGCACCTATTGCGGGCAGGATCCCAACAATTCCGCAGGCAATGAAGCGCGCTGCTCGCCTGACAACGGCGACTTGAGCCTCAAGGGCTTTGCTTACATCTACGTTCGCTAGCCGCGCTGGCTGAGGCGTAGCGGGTCGGGAGAGCAGGCGCTTTGCTTCCCGGCCCGCTGGCCCCAGTGCGCTGGTCCGCCCAGCCCCCCTGCAAAAACCATCTGATAGGTCTGACATTTCGTCTGCGACGACTGGCCTCTCTGCGTGCGCACCAATTCCCTACTTGCTCCATAGACAAAGTATATATATGATCCGCTGGGCGAGGGCACCGAGGAGGGCCCGTGACATGAACCCAGCGATTAGAAAGTGGATGGCGGCGGCCGCGGCGATGGCGGCGATGGCGTGCACCAAAGAGTCGGGCGAGACGGCACGGGTGGCCAAGCCGCTGCGCCTGCTCAACGTCAGCTACGATCCGACCCGCGAGCTGTACCAGGACGTCAACGGCGAGTTTGCCAAGCGCTGGAAGGAAAAGACCGGCCAGGCCATAGAGATTCAGCAGTCCCACGGCGGATCGGGCAAGCAGGCGCGGGCGGTGATCGACGGGCTGGAGGCCGATGTCGTGACGCTGGCGCTGGCCTGGGATATCGAGGCTATCGCGGAGAAAAGTGTCAGAATCCCTAAGGATTGGGCCAGCAAGCTGCCGCAGCGCTCGGCGCCGTACACCTCGACGATTGCCTTTGTGGTGCGCCAGGGCAATCCCAAGGGCATCCGCGACTGGGAAGACCTGGTCAAGCCCGGCGTGCAAGTCATCACAGCCAATCCAAAAACTGGCGGCGGTGCGCGGTGGAACTACTTGGCGGCGTGGGGAGCGGCGCAGAAGCGCTACGGCGGCGATAGCGCCAAGGCCAGAGAATTCGTGCAGAAGCTCTACGGCCAAGTGCCGGTGATGGACACCTCGGCGCGCGCAGCGACCCTGAGCTTTACCCAGCGCGGCCTGGGCGATGCGCTGATCACCTGGGAAAATGAAGGGTTGCTTGCCATCCAGGAGCTGGGCGCCGGCAAGTTTGAGCTGATTCGCCCCAGCGTGTCGATCTTGGCGGAGCCGCCGGTGGCGGTGGTGCAGCAGAACGCCCAGAAGCACGGAACCCTTGCCGTGGCCGAGGCTTACCTGCAGTTCCTGTACACCCTGGAGGGCCAGGAGCTGGCGGCCAAGCACCACTTCCGGCCGCGCGAAGCCACGCTCTTGGGCAAGTGGGCGACAAAGTTCCCAAAAATCGAGCTCTTTACCATCGACGAAGTGTTTGGCGGCTGGCAGAAGGCCCAGGCCGAACATTTTGCCGAAGGGGCGATTTTTGACCAGATCCTCAAGAGGTAGCTGATGGCCATGCGAACGCCACAACTGCCCGGCTGGGGGCTGAGTGCTTCTGTGACGACCCTCTGGCTTGGGGCGCTGGCTCTGTTGCCCATGCTGGCGCTGGCGGTCCAGGCTGCCCAGGTGCCGGCGGAGCGCTGGCTGCAAGTGCTGGGTCAACCGCGGGTGGTGGCTGCGCTCGGATTGTCCTTTGCCGGTGCGCTCTTGGCTGCGCTGTTGTCGACACTGGCGGGGCTGATTATCGCCTGGGTGCTGGTGCGCTATGCCTTTGCCGGGCGCTGGCTGATGGACGCGGTGGTCGACTTGCCGTTTGCCCTGCCGACCGCGGTGGCGGGCATTGCGCTCACGGCGCTGTGGGGTCCGGAAGGAGTCCTGGGGCGCCTGTGCATGGCGGTCTTTGGCGTCCAGGTGGCCTTTACCCGCGTGGGCGTGGTGCTGGCGCTGGTGTTCATCGGCCTGCCCTTTGTGGTGCGGACGGTGCAGCCGGTGCTGGCCGACCTAGACGGCGCGGTCGAAGAGGCCGCCGCGTGCTTGGGCGCTTCGCCGCTGCAAGTCCTGACAAGGGTGGTGCTTCCACCGCTTCGCCCTGCGTTGTTGACCGGCTTTGCCCTCGCCTTTGCCCGCGGGGTCGGCGAGTTTGGCTCGGTGGTGTTTATCGCCGGCAACCTTCCAGGGCGCACGGAGATCGCCCCGCTGCTGATCGTCACCCGGCTGGAGGAGTACGACTATGCCGGCGCTGCGGTCTTGGCAAGCGTGCTCCTGGGCGGCTCTCTGGTGCTGCTGGGCCTTCTGACGCGGATGCAGGGCCGAGCGGGGCAGGCATGAGTCGCTTGAACTCTCCAAGAAACCCCTTTGCCGTACTCGCTATTCTGACCGCCGCCTTGATTCTAGGTCTGCTGATAGCGGCGCCTATGGCCATGGTGGTCGGTCAAGCGTTCTCGGCCGGTTTGGGCGGCTGGTGGGCCGCGGTGACCGATGAAGAGACCCTGCGGGCGCTGCGGCTGAGCGCGCTGGTCGCGGCGATCGCGGTGCCCGTCAACACCTTGGGTGGCGTGGCGGCGGCGTGGTGGATCGCGCGTTTCCGCTTTCGCGGCCGTAAGTTGGTCACGGCGCTGCTGGACCTGCCGCTGTCTGTCTCGCCGGTGGTCGCGGGCCTGCTGTTTGTGCTCCTGTTTGGCTCCCAGGGTTGGTGGGGCAGCTGGCTGCAGGAGCAGGACATCCACATTCTCTTTGCAGTTCCGGGCATTGCCCTGGCGACCCTGTTCGTCACCCTGCCGATGGTCGCCCGCGAGGTGCTGCCGCTGCTGCAAGCCCAGGGCAGTGATGTGGAGTGGGCCGCCGTCACCATGGGCGCCAATGGCACGCAGCTGTTCTGGAAAATCGTCTTTCCGCGGATGCGCTGGGCGGTGCTGTACGGCGTGCTGCTGACGGGCGCGCGGGCCTTGGGCGAGTTTGGCGCGGTCAGCGTCGTGTCCGGGCATATACGCGGTGAAACAAGCACTTTGCCCCTGCACATTGAAGTGCTGTACGCCGAATACCACAGCCAGCAGGCCTTTGCCGCGTCCAGCCTGCTGGTGCTTGCAGGCCTTCTCGCCCTGGTGGTGCGGCGGGCGCTGGCGGCGCGTTTGCCCCAAGGAGCTCCCCGTGGCCATTGAAGTTTCTGGTCTGGTGCGCAAATACGGCGCCCACCCGGCGCTGGACGGCGTTTCCCTGCAGGTGGCGGATGGCGAACTGGTGGCTCTCTTGGGGCCGTCGGGCTCGGGCAAAACCACCTTGCTGCGGGCGATTGCCGGCCTGGAACCGCTCGACGCGGGGCGCGTGACCTACGACGGCCAGGACGTCACCGATTCGCCAGCGCGCCAACGCGGCGTCGGCTTTGTCTTTCAGCACTATGCGCTGTTTGGCCACATGGATGTGTTTGAGAACGTGGCGTTTGCCCTGCGCGTGCGCAAGCGCCCCGACGCCGAGGTGCAGGCGCGGGTCGCCGAGTTGCTCGACCTGGTGCAGCTGGGCGGCTTTGCCAAGCGCTACCCCGATCAGCTGTCGGGGGGCCAGCGTCAGCGAGTCGCCTTGGCCCGGGCCTTGGCCTCTGAGCCGCGGGTCTTGTTGCTGGACGAGCCATTTTCCGCGCTGGATGCCCAGGTGCGCAAAGACCTGCGCCGGTGGCTGCGCAGCCTGCACGATCGCATCCGCACGACGTGCCTGTTTGTCACCCACGACCAGGAAGAAGCCTTTGAGTTGGCCGACCGGGTGGTGGTGTTTCACAAGGGCCAGATCGAGCAGGACGGCTCGCCGCGCGAGGTGTGGCGCCAGCCCAAGACCGCGTTTGTGCTTCAATTTCTTGGGCATGTCAACCTGTTGAGCGGGGTGCAAGGGCCTCAAGGCTGGCAGGGGCCCGGCGGGCTGGGCTGGAGCGGACGGCCCCAAGGTCCGGCGGTGGCTGAGGGCCCAGCGGTGCTCGGCGTGCGCCACCGCGATCTGAGTGTGCGCCAGAAGGCTCAGGCGGCGGAGTCGGACTGGCTGGCGACGGTGGAGCGCATCGCCACCAGCGGCTGGCGCTGCGAGCTGCAATTGCGCTTAAGCAATAGCGAACTGCTGACGGCCGAGGTGAGCTGCGACGAACTCGACGAACTGGACCTGCGGCCGGGCGACGCGGCGGCGCTGCATGTGCGCCACGGTTACGTGTATGGCGCTTGACCCACGAGGCCGCGAACTAGCGTCTATGTCCCGAGGTCACATAGAGTGATCGCTCAGCGACATGCATCGTCGACCCGCACGCAATCGCGTCCAGCAGCTTTGGCGCTGTACATGGCCTGGTCGGCGCGCTGCAGCAGGCTGTCAAAGCTTTCACCTTGGGCGATAAGGGCTTGCGCCACGCCAATGCTGACCGTGACGCTGATCGTCTCACGGCCCAGGTCGACCTCGACTTGCCGCACAGCCAGGCGAATTCGCTCGGCCACGGCGGCCGCTGCGGCGATGTCGGCGCCGTGCAGGAGGGCGCAGAACTCTTCGCCTCCGTACCGACCCAGCAAGTCTGTCGGCCTCAGCGCCTTGCGGATCGCCGCCGTCACCGCCACCAACACTTTATCGCCCGCGTGATGGCCGTAGCGGTCGTTGGTTTCCTTGAAGCGGTCAAAGTCAATCATCAATAAAGACAGGGCTTTATCAGAATGGCCGGCGGCAGCAAGCGCGCGCATGCCCTGGCTAAAGAGGCTATGGCGGCTATCGACTCCAGTCAGTGCGTCGTGGGTGACGAGCTCTGTGATGCGGTCTTCATCGCGGTGGTGTACGGCGAGCAGCGCGGCCACGGCGTTGATCTCAAAGAGCGCCTGGATAAAGACCATCGACCAGGCCTGCATCGGCGAGGGCGCAAAGTAGTTCACCATCGGCTGCGTCGAGGTCAGGACGATTGCGCTCCGCGCCGCGAACATCGCCACCGTGACGCCCATGACGATCGTCAACAGATAGAACGGTCGGTTCCGGCTCTCTCGCGGCACGCTGAACAGGACCCACAAGAGCAGCCCGTGCTGTATAGCGTAGAGCGCACCGCTCAGGGCCACGCGCGACTGCAAATCGTGCGCCTGTGCAAACACCCCCAACAAGACGACGGTGGGCAGTCCAATGGCGAGCCCGCGATGCCACGGCCGACCATAAAACGTCGCCAACCCGGCGTATTCCAGAGAGAACGAAACGGTCAGCGGGAGATTGGACAGCAGAATGCCGAGATGGAGCGGTAGGTCGTCGCGCAGCAGGGAAACGGTCTGCGAAATCGCCTGAAGCAGGAGAGCGGCAGTGTAGAGGCCGATTCCGCGCGGAAAGCGCCGCCACAGCATCAGCCCGACGGCCAAGGCCATGTTCCAGGCAGCCATCGTCGCCGTGAATTGCAGCGTGCGCACGTCGAGCATCGGCTGGACCAACTCCGCAGAGCTCCCTGCGACCCCCGCCGCCATCATAGGCCGGGCGCGGGGCGGCGACAACAAGGCTCGCTTGGCCTTGCGCGCTCTGGCCACGTGCCGATGGGAGAAAAGACTCCCAGAGCCCATTTCCCTCGCTCCACTGCGCAAGCTCTGGCACTCTGCGACAATTGGTCAACAAGCACGGCCCCTCAGGAGATCCGCCCGCATGTGCCTCGCCATCGTCGCCGTCGCCAGCCACCCGGACTGGCCGCTTGTCATCGCCGCCAACCGAGACGAGTTTCACGCCCGGCCCAGCCGCGCCGCAGAGCCTTGGCCGGACGCGCCCCACATCATCGCCGGTCGCGACTTGCAAGGCGGTGGCTCTTGGCTTGGCGTGACCGCCCAGGGCCGCGTGGCGCTGCTGACCAATGTCCGCGAGCCCGGGCGCCAATTACCTCAAGCTCCCTCGCGCGGGCGCTTGGTTGAGGCCTACCTGCGCCAGGATCAGAGCGCTGCCGATTACGCCCAGGCCGTACAGCGAGATGCCATGGACTACAACGGTTTTAACCTGCTGGTCGGCGATCGCAGCGGCATGTGGTATTGCTCCAACCGCGCAGAGCCAAGCGTCCGCGAGCTCGCCCCGGGGATCATCGGGCTGTCCAACGCCGCGCTGGACACCCCTTGGCCCAAGCTGACGCGCACCCGCCGCGCCGTGGCCGATCGGCTTGCGGCGGCAAAAAGCCTAGAGCCAGACAGCCTTTTCGCCATCCTCGCCGACCGCAGTCGGCCCCAGGACAGCGATCTTCCCGACACCGGCGTGGGCCTGGAGGCGGAACGCCTGCTGAGCAGTGCCTTTATCGCCCACGCCACCTACGGCACCCGCTGTTCGACGCTGGTTCTGCTGCGATCGGACGGCCAACTAACTGTTTTGGAACGCAGTTACCACCCAGAAGGCAGAGAGGCCGGCGAGGTAGCGTGGCGGCTGCAGCTTGGAGAAGCCACAGCACCTTTCGCATTGTCCGCGGCCAAGTGGTAAACTGTCTCTCCGTTTGGAGTGCTCCCTTTCTGCCCCACCGCCGAGGTTTTATGTCGACTCGACTCTCTCAGCGCGCTCTTGCTGCTTTGACCTTCTCCTTTGGCCTGGCCGCCCTGCCCTGGACGGCAGCGGCCGCTATCCCCACCACCTCGGCGATCGAGGGTGTGCTGCTCTCTTCTGGCGGCGGCCCAGCTGCGGACGGCAATTACACCGTCGCGGTGGCTATTTACGCGGCCGAAACCGGCGGCACGGCGGTGTGGTCGGAA
>CAXNCS010000053.1:0-16599 GCA_964201005.1 Myxococcota bacterium
TCACTGAGCTGGCGCTCTAATTCGTCCAGCTGGTCGGCAAGCTGGCTCAGATAGCGCCGCTCTTCTGCCGCGGCCAAGGCGTTGTCAGGGGCGCCGCGCTGGGTCCCCGCGTGGTCCTGCCACAGCTCCTGGGCGCGCTGCCACAGGGCTTCCGCCAGAAGCGTCGGCTCGGCGGTCAGCCTCTCCGCCTCCAGGATGCCCAGATCGTCTTGCCAGCGCACCAGCTCGCGCGCCGCCGCCGCCAGAGCCAGCTCGTGGTCGTCCGGCAAGTTGGCGTGGCGGGTGGTCATCAGGCCGTCGACCACGCCGTCCAGCGCCGCTGCGTAGCGCGACACCAGCCCCGGCCGGCGCAGGGCCCGCGGCGTCGCCAGCACTTCCGTCTTCCAGCCCGCGCTGGTAATCTGCAGCAATTGCTGCCAGTTCTCCGACTGTTGCAGCAGCGATCCACTGCGCCGTGCCAGGGTCAGCTCCTGCTCCTCAGCTCGCAGCAGGTCGACAAATCCGCCCACGGCGCCGATCTCCTCCGCCACACTGCGCAGCTGAATCGCGTGGGCGATGGGCCGCAGCTGGGCAAAGAGCCCGTCGAGATCGCGGAGAATCTCGCGCAACCGTTCAATATCCCTGGTCTTGCGCCCCTGGCCGGCAAAATGGCGGACAAACCGGTGCAGCACCAGCCGCGCCCGCGCCGTCAGCTGGGCGGCTTGGCGATCCGTTGGGGTGGCCGAGGCCTGGATCTGCGCCACTGCGCCGCGCTCGCTCTGGTATTCGCCCAAGCGCCGGTCGATCAAGTCCAGCAGCGCCTGCCAGCGACCCTCGCTCTGGCCCGACTCCGCCACCGCGCGCCCGCGCAGCCCCTCTAACGCGGCCAGCAGCACGTCTAGCCCAGCCAGATCGCGGGTCATCCGCACCTGACCAGCGTAGTGGTGATGGAATTCACTGTGGATTTGATTCATCTCGCGGGCGAGCGCGGCGATGGGCGTGTGGGGATCGATGGCGGCCTCGCTGCGGGCAAACCCAAAGGTTACGGATTGATACAGGCGTTCTTGAGCGCGCAGTCTTGCCAAGCGGTGAACAGTTTGCCGCTACCTGCGGGCAATTCCTTGGCGCATTCGACAAAACAGGCTTTGTCCGCGCACTTACCGGCGCATAGGCTGGCCCCGGCGCACTTGAGGTCCAGGCCGCAGCCCAGGCCCTCTTTGCCGCACTTGGTGGCCAAGCAGGCCGCGGCGGTGGCGGCAGTAGCTGCGCAATCTTGCAGGCAATTCGCTGCGGTCTCTGCGGGCGAGTCGCACTTCTTGTCGCCACAGGTGCTGGGCTTGCAGTCCTGGGCGCAGTTGATCACCGACTCGACCGGCCCCTCGCAGTTGCCGTCGCCGCACTTGGGCGCGGGGCAATCGCCCTTGCAGGTCAAGAAGTTTTCCCAGGGTGCCCCGCACTTGCCGTCGCCGCAGCTGGGCTTGGGGCAGTCCTTTTCGCAGGTCCAGGGATTCTCTACCGGCGCGGTGCAGGTGTTGTCGCCGCAGCTGCCGCCGCTGCCGCCCAGGCCAAAGCAGCCCTGTTGCTGGCCGCAAAGCACGGTGGCGCCCAGGATTTGCTGGGTGCTGCTGTCCAGGCCGGCGCCGCACTGGCCCAGGCAGGCAAAGTCGTTGCCGCAACCCTGCAGGCAGCCAAGCGATTCTGTGCACGGCTGGCTCTGGAGGCACTGCAACACTTCTGTGGTGCATTTGCCCATGATGCAGCCCACCAGGTCTGAGGTGCCGACACTGCAGTCTGCCTTGCAGCTAAAGGCGTTTTCCTGGGCGCCCAGGCACTGGCCGTCGCCGCAATTGGCGCCCCCCGCGCAGTCTTTGGCGCAGTTCAGCACCGTCTCGTCGGGGGTGTTGCAGGTGCCGTCGCCGCAGGTGGGGCCGGTATCTACCTTGGCGATATCCGGGGCAATGTCCGGGGGGCTGCTCGCGTCTGTCCCTGCGGTACCGGTGTCTTGGGCGGCATCGGCCAAAGTGTCCAAGGGGTCCGCTGCGTCCACGGCGGCGTCCGCCTGGCCTGCGCTGTCGCCAGCGGCGTCGCCCAGGCCATCGGCCGTTGCCCCGGCGTCGCCTCCGCCTGCGGTTTTGGCCGTTGCCGCTGGGGTTTCATCTTCGCCGCAGCTCGCCAGGGCGCTCAGAGCGGTGCACAACACAAGGCCGCGAATCAGGGAGGGGAGTAGACTGCGCATGGCGTTCCAGGCTCCGCAACCGCGCGCGGAACGGCTGTATGCTATGCGCCGCAACGGCGTAGATCCAGAGCTATCACTTTGGCTCTCACCGGCACCTGGGTCAGCGGCTTTGCCCCTCCGGTCGGACAGGTCATGCGAGTAACTCCGGTGTAGACAAGCAGTTGCCATCTACTTGCAAAACGGTTGCATATGCAAGTAGACTGCGTCTGCGCCCGGCAGCCCTGGGCTCGCTGCGCTGAGAGGATGCCTTGAACGCGGACTGCCTCGACAACTCGGACCATCGCCGCGCCGCGCCAGCGCCCATGCGGCTCGCCAGCTGGTTTGTCGCCCTAGGGCTCCTGCTAGACGCCGGGGCAGCTGTGGCCCAAGCCAATGACGACCAAGCAGTTTCTGCTCCCGCAGACGCGACCCCGGCTGAGCTCACCGCGGCTGAGCTTCAAGCTCTGCAGGCCGCCGCCGCCCAAGACAGCGCCGCCTCGGCCCCCCAATTGCCAGTCAATCCAAGCTCAGGGTCATCCAATCCATCGATTTCGCTGATCTTTGATGGTGCCGCCGCCGGCTACAGCGATTCCAAGCCCTTGCAGACGGGCGGCCACGACCCCAAGCGCAACGGCTTTAACCTGCAGCAGCTCGAGCTGCATATGGCTTCCTCCGTCGACCCGTACCTGCACTTTGAGTCCAACATCGTGTTTGGCCAGTTTGGCGTCGAAGTAGAGGAAGCCTATGCAGAATCCCTGGCGCTGGCCCACGGCCTGCAGATCAAGGCAGGGCAGTTCCTCACCGCATTTGGCCGGATCAACAACAGCCACCCGCACAGCTGGAACTTTGTCGATCAGGCCTTGATGATTGGTAAATTCTTTGGCAGCGAGGCCAACCGCGGCCTGGGCGTGCAGGCGGGCTGGCTGACGCCGCTGCCGTGGTACACCGAGATCAAGCTGTCGGCCACCGACGCCGTGGGCCAGTGCTGTGCGCGATCGTGGCTCGGCGGCAGCGACCTGCCCGTGCGCCGGCCCAACGACGTGCTGTACACCTTGACGGCCAAGAGCTTTGTGCCCATCGACGACGATTGGTCGCTGCAGCTGGGCGTATCCGGCCAAGAGGGGCCCAACGCCTCTGGCAACGGCAACCGCAGTGAAGTGCTGGCGGGCGACCTGTACGTGCGCTATCGGCCGGCGGCGGATCCGGAGAGGCGATCGCTGTCGCTGCAGGTTGAACACGGCGTGCGCGCTCGCCAATTGCCGGGTCGGTCGCTGGTGGACCACGCCGGCTATGCCCATCTGGTGGGCGTATTTGCCCTGCGTTGGGAGGCGGGTTGGCGCACGGATTGGACCACCGGCCTGGCGGACGACCCGCTCGACCCCCAGTGGACCGGCCAGCGCACCCGCCACGCCGCGCAACTGACGTTCTACCCTTCGCATTTCTCGCGCCTGCGCCTGCAAGCCTCGGCCGACTTGCCATCATGGCGCAGCGAGCCGATCTACGGCGTCGTGCTGGCGCTAGAGACCCTGATCGGCGATCACGGCGCGCACAATTTCTAGGAGTTCAAGATGATGCGACGATGGTGGATGATCGCCTTTCTGGCGGCGCAACTCTGGGCATTGCCGGCGCTGGCCCTGCAACTGGTGGCGACCTTGCCCAGCTTGGCGGCACTGGCCAAAGAGGTCGCGGGGCCCCACGCCGCAGTCGAGAGCTTGCTGGGGCCGCGCCAGGATCCGCACTATGCAGACGCCCGGCCCAACCTGATTCTGTCGCTCAATCGCGCGGATCTGCTGGTCGTCAATGGCCTAGAGCTCGAGGTTGGCTGGCTGCCCGGGCTGGTGCGCCAGGCGCGCAATCCGCGGATTCAGGTCGGCACCGCGGGCTATCTGGACGCGTCCACGCTGGTGCGGCGACTGCAGGTGCCCGCCAAAGTCGATCGGGCGATGGGCGACATCCATCCGGGCGGAAATCCGCATTTTGCCTGGGATCCTCGCGCAGGAGCGAGCATTGCAGAAGCGCTTGGTCGCTCGCTTGCGACCCTGGATCCGGCTCACGCCGCGGACTATCAGCGCAATGCGGCGGCGGTGGCGGCTCGGCTGCGGGCCTTGGCGGCTGAGGAGGCCCGGCGCTTTGCCGCTCTCCCGGCGCAAAGCCGCCAGCTGCTGGTCTATCACGACTCGCTGGTCTACTTGATCGACTGGCTGGGCCTCAAGCAAATCGGTACCGTAGAGCCTCGGCCGGGGATTCCGCCAGATCCCGCGCAGTTGGCCAAGGTTGTTGGGCTGATGCGCACCACAGGAGCCAAGCTGGTGGTGCAGGAGGAGTACTACCCCCGGACGACGTCTGAGCAAGTGGCCAAGCTGACGGCGGCCAAGCTGCTGGTGCTGCCGGCCGGCGCGCGTTATGCCGAGGGCCAGCGCTATGACGACTTTGCCCGCGGTCTGGCCCGCGAGTTGTATGGAGCGCTCGGTGGAAAATAGGCTCGCCGTCCTCGTTATGAGTCTGTGGTTATGTGTGGCCGCGGCCGGCTGTGCCTGGGATGCGGGCCAGCCGTGGGGCATCGCCGATGCCAAGGTGCGCCTGCGCTCCAGCGTGCCGGCCGACCGCCTCACCAGCGATGGGCGGATGCGCACTGCCTCGGAATACCTGTGGAAAATTGAAAGCCTGCAGGTCGAGCTCGGCGGGACCCAGCTGCTTTTGGCGGGCGACGCCGGGGCGCTGAGCTTTGATCCAGCCAAGCCGCCCGCCGGGTACAGCAATTGCCACGGCGGCCACTGCCACACCGGCGACGGTAGGCTGGTCGATTACGCGGACATTCAAGCAGAATTGCTTGGTTCCGCCGCTGGAGCTGAGGTCGTGGACCTGGCCCTTCTGGCGACACCGACCCTTGCGCCCGCCTATGGCCCCGCGCTCCAGGCGGCGACAGCGGATCTGCCGATGGGAGAATTGTCCACGTTTAAGCTTGCTTGGCGAGGGGTCACCCTGCACGCCCACGTGTGGGATGGCTCGCCTTCGGCCAAGCGCCTGCCGCCTGGCGGTGTCGACGTGCAGATTCGCCTGGGGCCAGCCAGCGCTGCAGCGCAAGTCAGCGGCAGTGTCGGCCCCCACCAGCCGCTGCACGTGCAGATCGCCGCCGACCTCGACATCCCCGTCCTGTGGCTCGACGGCCTAGACGTGGCCAAGCTCGCGGGTACGGCCGCCGTGCTGGACCTGCCGGCTGATCACCCCGCGGCCGTGGCTCTGCAGCAAGCCTGGCAGCACCACGCCAGCCTCTCCGCCCAAGTATCGCGCGCCGAATAGGCCGCGGCGCAGCAACCACCCGCGTCCGGACAGGTGCCGGGCGATTGTCTGATCCATGATTTTACAGGAGTCTTTGTGAATTACTTCCGCATGAATGCCCCGGTCGCCTTCGCCGCTCTTGCCCTCAGCTTGGCCTCTTGCGCCACAGACGAGCACGACGATCACGCCAACGCGACCCCCGAGTCCGAGGCGTGCGAGCACCTCGCCGGTACCGCCAGCAAGGCCGTTGCCGCGCTGACCGTCGCCGATGCCGATCAACTGGCAGACGTTTCTACCGCGCACACCCGCTTTGACGTGACCTTGCCCGCCGACGCCAGCGGCACCTACGCCGGCTACGTCAAGTTCCTGGCGCCGACCAAGGGCGATTACCTCCTGGTGGCCAATGCGGCAGTGCCACTGCAGGTCATTGATTCTGCAGGAGTGTCTGTCGCGCCGACCTCGACGAGCAGCACCGGAGCCTGCAGCGCCGTGGCTACCCAGCTGGTCTTGCCGCTCGGCGTCGCCACCTACCGGGTCAAGATCGGCCCCCACAGCAAGGCCACGGTCGGGCTGTTGTTTGAGGCCAAGTAGCGCTAGGCTTCGCCCAGAGGTCTGATGAGCGCCCCGCCAACCCATCCCGACGAATTGTTGCTGGCCTGCCGCGGCTTGGTGGTGGGCCATGCGGGAAGGGCCATCCTGCCGCCCATCGACTTTGAAGTGCGCACCGGCCAGGCCTGGGCCGTGGTGGGACCCAACGGCAGCGGCAAGACCACGCTCCTGCGCACAGTGCTGGGGCTTCTCCCGATGATCGCTGGGGATTTGCAGCGGCCCCGCCGCGGGATCGGCTATGTGCCGCAGCGCAGCGCCATGGACGTGGACGTGCCGGCGCGGGTCATCGACTTGGTGCGCTCGGGGGCGGAGCGCGGCTGGAGTTTTGCCAACCCTTTGTGGTTGTTCAAGGTTCGTCCGCAAGTGCAGCGCGCCCTGGTGGAGACGGCGACGGCCAGCCTGTGCAGCGAGCCTTGGCAACACCTCTCAGAAGGCCAGAAGCAGCGCGTGCTCATGGCCCAGGCCCTGGCCGGCGACCCGCAGCTGCTCGTGCTCGACGAACCGACGAGCGCCATGGACTTGCACGCAGAACTGTCCGTCTTTCAGTTGCTTGGCGAGCTGCGCCGCGTCCGGTCGCTGGGGGTGCTGATGGTCGGCCACAACCTCGCGCTGCTGGCCCGCCATGCCACCCACGCGCTGCTGGTAGACAAAGACCAAGGCGCCGTTGTCGCCGGGACCGTGGCAGAAGTGGTGGCGTCGCCGGCCTGGGCGGTGCGCTATGGCTTGCCGGTCGCGCCGGCGCTAGGCCGGGCAGCCCTTGGCGGGGGCGCCGATGCCTGAGGCCGAAGCCCTGCCGACGGTTCAGCAATTTCTGGACAGCTGGGAGCTGTTTCGCGACCCCGTGCTCGCCGCGGCGCTGGCCGGGGGCCTGCTGGGCTGGCTGGGCGTCTACGTGCTGGTGCGGCGCATGGTGTTCCTTTCCGCGGCCTTGGCCCAGGCTGCGGGGCTCGGCGTCGCCGCGGCTTGGTACGCGCAGATCCACCTGGGGGCCCCTGCGGGACTCATCAATCCGACAACAGGTGCGGTAATTTCAACGACATTGGCCGCCGCCGGCCTGCTCTCTGCCCGCGGCGGTGCCCTTGGCCGCAGCGACGGCGTGCTCGGGTGGGTCTATCTCCTGGGCGCGGCGGGAACCCTGGCGCTGGGCACGCGCATTGTCCAAGAAGTCCAGGATATTCAGTCGATTCTCTTTGGCACCGCTGTGGCCGTGTCGCCAGAAGACCTGCACCTGCTGATGTGGCTGGCCGGCGTCCTGGGGGTCATTCACCTGGTCGGCCTGCGCGGCTTTGTGCAAGTAGCGGTCGATGAAGACGGCGCGCGGGTGCGGGGCTTGCCCACGCGCTGGCTCAGCCTGGCCCTGGTGGGCTCGCTGGCCGCCGCTGTTTCTCTGGCCACGCGCGTGCTTGGCGCGCTTCCGGTGTTCGCATTTACCGTGCTGCCGCCGATGGCCGGGCTGCGACTCGCGCCGCATGTGGCGGGGGCCGCGGCGGTATCTGCACTGCTGGGCGCCGTGGCCGGGGTGCTGGGTTACCTGGTGGCCTTTCTGTACCGCTTGCCGGTGGGGGCCTCGCAGGCACTAGTGGCGGGCGGCGGCCTGATCCTGGCTCACATTCTGGCCTGGGGACTCGATCGCCTGCACCACTGGCAGGCCCATCGCCACGGCCACATCCACAGCCCGGGGTGCGGCCACTTGGCGGTGCGCCACGGCGACCATGTCGACTACCTGCACGACGGCCATCTGGACCATGCCCACGGCGACCGCCATGAAGTCCACACCTTGCAGGGGCCTCCGGACCACGGTCACGACCACCGTCCGGCGGAGCCCGGCCACCCGCCGCAGCACCGCCACGGTCCCCTCTGCGGCCACCCGCAAGTGGCCCACGATGACCATGTCGACTACCTGGTGGCCGGCCGCCTGCACCATCCCCACGGCGACCACTGCGACGATCACGGCGCTTTGGACGTGGTTGAAGGCTGAGTCTTGGCGGAATCCCCTGACTATAGTCTAGGTTGTCCATAGCGCGTGCGCACGGCAGTCCCTTGAAGGAGCCACGCCGCCGCCCAGCTCACCAGTGCCACCGCGCCCAGAATCACCGCCATGCGCACGTAGGGTTTGCCTTGGACCATGCGCTCTTGGGCGACACTCCATGCGATCCACAGCCAGCGCGGCGAACTCACCAGCAGCCCGACCGCCAGCGCCTTGGGCACCCACGGCCGGCGATCCAGCAGCAGGAGCGGCAAGAAGGCCACGCACGCGGCAAGAAACCAGCCGCCAAAGCTCGTTGCGCTGCGCAACAGGCTCGCGCCCAACACCGCGTAACTCAGGATGGCGGGCAGCAGGCGAGGCCAGAGCATGGTTCCGTTCCCGGTGTCCTCAATAGACATCCAGGTCGCAATATCGCAGGCCGCCTCAGCCAAAGCAAGCTTGCCACAGCTCCACCGCGGCTTGGCGGCAGTCTGGGTAGCGGTCCTCGCCGCGCTTGGCGAGCAGGCGCATCACCACGGCCACGGCGCCATCTGGGATCCCCCTCTGCAGCTTGCGCGGGTCGGGCACGGGCTCCAGCACGTGGGCGGCAAAGACATTGCCTTTGTGAAACGGCACTTCGCCGGCCAGCAGCCGGTAAAGCAGCACCCCCAGCGCATAGGCATCGGTCGCGTGGGTGACCTTACCGCCCGACAACTGCTCCGGCGCCATGTAGTACGGCGTGCCCAGCAGCAGCGATTGCTCGCCAAAGCCCTGGTCGGCGCCGCGGGCCAGGCCAAAATCAAACAGCTTGACCGTGCCGTCCGCCGCCACCAGCACGTTGTCCGGCTTGACGTCGCGGTGCAGGATTCCCTGGCTGTGGGCGTGGTCCAGCGCTTCGCACAGCTGGCTAAACACGGAGTAGATAAAGCTCATGTCTGGCAAGGGTTTGCCCGGCTGCAGGTACTGGGCAAGGGGTACGCCGTCGACAAACTCCATCGCGTACCACAGCACCCCCTCGGCCTCACCGACATCGTAAATATGCACGATATTGGCGTGGTTGAGGCTGGCCGCCAGGCGGACTTCGCGCTGGAAATAGCGCCGCGCCATCTCCGTGCCCAAGGTGGACTGCATCATCAGCTTGAGCACCACATAGCGGTCCAGCGCGGTATCGCGGGCGCGATAGACGACACCGTGGCCACCTTGCCCAAGGATTTGAAGATCTTTGTAGCGAGCAGCCAGAGCGCGCGGCACCCCCGCCGGCCACTGCTGGAGCACCGGTTGGACCTCACCGTGGCGCAGGGCCACTCCGGGCTCCGTGCGCGGGTGCGGCGGATCGACGAGTCCGTGGCTGCCCAGATGCGGCGGATGGGGCGGATGGGCGGCGATGGGCTGCAGAGGGCTTGGCGGGTGAGGGGCGTCACCGTGCACCTGCGGAGCCCACGCGGCCGCGGGCGCATACCCTGCCGAGATAGTCCGCGCCCCTGAGGGAACCAGCGGCACCAAGCCGGACTCCGCCGCGCGAGCCACCCGCGCCCGGGCCACCTGGGCCATCAGCGCCTCTCGCACACTGCCGTAGGCAAAGGTCTGCTCATCTAGGGACTTGGGGGGCGGAGGCGCTCCGTCATACGGCTCCGGCTCTGGGATCGGCGGCGGAACGGCGAGCTCCGGCAACGCGGTAATGCCGCCCGACAACTCTTCCAGCAGGGAATCCGGGTTGGCTGTGTGGTCCCACAGGCCCAGGTCAACTGCCTCCATCCGAGCTGTGACGGACGATAGAGGCGCCAGCGTCGGCAGCACGGCTCCCGTGCCAGGATTGGTGCCGTGGCGTCCAGCCGATTGATCTGTCGGCGGAATCGCGCCGCGTTGCCCAGCCAGTGCTTCTAGGAAGAAGCCAGAATCGCTTTGACCGGTAGTGCGGGCTGCGGACCCCAGGAGGGAACCCAGGGCCGGCGTCTTGGGTTGGGCTGGCGCCCCCAGGGCGATCGGCTGGCGGATGGTGTCTGCACGGGTGTCGACGAGCGGCACGCCCGGGTCCGTCAGCTCGGCCGGCGCGACCGGAGCCAGGGCGACCGCCGGATGCAAGCCCGGCACTCTGGCAGGGGCGCGTCGCCAGCCCAAGGTGGGGGCCAGCAGGTCCTGATCGGGGTCCGTCGCCGCATCGGCCATTCCGTCTGACGCCACGGCAAACCCGGCCAAGACCGGCGCACCGGCCAGGGGCATGGCCAGCGGCTCGGTCGGTCGCTCCGTGTGGTCGGCCGCGACCAGGGCCGCCGGGGCTGGATCGGCAGGTAGAGCAAAGGCGGCCGCGGCAAAGACCGAAAACAGGTCCACCTGGTCCTCTGGTTCTGGGGACCCCTTCTTGCCAAGATCTGCTGCCGGACCAACGGCGATTGGCGCTGGGACTGGAGTCGAAACTGG
The DNA here is from genome assembly GCA_964201005.1 of Myxococcota bacterium. Classification (GTDB taxonomy): domain Bacteria; phylum Myxococcota_A; class UBA9042; order UBA9042; family UBA9042; genus SXRM01. The sequence goes on from CAXNCS010000053.1 coordinate 10,467, forward strand.
CGGCGGTGGCGGCGCAGGCAGTTCCGCTGCGGCGATCGCCGGCACGTCGATTGCGGTCTCGGGCGCAATGGCCAAGGCCGACGCCGGCGCCTCTGCCGATCCGCTGGCCATTTCTGCGATGAATGCCCCAGACAGCTTACCGCTGCGGTCCACGCGCAGCCAAGCGCTGCCGATGGGGTCGATCGGCAGATCTCCCAGGTCGCTCCAGCGCAGGTATTCGGCGGCAAAGGCCCTCAAGGCCGCCGCACCGCTGCTGCTGCGCAGCGAATTCCAGCGCAGGCCGCAGCCGGGCGGGGTCACGGCGCCGCGCGGGCTGGACCAGGCGACGTCGCCGCTTGCCTCGATCACGGGCCCGCTCGCTCCCTGAGGGCGCAATTCGACGATCAGCTTGGCGCCCACCGGCGGCGGATTCTTGCACGACAAGAACGCGCCCCCCCGGCTAATGCTGGTGCAAACCACTTCGCTAAAGCCGCCCGCGGTGGGCCGCATTTCTCCAGTGATCAAACACGGATAGCGCGCCTGTGAGCGGCGATCTTCCCACATCCCTGTACTCCCGAGGGCGATCCTAACCCGCCGCCCCACGCGACCGGTCCTGTGAATGTACCGTAGACAGACCCGATTGTGCGCTGGCGGCGGCGCCGACACAAGCGCGCGGGCGACGCTGCAAAACCCGATGCCCGCCACGGGTTCGCGGATGGGCTCCTAGCTGTTCCCGACGTGCTTCCCCACGCCCCCGACGCGGATCGGCGACCGCAACCTTGACCAACGGCCGACCGGACTCCACCATCCGCGCATGGACTACCCGCGCCACAGCCGTATCCGCGGCCACCGCCTGCAACTGGACCTGCTGCGACGCCTCATCGCCGCCGGGCGCCATGGCCACGCCTACTTGTTTGAAGGCCCTGAAGGAATTGGCAAACTGACGGTCGCCCGCGCATTTGTGGGTCGCTTGGCCTGCTGGGGCGCCGCGGCCGGAGACGCGGATCCCTGTGGCCATTGCCGCTCTTGCGCGGCGTTGGAGCGAGACCAGCACCCCGATCTAACCGTGTTGCTGCGCGACGGCGTGTCGATCAAGATCGATCAGGTGCGCGACGCCCTGCAGCGCCTGCGCTATGAGCCGGTGGTCGGGCGAATCAAGGCGGTCCTCATCGACGGCGCCGACACCCTGCGCGAAGAGGCGGCCAACGCTCTGCTCAAGACCCTGGAAGAGCCGCCGCCAGCTACGGTTTTTGTGCTTGTGACCTCAAAGCCGCAGGTGCTGCTCGACACGATTCGCTCGCGCTGCCAAGTGTTGCGCTTTACCGACCTTCCCGAAGCCGACATCGCCGCGCTGCTGGTGGCGGGCGGGGCGGACGAGGCGATGGCTCTGACGGCGGCGGCGCTGGCCCAGGGTTCGCTGACGCAGGCGCAGCAGCTCTGCGACCCCGGTCGGCTGGCCCTTGCCGATCTCGTCGCCGATTTTGCCCTGCGCTTGGGCGCTGATCCGCCCGCCGCGGCGGCGCCGTTCACCGATCGGCTGATCGCCCATATCGGAGCGGCCTCCGGCGAAGAGAAGGTCAAGCGCGATCTGGGGCGCGATGACCTGGTGCTGGCCCTGGATGCCCTGCGCGCCGTGCTCCGCGATGTGCTGATGGTGCAATGTGGCCAGGATATGCAGCGCTTGCCGTACGCCCGCCACGCCTTGGCGCTGCGCCAGATGGCGGCCCGCGTCGACCCTTCGCGCCTTGCCCGGGGCATTGAGCTTTGCCAGCGGCTCGAAGGGCGCTTGAGCCTCAATCCCAACACCAAGCTGGCGTGGATCTCCCTGCTGGTGGAGTTGGGTACGCTGCTTAGGGACTAGCTGTCGACCAAAAAATGCAATCTGTGCAACGCTTTAGGGGGGTGGTCACCCCAGCGAATGCGCGACCTCGCCGGGCCTCCGCTGCGCCATTGCATCCGCCGGCGCGGATGGGCACTATAGGTGGTTTGAGCCCGCGTTTGCCACCCTTTCCCAGCGAGATGCCCATGTCGAAGCCTGCTTGTCCAAGGCCCCGGCCTGCTCCGCCCGTCGCCTTTGCGCCCTCCTTGCTGGGGCGAGTTTCTGCACCGCTGTGGCGCATGGGCTTGGCCTTGGCGCTCTTGACTGCCGCAGCTTGCAGCGAAGAAGCGGTCGTTGGCGGCGCAAGTGCCACTGCAGACACGGCAAATGCCGACGATGCCGCGCCGTTAGATGGCCAAGGCCAGGGCAGCGATGCGGCCGTGTCTGACGTCGCTCCGGCCGACACCGCGATCGCCGACACTTCGCCGACTGATGTCGCGGCTCAAGACAGCACGCCCGCTCCGGATTTGCCGCCGCCCGACACGGGCCCCGCGTGCAAGCCCGACCACTGCCTGATTGGCGCAGAGTGCCTGGCTAACCTCGCCAAACACCCGAGCAATGTGTGCTTGCGCTGCGTCGCCGCCCTGGACCAGAACGCCTGGAGCCCGTGGGACGGCGGCACGGACGGGCAGGGCAGCTGCGACGACGGCGACCCGTGTTCAGTGAACGATCAGTGTGCCGACGGCAAATGCACGGGCCCCGGCAAGGTTTGCGATGACGGCAACCCCTGCACCGACGACAAATGCGACCTCGCGGGCGGCTGCACGGCCACAGCCAACAGCGACCCGTGCGATGACGGCAGCGTGTGCACCGCCGGCGACACCTGCAAAGGCGGGCTCTGCCTGCCCGGCGCCCAGACCCTGAGCTGCGACGACGGCAACCTGTGCACCGATGACGGCTGCGACCCCAAGAAGGGCTGCATCCTCGCGGCGAATTCAACGCCTTGCGATGACGGCAGCGCCTGCACCGTGGGCGACCTCTGCAAAGACGCCGCCTGTGCCCCCGGCAAGCCCGCCGACTGCGACGACGGCACGGTCTGCACCATTGACAGCTGCGACGCCAAAAAGGGCTGCGGCCACAAGTCGATCGCCGACCTTTGCGTCGACAGCAACCCCTGTACAGACGAAGCCTGCGACGCCAAGAAAGGCTGCGTGTTCCCGTTTAACACCAAGCCCTGCGACGACGTGAACAAGTGCACGCAAAACGACACCTGCAGCCAGGGCGCTTGCGTGGGCGCCGCGGTGCCGCTGGACGACGCCAACACCTGCACGGACGACAGCTGCAACCCGCAGACCGGCGTGGTGCACACCGCCAACACCTTGCCGTGCGACGACGCCAACGCCTGCACCTTAGAGGACACCTGCGGGGCAAGCAGCTGCCAACCGGGAAAGAAACCGCTGGTGTGCGACGACAACAACCTGTGCACGGATGACGGCTGCGACCCCAAAAAGGGCTGCACCCTGGCCAACAACAGCACGCCGTGCAATGACGACGACGCGTGCACGGAAAAGGACACCTGCAAGGAAGCGAGCTGTCAGGGCGCCAAGGTCAACTGCGACGACGGCAATGCCTGCACCGCGGATTCCTGCGACAAAGCCAAGGGCTGCAAGAACACCCTGATCGTGTCCAACGCCTGCCGGCCGGTCATCGACATCGAGTATCCGCCGCGCGCCGCGACCATTCAGCAGGGCAGCCCGACCATCACGGTCAAGGGCAAGGTCAAATCCGGCGCCGGGCCGATCACCAGCTTTGCACTCAACGACAAGCCGGTCAGCGTGGGCGCCGATGGCAGCTTTGCCGTGCCCTACACCTCGCTGGTGGGCGGCAATACCCTGGTGTTTGACGCCGCGGACAGCTTTGGCAGCAAGAAGCGCCGTGTCCAGGCGTACTTGTGGTCCAGCAGCTATCTCAAGCCGGATCTCGCCAAACCGGGCGTGGGCATGGTCGATCCCGGCCTGGCGTTCTGGCTGGCCCAGTCGGTCATTGACGACGGCAACCACAAGGTCCCGCCGCCGCCCAATGATCTCGCGACCTTGTTTGAGCTGGCGATCCAGAACCTCAAGCTCGCCGATCTGATCAAGAACCCGGTCTATTCGGCCAACGGCTCAACGGTGAATTTGACCAACCTCAAGTACGACCCGGCCAAGGTGAGCTTGCAGGCCAAGCCCGGCGGCCTGGGGATGACGGCCAAGATCAACAATGTCAGCGGCGATCTGTCCGGCACGGCCAAGGTTTGCGTGCTGTTCTGCTTCAATGTCAATGTCGACGGCAAGCTGACCATGAGCAGTATCGACATCGCCACGGACGTCAACCTGAGCGTGACCGCCGACCACAAGCTCGCCACCAAAATGGCCAACACCAAGGTGACGTTGAACAATGTCGACGCCACCCTGAGCAACGGCGTGCTCAACTTCCTGATCGGCTTTATCGTCGACGCGGTGCTCAACTCGTTCAAGCCGCAGCTGGAAAAAGCCTTTGCCGATCAGGTGGTGGCCAATCTGGAGCCGCAGCTGTCGGGGGCCCTGGGCGCTCTGGCCCTCAACGCGAGCTTTGACATCAACAAGCTCGACGGATCGGGCAAGAAGATCACCTTGAATTTGCAGTCCGATTTCTCGAGTGTCGGCACTGGGACGGACGGCTTGGCCATGCTGGAGCGCGCCCGCATCACCACGGTGAAGTCCACGCCCTACGACAATCTGGGGGTGCCCGGGCGGATCGGCTGTGGCAAGGCCCCGCAAAAGCTAGAGATTCTCAAGGCCAAGCCGCTGGAGTTGGTGATTGCCGACGACACCTTTAACCAGATCCTGTGGGGGACTTGGCAGGGCGGGCTGTTTGAGTTCCCGGTGCCGGCGTCGATGCTGGGCAACGTGGACCTGGGGCAATACGGCGTCTCCGACATGACCCTCAAGGTTTCCGGGATGTTGGCGCCGACCATGAGCGACTGCGCCACGGGCGAGCTGCTGGCCCACGTGGGCGACTTCAAGGTCGACGCCAAGCTCAAGCTGTTTGGCCAGCCGATGGACGTGGTGCTGTACGCGTCGTTTGTCGCCGGCGTCACGGTCAAGGCGGTGGGCAATGAGATCGGCATTTCGCTGGACAGCGTCAAGAGCAAGGCGCTGCAAGTGGACGTGCTGCAAGACAATATGGTGAGCAGCGAAGGGGTGTTGGAGAAGCTGGTCGCTGACGCGCTGCTGGACAATCTGGTGGCGCAGCTGGGCGGCACGGCGCTCGGCACCTTCCCGATCCCGTCGATCGACCTGTCCTCGTCGATGCCCGGCCTGCCCCCTGGCACCGGTATCGGCATTGCGGTGGAGACGACGACGCGCAAGAACGGCAACACCATCGTCGGAGGTAAGCTCAAGTGAAGATTCACCTTCTGACAAGAATGGCCGGGAGACACTTGGCGGCGGCGGCGTTGATCGCTTGCGGGTTGGCGGCGTGCGCTGAAGACGCTCAAGTCGCCGGATCTACCGAGGATAGCGCAGTGACGACGGACGCCGGCGCGGACAGCGGGGCCCAAGACGCCGCCCTGGCCGATGTTCAGGCCGACAACGGCGGCGCCTCCGATAGCGCCAGCGCGGACAGCGAGCCGATCGACACGCAGGTGGCCGACGCAGAGCCCGCGGATGTGCCGCCCGCAGACACGGGCCCCAGCGAATGCACGGCGGATGAAAAGAAGGCCTGCAATGACAAGCTGGACTGCACCGTCGACACGTGCAGCATCGCCTGGGGCAAGCCGCTGTGCAGCTGGAGCTTTAAGCCCGACGCGTGCCTGATCGGCGGCTTGTGCCGGGCAAAAGGCGAGGCCAAGCCCGGCGACGCGTGCGCCCAGTGCCTGCCCGGCCAAGCCACCACCAGCTGGTCCGTGGCTGCGGAAGGCGCGCCCTGTGATGACGGCGATCTCTGCACCTGGAACGGCAAATGCACCGGCAAGAAGTGCACGTCTGAGCCGCTCAAGTGCGACGACAAGAACCCGTGCACGGCGGATGTCTGCGACCCCAAAAAGGGCTGCGCCTACCCGTTTCAGGACGGCCTGAGCTGCGATGACGGCAGCGCGTGCAGCCAAAAAGACCTCTGCGCCCAGGGCAAATGCGTGGGCAACAGCCCAAAGGACTGCAACGACGGCAACCCGTGCACAGACGACGCGTGCGACCTGGCGTTGGGCTGCACCCACAGCGACAACGCGGTGATCTGCGCCGACGGCGACGCCTGCACGGTCGACGACACCTGCGCCAAGGGCAAATGTGTCATCGGCAAAGCGGCCAATTGCGACGA
>CAXNCS010000054.1:0-16521 GCA_964201005.1 Myxococcota bacterium
ACCGCCTTTGAAGCCGACGAGGAATCGCTAGATGTCGCCCAAGCGATTGAAGATTGGCTGGATTCCGGCCTCGACCCCCAGCGCCTGACTGCGAGCAGTGACGGCGGCGGCTGTCTGCCCGTCTTTGACAAGGACGGCGTGCTCTTGCACATGGATGTCGGCCGATCGATGGGGCTTTCTGACGCGATTGTCGCGCTGCTGGCCCGCGGACGCACCTTGGCGCAGGTTCTGCCGTTCTTTACCAGCCATGTCGCCAAGCAGTTTCGCTTGCCTGGCAAGGGCCAGCTGAACGTGGGGGCGGACGCCGATCTGCAAATCCTCAACGAACTCGGCCGGCCTCAGGCAGTGATGGCGCGCGGGCGCTGGCTGGTGCGAGATGGCAAGCCGCTGGTGCGGGGCTTGTTTGAGGACCCCCATGTCCACTGAGCTGCCCTAGGCCAGCGGCGCCGCCCAGCTGCAGATCGGGCAATTCGCCTGGTCGTGTCCGCGCGCAGGGCAATGGCCACGACCAAAGAAGATGATCTGCAAGTGCAGCTTGTTCCACCGTTCCCTCGGGAAAAGCCGCTTGCCATCGCGCTCGGTCTGCTCCACGTTCTTGCCGGAAGTGAGCCCCCAGCGCGTCATCAATCGGTGGATATGGGTATCCACTGGAAACGACGGCACGCCAAACGACTGGGCCATGACCACCTGGGCAGTTTTGTGGCCCACGCCGGGCAACTGCTCAAGCGCGTCCTGGTCCGCGGGCACTTCGCCGCCGTGGCGCTCCAACAGCAGCTCTGACAACCGCTTGATCGCCTTTGATTTTTGCGGAGAAAGCCCGCACGGTCGGATGATCTCGCGGATCGCCTCTTCGCTCTGCAGGGCCATCAGTTGCGGCGTCCTCGCCAGGCGAAACAGCGCAGGCGTGACGGTGTTGACCCGCACGTCGGTACACTGGGCGCTCAGGAGCACGGCGATGAGCAGCGTGTAGGCGTCCTGGTGGTCCAGCGGCACCGGCGGGGCAGGGTACAGATCGTCCAGAATTGCTTGGATGCGCTGGCATTTCTCCGCGTCGTTCACTTGGACCTACCACTGCCACAGAAAATCGAGCGTCGGCCACACCTCGTGGGTCCGCACGTAGTCGACTTGGGCAAAGCCGTCGCTGCCCTTGGTGACCTCGCGCTGGTGGCGATCGCTGTTCCAGTACATGGCGCCCAGGGTCAGGCGGGTGCGCTGGCTGGTGCGCAGATCGGCGCCCATGTAGCCGCTGGCGATCCACGGCGAGGTCAGGTCGTCGATCGGTCGGCTCAGCAGATAGCCGCCCAACTCAGCGCGCAGCCTCAGAAAATCCGCGACGGCGTGGTCATAAGCCACCCGAACTTGGCTGCGCGACTGGCCGATCTCCGGGGCCATTTGCACTTCTACCGGAGCCCAGGCGTGCAGCGGCCGGCCCTCTTGGCCAAAAAGCGTCCACGCGCCGGCGGCTTCCATGCGCAGGCTCAGCACGCCGCGCTCTTGGCCGGCGGAGTCGACAAAGCCCTTGGAGGCGATCAAACCCAGCTTGCCGGCCAGCAGCCACCCCGGTCGATCACAGCTGCCGCCGCGCGCCGGATCGTCCCCCGCCACCTTGCAGGATGGCACCAGATCTCCTGACAACCCAAACGGTTTGGCCAACCGCCACGCGCCACTGGGCACTGACAGGCCGCTGACCAGGCTCCAGCGCCAATCGCCCGGTTTCTCTGCGGCGCGCACCTGACTGCGCAGGGTCACATGCGGCGCCACCAGCATCACCAGCGGGTGAAACTCCAGCTCGCCCGCAAAGGTGCCGATGCGCAGGGGATTGAACACGCCGATCGCGTATTGGCCTTGGCCCAGCACATCGGCCGTTTCGCGCGCTGGCAGGATCTCGGCTTGGGCACTGCGCGGCGCCACAGCGGCGAGGCAGGGCAGGGCGAGCGCCAAAACACCAAGAGTCATCAAGGATTTCAAGCGCATCACTTCACCTCCCACAGGCCCGTCACCGGCGCATGGTCGGAGAGGCGCAGGTAGTCTTGCGTCAGCACCGGGCCCAAGCCCTTCTCTCCGCCTAGGCGTTGACCCTGCTGCTGGGCCACATCGGTAGAGCCGGCTACCCACGAGCTACCCTTGGAGACAAACAGGTAATCCAATGTCCGATTCCAGAAGCCTTTCTCGCCTTTGTCGTTGCTGTCGTCTGGGCCCAAAACGCTGTGGGTGTAGTAGCGCTTCTGCTCGTTTTCACTGGCGCCGTAGCGGCTCAGGTCAATGTGCGGCAGCAGGTCGTCATAGAACGGCTGCATCACCGCGGGCGTGTAGGGCGGCTGGATAAAGTCGTCACTGCACACGGCTTTTTCGCGCTCGTCCATAAAGCCAACCACCTTGGCGGCGCTCGGCGGCAGCTCATTGAAGTCGCCGCCCAAGACCAGCGGCAGGGTTTCCTTCAAGGCCAGCTCGTGAATCTGCTTGATCTGCTTCTGCTTTGTCCCGTCGTTGTCGTAGGCCTCCGTGTGGACCACCATCGCCACGAGCTTTTCGCCTTTGCGCACCTCGATCTCGGCCCGACCCACCGCGCGCTTGATATAGAACATCGCGGTGAGTGCATCCTGGTCTGTGCGATCGACCTGGCGAATGCGCTCTGCCTTGGTAATCGGATACTTGGAGAAGATGGCGTTGCCCAAGTTGATGCGGCCCACGCCTTCTGAAGCCACATATTGGCTGTCCCAGGTCTCGTAGTAGGCGGCGTAGTTGAGGTCGGTGTTCTCCAAGATGCCGCGCACCATGTCAAAGTAGGCGCTGCGCTTGGAATTGACCTCGATCTCCTCGGTCATCAGGATATCCGGGTTCAGCTCGTCGATCGCCGCGTAAAGCTTGGCCATGTTGGCGTCGACTTCGGCCGCGCTCATCTCGACCTTGTCGCCCCAGCAGTCAAACCAGAAGGGGATGCGCGCCGCGGCGTACTTGACATTCCACGCCACCACCCGCAGTTGCGCGGGCTTGCCGGGATCTTTGGGCGGCACCAAGCTCGAGCGCTTGAAGACCAGCACCTCCTCGCGATCAAAATCTTGAGGATCGGCAAAGGGTTCACAGGCAATCGCCGCAAATGCAATTCCCAGCGCCGCCAGCCAAGGGGCCAGCAGGGCCAGCCAACTGCGCCCCGATCTCGTCGTTTGCGTGTTCATCCGCTCTCCTGTGCGGCCTCTTTGGCCCAGACGGCGTATATTCCAGGGAAAGATTCAGTGGTTGCGCCTGAGCCGCGCCAGCTCTTCGCGCATTTCGCGGTTGGCTTCGGCGACCCGCTCCAGCTGATCGGCGTGCTCAGCAAAGCGCTCTCGCGCGTCCGCCAGCGCATCCTGCAACCGATCCGCGGCGTGGTCCAGCAGCACCGCGCGAATCGTGTCCAGGCGCCGCAGGGCCTCTGCCAAGGACTCATCGGTGCGGGCCAGCGACACCGCCAATTGGTCATGGGTAGCGCTACCTTGGGCTACGCGGGCTTGCTCAACCCCTAAGCCCAGGCGCACCTCTACCAGATCGGCGACACTGCCCACCAGGGCATCGACGTCGCTCATCACGCTGCTCGCCACCGGCAACTGCGAACCGCGCAGGACTTCAGCAATGCGTTTGCGCTCTTGCAGCGCGGTCGCCATTGCCTTGTGCTGCCAACCCAACCTGCGCCAGCGCCACGCCAGCTGCTTTGGCCGTCGCGCTTGCAGCCAGCCCCAGGCCAGCCACAGAAGCGCAGCCAAAATGCCCAGGCGAATCAGATAGGTCAGCAGGTTGCGCAGCACAGGTGATCACTCCCCCAGAAAGAAGCGTCGCCAGGCCGCCATGGAGCCAAACTCGTGCAGGAAGCGCGGGTCTGACGAATTGAGCTCGATCGCCCCCAGCTTGAAATTGCGCGTCGCCTCAATGGCAGAGAACGTCTTGCCGGCGCGGCTCGCCAGCGCTTCGGCCTCCAATTTCTTGCCCAGTGCCTCGGCCTCGGCTTCCGCGCGCTCGCCCTGCGCCAGCAGTTTTTCGTATTCGGCGTCGGCCTCTGAGCGGCGCGTCTTGTCGAACTCCACGGCCTTGGCCTTCACCTCGGCGATGGTGATCTCGATCTCTTTGCGCTTTTCCTCGATCTGCTTGTTCCAGGTCTCGCGCTCCAGGGCCACGTCCTTGTCGATGCCCTTTTGCACGGTGTCCGTTTCTTGCTTGGCCTTGGACTCTTGCTGCTTGGCTGTATCCAATTCTGCTTGCACAGCAAAGAGTTGCTTGGCCTGGAGCTGGGCCTCATAGGGCGGATCGAACTGGATTGCGCGGATCACCACGCCGGACGTCACCACGCTGACGTGGTATTGGCGCAGCTGCTTGTTGAGCGGCACGATCGCCGATTTCGCCACCTTTTCGCGCTCACTGGGAATCTGCACGGTTTCATTGGACAACTGCGCCAAGTGCTCGCGCAGAAAGCCCTCAGACACCGCCTGAACTTTGGCGTGGTAGCTGTCGGCAAAGCCTTCGCGGACGATCAGGTGGGCCTCACCGGGCAGAATCCGATAGATCACCGCGATATCGACGTGAACGACGTTGTTCTCGCGGGTGCGCAGGTCCAGCGTGTTGGTGCCGGTAAACTCGACGTAATGCACCGTGCGGCGCAGGCGATACCAGCTGTGCAGCAAAGGCAGGCCCAGGTGATGGCCCTGATCAAAATCGTCGTCTTCCACGCCCGAATTCAGCGAGCGGCGGACGCCGATCTCGTCCGGCTGCACGTAGGTGGTGCACATGGAAGGCAGCAGCCACATGCCGATGATAAGAGCGCTTATCCACTGCAGATTTACCCAACGACGCCAAGCTGGAGCTGGCTCGCCAGGGTCGGCTTCTTGCTTGCGGCCCGCCTGCGGATCGACCACTGGGGCGACCTTGCGCGGCTTGGGGGGCGGCGGAGGCGAGGGCGGGGCAGCTTGGGGCGCAACGTCGTCGCCCGGCAGATCGTCGAGATCGCTCATGGTTTGACCTCCCCAGCGGCGTCAAGGTGGCGGACGTTGAGCGACGTCGGCACCGGATGGGCATAGGGAATCGCCGTCACGTTCTGCAGTTGCGGAAAGACATTCTTGGCGATTTCCAGATTGAGCACGTCCGGTCCGGCGGCGCCCACGGCGTTGATCTTGGCCGCCAAGCCCCGCGCTCTCTCCTTGGCCGCTTCTGAGGACGCGGCGGCGCGATTGGTCTTTTCTGCAAAGATCGCCCTGGCTTCAGCCACTCGGCCGATGGCATACGTCTCCGCTGCGCGCTGCACGCTGACCAACTCATTGGAGGCCTGCTGCTGTTTGGCCGCCAACTCTGCAGCCAGGGTCTGGAACTCAGCGGACTTCTGCTCGCGAATCTCCTGAATCTTGCGCTCTTTCTCTTTGACCAGGCGCTCGCGCTGCTTGGCGTTGACCTGCACCGCCTGCTCGGCCGTCTGCCTCTCCTTGATCGCCGTCTCCACCGCGCTGTCAAAACTCGGCTTGGGCGTCAGAATCTGGGTGATCTCAATGCCGGATGGCTTGAGTCGCTGGTTCAAGGTGGTCTTAGACAAGGTCGTGGCCTTGGAATAGCTAGACGGATCCGCTGCTTGCAGGAAGCTGTAGCGGCCAAACTCGTCGCGCAGCACCTCGCGCGAGTGGGTAAGCAGCGCCTCCTGCTTGTAGGCGTCGCCGTGGCCATGGGTCTCAATGATCACGTCGGCTTTGCTGGCATCGAGCTGGTAGTGAATCTCGAGCTTGCCAAACCAGAAATTCGAGCCATCGCTTGCGCGCACGGTCAGGCGCTTGACATGGCCGGCATCCGTGTCGCGATCCCCTTGCATAATCATGACCTGGGGGCGAATGTCCAGCGTTTGCACCCGCTGAAACCACGGCACATAGCTGACCGTGCCTTGTTCGGCGATTACCCGCCGCTCGGGTCCAAACAGCGATAGGCCGGTGGTGTTGTAGATCACCGCCACTTCGCCCGGTTCAATCTCGGTCAGGCCTGCGCCGCCGGCACCTAACTGCCAAGCCAGAAGAGCGGCAGCCAGGCCAGGCAAGATCCAGCGGGACGGGCGCACGCGGCTTGCAAAGCCCTGGGCGCGCTGTGGGAGCGGTGGGATCGACATACTGTACCTCCGCCCGCACCTATCGCACGGATCGAGCGGCAGCAAAAGCGCCCACGCTAAACTATTGAAAGGACTGGCGAGTTTGCTCGACGACCACGAGCGTTTGGCGCTGTTCCCGCAGGCTACTCGCCCGCAGGCTCCAGCCACAGCGCCGCCACCTGTTCGTGGCTCAAGTTCAGCTCTGAGGCCTGGGTGCACAGGTAGCGCGCGCACTCGATCGGACGGGCCTGGTAAATGCGGCAACCGGTACCATCGTAAAAAACACAGACGCCGCGCAGGCTTCGGTACAGCCCGTCGACGCGGGTGCCCGGCTTCCACGCCGGTTTGCCAAAGCGATCGAGCTTGACGGGGGCAAACACCTCCACCCGCTGGCCATCGATGTCGATCCCATCGATCACCGCAAAACGCTTAACAAACTCGCCGGGTTCGATGCCCAAGACCTGCGCCGACTGCTCCAGTTCACCCGGCCCGTACCACCCGGGACTCGACTTGCAGCACAGCCCGCGGCGCACACAACCCAGCGAAGGATCGGGGTGCTCATCGGGCTCTTCAGCCAGCCAATACGGATTGTCTTCGGCGCTGGGATCGGCCGCTTCGGCGGAGGGACGGGTCTGCTCCCGGCCAAAAATACGCAACCGCTGCACGGGTTTAGCCTCGGCCGGCTGGCTATCGGCGTGCTCTGCTTCTTCGGGCCGTTTGGCTTCGCTCATGGCCTAGGCCCTCCGCTCAGTGCCTGTGAAAATATTCTGGATGTGAAAGAACCACTATTGATAACATTGGATTTCCCGACTCTCTAGAACGCAGAACTGACGTTCTTTCACTTCCTCTCACTGCGCAGACTGTGGGGGCTGTGGAAAACCGTCGCGTCGCCCGCGCGTTCGGTCAGCTTGCCGTTGCGCCACAGGCCGACCCGCTCCATCCACGCCTCAAATTCCGGGGCCGGGCGCAGGCCGTGAATCTCTCGCAACTGAGCATTATTGTGAAATGACGTGGTGTTGTAGTTGAGCATCACGTCGTCGCCCAGGGGGATGCCCATGAGGTAGTTCACCCCAGCCGACGCCAGCAGCATCTCCAGGCACTCCTGGTCGTCCTGATCGCTGTCCGCGTGGTTGGTGTAGCAAACGTCGGTGCCCATCGACACGCCCATCAGCTTGCCCATAAAGTGGTCTTCGAGCCCCGCCCGGGCGATCTGCTTGCCGTTCTGTAGATATTCAGGTCCAATGAATCCGACCACGCTGTTGACCAAGAACGGGTGATAGCGCCGGGCAAATCCGTAGGTCCGCGCTTCCATCGTAGTTTGATCGGTGTCGTAGTGGGCATTAGCGGACAGTGCAGTCCCTTGACCCGTCTCAAAGTACATGACGTCCGGCCCTTCAGCCGTGCCCTCGCGGCGGGTCAGATCGTAGGCCTCGTCGATCATCGCCACGGAGATGCCAAAGCCGCGGTTGGCCTTCTCTGTGCCCGCAAGCGACTGAAAGCACAGGTCCACCGGCGCCTGGTGTTTGCGCAGGGCCTCCATCTGGATGGTCACGTGAGCCAGCACGCACACCTGGGTCGGGATGCGGTGTTGTCGCATCAAGTCCTTGACAGCATGGAGGATTGCCGCGGTATTGTCCGTCGATTCCGTCGCGGGGTTGATGCCGATCACCGCATCGCCGTTGCCGTAGCTCAGGCCGTCTCGCACCGCGGCCAGAATGCCCTCGACCACGTCCACCGGGTGATTGGGCTGCAGCCGCGAGGAGATGCGCCCGGCGAGGCCAATGGTGTTGTTGCAGCGCTTGACCACGCGGATCTTCTTGCCGGCGACCACCAGATCCATGGCCGACATCAGCTTGGCCACCGCCGCCGCCATCTCCGGGGTCACGCCCTTGGAGATCGCCGCAATATCCTCGGCGCTCGTGCGGCGATCCAGAAGCCATTCGCGCAGTTGCCCCGCGGTCCACCCCTGGATCTTCTTGTAGGCCCGCTGGTCCAGATCGTCGACGATCAGCCGGGTGATCTCATCGACTTCGTAGGGCACGGAGGGTTGCTCGTAGAAGTGCCGCAGCTCCAGATCGGCGATCACCCGCTTGGCGGCGATGCGCTGGCTGGTCGACTCCGCTGCCAAGCCCGCGGCGCGATCGCCCGACTTCTCCTCGCTGGCGCGGTTCAGGGCCTCTTTGAGACTGCGAAAAGTGTAGTGCTGGCCGTGCAGTTGGGTCGTCAGCTTCATCGTCACGGATCCTTTTTGGCGGCGCAGACTTTGCGGGCCCCGGCAGAGAACACGCCCTTGAGGCTGGCGACACAGAACGGTTGGGCTGGATTGACGCTCTGGCAGAAGGCGTCGCTGGTGCAGGTCAGGCCGCATTCCTTGCCGGCGCCGGTCGCGCGGACAATACAGGTAAACGTCAGCCCTTTTGTGGAATCGTCGTCATTGCTGCACTGCGAGGTGGCGCCGCCGCAGGAGCACTGCTTGGTGCACACGCCGACCGTGGAAGAGCCGCCTTGTTGCATGGCATTCTTTAGGCAGGTTCCGTACTTACAGTCGGCATTGCTGTTGCACGCGATCCCGTGCAGCAAGCCGGACGCGTTGCTGATGACCGGCGCCGGGTACGGGCACTCGCCGGGATCGACGGTTTCTGTGTCAATACAGCCGCCCAGGAGAGCTGCCGCGGCCAAAAGCATCAACCATTTCATGGAGCCTCCCTGGATCCGCCGAGCTGCCAGACGCCGCTAGCCGCCCGCCCCGCGCGTTGCACCGTCGCGAAGGGCTGCGTCGCGCAACTGATAATAGGTCTTGAGCACTTTGCGGACGTAGTCGTCGGTCGCGGCAAAGGGGGTGGCGTCGCGGCTCAACACGCGCATCGACCCGGCGTGATAGGCCGACAGGACCTTGACCAGATCGCCCTCAAATTTGTTGGCCAACACCCGCAAGAACCGCGCTCCGCCCAAGATGTTTTGCGCGGGATCGTGGATGTCTTCTACGCCCAAAGCCGCAGCCGTGGCCGGCAAGAGCTGCATCAGGCCGACCGCGCCTTTGTGCGACACCACAAGGGGATTGCTGCCGCTCTCCACCTGCATGACCGCGCGGACCAGCTGTGGCGGCAGGCGATAGCGGCTCGCGGCCTGGGCAATCTCGCTCGCGTAGGGGCCGTCGTCGGCCAAGGCTGCGCTGGCAGCGTCGCCCACGCCATCGCGGGCCGGAGCGGGGGTGGGACTGCGCCGACCCCAGGCATCGCGGCGGGCAGGAGCCGGAGAGGCAGAGGCCGCGGAGGGAGCGCTGGGGGCCGAGTAGCCGCCGCTGGTCAACACGACCGTGCCGCCGCCGCCGCTGCCACCGCTGCTGCCACCGCCTCGCCACGAACAGCCCGGCGGATCGGCGTAGGAGACTTCGCAGCGCTTGGCGATCCACGCGTCGGACCGCCCGCCTGCGCGGAAGTTCTTGAGGTTGACGGTGCGCAGGTATTTGCCGCCTTCTGCGTCGCGCTCGCCCAGATCGCAGGTAAAAAACACCTCTTTGCATGAAGCGTTAGCCACCGCGCTGGCGCCAAAGACGCTGGCCAGGACCGCGGCAAAAAGCCAAGCGGTTCTGGAGCGTGGAATCGACAGCGGCGAACGGACCATGCTCATCCTGGGGGCAGCGACAAAGGAGGCTGCGGACACATCCAACCCCCAAGTATGGCAGAATCTGCCCGATTCGCCAGCGAATCACCGCCAAAACAACCGTGAGGTTTTCGCCGTCGCCGCGCCGTGTTACAACGCCGCCGCCCCGCATCCCCCCGCTGGAGGCGCCTGCCGTGAGCCCAATTCCGTCTGCCCCGCCCGTTGCCCTGATCGGCTTTGGCCCTTGGGGGCGCAATATCGCCCGCGTGCTGCATCGGCTTGAAGCCCTGGCTGGGGTCTGCGATCCGGATCCGCAGGCCCGCGCCGCTGCGGCCGCCGCCTATCCCGAATTGCCCCTGTGGGCGGGCATCGAGGCTGTGCCGCCCCATGTCGCCGTGGCGATCGCCTCGCCCGCCGCCTTGCACGCCGCCCAGGCCGAGTTCTTTTTGCGCCGCGGCCAGCATGTCTTTGTCGAAAAGCCCATCGCCCTACAGGTAGACGAGTGCGCGCCGCTGCTAAAACTCGCTAAGGATCATGGTCTTGTGCTGATGGTCGGCCACCTGCTGCACCACCACCCAGCGGTGATTGCCCTGGACGAATTGGTCAAGCAGGGGGCCCTGGGGCGGCTGCAGTACCTCTACTCAAATCGGCTTAATCTTGGGCGATTTCGCCGCGAAGAGAATTCGCTTTGGTCCTTTGCCCCCCACGACATCGCGGTGATGCTGCGCTTGGTGGGCGCCTCTCCCCAGCGGGTGACGGCGACCGGCGGCTACTTTCTGCACCCGCATATTGCCGATACCACCATGACTACGCTGGCTTGGCCTCAAGGGGTCCAGGCGCACATCCATGTATCGTGGTTGCATCCGTTTAAGGAGCAGCGGCTGGTGGTTGTGGGGCAAGAGGCGATGGCGGTGTTTGACGATCAGCAGCCCTGGCCGCAAAAGCTGCTGTTGTTTCGCCATGGTGTCGACTGGAAGGACGGGGTGCCGGTGCCGCGCCGCGCCGAGCCCGAGGCCGTGACGCTGGCGCAAGAGGAGCCGCTTGGTCGCGAGATGCAAGCGTTTCTTGCCGCGGTGGCCGATCCGAGCGCGCCCATCGTCGCGGACGGTGCGGAGGCCACCCGGGTGCTGCGCGTGCTCGACGCTGCGGAGCGCTCCTTGCGCCAGGCGGGTGTGCCCGTGGAGCTGACCCCTGGCGCAGAAGCGCAGACGTGGGGCGATCGCGGCGTGGTCGTGCACCCCAGTGCGGTGGTTGGCGATCGCGCGCAGATCGGCATCGGCACGCGGGTTTGGCATTTCTGCCATGTCATGGACGGCGCGCGCATCGGCCGCGATTGCTCGCTGGGGCAGGGCAGTTTTGTCCAAAGCGGTGCAGTGTTGGGCGACCGGGTGCGGGTGCAGAACAACGTCTCGATCTACGCCGGCGTCGAGCTCGGGGACGACGTGTTCTGCGGTCCGTCCTGCGTCTTTACCAATGTCGTGCGCCCCAGAGCCCATGTCAGCCGCAAGAGCGAATTTGCCGTCACCCAAGTGGGCCAAGGCGCAACCATCGGCGCCAACGCCACGATCGTTTGCGGCCGCCGCATCGGTCGCTATGCGTTTGTGGCTGCGGGCGCCGTGGTCAGCCGCGATGTCGCCGATCACGCCCTGGTCGCCGGCAACCCCGCGCGGGTCAGCGGTTGGGTGTGCCAGTGCGGCGAGAAGCTGCAGTTGGCCATCGCCCCCGCAGCCGGCAATCGCTGTAGCTGTGAGCGCTGTGGCGCCAATTGGCGTTGGGACGGCCAGGGCTTGGTCAAATCGGAGGACAAGTGAGCGATCTTCAGCCTGTGCCGTTCTTTGATCTAGCCCGGCTGCTCGAGCCACATCGCCCCGCTCTGCACGATGCCCTGGAGCGCTGCTTGCGCCACGGCACCTTTGTGCTCGGGCCAGAAGTGCAGCAGTTTGAGGCGCAACTGGCGGCCTACCTCGGTCTGCCCCACGCGATCGGCGTCTCTAGCGGCACGGACGCCTTGCTCGCCACCTTCTTGGCCCTGCAACACCCGGACTGCGGATTTGCCCCCCTGGAGCCCGGGGATGAAGTGCTGACCACTGCGTTTTCCTTCATTTCTTCGGCGACGTCGATTCTGCGCGCTGGCCTGCGCCCGGTGTTCGCCGACTTGGCCCCCGGGCAATTGCACCCGCAGGTCGAGCAGTTTGAGCGGATGCGCACGCCGCGAACCCGGGCCGTCCTGGCCGTTCACTTGTTTGGCGAACCGCTGGATCTAGCGCCGCTCAAAGCGTGGTGTGATCTGCACGGCCTGATTTTGGTCGAAGACTGCGCTCAGTCCATCGGCGCCAAGCTGGCCGACGGTCGATCGGTGGGAAGTGCCGGCGCCGCTGGGTGCTTTTCGTTCTTTCCGGCCAAGAACCTGGGGGCTTTGGGCGATGGCGGCGCGGTCGTGACCGATCATGCGCTGCTGGCCGCGCGGGTGCGGGAGAAGCGCCAGCACGGCCAGGCTCAGCGCTATCAGTTTGAGCATTTGGGCGGCAACTTCCGCCTTGACGCGCTGCAGGCTGCCTTCTTGGGGGTGCTGCTGCCCCAATTGCCAGAATTCCTCAGGGAACGTCGGCAGATCGCCCAGGGCTATCTGCACGCCTTTGCGCCCCTGGCGGCTGCTCAGCCCGATCGCTTGAGGCTGCCTGTCGACTCTGCGGACCACGGCTGGAATCAGTTTGTGGTGAGGAGCAGTGTTCGCGATCACCTTCGCAATACTCTGAATGCCCAAGGCATTCCCACCCAGGTCTACTATCCATCCGCGCTGCACACCCAGGGGGCGCTTCGCGATGCCCAGCCCGTCACCGCGCTGCCCGAGGCTGAGAAGGCGTGCGGCGAAGTGCTGGCCCTGCCGATCGCTCCCGGCCTGACCTCAGCCGATCAGGATCGGGTGATTGCCGCCGTCCAAAGCGCACTTGCGTAGCGGTTCTGACGACATGCTCTTGCGCCCTCGCGCTGGCAGGGCAAACCGGCTACACTGTTGCCCCCGTTCCAGGAGGCCCCAGTCCCTATGCTCAAGCCCCAGCTGCCCGTGTTCCGCAACCACGACGATGACGATGACGAGCCCGAAGCGCCGCCAGCCGTTGAACCTGCCAAGAAAGAAGGCGAATCGCGTCCCGACTTGAGCGAGCGCATGATCAAGGCGCGCACGGTGATCCTCTCTGGGCCCGTGGACGACAAACTGGCTGCGCGGGTCATCCACGAGCTCTTGCTGCTCGAGGCCGATGACGCTGAAAAGCCAATCACCATCTACCTCAACAGCCCCGGCGGCAGTGTCACCTCTGGCTTTGCCATCTACGACATGATGCGCTTTGTCGCCCCGCGCGTGCGGGTGGTGTGCAGCGGCCTGACGGCGTCGATTGGCACGGTGATCCTGCTCGGCGCGGCCAAAGAGGATCGCTTGGCCCTGCCCAACACGCGCTTGCTGATCCACCAGCCGCTGATTGCCGGCAATGTCTACGGCCCCGCCAGCGACTTGGAGATTACCGCCAACGAAATTCTCAAAACCCGCGGCAAGATCAACCAGTTGCTCGCGGCGCAGACCGGTCAGCCGCTCGAGCGCATCGAAGCAGACACGCAGCGCGACTACTGGCTCACGGCGCAGGAAGCGCTGGATTACGGTTTGATTTCCAGGATCGTCACGCACCGCTCCGACATCTGACGCCGCAAAGTCCCGGCGCTGTCAAGCGGTTTCGCTGCTACATGTCGATGATCATGACCCCGTCGTAGTCGTCGTCGCTGCGGCGGCGGTCGCTGTCTGCATCGCGATCCCAACCGGGCGGGCGCTGCAGCGGCATGCGGCTTGGAGACTCCAAGTGCGGCTGCTGGCGCTGGTTGCGCTGCTGCTCTTCTTCGCGGCGGCGGATCTGCTCGATGATGAAGGCGTCAAGCATGGCACCCTCCCGGGGGCAGGCCGGAGTGGACCCGGCTGTTCACAAGCTAGCATCCGTCAGGGACCTCCGCAAATTTGCCAAGGCGCAGCGCGCAGATCTAGGTCAGCGCCCGGGCGCACGGGCCAATTCGGCTAGCGGCGGCTCGGGCATTTGTGCAATAAAGGCTTCCAAATCAGGGTGATAGCGATCCTCAAGCCCTGCGGCCAGGTGCAACGCCATACCTGACGAAAATGTCAGGGTAGCGGCTGGCGCACGGTCCCGCTCCGGCCACGCGGCGACCAAGGCCCGCACCGGCTGGGAGTCGCCTTCGCGGTGAAAGAGGGGGCACAGCGCCACGGCCAGGCCGGCCTCAGTCAGCGCCAGCAGCAGGCGGTCGCGGTCCAACCATGGAAAAACCCAAGCACTAATGCCCTGAGGCTTTATGGCCTGGGCAGCGCGGTGGGCAAAGACTGCCAGGGATGCGCTGCTCTCAAAATGGGCGAGGCGCCGCTCCAGCAAGGCGGGCTCCACCCCTGTGCCTGGCACGCGAAAAGGCGGATTGCACAACAGCAAATCCACCTGGGGCGGCGGGATTGGCCATTCCTGAGCCAAGTCGGCCTGGAGCACTGCGGCGCGGCTCTCCAGGCCGTTCAGGCGCAGGTTGCGCTGGGCCCTGTCGACTTGCCCGGGCTGCAATTCCACCAAGGTCAGCTGAGCTACAGGCACGGCCAAGCCAAACGCCAGGGCCACCATGCCGGCGCCGGCACCCAGATCAAGCAATTGCAGGTTGTGGAGGGGGAGGCGATCTTGGATCAGCCGGGCGCCAAACCACGCCAGCGCCAGAGAATCCACGGAGGTGCGATGGCCTTTGCGCGACTGCAACAGGCGCAGGCGGCCGCGCAGCAAGATATCCAGGGTTTCGTGGGGCAGGGGAGCTGGCACGTGGCCCTTGGCGCAGCCTGGCAGCGGCTACTGGGCGACAAAAACCGCTGGTTTGTCGAGCGAAACGGGCGGCAGGGCCACCAGCGCCGGCGCGGGCGTCGCAACACCGCGGGGCAGGTACAGATGCGCCGAGTCGGCGGGCTTGGTCGTCTCATTGTAGAACAGGTAGCCCGCAACACCGGCCAACGCCACGCCCAGACCCAGGCCAACGCCAGAGAGGGTCGCTTTGGTCTGCGCGCTGGACTTGAAGTCCTCAACTTGGGTGGCGTACTCGGCCTTGTTGGCTGCGGTGTAGGCGCCGGTGCATGTCTGCGACGGATCCGCGCAGTAGTAGGCGGTCACATTGTCGAGGTTCAGGTAGCTGGACAGGCCAATGCCCATGCCGAGCATGGCGACAGCGCCGCCGGCGGCCACCCAACCGGGGGTCGAACCGTACCAGGGCTTGTTGCCGGCGCTGGGGCCCGGGGCTTCGGCGACGTTTTTGTCTGCCTTGGCGCCCAGGATCGTCACCATCACTTTGTTGACGGCGCGCTTGCTGATGCCGACCTTGGGCACTTTGACATCGCTCGCCGAGCGCACGAGCTTGCCCGTCGCCACATCGACCAGGAAAGACACCAGCTTGCCGTCCAACACGCCCACAGCGCAGACCAGGTTGACGTCCAGGTCCTTGCCTACGGCGGCGGCGTCCCTCTCCACGTTGACTTCCGCGGTCTTGAGATCGGCGTACTTGAGGCCGATGCGGTCGTCCTCGAGTACCAGATGTGCTTCAAAGCCGATGTCGATCGAGACCTTGGCCACCGCGCCGCCGTCGACCTTGACGTTGCGCAGCATCGACGTGGCCGCGCCAGACTGCAGGCGCAAGCCGTAAACGCCCGGGATGAGGTCAGCGACGGTCGACGGGGTCGCGCCGCGATCGTTGCCGCCCAGGATGATGCGCGCGCCGCTCGGGTTGGAGCTGACTTCGACGGAGCCTTTGGGCATCTTCTCGATCTTCTTGACTTCGGCCTTGAACAGCTCGACCACGTCTGGGCGGTAGTTGTCGTCCGTCACCTTGGCCTTGAAGCCAAAAGTCGTAATGACAATGCGGAAAACTTCGCCGGCCGCATTCTTGTCTCCCGCCGCGACATAGGCGGTGGCGAGCTGCGCCAGAACGTCGAGGTACTCGTCTCGCAGCTTGGCATCGGCGCCGGGGGCCGCGAGGGCTGCGCGGTACTTGGCTTCCGCACCGGACAATGCCTTGATAGCGCCGGGGAAATCCGCGTTGTCCAGCAGATCGACGCCCTTCTTGCGCGCCTCGGTCAGGCCCAGCCGGCGCTCGTCGGTCAGCGCGGTCGGCACCTGCACGCGATCCTTGCGCACCTTATCCGCGGTGGTCTTGCCGTCGACCAGGATCACGTCGCCCGGGGCCTCGTCGCGAAAAGCCGTAGCGATCTCGCCCAAGTACTTGCCGGTCAGCGGGTCCGCCTCATCGCCCGAGCGCAGTTCGACGATGGCCAGCGTGCGCTCTACGTCGCCGTCAGCTGCCAGGGCCGTGAGCGCCCAGGGCTGGGCAAAACCCACGAGCAGGAGGCAGGCGAGCGACTGCCGAGCCAATTTCCGAAGGGAAAATTCGGGGGACTTCTTGCCCATGCCAGCCTCTGAGATGCGGTGCTCCGGCACCAGCGGAAATTCGGCGACTTTGCTGCAAGCGCGGAAGCCCGAGCCGGCAGAGCAGTCCCTGCGAACGTTACCCCGGCTCGCGGTGGCGGGTCGAAGAGGCGCAGTGGCGGCGATCATAGGGCCATGCGGTCTGTGGGTCAAGGACATGCGGGGAGGCCCAAGGGCGAATAACCGTGCAAGAATTCTGCGGATAGCCCGCGTTTGCTCTGGGATAGTCTCGCGTTCGGTATCGCCCGGTCTCAGCACTGCCGATGGAGACCTCGGGCCCGCAGCAAGCGCTTGAAATCGCGAGGGCCGTTTCTGGCACGCCCCTTGCTCCCTGGT
>CAXNCS010000055.1:0-16271 GCA_964201005.1 Myxococcota bacterium
CTCTTGTTCTTCGATCCCGCCTGTTGGCACGGCTTGTGCTGAGCTGAGAGCGCTGGCGTTTTGCTGGCGCGGAGGTCGAGATGGAGCCCAGACAGTCAATCCTGTGGATGGCGGCGTGGTTGCTGCTAGTTTTGCCGGGGTGTGTGCCCCAGGCAGAGGAACCGGCGCCTGCGGGATGGGCAGAGAGGCGGCAATTCCAGGACCAGCCGCAAATCCACCGGCGGGCGCAGCGGCAGCACTCGGCAAAATCGCCTGCAGTGGTCACAGCACGGCAAGGGCCACAGCTGGTCCGCGCGATGCCACGGCGGGCGTTGGTGACATTGCTGGGCGATCTTGCGCTTCCAGGGCAGTCACAAGCCCAGCTGGAGCAACGTTGGGGGTTGCCGAGCGGGGCGGCGGTGCGGCTGCTTGGCCATGTCGGCGGGGCGGTGGTCGACCTAGATCCGGCGCAGTGGCAGCGCGTGGAAGGCGATGAGCAAGTGGCGGCCGTGACAGCGGACTACGCCGTAGCAACCCAGATGCTGCCTGCGGAATTGGTGGCGGCGGTGGTGCCAGGGCCCACGGGTCCCAAACAACTCAAGCTCACCGGCGCGGGCGTGGCTGTTGCGGTGGTCGACACCGGCGTAGACAGCAACCACCCAGCGCTCGCGGGAAAGGTGAGCCCACAGCTCTGCTTTGTCAGCGGCGGCTGCGGGTCCGCGCTAGACAGCAGCGGCCACGGCACCCACGTGGCCAGCCTGATCGCGAGTTCCGGCAAAGGGGCGCCCGCCGGCATCGCACCAGGGGCCCAACTGCTGTCGCTGAAGGTGCTGGGCAAGGGCGGAAAGGGCAAGGCTTCTGACGTGTTGGCAGCGCTTGACTGGCTCCTCGCCAACGGCCCAGGGGCCAAGGTCCGCGTGGTCAACCTGAGCTTGGGCAGCGACGCCGTGTTTGAGGGCACCTGCAACGCTGCCGATCCGCTGACGGCCAAAGCGATAGCCAAGTTGCGTGCCAAAGGGATGGCGGTGGTGGCGGCCGCGGGCAACTCTGCATCCAGCAAAGGGCTATCTGCACCGGCCTGCTTGCGCGGGGCCATCGCGGTGGGGGCCGTTTACACGGCGGACTACGGCACCTTGAGCTTTGGCGACCTGTGCAGCGATACCCCGGCCAAGGTGGGCCAAATGACGTGCTTCTCCAACTGGTCCCAGCGGCTGGATCTGACCGCGCCAGGCGCTATGCTGGTGGGCGCCCGGCCCGGCGCCGGTACGGCGGTGCTGGCAGGCACGTCTCAGGCGAGCCCGATTGCGGCTGGCGTCGCGGCTTTGATCTTGCAGTGCGCGCCGGGCCTGACACCTGCCAAGCTCGCGACTTTGCTCAAGGCCACGGCGAAGACAACGCCTGCTGCCGGAAAAATAGGCAGTTACCGCCTGGTTCAGGCTCTGCCGGCGCTGGCGAAGGCGTGCCCCAACAGTCTGCTTTAGCTAATACCCCAAACCCGAAATTCGCAGCGGGTTCGCCGAAAGCTAGCCCATGGGTTTGGGGTACTACGGCTGGGTACTCTTGCGTACATCGAACTCGGAATTCGTCAGATCCCGCCGCGAACTTGAGGTTCGATGTACTAGATACCGCATGGCCTGCGCCACCCTCGATGGACGAAACACGGCGCGCTGACGCACGGAGTAATTGCAGAGGGTTAGCGCGAGTTTCCACTTAGCGTCCTCGTCGACAGCATCGGCTCTGCCGGCCGCCCGGTGTCATCGAGAGCCTGCGCCCGACCTGCCCCAAGCATTCGCCCATGTCCGACCTGCAACCCACCATCGTGCAAAGTGAATACCGGGACGCCCTGGAGACCTTGGAGCGTATGACCCGCGACCACGCGCAAGCCTACCGCCTGGGCGTGCGCGACCAGCTGGGCAGGATCTGCCGCAAGGGCCTAGAGGGCATCGGCCAACGCGTCGAGCTGGTCGGCAAAATTGCCCAGGTCGGCGCACGCGGCCTCGGAGGCAGCTCCGGCGCCGTCGACAAGGGGTCGCATCTGCGCCCCGTCCAGGTCAAAGAGATACAAATTGCGGAATCGATGGCGAAACCCAAGATACCGCCCCATCTCGTGCGCGGTCGAGCTGCGCAGCACAGCTGGTCTCACGCGCGGCACGTCGAGCGCGGACTCGTCGAGCAGCGCTCGGTGCCAGTTGGGCCCATCAGGAAGGGACTGAAACGTGCGGGCAATGCGCTCGAGCGCGCGCTCGACGCCCGTGTAGAACGTGTCGAGCATAGCGGCCGCGGCATAGAGTTGAATGCGTTGCGCAGCCTCGCTGGATGGCTGGTCGGCCACCCACTGTAGCTCAGCGACACTGCGCTGGATCAGCTGGACTTCGCGGCGCAACTCCGCTGCCAGCGTCCTCAGGCGGGCCGCGCTCAGGTCAGCCATGCAGCACCTCGCCTTCGGCCATGGCGCGCTCGCGCACCCAGGGCCTGCACACCTCCCACGGGACCAGATCGACTGGGAATTTGCCCGCAAGCCGCGCAGCGGCATCGCACGCTTCAAACCAGCGCGCGGGCGGTATGCCGGCGACGAGCAAGTCGATATCGCTGCCGTCGTGCGCCTCACCGCGACCGACGCTGCCGAACAACAGCACGCGTTCGGCAGCAAACTCTGCTGCCAGCAGGGCGGCGATGGGCGCGGCGAGGGCGCGGGCGTGGCTTTGCCAGGTAGCGTCTGCAGCGGCGCTGTTGCGTTGCCGCGCGCGCAAGCCTTCGATGTAGCTGGCCAAATCGGCTGATTGCACGGCAAGAACCCGCGGGCGGCATCCGCGATGGGTGCCTGTCGCCAGGATAGCACCGCGGGGATGCGCGGGGTAGTACAGGTTCGGCAGGCGGTTGTGGCAACGACCTGTGACGCGCAGGACGCCCGTGCCGGCCCGCTCGGCGACCGCCAAAGGGCCCTGGGGTAGGTGGCCAAGGTCCGCGCGGCGGTGGCGGCTCTGCGCGGCCAGCTGGATGCGCTGGAGGCGGGGTTGGGGTTGGATCAGACAGGTGCCAGGCACGTGTCTAATCCTTGATCTGCCAGGCTTTTTCCGCCGGGCCAGCGATCGCAACCCGCAGGGCCGAGCCCCGGGCGTCGCGCGGCCACCTAGCTTGCCAAGCCACCAGAGCCCCCCAGCCGCAACGCGCCCGAGGGCTCGGTCGACCAGCTGGCAAGCTGGCCGATAGAGCGCGGTCCTGCGACGCGGCCGCGCAGCGGCGCGGACCAGGAGGCCCCATGAGCTGAAACGTCGATGTTCTGCAATGCGGTTGTCCAGGTAGGCGCAGTCTGGCTTCGGCGTCGAACCAGCCGCCGGACGTCGACGAGACCGGGCTGCCTGCCGACGGGCGGCCTGTCCGGGGGACCTGGCGGTCTACATGGCAAGTAGCTGCAATTCCCCGCAAAGGCTGCTTGCGCAGCCGACGTCGAAGGACTTCACGAATTGTCGTCACACCTAACTCCCGATACGCCATCGCGACTCGCCCCAGCCCCCCTTCGGAGCCGGCGCATCATCGCCGCCTTCCGCGCCAAAGGGGTGGTCCCTATTTGTGGAGCGGCGCGCGCACGGTGGTCCTTATTTCATGGCGCGCTACAGGAATCCGTGCGCTAAAACTGATACTTCTTGAGGATCAACTGCTCATACAGGTCAATCCCCGCCGCCGTTAACCGCGCCGACTGCGGCATGTCGCGCAGCCCCGGCTCAAAGGTGACCTGCACCGCGCCGTACTCCCACAGGTAGAGCAGCTCGGGCAGTACGTTGGCGCCGGGGACCTTCTCCGCCACGGCTCTTTCGATGTCTTCTAGCTGCAGCTCGTCAAACGCCTTGGTCTGCCAGTGGTCAAACATCACGGTAAACAGGGCGTTGCGCAGGGTCCAATCAAAGCCCTTCTGCCGCGGCGCGATGAACAGCGGCCCCGCCATCTTAAAGATCGGCCGGCCGGCGGTGGGGTTGATGAGCGTGGCAAAGGCGATCCACAGGGCAATCAGCCCCAGGCCCACGGTCAAGAGCGCGGTGGGGATCGCCAGGGCCTTGGTGCCGGTCACGCCGGTGATGACCTTGGCCAGGTAGAGCAGGTCGATATCGACCAGGAAGGCCACCAAAAGCTTAGAGAAAAACCCAAAGCCGTAGGTGAGCACCAAGAACACCAGCAGGTACAGGCTGTCGACCGCCAGGACGATGTGGTGGTCGGGCATCTTGCCTTCGGCCATGCCGTCCAGGGCCCACCAGTTCATCACCCAGTTGAACGAAAACAGGGTAAAGATCGTGCCGCCAAACAGGTTCTTGTTGGCAAAGTTCATCAGGCCGCACAGGAACTGGCCGCCGCCGCCAAACAGCAGGCAGAACATCGCCGCGGTCTTGAGCCCGGCGGGAGTCAGGCCAAAGCCAAAAGCGATAGGCGTCAGCGCGGCACAGCCCACGGCCAGGCCCAGCAGGCCCAGCGGCGTAGGTTCGGCAAAGAGGCCGGTGTGGCCTGCGGGGGGCAGAAGCTCGACTTTCTTAATCATCTTAGCCTACTTTGCCTGCGCTGCGGGGGCGCGGGGTGAGGTTCAGGGCAGTCCAAACAGCCGCTTGGCGTTGCCATAGAGCGCGCGCTGGCGCACGGCGGGGTCGTCACTGGCCAGGAACACCTTGGCCAAGCCGATGGCCTGATGATAGAACGGCCAATCGCTGCCAAACAACACCCGCTCGGGCGGCGCCTCGCCCAGAATGCGCCGGACATTGCCCAAGCTCTGGCTCGACAACTCCAGGTACACGTTGGGATATTTCTTGGCGTACCCCAAGGCCTCGCTCATCTGCAGCGCGCCGGCGTGACCCAACACAAACACAGTGCGCGGGTTTTCGGCGATGGCCCGCTCGTAGTGGCGCACTTGGCTCAGGTAGCGGCCCAACAGCGGCTCGATGTCCACCGGCCCGCAGTGAAACAGCACCGGCAGCTGCCGTTCGCCGCACAGCCGATACAGTTTCATCGCCCGCGGGTCGTCCGGCCGCACCATCTGCACCGCCGGGTGGACCTTGATGCCGCGGGCGCCCAGCTTGACCTGGCGGTCGAGATTGCGCGCCATGCCGATGCGGTAAGGGTGCACGGAGCCAAAGCAAAGCACGTCGTCGCGGCCCTTGACGGCTTCTAGCCAAGTGCCCGCGTTGTCCGAGAGCAGCGGAAAGTCAATCGGCAAGAGCACCGACTGCTGCACGCCCAGCTCCTTCATCTCCTTGGTCAAATTCGCCACGGTGTGGGTGCGGCGCATGCCCCCAGCCTGCAGCGCCCCCAAGGTCAGGTCGCGGTTCAGGGCCTGCAGGTCTTCTGGAAGAATGTTCTTGTTGACATAGACTTCCAGGTCAATCGGCCGGTGCTTGGGCAGGTAGTGCTCGGTCTCCGGCCACTCGCGGTGCAGGTCGACCTTCTGCGGCACGCCGTAGGTCAGGGCCAGGTGGGTGTGGACGTCAATCGCCGGGCCCAGCGCGGGATCCGCCAGCACCAGGCGGCCTTCGCGCACCTCAAAGAACGGCAGGCGCGCCAGGTCAGCGAGGCTCTCAAACCGCGTGGGCGATCCATGGGTTACGGTCACGGGCATGGCGGAGATCTCCAAGGCGCGGGCGCCGAGCTAGGCAGGGGGAGAAGACAGCAATTTCAAAAGGGTCCGCAGCAGGAGCGACGCAGCGCCGGCAAAAAGCAGCAGGTAGACCAGGCGGCGAAAGGCGTGCTCAGAGACGCGGTCGTGCAAATGGTCGCCGATCCACCGGGCCAGGGCCACCGCCGGCAGCAGCGAGGCCGAGGCGATGAGGCTGCGCAGCCCCAGCAGGCCCATGCTGGCGTATTGGACCAGCAGCACCACGCTTAGGATCGTCCATGTGGCTGCCAATGTCGCCCGCAGCTTGGCCTTTTCGCTCAGGCGCTGCGAGGAGGCCCAGACCATCAGCGGCCCGCCGGAGCCGTAGATGCCGTGGACCAGCCCGCCCGCCAACAGCGCCGCAGCACTGGCCTTAGACACGCGCGGCTGCGAAGGATCGGCATCGGCGATCTCCAGGTGATCGCTGCCCTTCTTGGCCATGCGCCCCAGCTCCAAAGCGGCCAGAGCCAGCACCAGCGCGGCGTAGCCGATCAGCAGCCCCGGCCCCGGCGGCGCCCAGCGAAAGATCGCCAGGCCCACGGCCATGCCCAGGCCCACCCGCGGCAGCAGCTGGCCCAGCAGCCACGGCCGGTCGATCTGCGGGTGCATCGACGCAACCATCCAGGTAGACAGGACAAAGTTGGCCGGAACGTAGAGCGGCAGCAGCTGGTCCAGCGGCAAGAGCTGGGCCCCCAGCGTCACGGTGATGACCGTCGCGCCAAAACCCGTCATGGATTCAGCGGTAAAGGCCAGCAGTACAATCCCGTACAGCGGCAGCGGCGCCAGGAACTCGCTCATCCGCGCGGGCTCTGGTTGGGGTCGTCGAGCGAGTCCAGGAAACCCACAATCAATTCAGCAGCTAGCCCGCGATCCGGCAGCGAGCCCATCATGCCGTACATCGCCGCTTGGCCCTGGTCGGCCGGCGCCTGACCGCGAACTTCTTCAGCAGCGGAGCGCAGATCGCGCAGCAAGGCGTCCACGTGGGGGGCGTGGGCCGCGGTGATCATCGCGTGCAGCGCCGGCGGCAGCTGTTGGCGGTCCAGGTGCCAGCCGCGCGCGTCCATGGCGTCGCCCAGGCGGTAGATGTCGCCGTCGTCCATCGTAAAAGCGAACACCGTGGCCACGGGATCGCCCAACACCCGCAGCCCGGGGATGGCCGCAATGCCGTCGATCAGCTGGCGCGCAGCGTCCCAAGCTTGGCCGGCCAGGCGCAAGTAGCCGTCTCGCCCCAGGAAATGCATGACCGCCCAGGCCGCAGCGATGGGACCGCCTGGCCGAGTGCCCGCGGCGGAAGGCGATCCCCACAGCCCGCCCGGCCAGTCGGCAAAGCCCAAGAACTGGTGGCGGCGCAGCTCGCGGCTGCGGTACAGCACCACGGAGGCGCCTTTGGCCGCGTAGCCGTACTTGTGCAAATCGCAGGAAATCGACGTGACCCCAGGCACTTGCATATTCCAGGCGGGCAGAGGCCCCAGGCCATCGCGCTCGGCCAACGCGGCGACAAAGGGCAGGATCATCCCGCCCAGGCAGGCGTCGACATGGCAGAGAATCCCGCGGCTTTGCGCCAGGGCCGCCAGCTCGCCGATGGGGTCGATGACACCGTGGGGATAGGCAAAGGACGATCCCACCAGCAGAATCGTCTGGTCATTGCACAGCTCGGCCACCGCCTGCGGGTCGACGCGGAAATCCTCGCCCACCGGCGCCACCACCGCCTGCACGTCAAAGTAGTGGGCCGCCTTGTGAAAAGCCGGATGCACCGTCGCCGGCACAATCATCTGCGGCCGGGTGACGTGGGGCTTTTCGGCCCTGGCCCAGTCGCGCGCCGTCTTGACCGCCATCAGGATCGACTCGGTGCCGCCCGAGGTCAGCGTGCCGACCGCCTGGGGATCGCCGAGCAATTCCGCAGCGATCGCCAGGGTTTCCGTCTCCATGCGCCGCAGACTGGGAAAGGCCATGGGGTTGAGGGCATTCTCCGAGAATAGCCGGAGAAAAGCCTCCTGCAGCAGCGCTTTGACCTCATCGCCCGCGTGGTACACCAAGCTAAAGGTGCGGCCGTCGCGCCAATTGGCGTCGTTTTGCCGATAGCTATCCAGGACTTCAATGACACGCTGGTGCGACCAGCCTTGCTCGGGAAGCATCGGACTCTCCTTGCGGGCCTAGGCCGCGGTCAGAAATTACTGATTGATCACCATGGGATTGCGCAATAAGACGTAGCGCTGGTCGCCGCTGAGCACCGTCTGATTGCCGCCCGCGAGCCAGAACATCAGGTTGTCGGCGCCGACTCCAGCGCATTCCTGGGCGCTCAGATAGCCGTCGGCGTTGCTGTCGCGGTTCGCCGGGCACTGGGCGGTGTCCAGCAGCGGGTCAAAGGACTGGCCGCTCGACTCACTGGTGTGAAAAAGTCCAAGGTAATGGCCAGCTTCATGGGCCATGGTCTGGGCAAACGTCGCCACATCGTCGTCCAGGTACGCCACCGCCACGGCCACACCGGCGTGGGGCAGGCCCGGCAGAGACGGCGGCCCCGGGATGCCGCCCGACTGCCCCAGGGTCACATAACCGCCTTCATCGCCAGCAAATTGCTCGACAAAGAAGAAGTTGAGCCCCTGCTGATTGGCGCCGTTGGCGTAGGCAAACAGCTCCGCCAGCTCGGCGTCGTTGTCGATGACCGCGGCGCTTTGGCCCAGGGTCCCCGCCACGTCGCCGTAGTAGAACGGCCCCAGCTGAATGCCGGCGCTGGCGTAGACGGACTGCATGGTGGCCAAAGCCTGCTGCAATTTCGCGTCGTTTGGCGCAGACGCTGCCGAAATTCGCCCCTGCTGGGTGAACCACAGCACCACGGGCAGGGAGCCACTGCTCAGCAGGCCCTGGGCGCTCTTGACCACCGCGGTCAGCTTGGCCTGGGTGTTCTGGAAGGCCCCAAAGGTAAACTGGTAATTGCCCGCCGCCACCCCCAGACGCGGCGAATTGGGGTACAGCGCCGCCAGAGGCCCGGCGCCCAGCGGCACCACCTTGAAATCGGTCTTGAGCGGGTCAAACACGTCCAGCACCACTTTTCCGTCGGGCTGCACCGCCTTTGCCAGGGCCAATTCGTGTTGCGGGGAGCTGGGTTGACCCACCAGCATTACCGATACCGCGTCCGCCGGCATCGCCAGGGTCACGCTCTTGAACTGGTTGGCCTGCGGACCCAGGCTCTGGCTGCCCAGGTCCACCGTGGCGATGCTGCTGGGCGCCGAGGTCGCCTCTACGCACACGCCCGACGCGCCATCGCACACCTGGCCCGCCTCGCAGCCGTACGTGGCGCAGGAGGGCAGGCAAAACCCTAGGCCGGTAGAGGTTTTCCAGTCGACGCCTGCGGTGCACATGTAGCCCGGCCGGCAGTCGACGCCGGTGCCGCAAGGGGCGAGGCACAGGTGGGTCGAAACGCCGCCTTGGTCGTCGGGGATGGCGACGCACAGGCCTTGGGCAGAGCCGTCTGGGCCGCTGCAAGCCTTGCCCTCGGCTGCCGCTTCGCAAACGTCCAGGCAATAGCCGTCTTTCCACACCCCTTCGCTGCCCGCCTGGTCCAAGCAGGTGCCGCTCTGGCACTGGCTGTCGCCGCCGCAGGCGCTGCCGATGCTGCCGTCAGAACTAGCGGCACTGTCTAAGCAAAGCCCGGAGGCTGCGTCGCAGCGCTGTTGGCTGGGGCAGTCGCTGTTGGCCTTGCAGCTGGGCACGCAGGCCTGGATGCCGTCCACGTTGGCGCACTGGTAGCCGCCTCGGCAGCCGCCCTTGCCTTCGCCGCACAGGTCCAGGCAGGCGGCCACAGCTTCGCTCAATTGCAGGC
Source organism: Myxococcota bacterium (assembly GCA_964201005.1). Lineage (GTDB taxonomy): Bacteria > Myxococcota_A > UBA9042 > UBA9042 > UBA9042 > SXRM01. The sequence continues at coordinate 9,432 of CAXNCS010000055.1, forward strand.
ACGCAGCGCCGGGGGCGCACTCTTGCGAATAGGCGATGATCGCCGCACCGCAGTAGTCGGAGCAATAGCCGCCGGGAAAGCTGGCGCCGGAGAAGCAGGTGCCGGAAGAGCACTCGGTGTCCACGGCGCAGGTCGAGCCGATCGTGCCCGCCGCCCCGGAGTTGGCGTCGACACAGGTGCCAAAGTTGCACACCTGACCCGTCAAGCACGCGGGAAAGCAGTCGTCGCCCGCATAGCCCTCGATCTCGCAAGCGGTGAGCGCCAAAAACAGCGCTGCGCTCAGGGTTAATTGGCCAAAGACCGCCTTTGCCAGCGCTTTCATGGCACACCAGCGGGGGCGGCCAGCAGCCGCTGCAGGGTCTGGCGCACCGACGCTTCCGTCTCCACGGCCAGGCGTTTCTCCAACAACGGCCGCACTTTCGCATCGCTTATCGCGGCGATTGCCCGGGCAGCGCTGTCGCGGGTGTGGAGTTCCGGGTGGTCCAGGAGCCGACTCAATAAGGGCAAGGCCGCAGCTCCAAAGGCATAACCGTAGGCCTTGGCCAGGGGTCGCCGCACCACCGCAGAGGTCGCCGGGTCCTGCAGCAGCTGCTCAAAGCGCGCCTGCACCTGGGGCGATGGAAAGAACCGCAGACATACCAGGGCGTTGGTGCGAACCGCCAGGCGAGCGGCGGGATCCTGCCACAGCGACCACAGCGCCGGCCCCAGCTCGGCTTCCGGCGCCAGCGCCAGCAGTTCCGCGCGGTCGGGCACGTGCTCAAAACCGCCAAAGGCCGTGCGCAGCTTGGCATCCAGCCCTGCGCCGGCTGGGGCGGCACCCGCCGGGAGTCCAGCGGCGAGCGGGGCGGCGGCAGTGGGCACTGCTCCAGAAGGGGCCTGCTGATCAGCGGTTTCGCGGGCCACGGCGACCGGTGGCGCATGGACGGCGGTGTCGCGACCCTTGGGCTCGCCGCAGGCCGCTGACCAGGACAACACTGCGCAGATGGCGATGGATCTACCGTTCATGCTCGACCTCGGTGCGCAGCCTACCCTTGGGCCGGCACCGGTGGCAAGCGCGACAAGCAGGTGCGCAGCGGCCGGCGATCCGCTATGATTGGCGCTTCGCCCTTGGGGTTTTTGACGCCTTGACGCCCACCGACCCGCCTCAGCCCGCCCTGCCCGCTGCGCCCCCCGAGGCGGGCGATGGCCGTCCGTGGCCGCGCCTGCGCGCTCTGGCCCGCTCGCAGCCGCGGCGCTGGCTGACGATTCTGCTTGCTGCAAGCGTGCTTTTGGGGTGCCTACCCCTGCTGTTCGGCCCGCCGCAGCCGCCGCTCCAGCGCACGCCGTCCGTCGCCGTGGCGCACAATCCCGGGGTGCTGCGCGACGCCAGCGAGGGTGAACCGCCCGCAGAAGGCGATCGCCGCGGCCAGGCCCTGGACGACCTGCGGCACCTGCGCGTCGGCCTGCGCAGCCTGCACCTGCTGCAGCAGCGCTATGTGGAGCCGGACCGCTTTCGCCCGCGGCTGATGCTGGAGTCGGCGCTGCAGGCCGTAGCGCACTTGGTGCCGGAGATGCTGGTGGACGTGCCCGAGCGCGACCGCGACGGCCAACCGCTGCAATTGCGTGCCAAAATCGGTGAAGTTCAGCAGACCTTTGACCTGACCCTGGCTCAGGACCTGTACGCCGTGGGCTGGCACCTGCTGCAGGCGGCGCGCTTTGTCGCCGATCACCTGCCGCCGGACGTGCCGGCCGACAAGGTCGAGTACACCGCGCTCAACGGCGCCCTGTCGACCCTGGACCCGTATTCGCGCCTGCTGGATCCCGATCAGTGGCGCGACATGCAGACCAACACCGGCGGCAATTTTGGCGGTCTGGGCATCGTGATTCTGCCGGTAGACGGGGTGCTGACCATTCAGTCGGTGCTCCCCGGCTCGCCCGCAGAGAGCGCCGGCCTGCAAGTAGGCGATCAGATTCAGCAGATCGACGGCGGGGACACCTTGAACATGACCGTCGACGCGGCGGTGGAGCGGCTGCGCGGCACCGTGGGCACGACGGCGCGGCTGGTGGTGCGGCGCAAGGGCGTGGAGGCGGCCCAGCTGGTCGAGGTGGTGCGCGCGGTCATTCACCTACAGTCGGTGGAGTCCAAGGTGCTGGATAACGGCGTGGGGTACGCCCGGGTCAAGAACTTTCAGCGCGGTACGGCGGCGGAACTGGGCGAAGCGCTGGACAATCTCTTGCGCGCCGGCGCCCACCCAGCGGTGGTTCTGGACTTGCGCGACAATCCCGGCGGCCTGCTCGATGAAGCGATCCGCGTGTGCGACCTGCTTATCGCCAGCGGCCCCGCCGTGACCACGGTGAGCGGCGGCGGCAAAGTGCGCGATCAGCGCCTGGTGACCGGCAACGGCCGCTTTGCGCAGATGCCTGTGGCGGTGCTGATCAACGGCCACTCGGCTTCCGCTTCTGAGGTGGTCGCCGGGGCGCTCAAATACTCCGGGCGCGCTTTGGTCTTGGGCGAGCAGAGTTTTGGCAAGGGCTCCGTGCAGGTGCCGTATGAAATTGAAGACGCGGCCCTCAAGCTGACCGTGGCCAAGTACCTGGTTCCCGGCGATGTTTCGATCCACGGCAAGGGCATCACCCCGGACATTGGCCTGCAGTTTGTCTCGGCGACGCGCGAGCAGGTCAGCCTGTTTGGCGGTCCCCACTACTCGCGGGCGACGCGCAAGGCCCGCGCGGTGCTGGACTCGCAGCCGCCGCCGCCGCCGCCGGTGTTGCTCAAAGTGCTGCTCCCGGATGCGACCGACCGCGATCGCACAGACAGCGAAACGCCGGCGCAGGTACAGGATCGCGAGCCCCGCCAGCGCGCAGCGGCGCTTTTGCGGCGGATCGGCCGGCCCGACGCCAAGGCCATGCTCGCCGCAGCCCGCACAGACCTTCAGGAAATGGCCCGCGCCGACGACGCCGCCCTGACCGCCCACCTCAAGCGCCAGGGCATCGACTGGCGCCCCTGCGATACGGCCAATTGCACCGATCCCGCCGGTGTGGCGCTGCGCATTGAAGTGGTCGGCGCCGAGGCGGGGCTGCAGGCCCAAGCGGGCGAAATCCTGCGCATGGCCGTGACCCTGACCAACCTGGGCAAGGCGCCGCTGTACCGCCTGCACCTGCAAACCCGCTGCGACGATCCGGCTTTTGACGACCACGAACAGCTGGTCGGCCGGCTGGATCCGGGGCAGACGCGCACCGTGCCGCTGTCTGTGCGCGTGTCGATCCGCCACGGCGATCTGCAGGTGCCGCTCATCGTCGCCGCGGCAGCCGATGGCGTGTTGCTGGGCAAGGAGGGCCAGGCCCTGCTGACAGTGCGCGGTAAACCTTTACCGGAGTTCGCGTTTCGCGTGCGCTTGCTCGATCCGCCCCAGGCCGTGGCCGCGCCGATGCCCCGCACTGCTGCGATCTCCCCGGGCGACGGCGTGCTGCAGCCGGGCGAAGCGGCGACCCTGGCGATCGAGGTAGAGAACCGCGGCGCCGGCCTCGCCCAGGCGGTGGTAGTGCGGCTGCGCAGCCTGTCTGGCCAGCGCCTGCACCTGGGAGAAGGCCGCGCGCGCATCGGTCCGCTGCCCCCGGGGATGACGGGCACGACCCAGCTCGCCGTGCGCGGTGTGGACCTGGAAAGCGGCTCCAAGCGGCCCTCTGGCGACTGGGAGCCGGTGCGGGCTGAACTGGCGATCACCGATGAAACCCAAGGCGTAGAGCGGATTCAAGTCATCGACTTGCCGTGGGCGCGCAAACCGCTCAACCGCGCGCCGGAGGGGTCTCTCCAGAGGCTGCGGGCGGCGCAACAGCACCTGGCCGGCCCCTGGGATGCGCCACCGCGCGTTCAATTGCTGAACCAGGCAGCGATCTTTCCCCCGCAAGTGGGGAGCGACGGCGGCTGTTGGCTGAGCCTGTCCGCCGTGGGTTCGTTTGAGGCGGGGGCGCCGCAGCGGCGCTTTATCACCCTCAGTGTCGGCGGCGACAAGCAGGCCCACAGCGGTGCCCTTGGCCGCGGCGAACTGCCGATTCACGCGCGGCTGCGTCTCGACAGCGGGTTGAACGCTATTACAATCCTGGCTCAGGCCGGGCCGAAACGAGGCACCGAGCGCACAGTGCTGGTACACTGCAGCGCGGCCCAGGCCACCGACCCACCCGTGCGCGCCGCAAGGTAGAACTGCAGGGACATAGACAATGGAATTCAGCAACCTGCACAGCCTGCGGGGCGCGGAGACCGGCGGCCCACGCGGCCAGAGTTCAGCGGAGGATGACATGCAAGGGCGGATTTTTGGGCGGCGCGGCCGCGGCAGCTGGGCCCTGGGGCTCGTCATCGGAGCGCTGGCGATCGGCCCGATGGCCGCAGTGCCGCTGGCAGGCGCCCAGGACATGGGCGACCGCTCGGAGGTCGAACGCAAGAAAAAGGAACGCGAAGAGGCAGAGAAAGCCCGCGCCGCCATGGAAGTCAAGGAATCCGATGAGCAGCGCGAGGCCCGCGAGCGCATGGAGAAGCGCGAGGCCAACATCGATCTGGCCAAGAAGAAGTTTGCCGACGCCGCCGTCGCCGCTGCCAAGCGCCAGAATGAAAAGGGCTTGGATCTGATGACTTCGGCCTGGTACTTGGATCCCTTTACCATCGACTACCCGCTGAACACCGCCAAATTCGCCGAAGCCCTGGGCCGCACGGAGATCGAGTTCCGCGCCTTGGCCGCGACCAAGGTCCTCGCCAAGCGCAACCTCAGCGGCTTGTCGGACGAGTCGCCGCGCAAGGCCTTCCTGGACGAAGCCCTTGCCCACGCGAACTCGCGCCTCGATGTGGTCCAACACAAGCTGTCGATCGGCACCCTGCAAGTCAGCGTGGAGCCGGCGACTTGCGAAATCTTTGTCGAAGGCGCCTTTGTGGGCGTCGGCACGGGCGAGATCGACACGATCACGGGCCAGCGCAAAATCGAGACGAAATGCGCCGGCTTCTTTGACTACGAGCAGTTCGTCAACGTGCGCGTCGGCGATCCCACCAGCGCCAAGGTCAAGCCAAATCCGATCCCGTACTTTGGCCGGCTAATCCTCAAGGTAGACCCCGCCGACGGCGTCACGGTGTTCCTGGACGACGTGCCGATGCAGCAGCGCATGGCCGAAAAGCCCACCAAAGACGGGGCGATCACCGGCGCTGGCTCCCGCGAGAGCCCGATTCAGCTCGCCGCCCGCAAGTGGGTGCTGCGGTTTTCCAAGGACGGCTACGACCGCTGGCACCGCCGCATCGACATCCGCCGCGATCAGACTCTGCTCATCGACGCCCGCCTAGAGTCGCTGGCAGAGCTCGAGGCGGAGAAGTCCGGGGTCGACAAGGTCAAGCCCGAGGCTCCCAAGGACGCCAGCAAAGAAAAAGCCGGCAAGAACGGCAAAGCCGCGCCGAGCGGCAAGTAGGCCGCGGCCCCCGCCGATGAACCCGCGCCGCCCGCCGCCCGTCTGGCTCCAGCCGCTGGCCCCCCTGCTGGGCCTTGCGCGCTTGGCTGAGCTGACCCTGGTCGCCATCGTCCGCGACCGCCGCGAGCCCGGCGCTGTGGCCCGCCAGATGTACGCCATCGGCAACCAGTCCGTGCTGTTCATCACCGTCACCATTGGTTTTTTGGGGATGATTCTGGTCTACCAGGTCGCCACGCAAGTCGCGCGAATCCTCCCCGATTTCAGCATGATCGGCCCAGCCTTTCTGCAGATCATGATCAAGGAGTTCGCCCCGACCATCTCCGGCCTGATGATCGCCACCCGCGTCGGCTCTGGCATCGCCGCAGAGATCGGCTCCATGGTCGTCACCGAACAAGTGGACGCCCTGCGCATGTGCAACGCCGACCCGGTCAACTACCTGGTCGTACCGCGGTTCTTGGCTTCTGGCCTGATGGTCATCTGCCTGACGATCTACGCCGTGCTGGTGGGCGAAATGACCGGAATGCTGACGGGATTTGCCGGCTTTGGCATCCATCCGCTGACCTTCTTGTCCATGCAGTTGGTCGACAAATCGGACATCATTTCCGGCCTGGCGAAGGCCTTTGCGTACGGCTGCGCCATCCCGCTGATCAGCGGTCAAGCCGGGCTTGAGGCGACGGGCGGGTCGGAAGGCGTGGGCTGGGCGACCACCCGGTCGGTGGTCAACGCGTCTTTTGCGGTTGTGCTGCTCGATTTCATCATTTCTGGGCTGATCTTTGTGATTTTCTGATCGCGAGGCGATTGGCCTTTCATCGCAAAGTTTTCAAGGGGAGGAACCATCGCTGTCGCAGCACCGCTTCATCGCTCCATGTATTCGCGCGCGGCGCCTTGCCCCTCCCCTTGCCCCCTCCTCCTTTACCCTCTACCCCCTTCCTGGCAAATAGGTCCGGCGGCAAACAGATGCTTTGTCTCGCGGAGTTTGGACCTGAGCGGCTCTGCCGCTCGGATTGGGTTGGTCCCGCCAAAACTCTCGACGGTTCACACCGCCACCGCGCTTCGCTGGCGGCTGGGTTTGGGCTCGTCCACCCAAAGCTCTCGACGGCTCACACCGCCACCGCGCTTCGCTGGCGGCTGGGTTTGGGCTCGTCCACCCAAAGCCCTCGACAATTCACGCCGCCACCGCGCTTCGCTGGCGGCTGGGTTTGGGGGCGTCCCGCCAAGGTCTGGACAATTTACACCGCCGCGCCGCTTCGCTGGCGGCTGGCAGACGCCCTTAACTACTGGATTGATCAGGGGGATGGAGGGTAAAGGAGGGGGAGTGCAGAGGGGGAAACATTAGGGAGGTAGGGGGCGGAACGCCCCCACGTTCCCTATGGTTCACCCTTTGCAAAGCATAAGTAATGAATAGAGAATTCCCCC
>CAXNCS010000056.1:0-16208 GCA_964201005.1 Myxococcota bacterium
CTTGCAGACTGCGCATGAGGGGCCTCGTTTTTCCACTTGTTGGCTTGCACCGCAAATGGTAGGACGCAGGCCCCTCGCCGCATCAGCTTGACAGCAAAATCCTCCCCAATTTCAGGCGTGGTCGGTCGTTTGAGAGGATCCGCACCCAACCGCGATGACCGATATCGGGTGCACATTTGGACGTGGGAACGGCGGCACGCAGGCATTCGCGCCTATTCCCCTGACGCTGAGCCAGCGCCGTTCCCAGCGTGGATCGACTGAGCGACTGTTCTGAGCATCTTGTTCGATTCAGTGCAATTGACGGCGGCAGCTTTGCATTGCCCCCAGCAACCCCCATGCACGACCCTCGCGGGCCAGCCAACCCGCCCATAGCGAGGCCCCCGTGTCGCAGCCGCCCATCGATCCCACCGCGACCACCGTCGATTCCTAACCCGAGCGGTTCCAGGCCGTGCAGAAGGCCCTGCGCGCTGCGCGCCCGCAGCAGCTCCACGAGCTAGCCCGCCAATGGAAGGGCTGCAAGCGCGACGACTTGCAGGAGACGTTGGCGACGCTGCAAGTGCTGGGGAAGGCCCGCGGGGTTGAGGGCGGGTGAGTGGTTGGTTGATCTGCCGTGATCACGCCAATGTGGACCGCCCGTTTGCGCGGCGCACGTCTTTGGTTGCGCCCGCGGTCCGAGAAGACGACAATGGCCGCTCGACGGCACTGCGGGCGCGAACCGTACCCTGAATTCGATCCACGAAAATGAGGTTTCAGCAATCCAGTCAAACCCGTGGCAGGCAGAAGAATTCCAAGGATAGCGAGTTCTGGACCAATCCGGCCCACGCGCCCGCGGCCCGCAAAGGCGTAGCAGAGGAGCCAGCCATGATGAGCCGAGCCCACGCCGCAAGGCTGCTTGGGTCCTTGACTACCGCGTTGGTAGCCTGCGCGATTGCGGCCTGTAGCCCGGCGGACCCAGCCCAGCCCGTCCAAACGGCCGATGCGGCGATGGGCAGCGACGTCGCGGATGTCGCAACCTCGCCGTTGGATACCCCCGACGTCCAGAAAATCGACGCAGCCTTCTCGGAGGCGGTGGTCGGGCCAGCTGCCGACGCGTCGGTCAGCGATGCGGACGCAGCCGGTGCGGAAGTCAGTGTTCCCGCAGCAATCTCGCCAGTGGTTGACCAGGGGCCGGCCTACACGCTGACAGGTGCAGGCTGCGCCGTGCCAGCACCGCTCGTGCCGAGCGCGAAGTGTGCTTCCGTCGTTTGTCCGGCCGGCCAAGCGTGCATGGGCGCTGGCCATTGTTTGCCCGTTGCTCCTGTTCTGGTCGACGAGACTGCGGTTGCCGCTATCCATCCCTCCGTAGCGACCAACGGCGAGATCTGGGGTTTGGCCTATGCTTTCGGCACCCCAGAGGCCAAGTCGCTCAACATCCGCGTGCGCTTTTTCAGTGCGGACAACTTAGATCTGGGTGAGGTGCAGACGCTGACCAACGACACTGTGGAGATGCACAGCAACCCGCAGCTGTTCTCGCTTGGCGGTGACGATTGGCTGGTGGGCTGGAAGTCTGAGCATTTGCTGAGCGGGTACTCGTCGTTGAGCTTGCGGCGGGTGACTACTTTGGGGGCTGGAGGCGGGCAGACTGTGGTCTTTGCTTCTGCGGTTTCGCAGTGGTTTAGCAACGTCATCGGCCCGAAGTTCGCGCACCTGCCTGGGGCCAACGCATTCGCCGTCGTCTGGGGGGCTGGCGCCAACGGCGAGAAGCACGCGGTTTACGCCCAACCGCTGTCTCGGACTGCAGAATTCCTTGGGCCGGCGGTCAAGCTGTCCGATTCGGCGGACTGGTCGTGGTCGGCCGCGGTCACAAGCACTTCGACGGGGGTATTCGCAGTCTGGACTGCCTGGCTCGGCGCCAAAAAGAGTAACGTCGTTCGCATCAAGGGTCGCAGGTTGGACGCCCTGGGCAAACCGGACGGCCCGGAGTTCATGCTCCCGGAGTTTGGCAAGGTCTACGAAGGCCAGCCGTCGGTTCAGAGCTTTGCTGACGGTTCGGTCGTCGTCGTTCGCGCTCTGGCCAACATCCAGACCAAGATGGCGCCAGTCAAGTATCAGGCGATCCTGTTGAGCAACCCAGACCAGACCACTATCAGTGCGCAACTACCTGTTTTTGGTGAGGACACCAGTTACTTGATGTTCAACGCCCCAATCGCCGGGCATTTTCCTGGGCGCGCTGTGGTGATGTGGCAGGACTACGGCTTGTACGAAAGCTCGGGTTCCGTTTACCTAAAGCGCTACTACCGCAACGCCAATGTGTTTGATTGCGCCGCCACGGACCTTGCAGTGCCCCTCATCCCGGGAACTCAGGCGCGGTACCACCAGCCCAGCATCGCGACCTTCAGTGACGGGCGAATACTGGCCGCCTGGGCGGCAACTTTGGGCTCGGGAACCCCCGACAAACTGCAGAGAATTGCACTGAGATTCTTGGCCCAGTAAGATGCCAACGCCAGTGGAGGCGCACCCATGAATCGCACACTGCTCCCGACTATCTGTTTGCTGGTCGCCCTCACCGCCTGCAAGACCGATGAACCAACGCCAGCAACCCAGGCAGCCGACACGGTCGAAGCCGACGCCGCCGCCCAACTCGCCACCGGCTCGGACGCAGATTTTGACGCCGTGCCCAGCGACCTGACCGGGACTAGACTACCCACCGGCGAAAGCAATGACGCGGCGGCTATCCCCGATGAACTCGACGGCAGCAATTGCGAGCTGCCGGGCCCTCCCGACGTGAGCGAATCCAACTTCGTCGACCTCTACGTCCCCGACATCCCCTTAGACGCTGGCACCGCGGCCGGCTGCGGCCCAGGGCAATTCATGGCCGGTACAGAGTGCAAACCCGCAAGCTGCAGCGCGGTTTCCGAGTACATGACGGCGGCAATGCACGACGTTGTCACCGGCAACCAGACATGCATTGTCGACTCGGACTGCGGCGTCGTCGACGTCAAGACGAGCTGCACGGACAAATGCCCCATCGCCATCCAGACCGGTACCGTCGCGGCCGTTCAAAGCCTAGTCGCGCAGTTCGAGACGACCATCTGCAAGCCGCTCCAGTTCGCCAGCGTGTGTAAGACAGATAAAATCGTTGCAGTGTGCCCGGTCTCAACCCCGGGCTGCGTCAAAGGCTTCTGCAGCGCCTCCAAGAAATTTCCCAGCAATGACTGCCCACTGCCGGGGCCGGCCAACGCAACCTGTTACGCCACCAAGTGGGTCTGCAATCCTGGTTTTGTCCTCCCCCCAGAAGCGCCGGACTGCATCCCAACCACCTGCAGCGCCCTGCTCGCCGCGGCCGAAGTCGGCCTTGCCGCAGCGGCCAGCGGCGCGACTAAGGAATGCGTCAGCGACCTCGATTGCGTGCCAATCTCGCTGGGCACGACGTGCGGTCTGCAGTGCCCCACCGCGATTCACAAGGCCTGGTCCGCGGTTGTCGGCGCCAAGATTTCCGCCTGGGACACTTTCTGCAAGGGGCTGTCATTACAGAACAACTGCCTGACCCCATCGCTAACCACCTGCCCGCCAAAGTACCTCAATTGCGCCCAGGGCCGGTGCGAGTATTCCAAAGGTACGCCGTGAGCTCTGTTCCGCTTGGATGCACCTTCGCCGCGCCCACCTTTGGCGCCACGGCCATACATGAGGTATTAAGCGCAGCACACCCCCTGCAACGGGATAGCCTGGAATTTTGGCGACTACCCGCTCGCGAACTGAGGTCGCCGATGCTATCCCGATTCTCTGGAGTGCCACTGCTTGTTGCGCTCCTCACCCTGGCCAGTTGCAGCCGCTCCCCCGTGGCGACCCCGGGCACAGTCGACGCGTCGATTTCGGCCGACGAATCCAGTGGCGATCTGCAAACCAATGATGTCGAGGCCATACCGGACGCAGCCGACGCCGTCGCAACTCCTGTCCCGGACGTCTTCGGCGGCGACTTGGACGCCAGCGAAATGCCTGATGCCGCGAGCGATTCGTCAGAAGGCGATCAATCCGCGCCGCAGCCCGACCAGGCGGAAGTCGAATTTGACAGCGGAGGCCTTGAGTTGGACGACGCGGTTGGGGAATTGCCGCCGCAGGATCAGCTCCCCGCCGACCCTGACGCGACGACTCTGGATGCGCCGCCGAGCGTCGACACCTCAACAAGCCCTGATGCCCTTGCAGCCCCTGACCTCTCCGTTGGCCCCGACGGCAAATGCAAAGACTGGCGAGTACGCGGCGACAACAAATCGCCGGGCGATATGTGCTGGAATCCGCCCAACCACTACTGTTCGTCGCCTTGGGAGGCGCAGCTGATGTGGTTTGGGTGCAAGCCGGATTTCTCAGTGTGCTGCAACTTCTACACGCAGTGCAGGCAATGCGACTGGAAAAAATGCCCTTCGCTTCAGCCAGGCGACCCAGCCCCAGGTGGCTCGCTGGCCGGTTGTCCTGACGGGGACACGCTTGCCGCGATGAAGAGCCAGCCGGACCTGTGCAAACCCTACTTGCCCAACTTCGAAGACAAGTTCTGCTACGACAACGCGCCTGCAGAGTGGAGCACCATGTTGTATCACTACTTCGACGGGATATAGCGTGGCGCTGCATATGGTCGGCCACGCAGTTGCTATGCCGAGTCCAGCGGGCGTGAGCGGTTGACCCGGGCTTGACTTGCGCGCCAAGGACGGCGACCCGCTCGGCAACCCCTCGACGGATTTTGACCTCTTGGTGGCGGAGCTGTTCGCCATCGCAAACAAAGCCTGGCGCACCAACGCCTCCACAACCCGCAAAGCCCCAAGCACCCTCGCCCCATCCCGCGGCACGCCCTAACCACGCCCTACAACGACAAAACCAGCGAATTCCCCATCTCCGGCTCGACCTCGACCAGCGACATCAGGTCGTGGCCAAAGTACATGCGGCTATTGCTCGGGTGCACGTACAAGCCGCCGTAATTCAGCGTGTTGATGTTGATAGGCCCGGCCCAGCACAGCTTGAACAGCTTGTCTGCACCGCAGCTGGTGTCGACATTGCTCAGCACCTTGGTCACCGGGTCATAGGCGCTGATGGTCGTCGAGTTCTGCACGCCGGAGATCCACCAGAGCTTGCGTGCGGCGTCCCAGCCCAAGCGCCGCTCGCCCATGACGGTGGCGCTGGCGGCGGTGTAGACCTGGGTGCGGTTGCCGGTGGCGAGGTCGATGGACCACAGGGCCTTGGGCTGGGTGGTGAGGGCCCACAACTGGCCCGCCTGGATGGCAAAGCCTTGGACAAAGCCGCCCAGGGCGTTGCCCGTGCCCTTGTCGATCGCGCCGTTCTTGCTGCCAGAACCGCTGATGATTTTGCAGGTCTTGCCGTCGGCGCTGATGCGGGCGATGCCTCGGCCGTCGATCAGGGCGTTGCTGTAGCCGATGATCATGGAGCCATCGCCGTCTACCGCAAAGCCCAAGGCATTGGTCTGGATGAACTTGCCGGCGTCAGCAGAAGCGCACTGGCCAAACGCCGCGTCGCCGCCGCGCCAGAGCAGGGTGCGGTTGCCGGTCAGCGGGTCGATGGCGAGGATCTCCGGGGCAGCGGTACCGACATCATTGATAGCCAAAAGTTTTCCGCCGGGGCCGGGCTGGACGTCCAGCGGCCATTGCAGGTTGGGGCCGCTGCCCTTGGTCGCCGGCGCGCCGTTTTCTTGGTACTGCCCAGAGATCACTTGGCGGTTGCCGGTCTTGACCTCCACCGCGACGATGAGGCCCTTGCGGTCCGAGCTGCCGCTCCAGGCGACCGCGGTGACGATTTCATCCGTCTTGGCGTCCACAAAACCGCCCTGGATAGCGACCTGCTGCAAGGTGGCAAAGCGCGGGCCGCTGCCGATGGTCGCGCCAGCATTCTTGAGCTCATACGGGCGCTTGCACGGCAGCAGTCCCGACTCCAGGGCCTGGTGGGTCAAGCAGCGGCAGTCCACCGGCAGCGAGGTCTTGTTGCTGAGGAACTGTGGCATATCGCACGAGTAATTCCAGTACGGGCTCGCGGCATTGCTGACCGAGCTGGTGCATTGGCCAGACTGGCAGGAGTTGAACTCGGCGCATTCGCTCAGGCTCGGCTCGGTGTAGCAGCTGGTGCGTTTGCTGACACCGTAGACGTAACCCAGCGATGTGCCGGCCTTGGTGACCTTGCTGCAGCTGTCTGGCTCGGCGGGGGTGCAGGTGCATTGGTCGCCGACACAGGCGTAGCTGCCCAGGATGCACACGGGGGCGCCCCCAGAGATTCCGCAGACTTGGCCGCTAGAGCAGGTGGTCTTGACGCTGCCCCAGGTGCCGTTGGCGTTGCAGTAGCGGATGACTCCGCCATCGCAGAACGTCTTGTTGGGCGTGCAGGTCTTGGCCGGGCCGCCGTCCGTGTCGCCGCTCGCGTCCACTGGGGCGACGCATTTGGCAATCGCGTTCACCACCTGGCAGCTCCAGCCAAAGGACGCACAATCGCTGATCATTCCTGTAGGCTTGCCCATGGCGCTGCAGCCCCAGACGTTGCCGCCACTGCAAAATGCCACGTTGGCCGTGCAGCTAGGCGTGGTGTCGGCCACACTGTCGCTGAGGGTGTCGCTGAGGGTGTCCGCGCCCGCATCGGCGCTGGTGTCGGTCTTGATGTCGGCCACGGTGTCGCCGCTGGCGTCGCTCTGCAGCGCGCACGCAGGGACGCCGCCGACGATCTGGCAGGTGTAGCCCGCGCCGCAGGTGGTCTTGACCGTCGTCGGCTTGCTGTTGCTGCAGTACCAGATCTTGTTGTCGTAGCAGAACTGCTTGTTGGTGTCGCAGGTGGTGGGGCCGACGTAGCCATCGCCGTCGGGCACGTCCGCGGTGTCCTTGATGTCGGCGACGTCGGGCACGTCGGCGACGTCGGGCACGTCGGCAATGTCGGGCACGTCGGCGATGTCCGCAACGTCAGCAACGGCTGCGGCATCCACTGCCCCCCCTGCGTCGGGGCCTTCGGCGCTGTCCGCAACCGCGTCTGGCGCTGCCCCGGCGCAGACCGCCGCGCCGCCCTGGAGCTGGCAGAGCAGGGCCCCGCAAAGCGTTTTGACCCCCGCGGGCTTGCCGCTGGCGTTGCAGTACCAGATGCTGTTGTCCCAGCAGAAGTTCTTGTTCGCGGTGCAGCTGGTCGGGCCCGTGTAGCTGTCGCTGGCCCCGCTGCTGTCGGCCCCATCGGCCGCGTCTGCGGATTCCCCCGTGTCCGCCAGCGAGCCTGCGTCTTGAACATCTGGGGATTCAGCTGTATCGGCGGGCTCTTGGGCGCTATCCGCATCCCCTGAGCCGGTCGCATCGCCCGCGTCGGCGTTGCCAATGTCTGTGCTGCCGGTGTCGCTGCTGGCGGTGTCGCTGGAGGTTGCGGCGTCCGACTCGCTGTCCGCGGCGGCGTCGGCCTCGGCGTCCACGCCCGCGTCCTGTTCGGCATCTGCTTGGGTGTCGCCTTGGACTTCCGCTTGCGTTTCCGCCCCCGCGTCTGCCCCACCATCCGCCCCAGCGGGCGATCCATCGGCGCTGGCGCTGTCTTGGCCGCCGACGTCAAAAGGGATGTCGCCGCCCGCGTCTTGGTTGACACCGCTGCTGCTGGGGCCGTCGGTAGCTGCGCCGTCGCAGGACCACAGGGCGATGGCACCCAGGATGAGGAGGAGGCGGGCAGAGCGGGGGGTCGAGATCATGGCGGTCCATCGCGTCGGTTGGGGACGCAGGCGGGCCCGGGCGAAGCAGGACCTCGCGGCAGGGCAGGTGTCCAAACGGGAATTCGCGGCGCTGCCAGGACTGACGGCGCAGCGCCCGCAGGCTAATGCGGCGACTCCTACCAGGTCAAGGCAAAAAGCCAAAAGACCCTGGGAAGTTAGGGTTGCGCTAAGGTTCGGTCAAATGCCGCTGCCGCGCGCTGGTCTACTGGCACAACCCTGCAGGAGCGAACTTGCCAAAGCTAATCTGCGTCTGCTTGGCAAGGATGCCCGCCATGAACAGGTTGCCGCTGGGCAGCAGCTCCGTGACGCCGCCGTTGGGCATCGTCCAGCTGGCCAGGAGCACGCCGGAGAGGTTGTACTGCAGCACGTTGGGACCGTTCTCGCCCATGCCGGCCACCAGCAAGGTATTGTCCGGGCCCGGTACAATGGTGTACGGGATCAGCAGGATAGGACTGCCACTCGCGGTGACCATGGCCAGCTGAGCAAGGTTGTTGGCGCCGTTAAAGAGCGTCAGCCACGCTTTGCCGATGCCCGGCCCGCCCGGCGGCACGTAACCCGCCACCGCGAAGGTCACTCCGTCGCTTGCGCCGCCCAAGGCCGTGAGCTGCCCCGGCATGTTCGAGGGGCGGAGGTTGTTGTTGGTCCACTTGGCCAGGGCACCGTTGGTCCAGGTCAACGCCGATACCGCAGGGTCCGCCGCGCTGGCGAACTGGTACATGGCAAGACAGCCCACACTGGTCGGGTGCAGGCGCACACCATACGTAAGCTGGCTAAAGGCCTGCAGCTTGTGCGTCACCGCGCCGTTGGCAATGCGTTCGACCACGGTGCCCGCCTCGACCCAGGTCTTTCCGTCGTTGGGCACGCCGCGGACCGCCACCAAGGCCGCACCGTCTGGCGCCGCCACCACATCCATGATGGGCGAGCTCGAGGGATTGGAGTAGGGCAGAATGAGCTCGGTCGTCGGTTGACCTTGGGGATCAAAGAGCTGCACGGCCACTTTGGCACTGGAGTCCGTGCCTTTGTGTCCAGCTACGGCAAAGCCACCATTGACCGCGGCGATGCCGGTGATTTCGTTTGGCGTGCCGTTCCAAAACAGCGCGGGCTGGCCGATCATATTGCCATCGGCACCAACGCGAAGAAGCACCGATCCAACAGAGCCGTAGCCCACGCTGTTGCACTTGGCGTCGCCGACGATGGCCGCTCCACCGCCACTGGCTGGGGCAAACGTGTGCCGGCGCATGCTCGACGTGGTCATGTAGTCGCAGCACTGGGCGCCTGCCAACGCGACCTGATTGACCTTTTTTCCTCCGCACTTGGAGCTGCTGCAGCTGTCTTGAATGCTGCAGGCCTCGCCGTCATTGCACGGCGCCGTGTTGGCGGTCGAGGCGCAGATGCCTTTGCTGCACGAGTCGTCGGTACAGGCGTTGGCGTCGTCGCAGTTCTTGGCCTGGCCCGGCTTGCACACGCCGGCAAGGCAGCTATCGGCCAGGGTGCAGTCGTCGCCATCGCTGCAGGCGGGGCCGGTCTGGGCGGTGTTGACACAGGAGCCGCTGGCGCAACTGTCGACCGTGCAAGCATTATTGTCATCGCAGTCCTTCTTCTTGCCGCCGATGCACAGGCCCTGCGCGCAGCTGTCGCCCAGGGTGCAGGCGTCGCCGTCTTCGCAGCTCAGACTGTCAGAGATGACATTCTTGCAGGTGCCGGAGACACAGCCGTCGGCGGTGCAGGGATTCTTGTCGTCACAGGTGATCTTCACGCCAGCGCAAGCTCCACCGGTGCAAACATCTTTGCTGGTGCAGGCGTTGTCGTCGTTACATACAAAGTCAGCAGGTTGCGGGTCATAGGCGCACGCGCCCTGCTTGCAGGTGTCGATGGTGCACTGGTCGTTGTCATTGCAGGCGATGGCCTTGCCCTTGCACTTGCCCGCGGTGCACGCGTCGTCGCTGGTGCAGCCATCGCCGTCACTGCACGCGGAGCCGTCTACCGCGGCTTGGATCGCACAGCTGCCGCTGATGCAAACGGCGACACTGCAGGGGTTGCCGTCGCCCGGGCAGGCGCTCGCGACGCACGCCGGCAGTTCCGTTCCGCTGTCACCGGCGGTGTCGCTGACCGCGTCGGCATCCGCAGGTTCGCCAGCGTCCGTTCCGGCGGCGGAGTCGGCGTCCAGTGGGGGACCGACATCGCTCGGTTCCGCCACATCGGCCTGGACGTCTGAGGAGTCCTGGGGCTCGCCTGGCGTATCGGCGGTCGCGTCAGCCGTATCTACCGCGTCGCTTGGTTCGGCTGCATCGCTATCCGCCCCATCGCTCGCGTCAGCTGCGTCAGC
The DNA here is from genome assembly GCA_964201005.1 of Myxococcota bacterium. Taxonomy (GTDB): domain Bacteria; phylum Myxococcota_A; class UBA9042; order UBA9042; family UBA9042; genus SXRM01. Next base: position 10,026 of record CAXNCS010000056.1, read on the forward strand.
CACATCGGCCGTGTCGGCTGAGTCTGCTGAGTCGGCTGTGTCGGCAACGTCATCCGCGTCAGCTGTTTCAGCCACGTCGGCCACGTCGGCCGTGTCTGCGCTGGCATCGACGGCCGCGTCCACCGCATCCGCTGAATCGCCCTGCTCGACCGTATCGCCCGCGGCGCTGTCGCTCCCAACGGCGGTATCGGCGCTGTCGGCTCCGACGTCGGCGGCATCGCCCGCGCTATCGGCGGCGTCTACTGGCGCTTCCGCTGGCTCTGCGGGGAGTTCTGCGCGGCAGCCCGCGGCAACCAGCGCGAGATACAGCGCCCATGCGGCGCTCCACCGCCCGCTCTGCAACGAGACCTTGGGTAGGATAGTCGCCAATTTGTCCCCCGTCCGACCCGCTGGAGTCCCGGCAGCCGCGGAGCGTACGTTTCCATTGGGCGATCGTCAATTGCCCGGCGCTCCCAAAGGGCCAGTCCCCCGAAACAGCCATCGCGGCGGACGGCCTCGGTCCGATTTGCCGGCTGGGTGGTTCGCAATTGCGCGTCCCCTATGGGCTTTGTCGCACCGCTCCGCCTGAGGTCTTGTCAAATTGACCACACACGGGTCCTAACGCCCCCGGCGCCTATTTGCCCCACCACGGCGGCAGCACCTGGTTGGCGGTGTACACATCAAACAGCCACAGCGCCGCGTCGGTCAGTTCCGCCGCCAGGGCTTTGTCGCCGGCCTCGGGCTTGAGCGGCTGCAGCTCCTTGGGATCGATGCCGCGGTGATAGGCCCGCCAACTCGCCGGCTGGTCGGGCGTCTTGCCGTCGACGATCAAGCGCCGATACCCCCGCTCGATCGACCAGTTGCCGTCCTTGACCGTCAGCGTATCGGCGTCGCCCGCAGCCAGCAGCGAGCGGCCCATCCAGGCGCCGGAGTCGTCGATCCCCAGCAGATCCAGCACGGTGGGCGCCAGGTCGATGTGGCTCGACGGCCGATCGTCCACCTTGCCGCGCAGGGGCCGCAGCCGCGGGTGGTCGCCGGCAAAAACCAGAGGCACGCCAGTGGCTTCTACGTGGATCGTCTGGTACAGCTGCATGGCGCCGTGTTCGCCCAGCGGGTAGCCGTGGTCGCCGGTCACCACCACCAAAGTGCGCTTAAACCAAGCCTCTTTAGCCAGCTGATCCAGCAGCTTGCCCATCTCTGCGTCGGCGTAGCCCATGGTGTCGCGCATGCGCTCGGGCCAGCTGTCGCCGCCGTTGTTGGGCACCCCCGCCACCCGCGGAAACGGAAAATGGTTGGTGCGAGTCATGGCAAACACAAAAAACGGCTTGCCTCCCGCGGTTTTCTGCAGGTCCTGGCGCAGCCAGCGGCCCATGTGGGCAAACAGCTCGGCGTCCTCTTCGCGGCTGCGGTCGTAGTCGATGTCGTCGTACCAGTGGCGCAGCCAGGCGCGCTGATTGTCCCACGCCGGATCGGCCGCCGAGAAAAACCGCGTGTAGTAGCCGTGTTGCCGCAGGGTATCGGGCAAGCTCGGCAGGCGCGTGGCGGTAAAGTCGGTGGCCACGGTACACCAGGCGCAGGGCAGGGTGCTGGTGTGCAGGGCCATAAAGCTGGCGATGGTCGGCAAACCGTTGGCTAAAGTGCGGCGCTGGGCGTAACCGCGGGCCGCCAGCTCATCCAGCCGCGGCGACCACGAGGGCCCGCCGGTGACATGGCCCACCCCCAGAGAGCGGTGCGACTCCATGGCGATCACCAGGACATTCCAGGGCTTCTCGTCAATGCCGCTGCAGTCCTGGTCCACGCCGTCGCTCGGCAGGTCGTCGGCGCCCGGGTGCAGGTCGGCGCGGCGGTCGTCGCAGTCGTCGGCGAGCTTGAAGCCGTCGCCATCGCTGTCGGCGCTGCAGTCCACCCCTGGCAAGGCGGCGATCTTGCCCGCGCTCAGGGCATTGCACGCCGCCCGCGGGGTCAGGTGCACCAGCGGGTGATCCGGAACGGCAAAAACCGAGGGATTCTGCGGATGGGCGCGACGCCAGCGATCCTGGGCGGCCAGCGCGGCTCGCTCAGCCACCTCTGGCGGTTTGGGGGTGCGGCGCGAATGGCCCAGGTCCTGGCGCAAAACCGTCAGCGGCGGCAGCAGCTTCCACTCGCGGGCGTCGCCGGGCCAGATCACGCTGGTCCACAGCCAACCCAGCAGCGCCGCAAGGGCGTAGGCCAGTGCGGCCTTGGGGAGCTTGCCCGAAAATCCAGGCAGCACGCGGTCTTGCCACCACACCAGCCCGCCCACCCCCAGCAGCAGCAGCACCGCCCCCAGATAGGGCCCGCCGGCGTCCGAGCCCAGCAGCCGCGGCAGCTCGTGCAAAGACGCGGCGTTGCCGTACAGCTTGGTCATCGCCAGGCTGAAATGGGCACCTGAGAAGCGCATGTGCTCGGCGTCGACCAGGCTCACCACGGTGATAAGCACGCTCAGCCACAGCAGAATCCGCGCCGGCCAGTTCCAGTGGGCGTTGGCATCCTGGGGGTTCCACCACGCCGCCAGGGTCAACAGCAGCAGCGACGGCAGCGCCAGCACCAGCCCCTGCTGCAGGTCCAGCCCCAAGGCGTGGAAATAGTACCAATCGACCTTGCCCACCAGCGGCTGGCCAAACGGATCCGGCCGCACCAGCCAGATCAGCCGCAGCAGCGCGTCAATGGCGAACCAGCGCCACAACAGCTGGGCTAAACCGTTGGCGTTCCAAGCGAATACCTGGGCAAACGTCGCGTCGTCTTGGGCAACATCGGCGGGAGGCTGGTCGTCAAGCTTGGGCATCGCGGCTCCACGGTCCGGGGGCGGCGAAGTCTAGGACGCCAGCAGCTCCTGCGCCAAGGGTTTTTTGAGCAGAACGGCGGCGAATTCGACTCAGGCCTTGACCAGAGTCCAGGCGCCAACGGCGATAAAGCCCACCCCGGCGATGCGGCTGAGCCAGCGCGGATCGACGAATTTGCCCACCAGCTCGCCGCCCAGCACGCCCAGGGCCGTCGTCGCGACCAGAGCCAGGGCCGCGGCGGCAAACACGGTGAGCTTGGGATGATCGCCCTTGGCGGCAAAAAGCATTGTCGCCAGCTGGGTTTTGTCGCCCAACTCGGCGAGGAAGACGGTGGTAAAGACGGTGATAAAGAGGCTGTAGTTCATGGGCCGCACTTTACTCCGCCGCGACATTCCGTGCCAGGGCTGCCAACCGCGCGGGCTTTGGTGCATCATCAGGCGCCCACAGCGATGGGCCCCAACAGGTGTACCGTGAATCACCCGCTCGCAGGAACCCGGCCTCATCCCTCGCAATTGCTGCCGCGCACCGAGCTGTCGGACCGCTATTACCAGCCCGAAGGGGCGATTGCCCCGCTCAAAAACGGCACCAGCGGCCACCGCGGTCGCACTGGTGCTGGCTTCTGCGAGGCCCATGTCGCCGCCATGACCCAGGCCCTGTGCGATCTGCGCGAGCAGCGGGGCACTTTTGGCCCGGCCCCCAGCGATGACGCCGAGACCAACCTGCAGGGCCGCGTGCCCGGCCCGGTGTACCTGGGCAAGGATGTGCGCCACACCAGCGATTTTGCTGTGATTACCGCGGCCGAAGTGTTTGCCGGCAATGGCGTGCCGGTGCGGGTCCACCGCGGCGATCGGGCCACGCCGACCCCGGTGATTTCCCACGCGATCCTCGCGGCTCAGGCCCGGGGCGAGCTGGCTGAGGGGGCGATCGTCACCGCCTCGCACAACCCGCCAGAAGACGCCGGCTACAAGTCCAACGGCTGGGACGGCGGGCCCAACAGCCGCACCGCGCAGATCGACCAGCGCGCCAATGAGATCCTCGCGACCGGCCAAGGGATTTTGCGGCTCGACTACGCCAGTGCCGTGCGCCAGGGGCTGATTCAAGAGGTCGACCTGATCGATCCGTACGTGGCCGATCTGGGCGGCGTCATCGACATGGAAGTGCTGCGCGGCGGGCGCTTTGCCGCGACCTCTCTGGGCGGGGCGGCCCACGGCTACTATCGGGCCATCGCCTCGCACTGGGGCCTGGACCTGCAAGAGGTGCTGCCGGATCCCGACCCAGATTCCGCTTTGCGCACGCTGGATTGGGACGGCAAGCTCCGCGGCGATCCGTCGAGCCCGTGGGTGATGAAGGCGGTGGAGGGCATGCGCCAAGAGCTGGGCGTGCCCTTCTTGGGGGCCAATGACAACGACGCCGATCGCTTTGGCGGCGAGGACAGCGGCGGCGTGCTGCAGCCCAACCACGTGTTGGCCGTGCTGTTTGACCAGCTGTGTCGCCACCGCCAGTTTGACGTGGCCCGGCAGATCGGCCGCACCATCGGCACTTCGCACATCCTCGATCGCATTGCCGCCGAACACGGCCGGGCGGTGCACGAGGTGGACGTGGGATTCAAGTGGTATGTCGAGGGCTTGCGCAACGGTCGCTACGTGCTGGCGGGCGAGGAGAGCGCGGGTCTCAGCGTGCCGCGGCGCGACGGTCACGTGTGGGTCACGGAGAAGGACGGCCTGGCGGCGGTGCTGTTGATCGCCGAAGCGATTGCGAGAAACGGCAAGGATATTAGTCAGCTGTACGCTGAGTTAGAGGGGCGCCACGGTCACCACGCCTACGAGCGGGTCGATGTCGCCGCCAACGCCGAGCGCAAAGCCCGCCTGGGGTTTCTGGCGAAAAATCCAAGTGAGGTCGAGAGGTTGCTGGTGGGTCACCCCATTGCCGGCAGGCGGATCGAGCGGCTGCGGGTGGGCGACGGCGTCAAGGTGGTGCTCGAGGGCGGCGTGTGGGTGCTCAAGCGCGCCTCTGGGACCGAGGACATCATCAAGGATTACCGAGAAGAGCGCGGCGACGATCTGCGCACGGCCCGGCAGGCGTCGATAGAACTCGATGTATTGCTTGGTTTATAACTGTACAGGCATGTTCACTGCCGGCTGGGGCTGCGGCAATAGCCCAAGCGCGGCAAATCGCTTACACTGCCGGCGCCGCGGAGCCCGTAGAGCCTGTGCGGCGACCCTATTGTGGAGACGCGTCTCCGCCGGCGAGGAGCCATGGACCTTTCGCTTTCCGAAACCCAACAGATGATCCTGGACACCGCGCGCGCCTTTGCTGAAAAGGAGCTGGTGCCCGCCGCCCACGACATCGACAAGTCCGGCCAGTTCCCCCGGGACAAGGTCAAGAAACTCGCTGACTTGGGCTTCCTGGGCATGGCCGTTCCGGAGCAGTGGGGCGGCGCGGGCCTGGACAACCTGAGCTACGCCATCGCCATGGAGGAGATCAGCCGCGGCTGCGCTTCGACCGGGGTGATCATGAGCGTCAACAACTCGCTGGTCTGCGATCCCATCGGCAAGTTTGGCAACGACGCGCAAAAGAAGAAGTATTTGACGCCGCTGGCTCAGGGCAAGCGCCTGGGTTGCTTTGCGCTGTCGGAGCCGGGCTCGGGTTCGGACGCCGCGGGCATGCGCTGCACGGCGATTCTGGACGGCGACGAATACGTGCTCAACGGCACCAAGAACTGGATCACCAGCGGCAAAGAGGCCGACATTTGCGTGTTGATCGCCCACAGCAATCCGGTCGAGCGCCACAAGGGCATCAGCGCCTTCATCGTCGACCGCAACGCCACGCCTTACGGCATCGGCAAGGTGGAAGACAAGCTGGGCATCAAGGGCAGCTCCACGACTTCCTTGGTGTTTGAGAATGTCCGCATTCCGGCGGAGAATCGCCTGGGCAAAGAGGGCGACGGCTTTAAGGTGGCGATGAGCACCCTGGACGGCGGGCGCATCGGCATTGCCGCCCAGGCCCTGGGGATTGCCCGCGCGGCGTTTGAAGAGGCGCTGAAGTACAGCCGCGAGCGCCAGGCTTTTGGCAAGTATATCGGTGACTTTGGTGCGATTCAGGAGATGCTGGCGGACATGGCGGCGGACATCGACGCGGCGCGCCTGCTGATTTGGCGCTCGGCGGTGGCCAAGGACGAGGGCGGCAAGTTCGGCAAGCTGTCGGCCATGGCCAAGCTCTACGCGAGCGAAATGTCGGCGCGGGTGACCCACAAGGCCCTGCAGATCCACGGCGGCTACGGATATGTCAAGGAATACAACGCGGAACGCCACATGCGCGACGCCCGCATCACCGAGATCTACGAGGGCACCTCTGAGATCCAGCGGCTGGTGGTGGCGCGGGAAACCCTGATGGAATACGCGGG
>CAXNCS010000057.1:0-16149 GCA_964201005.1 Myxococcota bacterium
AAGTGGGTCAGGCGGTTGGCGGTGGCGGCGACAAACACCCCGCGGCGCTGCTCGCCCAGCCAGGTCAGCAGGCTGCCAAAAACCCGCGCGCCGGCTTCAGAAGCGCCACCGGCCGTGCCCGCGGTGCCAAAGGCCTTGTCCATCTCGTCGATCCATAGGACCACCGGCGCCATCGCTTCGGCCACGGCCAGGGCCTGGCGCAGGTTCTCGTCCGGCGAGTGGTGGGCGGTGTGCAGCAGGCTCAGGTCCAGGCGCAAGAGTGGCAACCCCAGCACCGCCGCCGCCGCCTTGGCCGTGAGCGTCTTGCCGCAGCCCTGCACGCCCACCAGCAGCACCCCGCGCGGCAGGGGCAGGCCGTAGCGGCGCGCCTCCTGGGTCAACGCCAGGCGCTGGCGCTCCAGCCAGGCCTTGAGCTCGTCGAGCCCGCCGATGTCGCCCAATGCGGGGATCTGCTCGACCACTTCGACCGTGCCGCTGCTCGCAAGCAAATCGCGTTTCTCTGAGCGAAGTTCTGGGAGGGTCCCCCCAGCTGGCCTCTCGCGCACCCGCCGCAGGGCTCGCCGCGCCTGGGCCAGGGTCAGGCCCTGCAGCGCTTGGACCGCAGCCTCCAATTCCTCAAGCAGCGGTGGGCCTTGCAGCGTTGTCAGCGCCGCCAGCACCAGCGGTTCCAGCTCCGCGCGGCTCGGCAGCGGCAGGTGCAGCGCCACCAGATCGCGGGCCAGGCTCGGCGGCGGCCGCAGGCTCGGGCCCACCAGCACCAGGGTCACGCCAGCGCGCTCCAGGTCCACCAGGCGCTCGCCCAGCAGCTGAGCGGCCATCGGATGATCGAGCAACTGCGCGCCACCGCAGGCGATTAGCACGGTCTCGCACGCGGGCAGGTCCGCCTCTTGGCGCTCGCGCTGACCGATCAGCGACTCTAGCGCGTCCAGCGTCTGGGTCACGGCGTCGCCCCGGCCAAAACGCAGCAGCCGACAAGCCAAACCCACTGCAGCGGCGGCCAGTTGCACCTGGGTCACCCCATCGCGCTCGTCCGCGGCTACCACGCCGATCAGCGGATAGCGCGCCCGCAGGCGATCGGCCAGCCCAGGCAGGCGCAGCACCGGCGCGCCACCACTCATGCTTTAGCTCCCCGGCTGACGCGGCGGCCGGCCCACTGGCGCTGGCGAATCCACGGCGTACTGCTTGATTTTGTACTGTAAATTCCGTGGAGAAATGTCCAGCAGCTCGGCGGCGTGGGTGCGGTTGCCCCCGGTCCTCTGCAGCGCCGCGACGATCAGCGCCCGCTCCGTCGCCTCCACCGCAGCGGGAATCGACAGGGTCTCTGCATCGACTTCCACCCGCGGCGGCGCGGCCATGCGCGGAGCCTCCCCCAGGTGAAGCAAATCCGCAGTGATCATCTCAGTTTCTGCCATCACGCAGGCCTGTTCGATGGCGTTTTGCAGCTCGCGGACGTTGCCCGGCCAGTGCCACGCGTGCAGCCGCGCCAGGGCCTGGGGCTGCAGTCCGCGGATGCGCGTGCCCAGGCGCTGATTGGCCCGCTCGACAATGTGCTCAACCAGCAAAGGAATATCTTCTTTTCGCTCGCGCAGCGGCGGCACCACCAGCTCGATCACGCTCAGGCGGTAGAACAGGTCTTCGCGGAACGCCCCCTCGCGGACCTTCTGCCGCGCCGGCACCGCGCTGGCCGCCGCCACCCGCACATCGACGCTGATCGCTTTGTTGCTGCCGACGCGCCGCACCTCGCCTTCCTGGAGCACGCGCAGCAGCTTGACCTGCAATTGCAAAGGCAAATCGACGATTTCGTCCAGGAAAAGCGTACCGCCGTGGGCCTCTTCAAACAGCCCTTTGCGGTCCGAGGTCGCATCGGTAAAGGCGCCGCGCACATGGCCAAACAGCTCTGATTCCAGAAGATTTTGCGGAATTGCCCCGCAATTGACCGCGACAAACGGCAGGCGCGCCCGCGGACTCGCCTGATGCAGCGCGTGGGCCACCAGCTCTTTGCCCGTGCCCGACTCGCCGGTGATCAGCACCGTAGAGCCAAAGCGCGCCACCCGCTCAACCTGGCGAAAAAGCTGAAGCATTGGCGGCGACTGCCCGACCATGCCGTAGAAGATCCGCGAGGTCGGCACGATCAGCTCGCTCTCAGCGCTCGGCTCGGCGGCATCGTTCTCTGGCGACTCCATCCGCGGGCGTTTAGCCGCCAGCACCGCAGCTTTCTCCATCGCCAAGCGGACTTTCAGCTCCATCTCGGGCAGGCGAAACGGCTTGGGGATGTAGTCGATCGCCCCCAAGCGCACCGCCTGCAGCGCCGTCTCCAGGCTGCCGTAGGCGCTCATCACCACGGTGGGCGGCAGGAGATCTTGCCGCGCCAGCGTCTCGACCACCTCCAGCCCGGTCATGCGCGGCATCTGCAGGTCGGTCAACAGCAGGTCAACCTTATGCTTTTTGAGCAGCTGCAGCGCCTCGACGCCATCGCTGGCCTTGAGGATGCGAAAGCCGCAGCCGGCCAAATGATCGCCCAGCAGTTCGACGAAGGCGGCCTCGTCATCTGCGATCAGCAGGGTCTCTGTGCGTCGCCGCGGCGCTGCTGACATGGAACCTCTTGAAGAAGACTAAGAGATTTTGTCCTTGGATTCCTCGATCCAGGCCACCCGCAGATCGTGCAGCACCCGCTCCAAGAGCATTGCTTCGCCAGCGTCCAGGTTGCCCTGGGTCTTGTCGCGAAGCATGGAAAGAATATCAATGGTTTGTCGGGCCATCGGCAGATTGATCTGGTTATCGCCGCCCTGCGGATCGGGGACACGGCCCAGGTGAACCATGGCTGAACTGGCTAGAGACAATAGGAAAGTCTGAAAATCGATCTGCGGTGTTGCGGCGGAGTGGCTTTTCTTCACGTGGCTCATAGGCGGACTCTGCAGCAGGGCGATTCGACCCCAGTGCCCGGAATGTCTGCGGGGCCCGCTGGGTTGTCAAGAGACCATCCGGGCACCTGGCCGCGCTTTTCCTGCTGCCTACCCGTTGGCCTCGCATGCAGACTTGGCCTACCATCACGACGTCAGCGCCCGCGCGAGCGGTCCCCCAACGGCCGCTTAGCGAAAAGGCTCCTGTCGATCCGCTGGATCGGAACAGGCCTCCCGCGCCCGCGCCGCGACAGGCGAACTACACCGCGCCGCACCAAGGACAACGCATGGCTTCCCGCGAACCGATTCTGAAGGACACGCTGGAGCAGTACCTGCAAGAGGTCAATCGCTACCCGCTGTTGACTCGCGAGCAGGAGTACGCCCTGGCCAAGAGCTTCCAGGAGACGGGCGACGCCGATGCCGCCCGGGCTTTGGTGACCGCCAATCTGCGCTTCGTGGTGAAAATTGCTTATCAGTTTGCCCACTATGACATCCGCCTGACCGACCTGGTGCAAGAGGGCAACATCGGCCTGATGAAGGCGGTGCGCAAATTCAAGCCCGACCGCGGCTATCGGCTCATCTCGTACGCGGTGTGGTGGATTAAGGCCTACATTCAGAATTATATCATTAATTCATGGTCTTTGGTCAAGGTCGGCCCCGTTTCTCAGCAGCGGCGCGTGCTCTTTGGCAAGCGCGGCATTCCAGACCCAGAGGCCTTGGACGGCGAGATCATCGGCGATGACCGCGGCCAGCCCGCGGATCTCGCGGGGGGCGATGGCGCTGTCGAAATTGGCGACGCAGAGGTCGAAATCGTCGTCGACGACCACGGTTTGGAGGACGACGAGACCTTCCTGATCGCCGCTGAGGTCATCCAGGGGGCCCGTCCGGCGCGTCCGGCGGCGCGCACGCCGCGCGAAAGCGAAGTCGAAGAGTGGCGGCGGGCTGCCCACGCCGCTCGGCACGATCTCAACCTCGACGCCAATATCGGCGACGACGGTCGTATGACGTTGTCGGAGACGATGGCGTCGCCTGGGCCCAGTACCGAGGAGCAATTCGCCAGCGCCGAGGTCAGTTCTCTCGTGGCCGGGCGCCTCAAGACGCTAAGGGATCATCTCAACGACAAAGAGATTGCCATTCTCAACAAGCGGCTGTTGGCGGACCAGGAGGTCACCCTCCAGGATATTGGCGACGAGTTTGGCATCTCCCGCGAGCGCGTGCGGCAGATCGAGACCAATCTCAAGAAGAAGATCGCCAAAGCCCTTGAGGGGTTGCAGCCGATTGGCCTGCTCGCCGCGCCGGATTAGGTTAGGGACAAGGGGTTTTTCTGCCGACAGGCGTTGGGGGTGGCCTTGCCGAGGCGGATCCGCCCTCCGGGCGAGGAAGGTTTTTTCCTTTCATCGCAAAGTTTTGCAAGGAAGGGAACCATAGCTGTCGCAGCGTCGCTTCATCGCTCCATGTATTCGCGCGCGACGCATTGCCCCCTCCCCTGCACCCCTCCCTCCTTTACCTTCAACCCCTTCACCTCGTTTTCACTTGTCAATTTCAAATGGCGACTGCGACCACGGCGATCGCCCGTCGCGAACGAAGTAATGCGGCGGTGTGGACTGTCGAGAGTCTTGTTGGCGTTCACCCAGACCCAGCCGCGAACGAAGTAATGCGGCGGTGTGAGCTGTCGAGAGTCTTGTTGGCGGCTACCTTGACCCAGCCGCGAACGAAGTAATGCGGCGGTGTGGACTGTCGAGAGTCTTGTTGGCTCAGACCTGCACGCCCTTTGTCGGAAAATCGCTAGGTATTTCGACAAGACCGCGCGGGACGCGCTTGACCGCCATGGGCTGCGTCCAAGGCCATCGGAAGGCCCGACCTACAGAGGTCTCGGTTAGGCCAAACCGCAGGTCTAGACGGCTCTCACCGCCGCCGCGCTTCGCTGTCGGCTAGGTCTCGGTTGGGCCAAACCGCAGGTCTAGACGGCTCCCACCGCCGCCGCGCTTCGCTGTCGGCTAGGTCTCGGTTAGGCCAGTCCGCAGGTCTAGACGGCTCCCACCGCCGCCGCGCTTCGCTGTCGGCTAGGTCTCGGTTGGGCCAATTCGCAGGTCTAGACGGCTCCCACCGCCGCCGCGCTTCGCTGTCGGCTGGGTCCTTGCTTTGGTCGCCCTAACCATCTGAAATTGTCTAGTGAAAACGGGGTGAAGGGGTAGAGAGTAAAGGAGGAAGGGGTGCAGGGGAAGGAAACTTTAGGGCGAAGGGGCTTTGCCCCTCGGCCCTATGGTTCCTTCCCTTGCAAAACACCGCTGTGAAAGCAGAAAAGCCCCCTCGCGCGGAGCGCGGAAACGCCTTTGCCTGCAACCCTACGCCCCGGGGCGGCGCCGCACCACAGACGGCTTCGCCGGCGCAGCCGGCACCACCGCAACATCTTGGTTGCGCGCAGAAATCGGCGGCGGCGCCGGTGGCGGCGGCGGTGCCTTTGCCGCCGGCTTCGCCTTGGCCTTAGCCGCCGGCTTCGCCTTGGGAGCTGCGGCCTTGGCCGCCTTGACGGCCTTTGGCGCGGCTTCGCCACTGGCCTTTGCCGCGGGCGCCTTGGCCGCGGCCTTGCCCGGCGCCTTGCGGCCCTTGGCCTTGGTCTTGGCCGGCTTGCCAAAGTGCTTGAGGCGGTCGAGCGCCATCTCGAGGTTGATCTCCTCCGGCAAGGTGCCGCGCGCCAAGCTGGCGTTGACCGCGCCATTGGTCACGTACGGCCCAAACCGGCCGTCGAGCAGCCGCACCGGCTGCCCGCTCTGCGGATCCGCGCCGAGCACGTTGCCGGTGCGGGCCTTGTCCGCCGCGGCCAGCAGCTCTAGGGCCCTGGCGAGGTCGACCTTGTCGAGCTCTGTCACTTTGAGGGTGGCATTGCGCGTGCCGTCAGTCACGTACGGGCCAAACCTGCCGCTCCAAACGGAGACGGTAAGGCCCTCTGCGGTCTGGCCGATGTCGCGCAAGTGCTCGCGGCCGCCGCGGCTTTTGGGTTTGGCGAGCAGTGCTACCGCTTCGTCAAAAGTGGCGTCGATGGCAAAGCGCCCCGGCGTCATGTTGCGCCGTTCCTCGCCTAGCTGGACGTAATCGCCGTAGCGCCCGGCGTGGGCCGTGACCGGCTGACCGCTCGCCGCGTCGGTGCCCAGCACCTTGGGCAGGGTCAGCTGGCGCAGGGCCAACTCCAGGTTTACGGTCTCGGCCTCCATGCCCTTGGAGAGACTCACATTCTTGCGGTCCTCCACCGGCTCGTCCATCGCGCCGAGCTGCAGGAACCAGCCAAATCGGCCGTTCTTGAGGTACACCGGCCGGCCGCTCAGCGGGTCTTGGCCCAGGGGGGCATCGCCTTTGGCCTTCTGTTCAATGAGCTTTTCGGCCCGCTCGATGGTCAATTCGTCCGGCGCGACATCGTCCGGCACCGTGGCGGTGCGCTCGCCGATCTTGACGAACGTCCCGTACTTGCCGATGCGCACCACCAGAGGCGGCTGGCCCGGGTGCTGCAGGGTCACGGAGCTGGCCTGCTGCGGGTCGATGCGATCGCGGACCTCGGCCAGCATCGGCCGCAACCCGGCGACCTGGTGGCCGCCAAAGTCCATGCCATTGCTGTAGAATCCGCGCAGGTAGGCCGAGACGTCGTCTTCGCCCGTGGCGATCCGGTCCAGCCGCTCCTCCATGCGCGCGGTGAAGGCGTAGTCGACCAGGTGCGGCATGTGCGTCTCGATCATCGTGACGACGGCCATGCCCATAAAAGTCGGCACCAGCGCCTGGCCCTTGCGGAAGCAATAGACTTTGTCTAGCAAATTCTGCAGGATCGCCGCGTAGGTCGAGGGCCGGCCGATGCCCTTTTCTTCCAGCGCCTTGACCAGCGTGGCGTCCGACAAGCGCGCCGGCGGCTGGGTGGTGTGGTGCTGGGCGTGCAGCGGCGGGTCGCCCCACTGCAGCAGTTCGCCCACGCTGAGGGCCGGCAGGGCGTCGTCGCGATCGCTCAGCGCCGCCTCGGGATCGTCCGAGCCTTCCACGTAGGCCTTCAGGAACCCGGCAAAGCGCGTCACCCGGCCGCTTGCGCGGAGCAGGGCGTCCGCCACGCCAATGTCGACGCTGGTTTGCTCGACCTGGGCGTCGGCCATCTGGCTCGCCACGGTGCGCTTCCAGATCAGATCGTAGAGCTTGGCCTCATCGGCACCCACGGACGCCGCGACCTCGGCCATGGAGGCAAAACGCGTCCCCGCCGGGCGAATCGCTTCGTGGGCCTCTTGAGCGTTGGCGACTTTGGTCTGATATTGCCGTGGCTTAGCGGGCAGATAGCTCTGGCCGTACTGTTCGGCGATCAGGTGGCGAGCCGCGTCGATCGCCTGGCCAGACAGCGTCACGGAGTCGGTGCGCATGTAGGTGATATGGCCGTTTTCATACAGCCTTTGCGCCACTTGCATCGTCTGCCGCGCCGACCATCGCAGCTTGCGGTTGGCCTCCTGCTGCAGCGTAGAGGTGGTGAACGGCGGCGCCGGACGCAGGCTTTGCGGCTTTGTTTCCACCGCTTGCACCAGCGCCTTGGCCTGGGCCAGCCGCTCGACCAGCCCCTGGGCCGCCGCCGCGTCGAGCACCAGGACTCCTGAGCGCGGCAAACCGGTGTTGGCGTCAAAGTCCTTGCCCGTCGCCAGTTTCTTGCCGGCCACCTGGGTCAGATGGGCCTCAAAACCCTCGCGGCCCTTGAGCAAATTGGCGTGTACGCTCGACCAATCGGCGGTCACAAAGGCGATGCGCTCGCGTTCGCGCTCTGCCAGCAGCCGCAGCGCCACGGACTGCACCCGGCCCGCGGACAGACCCGGCTTGATCTTGCGCCACAGCACTTCAGACACATCCCAGCCATACAGGCGGTCGACCACCCGGCGGGTGCGCTGGGCGCTCACCAAATTGATGTCCAGCTCGCGCGGATGGGCCACGGCCTCGGCGATCGCCTCGCGGGTGATTTCGTGAAACACTAGGCGCTTGACGGGGATCTTGGGCTGGAGCTCTTCCGCCAAGTGCCAAGAGATCGCCTCGCCCTCGCGATCATCGTCTGTCGCGAGAAAGAGCTGGTCGGCGCGCTTGAGGGCCTGCTTGAGCAGCGCCACTTGGCGGGCCTTTTGCGGCGGCACCACATAGACTTCCTGCAGGGTCTCAAAGTCGTTTTCTGTGTTGACGCCGTACTTGATCCACTTTTGCTCGCGGCGCGGGTCGCCTTCTGGGAGATCGGTCTTTCTCTCCACCAGATCGCGGACATGGCCCACAGAGGCCTCGACCTCGTAGCCGTCGCCCAAGTACTTGCGGATCGTGTTGGCCTTGGTCGGCGACTCCACGATCACCAAAGTGGTGCCGGTGCCCGTCGTCTTGCCCTTCGCCGTCTTCGCCATGCTCGCCTCAAAACCCCGCTTGGGGGTCGCCACGAGCAGCGCCGTCTTGCGCTACTGGGCGACATAACTGCCCTCTTTGCCCTGCCGCACCCGGCCTGCCAGCGCCAACGCCAACAGCAGAGCGGCCGCTTCGCCGCGGGCCAGACTGGCGGCCTGGGCCAGGGGCTCCAGGGTGGCGCCAGCAGGGCCAAAGCCTGCCAAGCTCGCCCACAGCAAGGCTTCTTGGCCGTGCAAAGGGGCGGGGGGCGCCGCAGCCTCAGGGATCCCTGGGGTCTGCGGGCCGGCGTAGCTTTGCCAGCCCCGGGGCTCGCCGTCAACGTCCCCCCTCGCGCCCCCCCTCGCGGCGCGCTTGTTTGCCGCCTGGGGCCGGGCGTTTGACCCAGCTGCGTCGCGGAGGCCAGCCAGCTGCGGCTGAACCACAGAGAGGATCGGCGAACGGCGCTTCTTGTCAGGGGATTGCAGGGTCGCGAGCCAATCGGCCAGCTCCTGGGGGGCGGGCAGGGCGTCCATCCCGGCGTCGCAGAGCAGCTGCGTGCCCGCAGAAGCGTCCTCCGCACCCGCCCAAAGCCGCGCCCGCACCGGCAGACCCGCGCGCAGCGCCGCCAGCACCGCAGAAAGCGTGCCGCTGGGCACCCCGCACGCCACCACGGCCACCGCATCCACCAGTTCAACCAACAGCTGATTGCGCTTGACAAAAGCCCAGCGCGGCAGCGGCCCCTCCGGCAGCTGCAGGCCGATCAAGCAGCCCCCTTGCGCCGCCAGATCGCGAAACAACTCCTGGTGCGAGCTGGGGTACGGCTGCTGTGGAGGCCGCGGCAGCACCGCCACTACCTTGCCGCCCGCCTGCATCGCCCCGCGCAGGGCCTCTGCGTCGACTCCCAGGGCGCCGCCGCTGACCACCACTGCCCCGGCGCGCGCCAGCTCCATGCCGCACTGGCGGGCGAATTGCCGCTGGGCCTCGCTCGGCTTGCGCGTGCCGATCACCGCCACCGCCCTCTCGCCCTGGGGCCAGTGGCCGATCGCCGCAATCTGATCGCCCCAGCGCTTCAAGGCCTGTTCGCGGCGCTGATGGCTCGCCACGGGCTCCTGAAAATCCAGGGTTTCCAAAGAGAAATCCAGAGAGGTCTGCAGAATTTGCGGGCGCTTGGTCACGGCGGACTCCACGGGCGCGGAGGCGCCCTACTGTAGTCATCGCCGCCTGGCGGAAAAAACCGCGGGGTCGATCGAATTTTTTCGAAACTTTTATGCCTGACGCACCAGCCGGGCGGCAAAGAAGCCGTCCATCCCGGCGATCAGCGGGTGGCTGCGCAGCATGCCGTCGCGGCTCAAGAACGCCTGGGTCCAAGGCAAATCGCCAGGCTCCAAGCGCAGTTCTGGGTGGCGCTGTAGCACGCCCTGGACCCAAAGCGGCCCTTCCAGGCGCGCCACGGAGCAGGTGGCCAGGATGATCACCCCGCCCGGCTTGACCATCTTGGCCGCTTGATCGGCGATCGCCGCTTGCAGGGCCGCCATGCCCCACAGATCAGCGGCGCGGCGGCGGTGGCGAATTTCCGGGCGGCGGCGCAGCGTCCCCAGGCCGGTACACGGCGCGTCGACCAGCACCACGTCAAAACTGGCCGGGTCCAAGGGCAATTCCGCGCTCGCGTCGGCGGCGATCGCCTGATCCAGCGGCGCGCCCACTTGGCGGCACAGCTCCTCGGCCTGGCGCAGCTTGTCGGCCGACAGGTCCACCGCGGTCACTTGAGCCCCCGCCGCCGCCAGCGCCGCCGACTTGACCCCGCGACCCGCGCACAGATCCAGCACTTTTAGCCCCGGCCGCGCCGCTACGTAGGCCGCCACCGCAGTGCTGCCGCCGTCCTGCACCAGGTAGCTGTGGCCCAGCCCCACCGCCGCCAGCGCCGCGCCACCGCGCACCATCAGCGCCCCGGGCACCGGCAATTCCACAGTCTCTACGCCGGCCTGCGCCAGGTCCTCGCGGCCGCGTTGGCCGTCGCCCAGCAGCTGCAGGTGGGTCGGCGCGGCGGCGCGAAAGGCGCTCTGCAGCTCCTTGGGCTCGACCCCGGCGTCCTCGGCAAACTCGCCGATGCTTTGAACCATCCACTCCGGCAGATCGTCGCTGTCCGGGCGATCGCCGCGCTCGGCCCGCGCCGCCAACGACCGCAACACCGCGTTAGCAAAGCCAATGGCCGGCGATCGCGCCCCCACCATGCCCTTGAGGGCCTGCAAAGTCGCGTCCACCGCGGCAAAGGCCGGCACGCGATCGAGCTCGGTCAGCTGGTACGCGCCCACCCGCAGCGCCGCGAGACTCGACGCCGGCATCGACACCAAGCCGTGCTTGCACGACGCCCCCAGCCAGCGATCCAGCGAGCGCTGCCGGCGCAGCACGCCGTAGACCAGCTCCGTGCACAGGCTGCGGTCGGCACCCTGCAGCGGCCAAGGCTGGTCGAGCACCGTCTGCAGCGCCGTCTGGCTGCCCTGCTCCCCCGACTCCACGCTCAGCAGGGCCGCGATGGCTCTGGCGCGCGCCGCGGCTCCTGGCGCCGCTGAGGGGCCTTGGTCGGCGCCTTCTGCGGCCGGTCGGCGGGCAGGCGGGGTCGTCTCGCGCATAAAGGGCTCTCTGTGCTAGATCAGCGGCGGGCCGTTCTGGCCCAGGAACCGCGATCATGCCCCACACCGCCCCAGGCTGGAAGAACCGCCTCCGCCAATTCCTCCCCCTCTTGGGGCTGACGGTGCTGCTCGGCTATTTCGCCCGCACGCTCGACCTTCAGCGCGTCTCCCAGGCCATCGCCCAGGCCGATCAGGTCGCCTTCATCGCCGTTGCCCTGGTCACGGTGGTCGGCGTGTGGATCTACGACACCTTCTGCCTGACCTGGCTGCTGGGCGCCACCTTGGGCCACCGCGGTCGCCCGGAGCCCCTGGGCCTGCGCCAGCTGCTGCCCATCAAAGCCGCGTCTTACCTCATCAATATCGTCAACTACCACGCTGCGGCCATGGGCATGGCCTGGTTGATCGCCCGGCGCAAAGGCGTGCCGTTCTTTGAAGGGGCGGGCGCCTTGGGCCTGCTGTCCTACCTCGACATCATCGCCGTCACCGCCATGAGCATGGCCGGGGTGTGGATGGCGCCTGAGTTTTTTGGCCCCTACCCGCAGCTGCAGGTCTGGCTCAAGATGGTGGCGGTGGCGGTGTTTGCCGGGGCGCTGATCGGCGCGCTGCTGATCCAGTCGCCGCTCCAGTGGGGGCCGCTGCAGCGCCTGCGCGATCTGCCGCCGCTGCGCCCTCTGGCGGCCCTCAAGCCGTCGGCGCTGATCGTGGGCGTAGTGCTGCGGTCCGTGCTGATCCTGCTGTACGCCGTCGCCGCGTTTTTTACGATGCGCGCCTTTCACATGCAGCCGCAGTGGGGCCGGCTGTTCATCGCCCTGCCGATCATCACGGTGGTGGGTACGCTGCCCATCAGCGTCAGCGGCGTCGGCTCCACCCAATTGCTAATGCGGCAATTTTACGCGCCATTTGTGGTCGCCACCGCAGCGCCGGGGCCGGTGATCGACGCGTTTTCCACACTGCAGATCGTCGCGTACCTGGTCCTGCGCATTGCCCTGGCGCTGCCGTTCTTTGCGCCCATCGCCAAGGAGCTGCGAGAAAAGCCCGCCGACGCCGATCTGCAGGCCCCCGGGCCCCTGTAGCCGCCTCACGCCCAGCAATTCTCGACCCCGACCTGGCTCATCTGCTTGTTTCTGCTACAAAAGACTGCCGGCCGGCAGCAGCTGCAGCATCGCCGGCGCCGGCAGATCGCCCACCAGGGTCAGCATCTGCTCATGGGCGATCACGTGGAGCATCTGCAGCCCGGCGCGGTGATCGAGCACCAGCCCCGACGGTCCGCGCTGATCCGGCCCCAGCTGCTCGACATCCGCCTCCAGCGCCTGGGCCCGCGAGCGACTCACCACCGTCAGCGGCGAGCCATAAGCGGTATAGTTATAGATCACCACGGTTTGGCCGCCCATCACGCCGATCCGCGCCCCGCGCAGCCGCACGCCGGCCCCTTCCGCCAGGGGCAGCGCCGCCGCACCCGGCACGCGCAGCTGCAAGTACCGCTGCACCCGCGCCGCTGAACCAGCAATTTCTGGCGGCAGATCAGCCAAATGCAACTGGACCATCTGCCGCAGACTCTCTTCCGATCGCACCGCGCCAAACGGGCTGCGCTGGGTCATCGCCCCGGGGGACAGCACGCCGGCCAGCACTTCGCCCCCGGCCTCGCCCCCGCGATCCTCCAGTGATCCCCGGCCCATCCGCGCAGACACGGGCTGCATCCACGCCCCGCGATCCGCCGCCTGGCGCAGACCGCTGTCTTGCAGAGCCAGGCTATCGGCCCGCAGCTGCGGACGGCCCGTCGGCTGGGGTGTCGCGGCCTGACCAGGCAGGGTCTGCGGAATCACACCCGGCCAATTCGCTTTCTGGTCGGCAATTTGCGCCGGGGTGCCGGGCAGGGCGGTGGGGCGACTCGGCAGCGCAACCGGGCTACCAGGGGACGTCGCCGCGGCTTGATGCAGCGATCCGCTCGCCTTGGCCAGCAGCGGTCCCGCTTCAGCTTGCGTTCCTGGAAGGTGATCGCCGTGGGCCAGCCCGTCCTCACCGCGGTGGCCGTGATCGCCCGGCAGCACCTGACCGACCGCCACCGCCATGACCGCCAGCGCCGCCACAGACACGCCGATCGACGTCTGGATCTGCCGGCGCTGACTCCGCTCCATGCCCTGGCACACCCGCGCCCGCAGCTGTTCGACCTGCAAGCGCTGGTCCGCCCCCTGGCACGGCGAGGCGTGCAAGTGCCTGGCCACCAAGTCTTTCATCATCGCGTCGCGCGACACCTGAGTCCGGCAGCCGCAGCACAGCCGCAGGTGCTCTTCAAACTCACCGCGCTCGCGGGCGTCAAACTCGGCGTCCAAGTAGGTGAAGGCAAATTTCTGAACATCCTGACAGTTCATTGCGCTTCCTTTCTCTCCCTCGATCAGCCCCAACCGCACTAGAACCTCAGTGGGCTCCCCAACTTACGGCAAGATTTCCTTTGACGTCAGCGGCCTTAGCTCTTAGCCGGCGCGCTTGGCCCTCAGGCGGAACGCGTCCAGATCGACCACCCCTTCGTCGTCGAGCGGCGGCCGCGTCACGATCCCCTCGCGCATGGCGTGATCGATCAGTTTCTTCTGCATCGCCCGCCGCGCCCGGTACAGGCGGCTCATCACAGTTCCCACAGGACATTCAAGCACATCGGCGATTTCCTTGTACGAGAAATCTTCCAGATCGGCCAGCAACAGCACCGAGCGGAACTCCGGCGGCAGCGAATCCAGCGCTTCGGTCACGTGGCGCGACACCACGCCGTCGAGCAATTGCGCGTCGATCGGCCGGTAAATGCCCTGGTCCTGCGAGGCCTCAGCGACCTGCAGCTCCAGCTCGGGCGCCGCATCCATGTCCACAGCATTGTGGCGCTTTCTGCTGCGGCGCAGGTTGAAGTAGGTGTTGGTCAAGATGCGGAACAGCCAAGCGCGGCAGTTGGTGCCGGCCTGGTACGAGGCGAAATTCGCCAGTGCTTTGATGTAGGTCTCCTGGACCAGATCTTCCGCATCGGCTTGGTCGCGGCAGAGGTGCAGCGCGTAGGCGTGCAGCGCGTTGAGGTGCGGCATCGCCTCGCGTTCAAAGGCCTCGCGTTGGCGGCGCTGCTGCGACGAGAACAGGCTGATCATGCAATCCTCTCAGGGTCTTGAACCCGGGTATATGCACCGCGTGGGGCTCCGGGTGGGGGCGTCCACTTCACCACAACGCGAAGGGGCGCAGAGCTATTCCCGGGGCCGCGCGGGCGGCTTCCTCAGCCTAGGATTCCCCGCGCGGTGTGCAAGATGCGGGCCGGGGAGATCCGGCGCCAAGGCCGCGTGTCCCTGAGATCACGCGCCGCATGTGCGCCGTTTTCGAAAAATCAGCAATCACTGCGCTGATCTAACGTAAGGGGGGGACATGTATTCCGGGGCGCGCTGCGGGGGCCTTGGCGGGCGTGCGAGCTTTTTTTGCCGGGGGTGCTTGACGTCCAGCGGCGTTTGCGTATCCTTCTCCCCCGCCAGCGGTGGATGTAGCTCAGCTGGTAGAGCGCGGGTTTGTGGTACCCGATGTCGCGGGTTCAAAACCCGCCATCCACCCCCAAGGGAGACAGGGCTGCGCGCCCGCCGTCCCCCAGAGTCAGACCGGCCAAGCGGGTCCGAAAGGTCCCCGAAGCTGAACGGCTCACGGAGCAGCACCGCCCTCAAGGCGGCCGGCTCCCCAAGGTAGACAGCGCCCGTCAACGGCGCTACACTACCGCCCTCGCAGGAACTGCCTCGGCAGGGACTGCTGCCTCAGGATTGGCCTCCTGAGGTGTTGGGGCTCAAAACCCTGGCTGCCGAGAAGCGGCCAAAAGTCCGGAACCTGCGCGGATCCGGAAGAGTGCACGACGCGCCTGTAGCTCAGCCCGGATAGAGCATCGGACTTCGAATCCGCAGGTCGCAGGTTCGAATCCTGCCGGGCGCGCCAGTACCACGCTGGCGGAGTCCTGGACAGCCAAGGCCTTTTGTCGTGAGCGATAGAATTCCATGCCCCTTTAGCTCAGCTGGTAGAGCAGCGGACTCTTAATCCGTAGGTCGAGTGTTCGAATCACTCAGGGGGCACCAAGGTGGCGCGGCTGGTCTGGCAACAGACCGGTTCGAGTCATCTGCAGCGCCGGAGCCGGAATAGGCCGATGTCCGCGGGCCGCAAGGCCGCCGCGAACCGAGCCCAACCCGGACCGGCGCTTTTGCGTTTTGGCTGAAAAAATTCCTCGTTCTGCGCCGTTTGGGCCGCGCGCCTGCGGCCGCCCTGCCGATCCCGGCAGTCGCGAGCGAGATCAGCCGGGCGCATGCTAGAGAGCGAAGTCACTGCGAGAGTGGCGAAATTGGTAGACGCACCAGATTTAGGTTCTGGCGCTTCACGGCGTGGGGGTTCAAGTCCCCCCTCTCGCACCCCCGCTCACGCTCGGTTTGGGCAGGCGCCTCGCGGTGTTTTGGGGCCCTCGGCCACCGAAGCTTGCGCCGCGAGCCCTTTCCCGCGAGCCCTTTCCGCGAGCAATTCCCCCGCGAGCCGTTCCCCCGCGTGCAATTGCCCCGCCCATCTCGGATACGCAGCCTTGCCGATTGCGCATCCTCCAACCGGGCCAGCCCCTTCCGCCGCGGAGGGCCCATTGCCCGCCTGCCTCCAGGAGTTTCCGATGAACGTCCAGGTCGAAGCTGTCAGCTCCGTTCGCCGCCGCATGCGCTACGCCGTGCCCGCCCTGCAGGTCGGATCGGCCTTCACTTCGGTGATCGCCAAGATCAACGCCAAGGCGCGGCTGCCCGGTTTCCGCCCCGGCAAGGCCCCCGGCGCGATGATCGAGCGCATGTACGGCACAGAAGTGCGCCGGCAGGTGCTGGACAAGCTGCTGGCCGACACGGTGTTCACCGCCATCGAAAAGGCCGATCTGCGCGCTGTGGGTCGCCCCGAGGTTGAAGAACTGTCTGATCTGGCTCGCGATCGCGAACTTCAGGTGACCGTGCAGGTTGAAGTGCTGCCGGACCTGGACCTGAGCGGCTACGAGGGCGCGGCGCTGATCGCCAAGACCGTGGTGGCGGACGCCGACGACGTGGCCGAGGTGCTGGAGCAGAAGGCCCGCGAGCGCGGCGAATGGGCGAGTGTCGACACCGGCGCCGGCCCGGGTGACGAGGTCGAGCTCGACTTCTCTGCGGCGGGCGAAGGGGCCGAGGGTCCGCTGACCGGCGAAAAGCGCCGCGTGGTGCTGGGCGACGGGCAGCTCAACAAGCTGGTCGACGCGG
>CAXNCS010000058.1:0-14948 GCA_964201005.1 Myxococcota bacterium
GCCTTGCACTGCACGGTCGCGGCGAGGGCCGTCACGTCCAAGGCGGCGTCTACTTGGCCGTCGCAGTCGTTGTCCTTGCCGTCGCATTTGGTTTCGCCGGCTTCGTAGTCGCTGGCCGCTTCATAGCCGCAGGTCCAGGCGCCGCTGGCGCACGCGGGGGCGGGCAAGCCGCTGCAGACGCCCTGGCGCTTGCAGGCCGTGGCCGGGGCGATGACGCCTTCATCGGTCTCGCCGTCGCAGTCGTTGTCCTTGCCGTCGCAGCTGGCCTCGCTGGCCTCAAAACCCTGAATGGCCGAGTAGTTGCATGACCAGGTGCCGCCGACACACAGCGAGCTGACCTGGCCCGCCGCGCAAACGCCCTTGCTGGCGCAGACCTGGCTGGCGTCGCCGACGACTGCTTCATCCACCTGGCCGTCGCAGTCGTTGTCCTTGCCATCGCAAGACTTTTCAGTGGACTCGTAGCTCACAGGAGTCGTCAGCGTCTTGCCGCCGCCGTCCTTGGGCGCCGCGCCGCTGCCCGTCCATTTCCACTGGCTGCACACGGCCTTGTTCTTGACCACCGCGCAGGTGCCGGTCCAGCCGTTGCACACACCCTGCTTTTGGCAGGGGTTGGGATCGCAGGGGTCGTAGCCGAGCTGCTCGTTGACCTGCACTACGCAAGAAGAAGCGAGCGGCACCAGCACAACGAGAGCGAGGAGGCCCAGGCGCGCGATCAGGCGGCCGCCGCGCCCGGCGCCGAGCAGACTGCAAGAGAACGCGGTCCAGAAGGCGGTCCAGGGGGCGGTCCGGGTGCTTGGGTGCATCAAAACGTCCATTGCAGCGCCATTGCCGTCGGGGAAACAGCCAGTTGAGGGATCAACGCCGGCGCTGCGACCTGGGCTTGGCGGCTTGCAGGTGCCGGCGCTGTCGCTGCGGCTTGGTTCGTCCGCGCGGCAGGCGCCAAGGCCCACCACGCCGTGCCGATCGCCAAGAGCACGCCGCCGCCGATAAACGAGTAGTTGGCCAGGCTGCTGTTGTCGCGGGCCTGCTGCTTGTAGTAGTCGACGTTGGCTTGGTAATCCGCCTTAGAAAGCCCCTGGTTGGCTTGATCGTTGGCCGTCGCTGCCGCTTGGGTGACCTGCCAGCCAAAGAAGCCGCCCGCGCCAATCGCCGCCACGCCCAGCGCCGCGGTCCCGAGCGGTCCCCAGGTGTGGATGGCGCTGCGCGAGCTCTTGGGCTGCACGCCAAACTCCACCGTCGGCCCTTGGGCTTCAACCTGCTGTTTGTCCTCGAGCTTGTCGTCCGGCTCCACGGTCTTTTGCTTGTGGCGATGGGTTTCTGCCAGCTGCGGCCCGGCCTCTTCTGCCGCCAGGGACACGGCGATGAGCTCGGCGCCTTCGCGGGCGACTTGCAGCGTGGTCATCTCGCTCTGGTAGCCCTTGGCCGTTGCGTACACGGAATAGGTCCCGGCCGGCAGGTACACGCCGCCGGTCGCCAGCACCACGCGGTCCCAGGTGCGCGCCGCCCCCGCCTGCCGCGGATCCTGCACTTTGGCGCCGGGCTTTTGCCGGGTCAGCTCGAGCCGGGTGCCCGCGGGCGCCACCTGCACGGCAACGCGCACAAGGCCGGGGGGGATCTGCGCCTGCAGTCGCGCGAGATCGGAAGAGATTTTGCCAAGCTCTTCTGGCGGCAGGCCGTGGGTCAGGGCGCGGCGCAGCGCCTCATGGGCCTCTGCGTACAGCTGTGCCCGCTCGGCCGAGCGCGCAAAAGCCAACAGGAATTCGACTTGCGGCTGCATTCGATAGGCGGCGCGAAAGTGCTCTGCGGCCAATTCATCGGAGCCTGCGCGGGCTTCTACCCGGCCCAGGGCGGCGAGGCGCAGGGCCGCGGCGTAGCGGGTGGACGCCGGGATCTCTTCGTCCAACTCGACGCCGAATCTGTCGTTTTGCGCACTTCCGCAGGCCAGTGCCGTCAGCGCAGTGATCAACAGCAACAGCCAGAGCCGCAGGTCGCGGCGGGCGCAGAATGTCAGTAGTGGCCGGAGAATCCCCATCGCCTCCAGCGTATGCGCCCACCGGAAAAGTGTCAACGAAACTCGCGCACCCGGGGGAGGCGGTCAGCGCAGAGGCGCGCGGCAATTGTCCACAGCATTGCAGGGTTGGACGGTCGGAGCGCCTAGAGGGCCGCCTTCATGCGCACGAGCCACGGCGCCACGTCGTCGTCCAGGCCAAACTGCCGGCCGGCGGCCTTGAACTGCGCAGTGCCGGTGGCGGCGTCCAGGCCGTGGGCGGAAAACGCCTTCTCCTGAATCGCCATGGGCAGGGCCATCATCTGCGGCACGTCGCCCGCGGCCTTGGCCCCAGCGAACTGGGTCTTGAACGTCGGATCCTCAAATCCTTCGACAATCGCCTGTAAAATCGCCATGAAAGTCGGCTTGTCCATGAATTCCTCCGCCCGGTGTTGCCCGGGGCTGTGCAGCTGGATGGGGCCGGCTCACTCGTCCGGATACTGGCGCACCACCCGGCCTTGGTCGCGGTACTCGCGCTCTGCGGCCTTGGCCAAAAGCAGGTAGGTCAAGGGCTTGCTGGCCTCAGCGGCCCACACGGCGGCGCGAATCACCGCGTTTTGGATCTGGCCGCCTGTCAACTCGTAATCCATGGCCAGATCGCGGAATTTGAGCTCCGGATCGCGCGGCGCCGTGTCGGGGATCATCACGCGCCAGAGGCGTTCGCGCTCGGGCTGCTCCGGGGCCGGGAACTGCGGCTTAAAGCGAATGCGCCGGAGAAAGGCGTTGTCGATGCTGTCCGGGTTGTTGGTCGTCAAGATGACCACGCCGTCAAAATCTTCAAGCCGTTGAAGGAGATAGTTGACTTCCAAGTTGGCGTAGCGGTCGGTGGACGACTGCACGTCGGTGCGCTTGGCGAACAGCGAATCCGCCTCATCAAACAGCAGGGCGACGCCTGAATCCTGGCTGGCATCAAAGAGTTTGGAGAGGCGCTCCTCCGTCTCGCCGATGTACTTGCTCACCACGCTGGCCAGATCGACGCGGAACAGCTCCAGGCCCAAGTCGCGGGCCACCAAGCCGGCGCAGAGCGTCTTGCCGGTGCCGGAGGGGCCAGAGAACATCGCGGTGAGCGCCCGACCGTAGCCCATGGTGCGGCCGTAGCCCTGTTGATCGAGCACAAAGCCGGCGTAGCGGCCAAAGCGCACCATTTCCTGCAGCACCTCGCGGGTGTCTTCCGGGAGGATGGTATTTTCCCACCGGCCGCGGACATTGATGCGCGTGGCCAGACCCTGCAGGCGCGAAGAGGCGACGTCGCGGACCGCCTTCTCGATATCGGTAAACAGCACGTTGGGCCCCAGGCCGGCGAGGGGGCGCTGGCGGGCCACGGCTTGGGCGAGGTTGACGGTCAGATCGATCTCGTCGATGCCAAACTTGTAGACGCTGACGGAGGCGACGGTGTCCTCAATTTCGCCAGCGCTCATACGACCTTGCAGGCGATCGGCCCAGAGCAGTCGCCGTTCCTCGATCGCCGGGGCCGCGGTCGGCAGCTCCAGGGAGCCCAAGTCGCGGAGCAGGGCCAGGTGGGCGCGCGGCGTGAGCTTGGCGTCCTCTACCCGGCGGCTGGAGCGCGAGTGAAAGAACATCGTCGTGGTCTCGCCGCTGAGCAATTGCACAAGCGCAGCAAGGCGTTCCGCTCCGTGCTCCCCGGCATCCAGCACTTCCGCTTGGGCAAAAAACACCCCGGAGCGGGCCAGCCGCGCCCGGCCGAGCACAAAGCCCACGCGGCTCAGATCGTGGTCGGCCAAGAGCAGGTCCAGGCGCACTTCAAGCAGGCCTTCGCCAAACATTTGAAGGGCTTCGCGGGCGATTCGCAGGGCGCCTGCGCGCTCTGGCCCCAGCACCAGGAAGCGCCGGCGCGCGCGAAAACCCCGGGCCAAAGCGTCGCGGACGGGCTGGTTGAGCGGCGTGGCGACCTGGGCGGCGTCGTCGACTTCATCGCCCTCTTCGGCCAAGCGGTGCTGCAGAACGCCCTTGAGATCGTCGAGGCGAATCGGCAGACCCAGCAGGTGACCTGCCACAAAAGCGCCGGCGCGATAGCGAATTCCGCCCACATCGTCGCCGCCGGCGAGCACCAAGCCGTAGCGCCGCAGCGTCGATCCCGCCGCCAGGGCCGCCCAGAGGGCCTTGCCGCGCACCGCAAACGGGTCCACGGCGTGCTGCAAGAAGTCTTCTGGCCACGAGACGCGGGTGGTCTCGCGCCACAGCGCCCGGTAAAGCCAGAGGAATTCTGGGGCAATCTCCGGGGCGAGCAGCACCCACAGCAGGTCGCACTCCAGATCAGACAGGCCAAAGATCACCCGCAGCTCGTCAAAACGCTGGCCGCCTTCGCTGGTGGGCTGCAGATCGTCATAGCGCTGGGCTAGGCGGGTCTCCATGCGGTCGACAAAAGTGACCCGCTCGGGCTCCAGAGCCTCACCGCGCAGGCAGCGAAGACATGTAGAGTCAAGGGTTTGCACGGCGCCGGCCGGGAGAGGATTGCGGGTCGGATCGTCGGTCGAGCGGTCCCAAGGCCGCAGGACCACCAGGTAGCGCTGGATCATCGCGCGGACCCGGTCCAAATACGGGCTGAATTCTACGCCGGAGCCGCCGAGCCACGGCTGCGAGAATTCGGTCTTTTCAACCGGGTCGCTGCCGGTGCCGAGCTCCGCGCGCAACAGGCCGCGCAAGAGATCGACTTGCAGATCAGAGAGTTGATCGGTTGAAAGGTCCGGGTCGATGCGCGCCTGGTCCAGCAGGGCTTTGGCGCGCGAACGCGACACCCCCGGAAGGTAGGTCAGCGCCGTTTCCACGGGGCGGTTTGGAGGGAGGCCTGATATGCCGGATCTCGCCATGGCGCCAGCGTAGCGCAGGTCAACGCGAAGGGCCACTCCTCTGGCGAGGGGGGGCGGCGGCCTCCGGCCGGGGGAGGTTTTGGCACCTCAAGGGGGTGTTTTACAAGGGAAGGAAACTGTAGGGGCGAAGGGGCTTTGCCCCTCGGCCCCTCTGGTTCCTTCTCCTGCTTTATCTGTGATGAAAGCCAATTCGCCTCGGTCGCCCGGAGGGCGGAAAAACCGTTGGCAGAATCCCCCTAAACGGCTAGATTGTATTGACTGGATTCTCGATCACGCCATCGCGCAGGTACTTGACCACCTGATGGGCGATCTGGATGCCCACGTTATCTTGGGCTTCGCGGGTGGAGGCGCCGATGTGCGGCGTGGCGATGACATTGCTCAAGCTGAGCAGGGGGTTGTCCGGGGCTGTCGGCTCGGCCTCAAAGACGTCCAGGGCCGCGGCGCCGATCTGGCCGCTCTGGAGCGCTCCGACCAAGTCGGCTTCGACGACGATGCCGCCGCGCGCCGCGTTGATCAACCAAGCGCCGCGCTTGCAGTTGGCCAGCTGGGCCGCGTCAAAGAGCCCGCGGGTCGACGAGTTGAGCGGCAGGTGCAGCGTGATCGCGTCGGCCCGGGCGAGCAGGTCGTTCAGGGGCGCCCACTCCGCGCCCAGGGCGGCGGCGTCTTCAACGGACACCAGCGGGTCATAGGCGATAACCGTCATGCCCAGGGCGTCGGCCTTGCGCGCCACGATCTTGCCGATGGCGCCCAGGCCCACCACACCCAGGACGCGGCCCTGGAGCTCGGCGCCCAGGAACTTGGACTTCTCCCACTTGCCGGATTTGGTGGAGGAAACCGCCTCGGGCAGCTTGCGCGCCAAGGCAAAGAGCAGGCCCAAAGCCAGCTCCGCGACGGCGTTGTTGTTGCCGCCCGGGGTGTTCATGACCAAGGTGCCGTTGGCCGTGGCCGCGGGCACATCGACATTGTCCACGCCAGCACCGGCGCGCCCGATGACCTTGAGGTTCTTGGCGAACGCAAAGGTCTCGGCCTTGACCTTGGTCATGGAGCGCACCAGCAGGGCGTCGTACTGGGGGAGGATAGCGTGCAATTCCTCAGGCTTTAGGCCGGTCTTGACGTCGACCTGGCTGAAGATGCCGGCCTGCTGCAACACGGCGACGCCTTCACTGGCGATGGGATCGCTGACCAACACTTTGAATTGCGAGGACATGGGCGAGACTCCGTGCAGACGCGGCCAGGGGTAGGCCGGGCGACACGCAGGGTAGACTGGCAAGGTGCGTTGTCAACGCGCGGGCGGGCTGCGACGGCTCTGCTGCGTCACCCAAAGGTCACCACGCGCATTCCGGGGTCTGGCGCAGGTCAATGCCCAGGTAGGGATTATAGCAGTAGTCTTGAGAAAACCCGCTCTTGGAGGTGGGATTCCAGATCGCCGGGCCAGCCGTGTCGCCGCCTAAGCGCTGATAGAGCAGGTGGGCGGGATCAAACAGCGGCAGTCCGCGCGGCAGGTCGTAGTAGCTTGAGGAAAAAGTGCCCGGCTTCCAACGCCATGCCCACGGCGGCCGGCCAAAATCGCCGTCTTGGGCGCTGGCCATGCGCGAGCCGAGGCCGTACTTGGGGCCGGCTGGGCGGGCTGTGGCGGGGACGTAGACGAACTGCGTGTCGGCAAAAAGACCTTTGTCTCCAGCCTCATCGCGGTGGGGCCACCAGGAAGAAAGCAGCGGCCGCAGTGTGTAGGTGGCGGGCGTACCGCTGGCAGAAGGCAGTCCCGGGTCTTGGGCCAGGAGGCCTGGCGTATACACGACGGTTTTGAGCTGGGATTTGAGGTAGTCGCTCAGCACGCATTGACCGTCGCCGGATTCGCCCTTGTCGATCCACAGGCAGCTCTGGTGGTTGCCGGCGGTGAGGTAGGCCGGGTAGCGGCGCGGGCAGCCTGTGTCGCTGGAGCCGCCCGGTTGGCACGCTGCGGCCTGGGGATCGGCGGGCGGAAAGAGCTGGTCGCGCGGCAGAATTCCGCGGTAGTACTTGGATTTGGTGGGAAAGCCGGCCTCGCTGACCAGCCACAGCCACGCCTGTTCATCGGACTTGGCCTTGAAAAACGTCTGCAGCGCCACGGGCAAGCCGCTCGAGCGCTCCACCACCACTTGGGCGCCGGCGACATCGTTGTCAAAACCCACACCTGGGGCCACGGGCTGGCGTGTCGGCCAGTAGAAAGCATACGTCAGGTAGAGGTGCGACCGCGTCTCCACTGCGGCCCAGGCGACCTCAGCTTGGGCGTAGAAAGCTTTGGTGTCCGCTGGGTTGTCCCAGGCATTCCAGTCGCCGTCAAAGTCCAGGGCGCGCAGATAGTCGTCCGGATGGGCCACAGACTGGCGGATGATCGGCGCAAAGCGCGCGGCGAGCAGTTCGTACTTTTGCAGGTCGCTGGCGGCGCGGGTGTAGAAGCGCAGCTTGGTTTCCGAGAGCGGCGCGCCCTGCTTGGACTGCACCAGCGTGCCCATGGCGATGTCGATGCGGCTGGCCAGCGGCAGGGGCGCTTTGGGGGCAAACGTCACCGTGGCACCCGCAACGCTGAACTTGCCGGCGATGCTGTCGCCGCCCGGGCCGCTGACGGCGATGGTGTAGGCGACCGCCGATTCGGCCTTGACGGGCGCGGAGAATGTCCAGGTCAGCAGCGCGTCTGTGGCGATGTTGCTGGCGCCATCGGTCGGGTCGGCGCTCAGCAGGGCAAATTCGGCCACGCCGGTGTCCAAGGCAGCGCTATCGCCCTTGCTGTCGGCACCGGCATCGGCCGTTGCGTCGGTCTGGGCGTCGGCCGCCGCATCTGCGGGCTGTGAGGCGTCCGCGGCGGCATCCTCTGGCGCAGAATCGCTCAGCTGATCGGCGAACGCGGCGTCTTTGACGGCCGATAAGTCCGAGCCCTGGACGTCCACTCCCGCCAGGGCGTCCACGCCGCCAAGCGTGTCGATCGCGGCATCGGGGGACTTGCTCGCCAAGGGCGGATCGCCACAGGCCGCTGTGGTCAGGGTAAGGGCGAAGATCGCCCAGCAAGTCAAGGCGTTGCGCGCTGTTCTCATGCCTCACCTCTCCGCCTGTCGGCGCCGGGCCCGCTCAGTTCGCCGGCCCCGCGACGCCGTCTTTGGGCATCGTCCACTCGCGAGCGGCTTGCGCGCGCCCGGCGATTCTGCCAAGGTCCGCCCGCCGGATCCCAGGCAGGATGCGGGTCAAGGCGCCGAGCCGTCAAGCATGAGCGAACCCTCCCTACCACCGCCCCTCCTGGCGCGCCTGCCGCCGCCGCTGCAGCGCCGTTGGTTTGAGCTGCTCATGGCCGCGCGGCTGCTGAGGTCGCGGCGCAGCACCCACTTGTCGCTGGTCACCACGCTGTCTGTGGCGGGGATTGCCCTGGGCGTGGCCGCACTCATTGTGGTGCTGGCGGTCAACACGGGCTTCCAGGCGGCGTTTCAAGACCGAATTCTCGCGAGTTATCCGCACTTGGTGATCATGCAGCGCGGTGTCGACCTGCGCGACTATCGCCTGGTGATGGAGAGGCTGCGCGCGGCCCCGGACGTGACCTACGCCGGCCCGGCGACGTACGACGACATGATGCTCTCCGCGGCGGCGGCGCGGGCAGGCGCGGTGGTGCGCGGGGTGGAGACGGCGACCCTGCAGAACCTGCCGCCGGGGGCCGTGGTCGCTGGCGAATTGGACCGCCAGGGCGAAGCGCCGCTGTGGAAATTCGTACCGCAGGACAAGGGTTTGAGCCAAGCCATTGAGGTGACCCGGGGCATCGCCGCGGCCCGGCATGTGGTGGTGGTGGCGCCCAAGAACGCCTCGCTGACCTTGCCCCTGCTCAGCTCGCCCGGTGCGCTGGGGGGGCTGCTGGTGATCGACGCCGAGCACTGCGGCCTGGCGACGCGCCCAGAGCCCGAGGCGATGCTGTGGCTGCGCCAGGCCGACCTGGCCGAGCCGGTGCGGGGGGCGCCGCGGCGCGCCTGTGGCCTGGTGGGCTCCTGGGAGGCGCTGCCGGGCACGTATGCCCTGCGCTGGCTGCAGGGCGGCGTCCAGCGCGATCAGACCCTGGAATTGACCTCCGGGCGCACCGCTGTGGTGGTGATCCACGGCGAGAAGGCTACGGTTTTGGCGCCGCCGCCTGACGATTTGCCGTCTTCTGCCGCCGCTGTGGCCGCCGTGGCGAGCGATGGGGGCCAAGTCGCCCTCCGCGGCCCCAAGGGGCTGCAGCCGGCGCCGGGCCAAGCTTGGCTGGCGCTGCCGGCGGAATTGCCCGCGATTGCCCTGGGCGAGGGCCTGGCCAAGCGCCTGCAGGTCAAGGTGGGCGACGAAGTGCGGGCGGTGAGCCCCCTGCGCGGCCTGGATCGCGCGGGTGAGGGCAGCGAGGGCAGCGCCTCTGGGCGGTTTCGCGTGGCGACGATCCTGCGCACCGGCTTTCACGACCACGATCAGCGCCTGGCCCTGGTGGATTTTGCCGCCGCCCAGCGCTTTTTGGGCCGCGGCGACATTGCCCGCTGGGTCGAGGCGCGGGTCCGCGATCCGATCCTGGCGACGCAGGATATCGAGCGGTATCGCGCCGCTTTGGAGCCCGCCGACTTGGGCGATCTGCTGGTTCAAGCCAAGGCGATCGAAGCGAAATTGGCCGATCTGCGCGACAAAGCTCCGCCGGGTCTCGACCTGCGCCCGGCCACCGACGCCGCCGCGGTGGTCGACAATTGGGGCAGCGGCCTGCGGGCCATTCGCCAGCTCCGCACCCGCAGCCAGGGGCTGTACCGCGTGCTCGACTGGCAGGAGATGAACCGCAACATCTTTGACGCCGCGCGCATGCAGAAAGTCGCCATGTCATTGTTTCCGTTTATTATTGTCCTGGTGGCCGCGCTCAACGTGGTCGGCACCCAGGCGGTGGTGGTCCACGAGCGCGCCCGCGACATTGCGATCCTGCGGGCGATGGGCTCGACGCGGCGCTCTGTGGCGACGGTGTTTCTGGTGCAGGGCCTGGTCGTGGGGATTTTGGGGACGCTGCTGGGCCTTCTGGTGGGGGCCCTGTGCTGCTGGCTGCTGGCGGTGGTCGGCTATCCCCTTGATCCGCAGGTGTATTTGATTTCTGAGCTGCCCGTGCGCGCT
The DNA here is from genome assembly GCA_964201005.1 of Myxococcota bacterium. GTDB lineage: Bacteria > Myxococcota_A > UBA9042 > UBA9042 > UBA9042 > SXRM01. Next base: position 10,003 of record CAXNCS010000058.1, read on the forward strand.
GAAGCCCAGACCTTTGTTCTGGCCGGCGGATCGGCGATCGCCCTGGCCTTTGGCGCGGCGTGGCTGGCGGCCCAGCGGGCGGCGGCGCGGTCGCCGGTTGAGGCGCTGCGCAGGTTGGACTAAAGCCGCACCTTTGGCTGTGGACAACTGCCCTCCACCTTGCTGAAACATTAGATTATTCGCAAAAAAGCCATGGTTGTTGCGCGTTTGCACGCCTTGCCGCCGCGGCGGTTTTGGTGTATCACACTGCCCCGGTTGGCCTCTATGGCCGGCGTGCCCGAGCCCCAGATTTGGCGGAAGTGCTTGTAGATGCAGACAGTTGGTCAAAAGTTGCAGCAGCGTCGCCTGGCCAGAGGCCTGGGCCTCGATGCCGTGACGCGCGCTACCCGCTTGACCCGCGCCGTGCTGGCGGCGCTGGAAGAGGACCGCTTTGACGACCTGCCTGCGCCGGTCTATGTGCGCGGATTCCTTAAATTGTACGCGCAATTTCTGGAGCTCGAGGTCGACCCTTGCTTGGAAGGCTATGAGAGCCAAATCGCCGCGCGCAAGGCCTTGGCCCAAGAGCTGGCCGATCAAGCGCGCACCCCGGACTATCTGCGCGACAGCGACAACAAACCGCGGGCCATGTCGCCGGCCAGCGTGCTGCTGCTGACCGCAACGGCGGCGATTGCGGTGCTGTTTATGTGGTCGGTGAGCCGCAAGACCAAGCCGGTGCTGACCAAAGCCGAGACGACGGTATCTGCGCCGGCGACTGCCACCGGGCCCACGCCGCCGCCGCTGCCCCCCGCCGCGCGCCGCGAGAGCGGTCTGCCGCCTTTGCCCGGTCGCTCTGGCAGCGGCGGCGAATTGCCCAGGCGCTAGGCCAAGAACGCCCGGGTGGCCGCCTCAATTCCCCACGCCTCGATTCCCCACACCGCCCTGCTGCTGCGCCTGCAACCGCTGGGCGAAGCCGACTACATCGTGAGCCTGCTGACCCTGAACGCCGGGCGGGTGGACGCCCTGGCCCGCGGTGCCCGCAGCAGTCGCCGGCGCTTTGCCGGGGTGTTGCGGCCGTTTTGCCGGGTGGCTGCCGAGGTCGAGCTGCCGCGCCGCGGTTCGCTGGCCACGCTCAAATCTGCGGATCTGCTAGAGGATTTGGCTGGCGATGCCCTGAGCTATCCCCAGCTCTGCCTGGCCGCGTACCTCTCTGAGCTGGCTCTGCAGGTCGCCCAGGCGGATCACGCCGAGCCGGCGCTGTTCCACTGGCTCGCCGACCGCTGGCCGTGGTGCCGCCACCTGGCCGACGCCGACCTGCCGGCCGCCAAGCTCGCCGCGGAGGTCGCCTGGCTGCAAGTAGGCGGTGTGCTGCCGGATTTGCTCCACTGCAGCCGCTGCGGCGCCCTCTTGGTCAGCGGCGGCAGCTGGCCCGCCGACCTCGATGGCCTGGGCTGCCCCGACTGCCTGCACGCCCCGCGCGACTGGGTGCCGGCCGCCTCCCTGGCCGCGCTGGTGCAAGCCGCCCACCGCGGCGACCTGCAGACTGCGCTGGCTTTGCCGCCGGAGTCGCGCTTGACCTTGGATGATCGCGTGCGGCGGCTGGTGGGCCAGACGGCCCCCGGGCAGCTGCGCGCAGAGAAGGCCTTGCGCGATTGTATTCGCTTGGGGTGAGCTTTGGCGCTGGCCAAGGTGCTGCCGGCCGTGGGACCGGAAATGCCCCTTTGGGCGCCAATTGGTTGACGCTGTCATGGCGGTCCGGGTACCTTGCGCGGCTCGCGTTGTCTGCTCACTGTGCAGCGCATAGGAGAGAAGATGTCGCCCTGTATTCCGTCCGTTGCTGTTCCGAATTCGCTTGCGGATAAGTCTAGTAATTATCAACAGATCGCTGTGAAGATCAATTGGACTCGGCTGCGCTGGCTGGCGGGACTGTTGGCCGCGGCGAGCCTGGCTGCGGGCTGTGGCGATGGCACAGTTGTGGACGGCAACGTATCGGTCGACATTTCTGGCGTCGATACCGCTGGCTTGGACGGCTTGAGCGGTGACTCACTGGCGCCTCCGGACACCGGCGCCGACGTGGCGGGGGTCGATGGCAGCGATGCCGACTCCAACGACGGCGGTGGCTGCAAGGTGGCGCAAGACTGCCCGGCGCCGAGTGAGCCCTGCAAGGTGGCGACCTGTGAGGCGGGGGCCTGTGGCGCCTCCCTGGCCGGGGACGGCACGCCCTGCGACGACGGCAACGCCTGCACGGCCGGCGACAGCTGCCTGCAAGGCCTCTGCACCGGCGGCAAGGCCTTGGACTGCGACGACAAGAACCCCTGCACCGCCGATCTTTGCCAAAATGGCACGTGCTCCCACGCCCCAAGCAGCGCCGACTGCAGCGACGACAATGCGTGCACCGACGGCGATACCTGCAAGGACGGAAGCTGCCAAGCCGGGGCCGAGATCGGCTGCGATGACAAGAATCCTTGCACCACCGACGGCTGCGACGCCAAGAACGGCTGCACCCATGCCAGCAACGCCGCGGTTTGCGACGACGGCTCGGTCTGCACCGTGGGCGATGGCTGCAAAGACGGCGCGTGCCTGCCCGGGGCCAACACCGCGTGCGACGATCAGAATCCTTGCACGTCGGACGGCTGCGACCCCAAGGGCGGCTGCGTGTTCTTGCCTACTAAAGTCACCTGCGACGACGCCAGCGCCTGCACCGTGGCCGACCAATGCCAGGACGGGGCGTGCGTCCCCGGTGTGCCGCTGACCTGCGACGACGGCAATCCGTGCACGGTCGACAGCTGCAACCCCAGCAGCGGTTGCGCCACCGCGAACGACGACACGCTGCCCTGTGGCGACGAAAACGCCTGCACGGTGGGCGACGGCTGCAAGGAAGGCGCATGCCTGCCCGGCGCGGTGACCACTTGCGACGACGGCAACACCTGCACGACCGATGCCTGCGACGTCAAGGCCGGCTGCTCGCACGCGAACAACTCGCTGCCCTGTACGGATGGAAACGTCTGCTCGCTGGGCGACTTTTGCGTCCAGGGCGAGTGCGCTGCGGCCGCGGTGCTCACGTGCAACGACGGCAACCTGTGCACCGACGACAGCTGTGACGCCAAGCTCGGCTGCCAGTTTATCGCCAACACCGCGCCGTGCGACGACTTTAACCAGTGTACGGAGGGCGATGCCTGCACCAAGGGCGTCTGCAAGCCGCTCAAGGCCAGCGCCTGCGACGACAAGAATCCCTGCACCACCGAGAATTGCGACGCCGCCGGCGGTTGCACCAGCGCCAACAACACCGCACCGTGCAGCGATGGCACCGTATGCACCAGCGGCGATGTTTGCGCGGTGGGCAAGTGCGTCCCCGGGGCCTTGGTGGTGTGCAATGACGGCAATCCCTGCACGGATGACAGCTGCGACCCGCTCAAGGGCTGCGTGACTGCAGTGAACAAGGCGGTGTGCACCGACAACAACGCGTGCACCGCGGGCGATCAGTGCCAGGACGGCGCTTGCCTGCCCGGCGCGGCCACCAACTGCGACGACAACAACCTGTGCACCACCGACTCGTGCGACCCGCAAAAGGGCTGCGTTCAAGCGGCGAACAGCGTGCCTTGCTCGGACAATGACGCGTGTACCTCCGGCGATCAGTGCAAGAACGGCGCGTGCGTCGCGCAGAAGGGCGTCGACTGCAATGACGGCAACCCCTGCACGGTGGACAGCTGCAGCGCCGAGCTGGGCTGCGGCCACGACAAATCCACCGAAGGCTGCGACGACGGCAACCCGTGCTCGGTGAATGACAATTGTCTGGACGGCAAGTGCATCCCCGGCAAGCCCATGGAATGCGATGACAAGAACCCGTGCACCAGCGATTCTTGCAGTGTCGCCGCGGGCGGATGCCAGTACGACGCCAACACCCAGCCGTGCGACGACGGCAATGCCTGCACCACGGGCGATGTCTGCGCCGCGTCGAAGTGCCAATCCGGCAAGGGCTTGGTCTGCGACGACGGCAACCCGTGCACCGACGACGGCTGCAACACCAGCAACGGCTGTGCCAGCAGCAACAACACCGCCAGCTGCACGGACAATAACGCCTGCACAGACAAGGATCTCTGCGCGGAGGGCAAGTGCCAGCCCGGCGCGGCGCTCGACTGCGACGACAAGAACCTGTGCACCAACGACGCGTGCGACCCCAAGAATGGCTGCACCCACGGCGCCAACGCCTTTGTGTGCGACGACGGCGACGCCTGCACCAGCGGCGATGCGTGCAAGGACAGCAGCTGCGTCCCAGGCAGCTCGGTCAAGTGCGACGACGGCAACGTCTGCAGCGACGACAGCTGCGACAAGCAGAAGGGCTGCGTGACCGCCGACAATACCTCGGCTTGCACGGACAACAATGCGTGCACCGACAAAGACTTGTGCAGCGCCGGCAAGTGCCAGCCCGGTGTCGCGGTCGCCTGCGATGACAAGAACCTGTGCACCGACGACGCCTGTGAGCCCAAGAAGGGCTGCACCCATGTGGACAACAGCGTGGGCTGCGACGAAGGCAGCGCCTGCACCAGCGGCGATGTCTGCAAAGCCGGACTGTGCGCACCGGGCAAAGCCCTGGTCTGCAATGACGGCAACGTCTGCACCGACGACAGCTGCGACAAGGCCAGCGGCTGCGTGACCTTGCCGAACACCGCGACCTGCACCGACAACAGCGCCTGCACCAGCGGCGATGCGTGCAAGGGCGGCAGCTGCATCCCCGGCGCCGCCGTGGCCTGCGACGACAACAATCCTTGCACCGACGACGCCTGCGACGTGCAGAAGGGCTGCGTCAACCTGGCCAACACCCAGCCGTGCGACGACGGATCGGCCTGCACCAAGGGCGACCTGTGCGCCAAGAGCAGCTGCCAGCCCGGCAAGGCGGTGGTGTGCGACGACGGCAACCCCTGCAGCGACGACAGCTGCGACAAGGTCCAGGGCTGCGTGGCGCTGGCCAA
>CAXNCS010000059.1:0-14723 GCA_964201005.1 Myxococcota bacterium
CGCCTGCACCGCCAGCGAATTCTGCACGACCGGCAAGTGCGGCACGGGCAAGCTGGTGGCGTGCGACGACGGCAAGCCCTGCACCGACGACAGCTGCGTGGCCCCCGGCGGCTGCGTGTACAAGGTCAAGGCCAATGCCGGCACCCCGCCGTGCGACGGCACCCTGATCGGCGGCGTCTGCTACAAGGCGTTCACCAATGACCTGACCTGGGGCAACGCCCAGACCGCCTGCAAGAACTGGGGCGGCAACCTGGCGACCATCACCTCGGGCAACCAGGCTGCCGTGCACACCTACGCCTCGAGCGTTTGCACCGTGGGCGACGCGTACGCCATTGGCCTCAGCGACGCGGCTGCTGAGGGCAAATACGCCTGGCTCGACGGCTCGGCCTACGTCTACAGCAACTGGAACGCCGGCGAGCCCAACAATTCCGGCGATGAGGACTACGCGGGCGTCTACGTGGGTGGCGGCGCCAACGGCAAGTGGAACGACACCACCGGCGTGTATGTGTACGGCTGCTACATGTGCCAGCGCCCGGACGTGGTCACCTGCAACGACGGCAACGCCTGCACCGCCGCCGAGTGGTGTGGCGTGACCGGCGATTGCGCCAATGGCAAGACCGTGGTGTGCAACGACAACAACGCCTGCACCTTGGACACCTGCGACAAGCTCAAGGGCTGCGTCTACACCCCGGTGGTGGACGGCACCAAGTGCAGCGACGGCGACCTGTGCACCACCACCGATGCATGTGCGGCCGGCAGCTGCAAGCCCGGCGCGGCGCTGAACTGCGACGACGCCAAGGAGTGCACCGTCGACAGCTGCGACAAGGTCACTGGCTGCGCCCACAAGCCCAAGGCGGGCTCCGGCGTGCCGCTGTGCGACGGCAAGGACATCGGCGGAAGCTGCGTCAAGTTCACCAAGGCGGCGGCGCCCATCAACTGGACGGGCGCGCAGACGGCGTGCAAGGCGTGGGGCGGCAACCTGGTCAAGATCGGCGATCAAGCCAAGAATGACGCGGTGCTGGCCTACCAGAAGTCGCTCAACGCCAATGTGTTTGCCAGCTACTGGATCGGCCTGACCGACGTAGCCACGGAAGGCACCTACCTGTGGCAGGACGGCAGCAAGGCTACGTACCTCAACTGGGACAGCGGTCAGCCGGACAACGCAGGCGGCGCGGAAGACTACGTGCACGTTTGGACCGCGGCCGGCAAGTGGAATGACCTGCCGGTGTCGGCCCCCAGCTTCCCGATCAGCTGGTACGCCTGCGAGCGCGGCATGCCGGTGACCTGCAATGACGGCACCGCCTGCACCACGGGCGAGTACTGCGACGCCAATGGCGCCTGCGGCAACGGCAGCCCGGTGACCTGCAACGACAGCAGCGCCTGCACCACGGACAGCTGCGACAAGGTGACCGGCTGCAAGTACACCCCGGTGGTCTGCAACGACAACAACGCTTGCACCACCGACACGTGCGACGTCGCCACCGGCTGCAAGTACACCCCGGCGCCGACCACCGAAGACAAGTGCACCGTGACCAAGTCGCCCAAGTCGGCGGGTTCTTGCGATCCGTGCGTGCAGTCGATCTGCAAGGCCGACTCGTTCTGCTGCACCAACGCTTGGGACAGCAAGTGCGTTTACGAAGTGGCGACCATCTGCAAGGTAGCGAATTGCACCGGCAGCGTCGCGGCGACCGGCACGTGCGGTCACGGGCTGTGCCTGACCGGCGCCAAGCTGGTTTCGGGCTGCGATCCCGCACCGGCCGGCACCGGCTGCGTCGCCAAGATCTGCGCTACGGACCCGTACTGCTGCAACACCAGCTGGGACGGCCAGTGCGTCAGCGAAGTCAAGACGATCTGCGCGCTGACCTGCCAATAGGCCTGAGCGGGGCCCAGGCGCCGATGGCAGCGATTGGCCGTCGGCGTCTGGGAACCCAGGCAGCTTCCAGCACAATGTGAATGGAGAGTCCGCTAGGTGTGGCGCGCCAGGGTGCTCGCCTGCAAGCCGCGGCTAAACAGCCACAGGCCCACCAGCAGCGGCAGGACACCCACCGCGGCGGTGCCGACAAAGAGCGCCGTCGTGTCCACCGCGGCCTCATCCAGGGCCACACCGGCGACCACGGCGAGGGTCATCAGGCCTCCGCCCCAGGCCAGCAGACCACCGAAACCCAGCTGCAGAATCACAGCCCAGCGGCGGGGCGGACGGGGGACATGCAGCGGCTCCACCAGCCCGGCGGCAAGGCGTTGGTCGCGGTGCAATTCGCGCAGCTTGATCAGGGCGAGGCGCCAACCGATCGCCAGAGTCGCCAGCGGCAGCCATATCCACGGCAGAGCCGGAGAAGCGGCGCCCTCGGCCCGATCAAGCCACATGAGCGGAAAGTCATAAAGGCCATGCAAGGCCATTGGCAGGCCCAGGGCAAGCACTAAATGGCGGCTGCGGTGCATGGGCGGGCCAAACTGCGCCTGACCGATGTAGTAGCCCATCAGCGCCCCCCAGCAGGCGTGACCCGGGACCGCCAGCAGCGCGCGCATGACCGCGACCTCAACGCCGTTCGACGCGACGTAGAGCACATTCTCCAGGGTGGCAAAGCCCAGCGAGGCGGTGACCCCGTAGATGATGCCGTCCATCGGCTCGTCAAAGGCGGCGTGGCGGCGGCAGTAGTGATACACGATGAGGAATTTTAGGCTTTCCTCGCACAGTGCCGCCCCGAGGAACGCGGAGTTGAGCGAGGCCGCCACCGGCGACAGGCCCAGAGGCTCGGCGGCGCTGCTCAGGGCCAGCTCCAGCAGGCCAGCCGGCACGGTGATGAGCACGCCATACCAGAAGGTCCGCAGGAGCACGGAGCGCGGCTCCGGGTGATGGTCGCGGCTCAGAAAGAACCACAGGATCAACAGGCTAGGCACCACGGCCGCGCCAAAAAGCGGAAACGTCACTGGCCCCTCCCCACCGCTCGGTACCGCCGTGCTCGCACGCCCTCTCAAGAGCGCACCGTAGCGCGGACAGCCGGCCGGCGAAAGCCCGCCCAAGGCCCAGGGGCGGCAGAGCTAACGAAGAGGGTTGGCAAAAACGCAACCGGCGGCGGAACCCCTTCAAGGAATCCGCCGCCGGCTGTTAGACGCTGAACGTCTCAGGTGTTCCGCAGGCCGCTAAGGGCCGCTGGATCAACCGCGCTCGAGCTTCTCAACGGCCAGTTCGAGCTCTTCGACGTTGACGTCGGTGCCCTTGCCGTCGAGGGTGAAGCCCTTCCACTTGGTCGGCCAGCCTTCAAAGAAGTTGTAGCGCATGATCTCGGTGCCGTCGTCGGCGCAGAGGATCACGGAGCCGGACTTGCGCTGGACCTTGCCTTCGACCACCGCCTTGCGCCACTCCCACAACTCGGTGTTGTTGATGTAGCCGCGCTTGAAGGTGACGTTCGAGTACTTGGTGCGACCCGGGCGCTTGCGCAGCACGATGTCGTCGCCGTCTTGGTACTCGATGATCTCGGTCTCGCTGTCCAGGCCTTCCACGTTGCGGAATGCACCCTGGGTGACGCCTTCGATCTCGATCTTGAAGTTGAAGTTACCGATGTGGTCAAATGCACGACGGTTTGGCATGAATCCTCCAGCGACCCGACGGGCCGACAGGCAGGGCGCGGGGCTGCGACGCCTCCGCGCTTGGGGTGGACCCGCGGCGACGTGCCGCAGTCCGTCCATCGGAGAGGATGCGCCAAACGACGCAAGCGACCAAGGGATAGGGCCACGCTAACCCACCCTCGGCCCCGGCGCAAGGGGTATTTGCGCGGTGTCCCAGCAAGTGGGGTGCGCTGTACCCGATCAGCTCAGGACGCCGCATGTTCATGTGCTTGCGGCGATTCTGCAGGCCCGGACTCTGGGCGCGGCTGGACCATCCAGAGCAGCAGCGGCAGGCCGATCAGCGCGGCGGCGGCATCGATCGCCATGGTGACGGGATAGCCCCAGCGCTCGGCCGCCCAGCCCTGCCAGCGCGCGGTGTAGCTGATCGACACGTTCATCAGCGCCATGTAGGCGGTGAACTGGGTGGCGGCGACGGCGGGGCGGGTCACATCCATGAACAGCGCGGTGCGCGTGCCGTAAGCGAGGCCCTGCGGCACGGCGTACAGCAGGCTGGCAATCCACAAAGCCGCGGGCAATTGCGGAGGTACGCTGGGCCGGCCGGGGGCATCGAGGGCAATCGGCAGCTCCCAGCCGTAGCGCCGCAGCTGCCAGGCGAGCCAGAGGGTCGGGGCGATCGTCAACAGCAGGTAGAGGGTGAGCATGCGCCGGCGCCCCAGGCGATCGGAGATGTATCCCCCTAAGACACAACAGCTTGCCGCGATCACCGTGCCCCAGAGGTTGAGGTTGGCGATCTCGCCGTCGGCCAGGCCTAGCTCGACGGTCAGGTTGGAGGCGAGGGACATGGACAGCGACATCGCGCCGGCCGGCAGCAGGGCGTAGAGCACGCCGACCTTGGCGGGGCGGGAATCGGCAAAGGCATGCCAGGTGTCGCGGAGAAACTTGGCGATCTCTTTGGCAATATGCAGCAGCGCCGGGCCAACGACGGGCGGACGCGGCGCATAGGCCGGCTCGCGCAGGGGCCAGACCACCAGCGCAGTAATCGACAAAATCACGAGCGAAACCAAGACAAAACTCGCCTGCCACGCCAAGAGCGGGCCCAAGGGCTGGTTGAGCTGTTCGCGGGCAAAGAGCACGCCGGCGCCGCCGATGGTCTGGCCCAAGTAGGCGCCGCCAAACATCAGGCCGTTGGCCACGCCGCGCTCGTCTTCAGGCAGGACATGGCAGGCCAGCGCGTCGATCGCTACGTCTTGGGTGGCGCCAAACAGGTTGTGCAGCACGATGACCGCGGTAAAAAGCCCAAGCTGGGTGGAGATATCCACGGTCATGGCTGCCAAAAGCGTCGCGACCATGGCCAGCTGGGTGGCGAGGATCCAGCCGCGGCGGCGACCCCAGCGCTCAGAGGCGATGACGTCGACCACCGGGCCGATCGCCCACTTCCACGCCCAGGGCAGGTAGAGGGCGGCGACAAAACCGCCGATGGCAGCCGGACCTAGGCCGCGGCGGCGCATCTCTGTGGCGATGGCGGTGGCGGCGAAACCCAGGGGGATGCCCTCGGTCACGTAGAGGAGGAATAGGGTGCGGAGTCGGCCGCTGCGCGACTGAAGGGGATTGATCATGGGCGGCTGGCGACCTCGATCGACCCGGCGATCGCGACAGGGCCATAGGAGCTTGCCGCGGCGGGGGTTGCACGTCAAGAGCCTGGAACAGCTGGGGAAATTACGGCGGACAGCGCTCGATGTGCAGATCGGCCCAGACCAGCGGTTCTGCAGGGGGGCTCTGGTTGCTGGCCAGGGCCTCGATCAGCAGCGACGACGCGGCGACGCCCGGCCACTGCACCGCGTCAAAACTCCGCGCGGGGGCTTGGGTGAGCCAGAGGAGGGGCTGGCGCTGGCGATCCTCGTACACTGCCTGACGCAGGCCCTGGGGCGCCGCGGCGGTAATGCGCAGACCGCGGGCGAATTGGCCGGGGTGGCGGCGGTTGTCCAACCACAGACCGCAGATGCGCGCAGGGGCAAAGTCGAGGCGCAGCAGCGGGCGATCGGCGTCTTGGGGCAGCCCAGGGCTCCAGGTGGTCGCGGGATCGGCGTCGGCCAGGGCGCGGGGATCTTGGCCCAAAGGCGCAGAGACCAAGCTGTGGGCGGCAAAAGGCTGGGTCGCCGCGGGCAGATCGCGGCGCACCTGAGCGGGCCAATCTCGGCGGATTTGCGCGGCGCGCCCAGGCAAAACATCTTGGACGGCAAAGAGTTGGTCCTGGTCATCGCCGCCTAACGGCAGCAGCCACGGGGTCTGGGCAACCGCTTGGCGCAGGGCATCGCGCGGCCCGGGCTCAAACCAGTGCCAGTGGATGATCAGGCGGTTGGCGCCGATGGCTTGGAGCAGGTGGTGCGAGGCCTCGCTGGTCGGCTGGGCCAGGACCTCGCGAAAGAACTGGTGGTGCGGCGGGTTGTAGCCGGTAAAGCCGCCGGTGGTCGGCAGGCCGTGGACGCGCACGCCGTCATTGCGCTCCAGGCGCTGGGTGTGCCAGAGGCCGTCCATGGGCAGCTCGGCCACGGCGCCGGCCTGGGTGTCGCCGATCAGGCGCTGGTAGATCGGCTCGGGCGGCGGCGGCTGGACCAGCGGCAGGCGGCGGGTGTCGAGCTCGGCGGCCATGGCCAGCAGCAGCAGCGCGCCCAGCAGCGGGCCGGCCATAGGGTGGCGCTTTGCCGCGCGATCCATGAGGAATTGCACGCCCCAGGCCAGCAGCACCGAGGCGAACAGGGTCGCCGGCACGACAAAGCGGTTGGTAAAGCGCAGGCCCTTGAGCAGGGGCAGCGAGCCAAAAAAGCGCCCGTACAGGCCCTCTGGACCGCCCGGAAACGCCGCCGGCAGCCCCAGGGTGGGCGCGTTGGGCCCCGTGCCCAGAAAGAACAGCCCGCACAGGCCGATCCACAGCAGCAGCACGCCCAGGCCCCAGCGCAGGTGGCCGCGCTCGTCCGGTTGCAGCCACAGCCCCGCGCGCCGGCGGAACAGCTGCAGCCCGGCCGCCCCAGCGCCAAGCACCGATAGAGCAAGGGGAATCGCCCCGGGAAAGGCCACGGGCTCGCGCGAGGACTCGTTTATGCCGTGGGCGGCGATGCCCTGCCAGTGGCGCATCAGCTCACTGGAACTCAGGAGGTCGCGGAACACCCCGGAGGAGGCGCGCAGTTCATGGGGATCGCGCTGCAGCCCCATGTCGCGGGGAATCTGCAGGTAGGGCCACAACAGCGCCGCCAAGGGCCCGCCGACCAGCAGCGCCGCCACCAGCAGCGACCCGGCGGCGGTGAGGCGGTCCCCGGGCGGCAGCGAACGCCAGCGCCACAGCAGGGCCAGGAGCGCCGCCGGGGCCGCAAGCACGATGAGGTAGATGCCGTGGTAGATGCACAGGCCAAACTGCGCGCCCATCAAGGCGAACACCAGCAGCCAGCGCCGCAGGGTCAGGTGGGTCAGGGCCGCTTCGATCGCCAGGAGGGCCAGAGGCAACAGCATGGTCGACTGGAGCTGCAGCCGCCCCAGCAGCCCCAGGCGCCAGGGCGCATAGGCAAAGAACAGCGCACCGGCCAGCGCCGCCCACGGGCTCTGCACCCGCGGCCGCAAGAACGCGTAGGTCGCCAGCGCCGAGGTGATCAGCGCCAAAGCCATCCAGGTGTTCAGCGCGCCGATTGGCCCCAGCAGCGGCGTCACCAGCCGCCCGGGGAGGGCCCAGATAAGAAAGTTCTCAGAATACGCCAGCACCTCCGGCGCAGGGTGGAGGATGCGGCCGTCCAGCAGCTGGCCCGGCTGGTGCAGCAAATTGTGCTGGCTTTCTCCGAGGTACCACAGGGCCAGCTGGGCGTCCCACCAGTAGGGGGCCTGGATAAAGTGCGAGGTCCACTGGAGCGGCAGGGGCCACATCCACTGCAGGGTCCAGGCCAAAAAGCCCAGCGTCAATGCGGCCCAGAGGCGCAGCGAGGTCAAGGGCGTGGCAGGGGTGGGCATGGGCATGGGCGAGGACCGCGTTGGGGCGGCGGTGATACGCGCAAGAGGCGGCAGCGTCAAGATGGGCCCGGGTCAATCCGGCTAGTACCCCAAACCCGAAATTCGCAGCGGGTTCTCCGAGGGCGAGGGCAGTGGTTTGGGGTACTACTGCTGGGTCTTTTTTCGTACATCGAACTCGGAATTCCGTACAACCCGCCGCGAAATTGAGGTTCGATGTACTAGGGACCGGGCGGCAGGCACTCGCTCTGGTAGATCTTGGGGAATTGGCCTTCGCTGATGCTGATCCAGCGCTGCGGCCCGCGCCAAGCCAGCGCCTCGCCCTGTGGCTCAGGGGCGGACGGCACCAGCAGCCCTTGCCACTGCGGCAGTTGCGCGGCGGTCAGCGTCGGTGCCGCGGCGAGCTGAAGGGCGTCGGCAAAAAGCTGCACCGAGCCGTAGGTGCGCACGGCCAGGCGCTGGCTCTGGGGCTCAAAATCCGCCGCCGTGACCCGCAGCGCTGCGCCTGCCTTGACCCCCGCCGCCGCCAGGCTGAGGGTGCCCAGGGCCAAGGCGTGGATTTTGTCGTCTTTCTCTGCCATGGCCTGCAGGGCCTCGGCGCGAAACACCTCGGTCCGGCCGTCTTCGCGCTTGGTGAAAAGCAGCGCCGCGCCCCCCGGAAGCAGGGTCAACGCCTCGGCATTTCGCGGGCCGCCTGGATATTGCACCTCCACCGACCGCCAGTCGCCCTTTTTGGCGGCGATGGTGAGGTCCGGACTGCCCAAGGGCGGCAGAAGGGGCGGCTCGCGCACGGCGATCAGGTGGACGTGGTCGCGCAGCGCGTCGTTGTCGCCGATGTCGCCGATCCACAGGCAAGCATTTGATTCTCCGGGGATCTGCAGCTGCGGCGGACACGGTCCCAGCGCCAACGCCTCCCAGTCCGTGTGGGGGGCGTCCTTGAGGGTCAAGCGCGCTCGCAGCTGACCGTCGGCTTGGATCAGGGCCAGCTGCGGATCCGCGCCAGAGTCGTTGTGGACCCAGAAGAGATCTGCGTGGCGCTGTGAAACGGCCAAGCCGCTGATCTCGCTTAGGTCTGCTGGCTTTGCCGCGCCGACGACCGCGGGGGTCTGCCAGACGCAGCCACTGGGGTCTAGGACTGGAGCACTGCGCAATTGCGGGGCTTTGACGGCAGGAGGGTCATCCGCGCCGCTGCTGCATGCCACCGCGCAGGCCAGCCCTAGGGCGCTGAGCGGGCCAACGAAGAAGCGCGGCAGACAGCGGAGCATCAGGCCTCTGCGGCGCCGTGGCGTGGGCCGCTGGCCATAAGTGTAGCAGATGGTCGCCCTTTGGCGCCCCTACAGCAGCGGATTGCTCTCGCAGTACCCGGACTGGCAGGTGGGCGTGCAGTAGAACTTGGGGAACGTCGAGCACAAGAACTTGACGCCGCAGATCGTGCCGTCCGCCACCGGGTCGTATAGGCAGCCGACCTTGGCGCTGCAGGTGTCGTTGGTGCAGACGTTGTTGTCATTGCACTTGATGAGCGCGCCTTTGCAGACGCCAGCGCTGCAGACGTCGTTGATCGTGCAGACGCTGCTGTCGCTGCACGGCGCGGTGTTGTTGACGTAAACGCAGTTGCCGGTGGCGAGGTCGCAGCTGTCATTGGTGCACGGGTTGTTGTCGTTGCACACCTTGGCTGTGCCGTAGCAGGCGCCGGATTTGCACGTGTCCGGGGTGGTGCACAGGCTGCCGTCGTCGCAAGCGGCGCTGTTGTTGAGGTAGACGCAGGCGCCAGTGGCGGTGTTGCAGCTGTCATCGGTGCAGATCTTGCTGTCGTTGCACTTGACCGCGACGCCCGGCTGGCACTTGCCCGATCCGCAGACATCGTTGAGCGTACAGGCATTTCCGTCCGTGCAGCTCAGCGAGTTAGCGGTGTTGGCGCAGTTGCCGGTGGCGGCGTCGCACGCGTCATTGGTGCACGGGTTGGCGTCGTCGCAGCTCTTGAGGGCCCCGGCGATGCACTGGCCGTTTTGACAGGTGTCCGTGCCTGTGCAGGCGTTGCCGTCTGAGCACGATCCCGGGGTGTTGGGGAACGCGCACTTGCCACTGCTGGCGTCGCAGGTATCGAGGGTGCAGGCGTTGCCGTCGTTGCAAACGATCGCCTTGCCGCTGCACTTGCCGTCGCTGCCGCAGGCGTCGTACTGGGTGCACAAGCTGCCGTCGCTGCACGCGGCGCCCGTGTTGGCGGTGTTGAGGCATTTTCCGCTGGTTGTATCGCACTTATCGAGGGTGCAGGCGTTGCCGTTGTCGCAGATGATGCCCTTGCCGACACAGGCGCCCGTGGTGGTGCAGGCGTCCGAAGTGGTGCAGAGGCTGCCGTCGTCGCAGACCTTGCCGGGCTGGGCGGTGTTGCTGCACTTGTAGGCCCCCGCGACCAGGTCGCAGGTGTCCGCGGTGCAGACCTTGGCGTCATTGCAGTCCGTTACCGCCGTGGCGGGCTTGCAGCTGCAGGTCCAAGCGCCGGAGGTGCACGCGCCGGCCTTGCAGGTGTCGCCGCTGGTGCAGGACTGCGCATCGTCGCACGCCGTGCCATCGGTGAGCGGCTTTTTGCCGCAGGCCCCAGATGCCAAGTCGCAGACGCCGCTATTGCACGCGTCGCCCTTGCACACCACCGGGCTGCCGGCGCTGCACTTGCCGCTGGCGCACGCGTCGCCGGTGGTGCACGGGTTGCCGTCGCTGCAGGTGGTGCCGTTGGCCACCGGGGTCAGGACGCACGCCCCCGTCTTGGAGTCGCACGCCGCGGTATTGCATGCGTCGCCGCTGCAGGTCTTGGGGCTTGCGCCTTTGCACACGCCCGCGCCGTCGCAGCTGTCGACCGCGGTGCAGGCATTGCCGTCGTCGCACACCGCGCCGCTGCCGGCGTTGTACGCACTGCAACCCTTGACAACCTCATCGCATTTGCTGGGCTTGCACGCCGTACCGGTACAGGTCACCGCGGGGCCCGCCGCGCAGCCGCCCTTGCCGTCGCACTTGTCTCCGCTGGTGCAGGCCAAGCCGTCGTCGCACTGGGTCGTGTTGGATTTGGGCTGGCTTTTGCACTGCTTGGCCGCCTCGTCGCACACACCGTCGCTGCACTTGCCGTTGAGCGAGCTGCAGTCCAAGGCCGCGGTGCTGGCGCAGACGCCGCTGGCGTTGCATTTGTCTCCGGTGGTGCAGTATTTGCCGTCGTCACAGGTGGTTCCGCCGGCCACGGGCGTCTTGACGCAGCTCGCCTTGTCGACCGCGGTGGCCACGCAGCTGCCCTTGTTGCACTGGTCACTGCTGGCGCTGCAGTCCAGCGCCTTGCCCGCGCTGCACTTGCCGGCCTGGCAGCTGTCGCCCTGGGTGCAGCCGTTGCCGTCGGCGTCGCAGCTGCTGCCGTCGGTCTTGGCGACTTTTTGGCACTGGCCGCTGCCCGGGTCACAGGCGGCGTTGTTGCAGGCGTCGGCCAAAGCGCTGCAATTCACCGGCTTGTTGCCGCTCTTGCACGCCCCCGCCTGGCACACGCCGCTGGCCGGGAGCTGGCACTTGTCGCCGGTGTCGCAGCTCGCCCCGTCCGCAGCGCTAGAGATCACGCACTTGTTCTGCACGCACTTGTCGACCGTGCAGGGGTTATTGTCATTGCACGCGCTGTCTTCTTTGCACGCGCACTCGTTGGTGCCCACGCACTTGCCCGCTTTGCACGCGTCTTTGGTGCAGCTGTCGCCGTCGTCGCATTTGGCGGTGTCGTCGGCCGGGAACAGGCAGCCGGCTTTGACATCGCAGCTGACCGCGGTGCAGGGGTTGCCGTCGTCGCATAGGGCCGCGTCGGCTTTGTGGCCGCACTGGCCGGTCTTGGCGTCGCAGCTGTCCACGGTGCACGCCACGCCGTCATCGCAGTTGACCTTGGCGCCCGCGCAAGCTCCGCCGCTGCAGCTGTCGCCCGTGGTACACGCGCTGCCATCGTCGCAAGACCCGCTGGACGCTGCGCTTTTGCAGCCCAACACCGGGTCGCAGGCATCGCTGGTGCAGGGATTGCTGTCGTCGCAGTTGGCCGCTTGGGCGCCCGTGCAGACGCCCTTTTGGCAGCTGCTGGAGGTCGTGCAGGCGTTGCCGTCGTTGCAGGCCGAACCGTCGGTCGCCGGCTGGGCAGCGCACTGGCCGGTCTTGGGGTCGCAGCTGACGGGGGCACAGTTGTCGCCGCTGGGGCACTGCACTTCTTTGGCCGGATCGGCGACGCAAACGCTGGCCACGCAGGTGAGAGGCCCCAGGCACAGGTTGGTCTGGGCGGCGGTGCAGTCGGCGTCGCTGGTGCAAGCGCAGGTCGACGTACCTGTGCATTTTCCTGCCTTGTCGCAAACTTCGCCCTTGGTGCAGGCGTTGCCATCGTCGCAGGTGCCCCCAGGTGCGGCGGCGCTGGCTGTGCAGCCGAGGGCCAGGTCGCAGCCGTTGTCGGTACACGGGTCGCCGTCATCGCAGGTCTTGGCTTCGGGCTGGTGCTGGCAGCCGCTGCCGGGCTTGCAGCTGTCCAGGGTGCATTCGATCAGGTCATCGCAGCTGGCAGAAACGCCTTTACATGCGCCAAGTTTACAGGCATCGCCGCTGGTACAGGCATCGGCATCATCGCAAACCGCGGACAGATCGGTGATGGGCTCGTGGCGAATCTGCACGCCCTGGTCGCACCAGTCTTTGGTACACGGGTTGCCGTCCTCGTAGTCTTCGGCGGTGGCCGGCACGCACTCGCCGGTGCTGCACTTCTTGCCGCAGACGCCAAATCCGCAGGCGGTGCCGTCGGTCACGGGCGTGGGTGCGCACTCGCCCGCTTGGTCGCAGCGCGGGGTGGCACAGTCGCTGGCGGTCACGGTCAAGCTCTTGCACACCGTGCCGGGGGCCATGGGCTGCAACTGGCAATAGCCCTTGTGGCAGCGCGGCAATTTGCAAGGTGTTTTTCCTGGCATGGTGATGCAGTCGTAGTCGGTGACGCACTCACTGCCCTGCGGCACATCGTCCCCCGCGGAGACATCCTGGGCCGTGTCGAGCGCATCTTGGCCCTGGGCATCGCCGGCTGCGGTCCCGCTATCGCCGCCGAGATCGCCGCCCAAATCGCCCGCGGTGTTGCCGCCGCCGCTGGGGTCTTGGCCCTGCACGGACACTTCTCCGCAGCCTATCACGGCGGCGATGAGCCAAAAGCCCAACCAGAGAGGGGCAGAGGTCGACGATTTGGCCATGGAAGGTCTCCTAGGTGCACAGTAGCGCGCGAGTCCCAGAAGCATACGGGAGCCCGCGGCCCGCGTCGACCGCCGCAGCTGTTTTGCGCGGCAAAACCTGACCCAGGCCGGCCATGCGGCTGCGGCCGAGTCGATCTTCTGCGCTACAGCTACTTGCAGTCGCCGGAGCAGTTGACCTTGGTCTCGCCAGCTTCGCAGATCTTGTTGCCGCACACGCCGGCGCAGGTGCCATAGCCGTCGCATTTGCCGGGCAGGTTGCTGGCATCGGCGCAGACGGTGCTCTTGGCCACCGGCTTGCTCTTGCACAGACCCAGCAGACAACTATCTGATGTACATGGGTTACTATCGGTGCAACTGCCTTCGCAACTGCAGCCGAGCAGCCCGCTCGCCGACAGCTGGAGCAGCCAGCCGTCCTGATTGGCCTGGGGCGTGGCGAGCTCGCCCACTACCGCGATGCCCCCTGTCGCTCGCGGATGGAGACCCCACAGCAGCTCGGCGCCGCTGGTCGAGCCCGCGAGCGTGCGCTGCCATGCCACCGCGCCGTCCGCCGGTTGGATCGCCCACAGCAGGCCGTCACTCTGATTATTGCTGACGATTTGCCCGGCCAGCACCAGCTGGGAGCCGTTTTGAATGGCCGCTTGGGCGATCGAAGTGGTACCCGCAGCCGACACCGCAGTCTTTTGCCACGCGAGCTTGCCGTCCGCCGCTGCCAGCCGCGCCGCCATCGCCCGGTTGCCGCTGGCGCCGCCCTGAGCGCCGCTCACCAGCAGATCGCCGCCACTCAACACCGCTAGATCGCTTGGACTGTCGTTGAAAGTCGAGCCGACATAGCTCGTCCACACGACCGATCCCCCGGGCTTGAGGCGCATGACCACGGCATCGGTGCCCGCATCCGCTTTGGGGCCCGGCCCAGCGACGGCGATCTGCTCGCCCAGGGCCACCACGCCCACAAGCTCGCTGACATTGGCATAGGTCTTTTCCCACAGAATTGCGCCCTTGGCATCGACCTGCACCAGGTAGCCGGCGTTGCCCACCCCAGAGACCAGCTTGCGCCCGGCCACCAGCAAGCCCGCGGCGTTGACCGCAATGGCCAGGCCGCTGTCATTGCCCGCCGCGCCCAAGTTCACGTCGACGATGACCGCGCCGCTGTCGTCCACGACGACCAACCACAGTTGCTCTGCCTGATTAGCGGTTTGCGTGGTGCCCACCAAGGCGTAGAGCCCGCCCGAGGTCACGGCGCCGCGGCGCAGGCTGTCGTGGTAGGCGCCGCCCAGGTACTTCTCCCACAGCGTATTGCCCTTGGCGTCGACGCGCACGACCCAGCCGTCGTCGTAGCCTCCCGCAGAATTGCTAGGATTTTTACCGGCCATCAGCCAGCCGCCGCCGGGCGCCGCCAAGATGACCTTGAGCGCATCGGCGCCGTTGCTGCCGTAGCTGTCTTCCACACCCGTGTTGGGATCCTCTAGGCACTGGCCGCCCTTGCAGACGTTGCAGCCCGAGCCGCAGGCGCCGCCGTCCACCGGGGTGTAGACGCAGCCGCCGGCCTCGCATTTGTCCTGGGTGCAGGGCGATCCGTCGTCGCAGCTCTTGGCCGAGCCGACACAGCTGGCGCCGATGCAAACATCGCCCTGGGTGCAGCCGTTGCCGTCATCGCAAGGCCCTGATTTTTCTTGGTGAGCGCAGCCGGTGGAGAAGCAAATGTCGGTGGTGCACGGATTGCTGTCGTCGCAGCTCTTGCCGGCGCCGCCGCAGCTGCCGTTGCTGCACGCATCCGCCTCGGTACACAAGTCACCGTCATTGCAAGGTTTATTGTTGGGCGAGAACAGGCAGCCGCCGCCGACACAGCCGTCATCCGTGCAGGGGTTGGCGTCGACGCAGATTTTGGCCACGCCCGTGCAGAGGCCGGTCAGGCAGATGTCGCCCAGGGTGCAGGCGTTGCCGTCG
>CAXNCS010000060.1:0-14520 GCA_964201005.1 Myxococcota bacterium
CAGCAGTTGGCCCTGCAGGGCGCCGTCCTCAAGCCCCAGGCCTGCACCGACAAAGCGCCTTGCCCGCTGATGGTCGTGGTGGGCGACTACGACGCCAACGCCTACCCCGAATATGTCCCGGGGCTCACCAAGCTGGCCGGCGCGCTTAAGATCGGCGTAGTCGTGTTCAATCTCCCCGGTATGGGCCCGGGATCCAACAAGTCTGAGGGTATCGACGAATACGGCAGCGGAGCTCAGGCCGCCGCCGTCAAAGAGGTCATGCTGCTCAAGTCCGCGGCGTCGTGGGTCGACAAGAGCCGCTGCGGCTTTCTCACCATCGGCACCGGCCTCATCGCCACCACCAAGGCCCTGGCCACCTACGGCAACACCGACGCGCTCAAGAACACCTTGTTCCTCCTGGATGTTGAAGGACCGCTCGATCGCTGTTCCATCAGCCAAGCCCCCGCAAGCGAAGCCGACGGCATCGTCTCAGACGGCCCCGGCGCCACAGACTCGACCTGCCACTTCTCCAAGACCGGCACCCACGCCGTAACCTACCCGCCTGCTACTGGGTCACTGCCGGCCAGCATCGTCTGCTCGCCCGCCGCGTGGCCCATCACCAAGACCGGCAAGGGCTGCGATGAAAACTCTTGGTGGGTCGACCGCGAGCCGTACAACTACCTCAAGAAGGCCTTCTACCGCTATCAGCGCATTCAGTTTGAGCACGATCACCGCCTGCCCAGCAAGTGGGCGAGCCGCCTAGCGATTCAGGCGCTGGCCTCGTCGCCCAGCAAGTTTTGGCAGATCAACAACATGCAGGCCTGCACGGCGGCATGGACGGATGAAGAGTGCGTCGGCATGCCCTGCTGGATCCAAGGCAGCTGGGGCAACGGCTTGGGCCCCTCGCCTTACGCCGCCGGCAAGCTCGTCAAGATCCCCACAGAGGCGCTGTTCACCCAGGTGCTGCCCGGCTATGTCCAGCGGATGATCGACGTCCAGGCCAATCCGCCGTGCAAGTAGAGGCCGCGACGGAGCAACCTCGCCCAATCCTCGCCGCTTCCACCGTCGTCTTGCTGCGCGACGGGCCGGCCGACCTGGAAGTGCTGCTGGTGCGCCGCCACGGCAAGAGCGGGTTCATGCCCGGGGCCACCGTGTTTCCGGGCGGCAAGATCGACCGCGAAGATCAGGACGCCACGGCGCTGGGGCGGTTGCCGGGCCTGCCGGGTCTGTCGCGCGAAGAGGCCCGCGCCGTGCTGGTGGCGGCGGTGCGCGAGCTCCACGAAGAGGCCCACGTCTTGCTGGCCGTCGACGCCCGCGGCGAAGGGGTGACCCTAGAAGAAGTCCGCGCCTTTTCTGCGGAAATTGACACCAAGCGCCAGGGCCATCGCCTCGCCTCCGCCGATTGGCACGCCGCCTTTCGCCGCCGCAGCTGGCGCATCGATCTGCGCGGCCTGGCGGTGTTTGCCCACTGGCTGACCCCGCCGACCGAGCCGCGGCGCTTTGATACCTGGTTTGTCGCGGCTCAACTGCCCCAAGGCCAGGCGGCGGCGCTGGATCCGCACGAAACCACCGATCTGCAGTGGCTGCGCCCCGCGGATGCTCTGCAGGCCCACCTTGCGGGCGGCGCCATGCTGCTGCCCCCGCCGACTTGGCACACCTTGCAGCGGCTCCAGCTTTGGAGCCAGGCAGAGGCCGCGTGCGTCGCCCTTCGCGATCAGGGCCCGGGTCCGCTGATCATGCCGGAGTTTCTGACCCAGGGACCCGACGCGCCGGTCAATGTCCTGCCGTGGGATCCGCTGAGTCCGGATCACTTGCAGTGGATCGAGGCCCACGGCGCGCAGCTGGCTGGCCAACGCGGTGTGGCGCCGGGGCAGTTGCCCTGCGTCGATCGTTTTCTGCTTCGCGACGGGCGGTTTTCTCGCAAGACCGAAGGCGAACTGGCCTAGCCGCCCCGCCGACCCCTGTCCGATCGGCGCGCTCCCCTTTCGCCGTGATCCTGCCGGAATCTCGCCCTGGGCATCCAGAATTCTGCCCAGGGCTTGTTAAATCTGCGCGAGCCTACTGGGCCGCGTCCGTAAACGACGTGCGCCGCACCAACCGCACCAGGTCATTGAGCCCACCCGGCGCGACCAGCTCTTGCAGCGTCATGGCCTTGCTCAACTCAAACGCGCCAACCAGGGCCTTCTTGCAGTTGGCCGCGGTCAGCGTGGCGCCATAAGCGCTCAGGTCGGGCAGCTGAAACTCCTTGGCCTCAGGCACCAGCACCAGCCAGGCCTGGCCGTTTGCCCCGGTGACATTGACCCGGTAGAACCCAGCTCCGGCCACGGCGGCGACCTTGAGCTTGCCGGTGGCCTTGACCAGGCTCGATCCCTCGGGAAGAGCCATGAAATCGCCGGGGTTATACGCGCTCGGCACCGGCTTGGGCGCGCTGATGATGATCGACCCGCCTTCCTTCTTGCCCTTCTCCGCCAACACCACCGCCGCGGTCACAAACACGTGATTATCCATGCCAAACTGCAGGCCGCTGTGCAAGGGGCCCACGGCGAGCTTGAGCGGCTGGTCGCCCGCTTCCTTGAGGTCGGCGTCGACCTTGCCGTCGGCCGGATCCTCTTTGCCCTGCGAGTCGGCGCCCGCCGTCAGACCCAGCGGCACAATCTCGCCCATCGGCATCAGCGCGCCGCCAATCACAAACACCAGATCGGCCCAGCCGGCCGCGTACTTGGGCATCGGCGGCACTACCACTTGGGTCTTGAGCAGCAGCGGGAACTTGGGCTCCAGCGGCGCCACCAGCTTGATCGGGCTGCTCAGGGTCTCGCCCAAGGCGATCTCACTGACATGCGACGAGAAACCGCTGAGATAGGGCAGCAGCACGCTCACGACCTTGCCGATGTCCAGGCCACCGTCCACCGCGTCAAAGATCTTGCCGATCTCCTCCAGCAGACCGCTCAGCGCCAAGCGCCCAGCCAGAGTCCAGACCGTATGGCCGCCCGGCGCTCCGGCGACCACATAGTGCGTCACCACCGGCTTGCCCAAAGAGAAGGTCACACCGCCCGGAATCTCTTGCGGCTTGCCCGGATCGGGGTTCACAAAAGTCGGCGCGTCCTTGTCAAACGGCCGGCGCACGTTGGGGCCCAGGATCGAGTCCACAGAAAAGTTGAGCAGTTGCGGGCCAAAAGCCAGAGCGGTCAGGCCCAAAGAGGCCTCGCCTTCGCCCGGGTAAACGACCGTACCGGTCACCGCGTCGCCGTGGATCACCTGGGTCTTGCTGGCGACAATGGCCCCCGCTTCGTCAAACTCCAGCTCGGCAAAGTGCTGCAGCGGGCTCGGCAAGAGCAGGTCGGCCGCGGCATCGCCCTTGTAGCGCAGCACGGAGATCGGCGCGTGATCCTTAGGGATCAGGTGGATATCCGCTGGGAACGCCACGTCGCCAAACGCCGCTTGGCCGTCGACCAGATCGACCACGACAGCCGCATCGGGCGTAGCCGCGTCGGCCAAGCCAATCACCACGACCTTGCCGGTCAGCGGCGCACTGTCAAATTCGTCCACTGCCGTGACGCGCAGCTTCTTGCCCGCGGGCATCGGCCCCAGGTTCCACAGATTCGCCTTGGCCGACGCGGCCTTGCTCGACCCTTTGACCTTGGCCGTGATCGTCGCTTTGCCGGCCTTGTCCAGGGCCTTGAGCGCGCCGCCTTCTAGGCTAAAGCTGCCGCCATCGCTCAAGGTCCAGTCAAACTCGGCGTCTACCTTGACGTTGCCCTTGTCATCGCGGGCCTGCGCGCCCAAACCCACCACGGCGTCCACGCTGTTGCCGGGCCGGGCGATCCACACGGGGCGCAGCAGCCGGGCGCTCAGTTCGCCTGCGGCGAGAGGGGCTTTGCAGCCGCCCTGGGAGCACACTTCGCCTTTGGCGCAATCGCCGTCGCCGCCGCACATGCCCTGGACGCACTCGCCGGCCTCGGCGTCGCACACGCAGGTCAGGTCTTTGTTGGCGCAGCCCGCGGCGATGCCCAGCTGGGCCGTGCAGTCGGCGTTGACCTTGCAGACCAACTTGGCGACACAGCAGCCCTTGACGCACTGGTAGTCGTTCGCCGGTTTGGGGCAGAGGCTCAAGTCCTCTTGGCCAGAGGCGTTCAGGCAGCCGGGCAGGGCGCCGCACGCGGAACCGGTGTCCGCGCCGCCGCTGTCGGTGGTGCCGGTGTCGGCGGTGGCGAGGTCGGTTGCCGCGGTATCCGCTGATGAATTCGCGTCGCTGCCGGTCTTGGTCGCCGTGTCGTCACTGCCGCAACCCGCTGTCGCCAGCCAAGCCGCCGTCGCCGCGATGCCAAGTACCCACTTCAAACGCTTCATTCTCGCCTCCCCATGCGATTCGCCGTGCAAGCCGGCCAGCATAGCCCCGCCAGCTCGCCGCGGCAACCACTGTCTGTTCGGATCAGATAGTTTTATGAATAACGGGATGTTCCGCGCTTGCGCAGCAGCTCTAGGCCCAGGCGATCCTTGTCGCCGTCCGGCTGGCGCACTTGGGCCACCGAGGTCGGCGCTTGGCTGTTGGCGCGGTCCTCAAACCACTTGAGCCGGGCCTCAGTCAGGGCCAACCGCGCTTTGAAGTGCCGGGCGACCCTTTGGGCCAACTGGTCGGTCTGGCGGGCAGACGGCGGCACCACCACGCGGTCGGCAAAGGGCCGGTGGATGCGCATCTGGCCGATCCGCCACGCCCCAGCGCCGCGATCATCGCCGCAACGGCGCAGGGCTTCGGTACACCGATCAGCCAGGGCACGCAGTTCGCTGGCCCTGGGCGGCGACGCCCCCGCGGATTCTGCCGAAGCCTCGGAGTCCTCCGGCGCGCCGGGTTCTTCCCCCTCGCTGCCTTGACCAAGCTCGTCTTGAGCCTCTTCCTCGGTTTCCGTTGGAGGCGAGAGGGTTTGCCAGACCTGCCACAGCAATGGCCGCAGCTCGGCCCGCAGCGCTTTGTCGATCCGCGGGTCCCGCGAGAGCTGGCCCAACCGCTCCACATCGATCGCCAACAGCTGGCGCCACTGGTCGGCCGAAGTCTGCGGCGGGGCCTCAACTGGGCCGGGCAATCGCTCTGCGTCTAGCGTTTCGCTCATGGCGTAGCCCGCGCGGCCGGGGCGTCCGGCAACGGCCGCCAGCGCAGCGGCGTGCCCTCGGCCACGCCGTAGCGGGCGGCGTTGCCGCTGTTCAGTTCGAGCACCCAGCGCGAAGGCTTGCCGCAGCCCCGCGATTGCATGGTTTCTGGGGTAGCGTTGGCGACCACGCAGACCACCCGCCACTGCGCATCGATAAAGATGATGTCAAGCGGAATCAAGGTGTTCTTCATCCAAAACGACCACTCGCCGGTGCTCTCCATGTCAAAGACCATCCCGGCGTCGTCGGCCAGATGGCGGCGGAACATGAGCCCTTGGGCCCTTTCTTCGGCCGTTCGCGCCAACTCGACCCGCAGCACCGGCGCCTCGGCGTCGCCGATCCTCACCTCGCCGCGGCCGGGCAGTTTCGCCAGGGCGTCCTGGGGCACTTGCTGGCCTACGCTCCCGGGTTCCGCCGGTTTTTCGGCTGACCCAGCTTGCGGCAAGGTGCCCCCTTGCGCAGCGACCGGGCTCGCCGCCGCCGCGGGATCGCTGCCCAAAGCCGAGGCGCCGCCGACCGCCGGGGGGCGGGTGCAGCCCGCCCAAGCGACGACTACCAAGCTGGCCAGCCAAATCCCTGATTTTTTCAGCCCTCTTCGCATCGCTTTGCCTCCCCCGTGCCCGCTCAAGTCAACGCCTTTTGCGCCTTTGATTGTGGTGCCCGCGCGATCGCCGCGCAAGGCTCTGGCTGCCTTTCTCAGCGGCGCTCCTTGGGCAAAACCATCTGCAAATAGGCGGCATCTATCGGTCCCCATTGCGAAGCCGGCGCCCCAGCCAATCCAGCCCTCTCTGCCCAAGGTCTGGCGTCGCCGCTGTCCATGATCCAGCCGGGGTGATCGCCCAGGTGGTGCGGTTCGTCGGCGCCTGCCGCTAAGCCCAGCGCGTGGCCGATTTCGTGGGCGCTCACCTCGGCCACTGCCCACGCCAGCTGGCGAATGGCCGCCTGCGCCGCCGCTGCTTGGCTTGCGGTCGCCGCCGTGCCGCCCAATTGCCCGCACCACGGGGCAAACACCTCGTCAAACGCCGCGCTGGCGCTAGGCCGATCGGGGTGCAGTCGTGCGGAGAAGCCGAGCAATTCCCCAGCAAACACCCCAGAAACCGCGACCTGCCCGCTCTGCCACGCCGCCGGATCAAAGCCGGCCAGCTCCTCATCCAGCTTCCGATTGCCCACGTCCTTGGCCAAAGTCGACTCCGCGCCCAAAAGATGCAGGCCGTTGCCGTCCAGGTCGCCCAAGCGCAGCCGCAGCCTCTCGCGGCCGTCCGCTTGAGGCGCTGTCACCAGGGTGATCTCCAGCGCATACCCGGAAAAAAGCTGGCGAAGCCGCTGCAGCAGTGCCATTTCAACCGCCGCCGCGTGGGCCTGCAGCCCCAGGCGAGCCAACGCCGCCCGCCACGCAGCGCCGGCCTCGACCTCCACGCGTTGCAGCGTCGGCAAGAGCGGCACCGCCACGCCAAGGGGCGCGCTAGTCCATTGGTCTTGACCATCTGTCACCACCAGCCGCACCTGTCCGTCAAAGCGATCTGGGGCGATGGCCCAAGGCAGCGCCGCGCTCCACCAAGCGCTGGTCGCCACACTGTGCCCCGCGAGCCCGCCAGGCGTCGCCGCCGCCATCGGAACGCTCGCCGACCGCCAAAGCCAATGCCCGCTCCACTGAAGCTGCCAGCTGCCGTCGTCCGCGACGCCCAGGGCCATTGCGGGGCTCCAGTCGCCTCGCCGCCAGCCCGGCAGCGCAGGTGGGCGCATTAATTCAGGAGTTTGTACATGTGAGGTCTGCCAACTGCCCCAAGGAGTGGCCGCCGACACCGCGCTGCCATCGCCGCGCTGGGCCGTCCCCACCAGGCGCGCGCGCCACAGCCGATCGCCGGGCTGTGCCCCCAGCCAGTGCGGCGCGATCGCCAGTTCGCCCCGGGTCCGCCCTTGGCCCAAGCGCGTCGTCAGCGCCGCTGCACGCACCTGACCGCCGCTCTCTACCTCAAGAAATTGCTCGCCTTCTCCCGGCAGCAGCAGGTCCGCGCCGCGTACCTCGGCCCGCTGTCCCCACCGCCACGGCGCCTGGGACTGCAAACTCTCCAGCTGGGGATGCCAGCTGCTGACAAACCGCGCATCCGCCGCCAAACACGGTTGCCAGCCGGCCAGATCAGTGCCATCCAAACAGATCTGGCTGATCCGCTGACCGTCGCGCCAATTGGCATCCGCCGGCAAATGGCCCCAGGCAGCTTCCCAACCGTCGCTGCGTGAACCGGCCCACTGCAGAGGGATTTTCGCCGCGATGCCGTCGATCCGCAGCGAGCGCCCCGCCAAGCCTCGGCCCACCACCTGCAGCGGCGTGCCCACGCGCCACCGGGCCGGAGCAGTCAATTCCGTAAGGAGAGCAGGTGGTTCCACCTCGGCGCAACCCGGCAACGCCAGCACCGCAGCCACAGCCGGGCCCAGCCCAAACGTTCGCCGCACCGACCGCCGATCCCCAAGGGCGCCTATCCGCATCACCATGGCAATCTTACTGATCTTCACCGCTGCCGCGCCGACCCAGAGAAAGCTGCTGGGTGCTGCGGACCACCAAGCGCGGCGCAGCGAATTCCTCGTCGCCGCTCTCGTCGCCCTCGCCATCGGCCTTCTCCTGGGCCTCCAGCCAGCGCTCTACCGCGACCTCAAAGCGATCATCGGCCAGCCGCCAGCCTTGAGCCAGGCAGAACTCCGCCAAGCGCTCTTCCGCTGCCTGTGTCGACACGCTGGTCCAGCGCCGCTCCAACCCCGGATGGTGCCCCAGCACCGTGCGAAACCCGCGAAACGGCTTGGGTCCGTTGAGCGCCGCGAGCAATTCAGCCCGCCCCGTTCCCGGCCGCAATCCCTCGGCAAAGGCCACCGCGCGCCGGTACTCCGTGTCGCTCTCCTCGTAGGGGATCTCCGCCCAGGCCGCGCCGTCGTCGTCTTCGCGCATCAGCTTTTGCTCAAACCGCTCGCCCGTGGCCCGCCTCTGCTTGCCGCGCGGCAACTCAAACGTCTGTCCGGTCAAAGGGTTCCAGTGGCTCATCGACACGGGGCTGGCCCTCTCAAACAGCCGCACCAGTGCCGCCCAATCGCCCACCGCCACCTGTATCGGCTGGCCGTCTTCCGTCATCTCGATCGCCGCCCTGGCCGGCGTCAGCACGCCTAAACTGGCCTGCCCAGGCGTAGGCGGAGCAGAAATCGCCTGCGCCGCGCGCGCCGGGCTCTGGCCCTTGGCCGGCGCATTCTTGCTGCCCAACGCCGATCCAACAGCCTTTGGCCCTTTGGCTTGCTGCGGTTTTGCCAGATGGGCCTTGGGTTTTTGCGGATGCGGTTCGATGGGAGTCGCCTGGGGCCTCGCGGCGCCGTCGGGGGTCATCTGGCGGTTGCGCTGCACCTGGGTCATCCTTGCCTCTGGAGGCGCCACGTGCTCGCACGCTACCAGCTTGGGACGATCTACGCCAGCCTGCGCCGCGCCGCCCTCGCCGGCGATTGGCCCAGCGCCAGCGAATTGCTCGGCCAGGCATTGGGTTGTGAACTGCCCGGTCGCCCCAGCCAGCCTGAGATCGCCTACGCCTTGGCCCACAGAACTGTGCGGCAGCTCTCCTACCGCGGCTTTAAACCCGCTGAGCTGGCGATGTGGCGCACTGGCCTCAAGCCCGTGGTCAAGATGGAGGACATTCCTCTGGCGGACGCCCAAGCCTGGCTGCGGCAGCAAGCGCGCCATGCCTCCTCGGCTTCCCCAGAGCTTGACCGCGGTGCGGCGCTTGCCCTGGGCCAAACTTATCGCAAGGACTATCTGCTGTTGCGCTCTCAGCCGTGTCGGCCCAGCGATCCCCAGGCGCTGGTCTGCGTCTACGCCGGGGCCGCTGAGGCGATCGCCGCGCTGCAACATTCAGAAGCCACTGCCCGCGAAGACGCCGCCGCCGCCGGAAAAATCCTCGCTATTCCAGAGTGTTGTGCTGCTGCTTTTGCCGCCGACTTTGCCGCCTCGCGCGCGGATCAGGACGCCCTGAATGACGACGCCACCCGCCGCCTCCTAGGGCAGGCCAACGCCCACTCCCCCGGACCCTGGCAGCTAAACCCGCTTTCAGACAGCGAGTTGCTCGGCTATTACCCCTGCAGCCTTACCTGTACCCGCAGCCGAGCGCGCGCCGCCGAGGTCTGGGCCGCCCAGCTCGCCACCGATCCCGCCCAAGCGCGCCTGGCCGCCCTTCGCCTGCCCCGGCCCGTGCTGTGGTGGAGGATGCCCTTCTTCGCGGTAATTCAGCCGGCGTCGCCTACAGCGCAGGTGATCGACTCCACTGCCGACGGTGCGCCCATCCTCCGCTACCAACACTGCCGTTTCAACGCCTTTGCTGACCCCGTGGCCCGGGCCATCCAAGGCCTTCTCGCGGCGCATTTGTCTCCGTGGCTCGATCGAGGCGACGGCCTCTCCGCCGACCCAGCCGGCCTCAGCATTTTTCACGGCCCCGAACGAATTCTGCATTTGCCCAGCGCCAGCGGCATGGCGCCTCTCCTGACCGTCTGGTCGACACCGCGCTGAGAAATGCGCACAACGGTATGATTGCCTTGGGTAGTTTGGAAGCAGTGGCCACCGCCGACAGCGGCATTTTTGCGACTTGTGCATTTTTTTTGCCGCGTGAACCTTTGGCCAGCCAGCGGCAACCTATCTTACAGAGCAGTCCCCAGAAGGCCGCAAAAGGCGGTACGCGGGGGCCGCCACACCTTGTTGGAAGGTCCATCAGGTTGACATTTGCCCCCCTGGACGCCTATAGTTTGACCGATTGAGCAATCGCCACCCGGAGCCATCCGCGGCGGCGCGTCGGTCGATAACCACTTGCGCTTCAAGGCCGAAGGCGGCCGCGGAACCCCCCTAGGGCCGCAGGAAGAGCAGGGAGCCGCAGGTCCAGGACGCAGATAGCGGTCGCTCGTTGGGGTGGCCGCCGCGGTGAGAGAGCCGGTGCCGATAACAGCCTCTGCGGACCCTAAGTCTGCGGAATGAAAGGCACAGCCGCCGCGACGGCAGCACACTCGACGGGCAGTGAGGACGAACGGAATGCAAGAGAATCACCAGATTGGACATGCCGGCGCGCTGATGGCGGCCCCGGTTCCTTTCGCAGGCCGCTCGGTGTTTGCCGATCGCGCGTTCAAGTCGGAGAGCTTGGGTGGGCGCGGGGTGCGTCTCATGGTGGCGGTCGCCTTTGGGGTGGCCTGCCTGTTCGTCGCACTGTTTGTCTCCGCTCAGGAAGCAAAGCCGTCGGCGGACCCCGCTCAAGTGGCCAAGCAGCTGGAGCAGGCCCGGGCCTTTGTGGCGCGCATGGGCTCGCTGATCGGCGGCGCTTTCAATGAGTTGGAAGAGGCCCGCAAGGCTCAGAACGTCTCCCGCGTCAACTGCGTGGGCGAGGCGGTGAGCACGATGAAAGGCCTGCTGCGCCTGTCAGAGGGCAACCTCCTGGTCATGCAGGAATGCGTATCGCGCAATGACGCGGCCTGCACGAACCACGAATTCGTCAAGATCTCCATCGCGTTCAATAAGACCGAGGAGCTTGACGGCCAGCTCAAGGGCTGCGGCGGTCCCGCCGTCGACGGCGCCATTGATGGGCGGCCGGTGATCGAGAAGAACGTCGGCGATACGCCCGACCTCGACCCGACCCTAGGTCTGAACGACATGTCGCCGCAGTTGGAGAATCCTCCTTCGGCCAGTCCGTTCTACACCTTCACTGGCAACTAGAAGCCCCGCTGACTCGGGTGGACGTCGCAAAACGGCAGGCGTTCGACCCATGAGGGTGTGCATGAATTCAGTTACCCAGCCCGACCGACCGATGACCCAGGCGCGCCCGCGTGCCGCCAGGGCCTTGGCCGTCTCCTTGTTTGCGGCGGCTTCGTGCTTTGCGGTCGCCTCCACCACCGGGGCGTCGACGGCGCTGGCTCAGACCGCAGAGATGCCGCTGCCGGCGATCGTGCAGGAGCGCGGCGTTCGAACCGGCGAGTTCACGCTGTTTCCGGCCTTTGGGGTGATCGGCCACCACGACACGAACCTGTTCAACGGCAACAACACCGAGGCGAACAAGCCGGTAGGGGCGACGTCCGTGCGGTTTGCCCCGCGCCTGTCCCTGAGCAACGACCCCAACAGCAACGTGGCGTTCTCGTTTACTGGCAGCGGCGATATCCGGCTATTCCTCAGCGATAACAAGAGTGTCGGCGAGCAGGATGGCGTCGGCGGCGGCATGGGTCTCAGCGTGACCTTTGGCCAGCGCCGCTCCTTCTCTTTGACGTTGTTCGACACGTTCTCGCGGGCCCTGCGCGCCCCCAACTGGGAGCTGACCTCAACGCTAGACCGCGTCTCCAATGACGTTGGCGCGCGCATCGAGTTCCATCCCGGCGATATCCCGGAACGGCGGCCGTTCAACCTTGCGGTCGGCGCGTCCTGGGGCAAGGACATGTTCGACTTCTTCCAGGCGGGCGACACCACGACCATTCGCAGCAAGCTGACGGCCTCCTGGCGCTTCTTGCCCAAGACGGCGGCCGTGCTCGACGCCACCTGGGACTTCCGCTCCTACGACAACAACACCCTGTCTCTGCAGAACTTGGCGGCGGACTCGCAGCCGTTCCGCGTGCGCGTGGGCGTCAACGGCGCTCTCACCAAGCGCATCACCGCTAGCGCCCTGGGCGGCTGGGGCCTGTCGACTCACGCCAAAGGCGCATCGTTCAACGGCTTCCTCGCCTCAGCGGGCATCGGCTTGCGGGCCTCAGAGAGCACCCGAATCTACTTGGGCTACGACCGCAACTTCATCGACTCCTACCTGGGCAACTACGCTACTTTCCACGCCTTGGGCTTTAATCTCAAGCAGCGTTTTGGCCAGGTCATGGACGTCACGGCGCGCTTTGGCACGCGCTTCTTGGAGTACGGCTCCTTTACCCCAATCGGCGGTTTGGTGGCCCTGGACCCCTCGTGCAATTGCCGTCGCGACACCGGTCTGGATGGCGGCCTCTCGGCCAACTTTGACGTCGCCCGGCTGATCGGCCTCAACATCGGCTGGCAGATGCGCTCGGTGATCACCAACTTCAAGGTGGTCGGCAATGACAAGAAGACCATCTTGGACACCGGTGCCTTCACCGGCCATGAGATCTTCGCGTCCGTCAACCTCCGCTACTGAGCCGCGTGCTTCCTTCGCGTCCGCCCTGCCGAGGGTGAAGGCCAACCGATCGCCATGGGCAGTTTTGCAGGCATCGCTGAGGCCGCGGCGCCGTCGCTCCCCTGGGGCGGTTGCAGCTGGCCCGCCGGTCCGAGCCATAAGGCGACCTGTGCAGCCCTGAGCGCCGGGAATACGGCCCAAGCGAGTCGACCAAGCGCATGATTCAGCTCAGTTCCAACCTTGACCCGCC
Source organism: Myxococcota bacterium (assembly GCA_964201005.1). Classification (GTDB taxonomy): domain Bacteria; phylum Myxococcota_A; class UBA9042; order UBA9042; family UBA9042; genus SXRM01. The sequence goes on from CAXNCS010000060.1 coordinate 12,496, forward strand.
CCATTTGCGCCGCCCGAGCTCGCTTCGAGACTTGGCGCGTGTCGTGGTCCCTGCGGTGCAAACGGTCGGTCATCGCGCGGTGACGCTGCTGCTGGCCGCGGCGATCCTGCTGCCGCTCGGCGGCTGTCCATCGTCCGCGCCCGTGGGCTATGCGTCGGTCCAGCTCGATCAGCGCGCCAGCGCTCAGGCGTCTGCCCTGGGGCCCGGCGATGAGATCGAAGTCCGCGTTCACGAAGAGGCTTCTCTCTCTGGCGTGTGGGTCATTTCCCAGGCCGGAACCATCGATTTTCCGCTGCTCGGCACCTTGACGGTGGAAGGCCTGTTGGCCTCGCAGGCGGCGGCGATGATCCGCGCGCGGCTCGCAGAAAAATACCTGCGCAACCCCTTTGTCGCCGTGCAGTTCCGCACCCTCAACTCCAAGAAAGTGCTGGTGCTCGGCGAAGTGAAGTCGCCAGGGCGGTTCAACTACGCAGAACGCCTGAGTATCGTCGATGCCGTGACCCTCGCCGGCGGCTTCAATAGTCTGGCCGAGCGCAACTATGTCATTGTCACCCGCTCCGAGGCGGGCGGTACGCAGCGCATCCCCGTGCCGGTCGAGAAGATCATGCAGGGGCTCGCGGCGAATTTCCTTTTGCAGCCCGGCGACATCGTCTATGTGCCCGAGACCATCCTGTAGGCCTTGATGTCCAACTCTCTCCTGCCCTTGCGCATTAGCCAGCAGCCGCAGTCGGCCACCGACGACGCGCTCAAGCATGTGCTGCAGGTCCTGAGCGCCCGCCGCTGGTGGTTGCTGACGACCTTTTTGCTGGTGATGACCCTCGCCGTCGTGGCCGTGCGCCGCCAAGTGCCGATCTACCGGGCCACAGGCACCATGACGGTGGAGATTTCTGCGCCGCGCGTGTTTGGCTCGGAGACGGACATCGCGCCGCTGGGGGCGACCACCGCTTCTGCGACCCGCGCGTTCTACACCGCCCAGCGTCAGATTCTGCAGTCGCGAGACCTGGCTGCGATCGTCGCCAATCGCTTGGGGCTCGCCCGAGATCCCAAGTTCTTGGGCTTTGATCGCGCCGAAAAGCCCCTCACGCAGAGCCAAAGAGACGCGATCATGGCTTCGGCGGACGTCGTGGGCATGCTGGCGGGGCGAATCATTGTCGACGCCGCGGACGACTCCGGCGTGGTGAAGCTCTCGGTTGAGGATGCCGACCCCGAATACGCCCGCGACATCGTCAACGCGGTGCTCAAAGCCTACCGCGACCGCAACATCGACGTGAAGAAGCGGGTGGTCAAAGAGGCCTCGTCCGACCTCAACGCGATCTTTAAGCGGCTGGAGGGCGAGAAGAACCAGAGCCAGAACGAGCTCTTTAAGTTTGAGAAAGAGAACGACTTCTCTGAGACCCGCCGCACCAACCTGGCTGATCGCATCTTGGCCCTCTCGCGGGCGGAGCGCGAAGTCCGCACCGTCAAGCTGCGCGCCCAGCAAGAGATGACTCAACTCAAGAAGTTCCGCGGTTCCAAGGATGTCTTTAGCGTATCCGCCCCGGCGCTGCTCCGCGATGGCCTTGTGGGTGAGCTCAAGCGCCGCTACCTCGACGTCTCGACCAAGCGCAAAGAGCTGGCGGTGACCTACCTGGACAGCCACCCGCGCATTCAGGCGCTGGATCAGCAGTCCGAGCAGTTGTTGACCCTGGCCGCCCGCCACGTGACCGCCGTTTACGACGCGGCCGCGCAACAGTACCGGGCGGCAGAGGCAGAAGAGCGCGATATCCATCAGCAATTGCAGGCAGCCCAGGACGAAGACCGCCAGGTGCGCCAAGCCAAGATCGAGCACGACAGCCTCCGCGCCCGCAGCGAAGAAGACAAGATGTTCTACGAAAAGGTCGCCAAGCGCATCACGGAGACCGATCTGCTGCGCGACATTGGCGTGAACAACATCAACATCCTCGATCTCGCGGTGACACCCAAGGCGCCGGTGCGGCCCAACGTGCGCTTAAGTCTGATTCTGGGTGGGCTTTTGGCGCTGCTCGT
>CAXNCS010000061.1:0-14026 GCA_964201005.1 Myxococcota bacterium
TACTGTGTCGCGAGCAAAATCATCTGTCTCGTCTAGGAGATCCGCGGCATCGCCGTAAGCCATGGTCCGCAGGTCTGCCGGATCGAAGGGGCGATCGGCAGCACCTGCGGCGGAGGCTCGGCTACTTGGCCGGCGCATTCCCCGCTGGAGCCGGCGCGGCAGGGGCTGGAGCCGTGGGGGCCTGAGGGGCGCCGCCTGCGGGCTGATCAATGTTGACTTCTTTGCCGTTGATCCGCAGGCCGATGCCGCCGCCGCCCGGAGCGCCCGGGGCCGCCGGAGCCGCGTCGCCGCCGCCTGCGCGCTTGATCTCGTCTGCGATGCGCGCCTGCTCTTCTTTGAGCTTGAGCGAATACGCCTCGGTCTCCTTGATCTTGCCGTCGGCCTTGGCCTGGGCGATGAGCTTTTGCGCAAAGGCGCGATAGGCTTCCTGGCGGCGCAGGGCAGTCAGGGCCCGACCGACCTCGGCTTTGCCCTTGGCCATCGCGGCATCGTCATTGGCTTTGTCCGCCGCCAAGCGCACCACATAGCGGGTCTTGCCGTCTTCCGACTTGAACACCTTGCCCGCCAACGGCTTGGCCTGGTTCAGCGCGTAGACGGCCTTGGCCATCTCCGGGTTCTTGCCCACCAGCGGCACGTCATCGGCGCTATCGCCCTTGGCCAGCTGCGGGAACAGCTCAGACAGATCCTGCAGCTTGTCAAACGGGCTCTTGCCCATCGGCGGCGCTTCCGTGGCCGACAGAGCGTCTTCCGGCAGGCCCTTGGACTTGGCCCACAGCTTGACCACTTCAGCCAGCGCGCTGGTGGGGGTGCCCTGGGCCGCCAACAGCACGCCCTGAGCGATGCTGTCCAGCTCCTTCTCAACTTTATCCTTGACTATCAAGCCCTTGGCCAGCTCGATCTTGGCGACTTCCAGCGAGGTCTCGCTTCCGGCGATCTTCTTTTCGACCACCAGCAGCCACCAGCCCTTCTTGCCTTCCACGGGGCCGATCAGCTGACCTTCCTGGGCGCCCAACACCGCCGCCTTGACCGCGGGGCCAAAGGGCTGGCGCTCGAGCTTGTCGCCGTCGTAATCCTCTACGTACTTGCCGCCTTCATCCTTGTAGATGGCGTCTTCCGACTTCTCTTTGGCGATCTTGGAGAAGTGGTTGATCAGGCGAGCGGTCTTCTCCGCGCCTTCCAGCTCCGTAGCCTTCTTGGGGTCGCCCACGGCCACCGCCGGCTTGTCCGGATCGTCAGACGGCGGCGCGACCGGGTCCAGGGCGGTTTCGCCGGCCCAAGCCTTGTCGAGATCGGCCTTGATGGCTTCCGCGGCCCCGCGCTTGGCGGCGCGCTGATCGTTGGCTTCCTTCTTCTTGGCCTCGTCGGCGTCGTCGTCTGCAGCTGGAGCGGCGATCAGGATGCCCCGCAGGTTATACTTCTCTGAAACCTTGTACTTGCTCTCTTGGGCCTTGTACTCGGCGGCGATCTTGTCGGCGTTGGCGGCGGCAAAGGCCTCGGCCTCGGCGTCGGTCACGGTGACGGCCTTGGCGGCGCTCTGCGCGTCGACCACCACCATCTCCAGGCGCGGGCGCTGGCGATCGGCGCGGTACAGCGAGTCAATTTCTGCCGGCGAAGCGACGATGCCGCTGGTGACGATCTGCGCCAGCTTGTCGCGCAGGATCTCGCGGCGCAGGAAGTCTTCTAGCTGGGCCTTGCTGGTGCCCAGGCTAAAGCGCACGAACTGGTCGTACTTCTTGGGATCAAAGTTGCCGTTCTCGTCCGTGAGCGAAACGCCGTTGGCCCGCTGCAAGGCCACCACTCGCTTGGCCAATTCCGTGTCGCTGACGGCCAGGCCGAGCTTCTTGGCCTCCTGCGCCACCAACACCGACTCGGTCATTTCAACCAAGAGTTTCTCAAGCTTAGAAGCCGGCACCGCCCCAGTGAACGGCGTCAAACGCGCCAGCTCACCGGCCACGCCCGAGCGCACGAGGCGGGTTCCCTCATACATCTGCTTGGCCTGCAGCTTCTCAAACGCGGAGAGAGCGGGCGGCGGCGGATCGGCCGAGAGGATCATGCCCAAATTGAGGTCCACACCGGTCAAGGTGGTGTCGCCGACCTGAGCCATCGCCGAGACGTCCACGGCCGCCGCAGAATCGACGCGCGACGCGGTGTTGAACGTCAAGATGAACACGGCGATCAGGATGCCGAACAGCACGTAAATGAACGTCGACCGGCTGTGGCGCCGCATTTGGTCGAGCATGACTTCCTCGCGCAGGAGGCGCTGACCCGGGGCCAAGCGCCGTTTAACCTGTTGTCTTGCCGGCTAATTTCCGGTGGTCGCCAGCGGCAGAGGCGATCTCGCTACCCCCAAGCGGGGCAGCGCGGAGCGCAAGATTGAACCCGAAATCGCCGCGCTGGTCAATCTTGGGCGCAGAGCGCAAAAATCTGGGCCGCGCGCGGCCTGGATTTTCTAGCTCTGCGCCCAAGCTGCTGGGTGGGCCGCAAGCGCTCCGGCCCTAGACGGGTGTCCCCCTGTTGGTCTGTGCTGTTGGGCCAGGTCCATGCTTCCCGGGCCGGCAGCGCCGCGGCGGCGGGGCGGGGGGCTTGGGCGCAGAGCCCAAAAATCTGGGCCGCTCGCGGCCTGGATTTTCCGGCTCTGCGCCCAAGCTGCTGGGTGGCCGGCGAGGCTCTCGACAGCTCACACCGCCGCATTACTTCGTTCGCGGCTGGGTTAGGTCGAGGCCGGCAAGACTCTCGACAGCTCACACCGCCGCATAACTTCGTTCGCGGCTGGGTTAGGCCGAGGCCGGCAAGACTCTCGACAGCTCACGCCGCCGCATTACTTCGTTCGCGGCTGGCGGATTGCCCCGGTCGCAGACGCCATTTGACATTTGCAAGTGAAAACGGGGTGAAGGGGTTGAGAGTAAAGGAGGGAGGGGTGCAGGGGAGGGAAACTTTAGGGCGAAGGGGCTTTGCCCCTCGGCCCTATGGTTCCCTCCCTTGCAAAACTTTGTGATGAAAGCAAAAACCACTCTCGCCCGGAGGGCGCCAACAGTCTGAGCGCCGCGCAGCGGCGACTCCACGATTAGCTGCCGCCGTCCCAGCCCAGGGCGATCCGCACCTCGGTCTCAGCCCGCTGCGGATGATAGTCGCCGCTGTATACGCCGGTGCGCCAAAACCAGCGCCTGCCGGCAGAAGCCGAGAAATACCAAGGCCCTTGGACTCTGAAGCGGCCGCTTAGAAAGCCCTGCCAGTCGGGCTGGTCTGGATAGCCCGGGATGAGCGCTGGCCCCAGGCGCCTCGCCGCGTCGCTGCTGAGGAAATTGGCACTGGCGTACAGGCGCAGGCTCCAATCGCGGCTGAGATTGCTAAATAGCCACAGGTGGCCGCGCTGGCGGGCATCGCCAAATTGGTCCCAAGCCAGGACCGTTCTGCCGATGCCGCTGGCGGACATCTCCAGAGAGCCGCGGCCGCCCCATTGGGCTCCGGACACCGGCGAAGGGGTGGTGCGCGCGCCGCCCAAGGTCAGTTCGTAGCTTGGGTCAAAGCGCGCTGGCAGGTAGCCGGGTTCGCCCACGCGGCCTTCCGCAGTGATCGCCAATGATCGCGTGGCCGATGCCGCGTGCAAGCGCAAGCCGAAGTGGCCTCCGAGTGCCGGCTGGTCGACGCCTTGAACCCCGCCGGCCAGCCAACTGCCCAACAGCCAGCCCTGGCCGCTCAGGAGCGGTTGCGACAAATCCAGAACGACGTTGATCTGCGGTTCACCGGACAATCCCTGGTAAAAGCGCCAGCCACCGGCAGGAATATCGCTGACCACGCCTCGGCTGCGCCTCTCGACTGCCGCCTGCACGCCAAACTCCAGGGACCGCCACCAGCCGCGCGTCACCGGTTTGCCGCTGGCCCGCGCCGCCGCCATGCTCCACTCCAAGGCGTTGCGCATGACCGCGGAGAAGCCCCAGTCGCGCTGCTGAGCCGTCAGGTAAACACCCGGATTCCATTCATCAAACAGCTGGTTATTGTAGTAGCGCCAGAGCAACTCGCCGTGGCCCAAGGTCACCCCTGTCAGATCGCCCACGTGCAGCTGGTAGGCGTCGCGGCTGTCGCCGATGTCCAGGTGGCGCAACAAGCGGGTCCAGTCGCTCCAGCGGTCCCAGTCCTGGCAGCGGAGCCCAGGGGTCGCGCAACTGTCCTTGGGATCGGCGTCGTGCACGCGCAGGCGCAGGGGGGCACCCAGGCCGATCTGCAAGCGGCGGCTGGCGAATTCGAGCGTGGGCACGGCATCGACGAGCAGATCGCCGCCCAGCCAGCTCGATCCAACCTCTATGCCCAGGCGCAGCGGCGGAGGCGGAGCGGCGGAAGCGGAAGAGGGGGACCCACCCAGAACAACGTACAGTGCATAGACAATTGCCAATCTCACCGCGACAAGCGCTGGACCGGCGCACCCGCGCTCCGCTGCCGTGGGTCGCGACGACGACGCCTTCACGGGACCGCCCCCTGTGCCGCACCCTTGGCCTGATCGGCGCCATGCGCGGGCACGTGGCCGGGCAAATGCGCGCGCGGATGGGCGCTGTCGTAGACCCGCATCAGGTGGTTGAGCGAGGCGTGGGTGTAGCGCTGCGTGGTCGAAAGCCGAGCGTGGCCCAGCAGTTCCTGCACTTCGCGGACATCGCCGCCGGCGTCCAGGATGTGGGTGGCAAAGGAGTGGCGCAGGGCGTGCGGGTTGATGATCTTGTGCAAACCAGCCTGAGCACAGCGCTTTTCTAGCATCCTGCCCACAGAGCGGCTGCTGAGCCGCGAGCCGCGCCAGTTGAGGAACAGGGCCTTCTGCGCGTCGGTCAGCACCTTGCCGGCCTCTTTGCAGCGCCCCAGTAGCTCGCCACGCTGGCGCAGCCAAATCATCAGCGCTTGCTGGGCCTTGGAGCCAAAGGGCACGATGCGGGTCTTCTTGCCCTTGCCGCGGACGCGCACCAGCCGCTCGGTCAGGTCGACGCTCAGCAGGTCCAGGCCGGTCAGCTCGGAGACGCGCAACCCCGCGCCGTACATCAGCTCGATCAGCGCCACGTCGCGCAGCTGCAGCAGCGGGTCGCCATCGTCGCCCTCCAGCGGCTTGGACAGCAGGGCGATCACCTCGTCGACGCTGAGCATTTTGGGCAGGGTCTTGGGCTGTTTGGGCCCGCGCAGCCCCTCCACCGGGCTCGCCTTGAGCCGGCCGCGCACGATGAGGTAGCGGTACAGAGAGCGCAGCGAGGACAGCCGCCGCGCCACCGAGCTGGGGGCCAAATGCCCATGCAGATTGGCGATATACTCGTGAACATCGTCGCGTTCAGCGACCAGCACGTCGCGCTGCTGCGTCTGAAGCCACTCCGCCCAGTGGGCCAGGTCGGCGGCGTAACAGCGCACCGAGTGGCCAGAGAGCTGGCGTTCGACCTGCAGGTGCTCTAGGTACGCATCCACCGGATCGCGCATTTCCGCCGCATCCGCTGAGGTTTTGCGCTCGATCGACTGGCGAATGTGGCGAGGGGATCCATCCATGGCCCTAGGATGCCGCAGCCCGGGGCGCTGTCGATTTTTCTGCTGCCCTTGGGCGATGGAGAGCGGCTTGCGCCCAGGGGATCGCCGGGGGACAATGCGCCCATGGTCGACACCCCTTTGCCTCCTGACGCACCGCTCCCCGCTGCTGCCGCGCCGCCGGCCGCTGCCATGACGCCGCAAGCGCTGCGCTCGCTGCCGCTGGCCGACGATCTGACCGCGGCCGAGCTCGATCACCCCTCGGCGATGGTCAAGCGCTTTGGCCTGCTGGCGCGCTGGTTCGCCTGGGTGTTCTTCAAGCCCGTGCAGTTTCCGCCGCGCATTGTCAGCGACATCAAGGGCTTGTCCAAGGACGGCGCGATCATCTACGTGCTGTCCGCCATCAGCCTGCTGGACTACTTCTACTTCAACTGGGCCTTTGTCCGCTCTGGCCTGCCGCTGGCGCGCTTTGCCAACGGCATCTCCATGACCTGGCTGCAGCCGTGGCGCAAGGGCCTGCTGGGCTGGTTCCGCCGGCGGGTGCTGCGCCAACCCCAGCGCCGCGAAGAAGAAGTGCTGCACGGGCTCCTGCGCCGCCGCGAGCCGGTGATGCTGTTTCTGCGCCGGTCCTTCTCCCTGCTCGACTTGCTGTTGGCCCGGCCGCAGTTGGGGTACCTGCACGAGCTGCTGCAGGCCCAGCGCGACGCGAGTCACCCGCTGCTGATTGTTCCGCAACTGTTGGTGTGGGAACGCGATCCGGACCGCTCGCGCTCGACGATCATCGACGAGTTCTTTGGCGATCCCTCCGCTCCAGGGCGGGTGCGCAAGCTGGTGGCCTTCCTGATCAACCACCGCCGCGCTCAAGTGCGGGCCGGCGATCCGATCAACCTCCAGGAATTCCTCAACGACCACGCACAGATCTCCGAACCGTCGCTGCTGGCGGAGAAGCTGCGCTTGCGCATCGCCCAGGCCTTGCGCCAAGAGGACCGCATCGTCCGCGGCGTGCCGATCAAGCCGCCCGAGCAGGTGCGCCGCGAGATCATCGCCGACCCGGAGGTCCAGGTCGATCTGGCCCAGCTGTCTCAGCAGACCGGCAAGTCCATTGAAGTGGTGAAGACCGAGTTTGATGCGAACTTGGACGAGATCGCTGCCCGGTATAACATGAATGTCGTTGCGGGGTTCAGCTTCTTGCTTACCCTGCTCTGGGCGCGCATCTACGAGGGCATTGAGATCGACGAAGAGGGCCTGGAGCGCATTCGCCAAGCCGGTCGCACCGCGCCGATCGTCGTCGTGCCCAGCCACAAGTCGCACATCGACTACCTGATCGTCAGCTACGTGTTCTACCGCGCGGGCCTGATTCCGCCGCACATCGCCGCTGGCGCCAATCTGTCTTTCTTTCCGATGGGCTACCTGTTCCGCCGCGCCGGAGCGTTCTTTCTGCGCCGCTCTTTCTCCGGCCAGCCGATCTACGCCTCCGCGTTCCGCCACTACGTGCGCAAGCTGCTGGCTGACGGCCACTGGCTTGAATTCTTTCCTGAAGGTGGTCGTTCGCGCACCGGCAAGCTGCTGCCGCCCAAGTTTGGCCTGTTCAAGCACGTGCTCGAGGCCGTGGCCGACGGCAAGCGCGAAGACGTGGTGCTGCTGCCCGCCAACTTTGGCTACGAGCGGCTGATCGAAGAAAAGGCCTACCGCAAAGAGCTAGAAGGCGGCGAGAAGAAGGCTGAATCCCCAGTGGAGGTGCTCAAGGCCACCAGCGTGCTCGTGCACAAGTACGGCCGCATTCGCGTGCAGTTTGGCGAACCGATGAGCGTGCGGGCGCTCTTGGAGGAGCAAGGGGCGATGGGCCCGGCCGGGGAGCGCGACAGCAAAGCCTTTGATACCGCGCTAAAAGTCTGCGGGTTCCGCGTGCTGGGGCGCATCAACCAGGCGGCGGTGCTGACCCCGACTGCGCTGGTGGCGGCCGTGCTGATGACCAAGGTCCACAAGGGCATCACCCGCGGGGATTTGCTGTTGCGGGTTGGCTACTTGCTCGACCTTGCCAGCCGGCGAGGCGCAGTGCTCTCGGAGCCGCTGGTGACGGCGATCCAGGTGCGCCGCCAGCAAATTCTGGAGGCAGAAGGCCGCGATCAGGCGCGTCAGCAGGCCGCTGGCGGCGAGCCCGATCCGTTTGGCCTGCAAGCGGCGCGCGCCAGTGCGGTGGGCCACGCCGTGGGCGATGTGGTCGACAAAGCCCTGCAGCTGTTTGAAGGCGCCCGCTGGATCCTGCGGCGGCGCTTTGACGACGAGGACGTGCTGATTGTCCGCGCCGAAGGGCGCATGCACCTGGATTACTACAAAAACAACATGCTGCACCTGTTTGTCGCGGAGGCGCTGCTGGCCTGCGCGGTGTTGGCCAAGCTGCAGCACGGCGCGGCCATGACCCCGGCGGGGCTCGAGGAACTGACTAAATTTCTTTCGCAATTGTTCCGCTTTGAGTTTGTCTACGAGCCGGGCGTGAGCTTTGAGACCCAATACGCCCGCACCTTGGACAGCTTTGTGCAAGCGGGTTGGCTGCGCCACAAGGGCGACGGCCAGCTGCAGGTCGCCACCAGCGTCCGCGGGGCCTTGCGCCTCTACGCCAAGCTGCTGCAGAGCTTCTTGGAGTCGTATGACCTGCTGGCCAAAGCGGTGCGCTTGCTCGATCCGGCCCAGACGCCCGGCGCGGTGGCCCTGACGGAAGACGCCTTCTTGGATCGCGTGCAGGTCGACGCGCAGAAGTCCTTTGACCTGGGGACGGTGGAGTGCTACGAGGCGGTCAGCAAGGTCAACCTCACCAATGCGCTGCGGATTTTTGTCGAAGAGGGCGTGCTGGTCCAGCGCAGCGAGTCGGTGGGCAAGAAGCGCCTCAAGCTGCTGACCTTTGGGAGCAATGACAAAGCTTACGCTGAGTTGCAGCGCATCACCGGGTTGCTGCGCGAATTGCTGGCGCCGTGGACCATCGATCGCCTGTAATTCCATACGCCTGACTCGCAGCGGCGCTCTGTCTGGGACCGTGGACGTCGCGGCCGCGCTGTGTTAGCCTTCCGCTCTCTGCAACCGGAGTGACGCCGGTTCAGGCTGCGACTGCAGAGCTTCGCTTTGCAAAACACGCAGTTGCCCATGGCAGTCGTGCCGCGTAGGGCGTGCAGGAATTGACTTCCGGGTCGGCGCTCTCCGGTGGCGCTCGGGGGTCGAAAAAACGAGGTTGTCCAGGTGCGCGCGCTATTCGGGTGCAGCGCGCCGGTGCGACGGAAAGCAGACGAGGTTGGTCCGATGAGGCTCTATCCAGGCAAAGTGTCCGCTATCGCTCAGGACATGGTGCAGTCGCTGACGAACAACGGCGATATTGAGGTCGATCCCGAGCTGGCTGGCGAAGTCGTGCTGGACATCGAGAGCGTGCTGCGCGAGTACATCCGCGCCGATCGCCAGATCACCGACGAAGCGCGCGAGCGCATCTCCAAGCAGGGCCTCGAGTTCACTCAGCTGACCAAGGTCAAGCAGAAGCTCGCGGAAGAGCGCAATTTTGGCTCGGGCGGCCCGGTGGACTACCTGACCCGGCAGATCATCGAAGCGCTGTTCCACAGCCGCCACGTCGATGAGGTCTATGCCGAAGACCACGGCCTGCGCAAGACCTTGCGCGACATTCTGAACCGCCACACCCATGTGGATGACGATCTCGACAAGGAAGTGCGCAAGCGCATTCAGAATCTGCAGGAAGGCACCAGCACCTGGGAAGTCGAGTATCAAAAGGTCATGGGCGATCTCAAGCGCCTCAAGGGCCTGGACTCCTAAGGCAATTGCCCCTGTCCCCCGCCGGCGGCGCGGCGATTGCCCCGTTGCCCCCTAGAACTTCTCAAGTCTTTCTGGAGAAGCGCCATGTCCTTTCAGCTTCATCGCAACGGCCAGTACATCCCCTGTGACCTCCCCAAGCTCCGCGAAATGGCGCGCAAGGGCGAATTGGCGCAGGACGAATACGTCTTTGACGAGCGCGTGCGCCAGTGGGTCGGCGCGGCACAAATCGCCGAGATGAAAGACGCCTGGAGCATCGGCGAGAACGAAGCGACCGTGGCGATGGAATTAACGCCGGAGATGCTGGCGATGTTTGAGGGCAACCAGGAGGCGGCCAAGCCGAACCCGGCGCCCGTCACCGCCCAGCGAGCTGCGCCCGCGCCAGGCCACCGCGTCTCTGAGCCCGCGCCCAGGCCGGAGCCGCGCCAGGAGCCGATGCGCGAAGTGGTCCCGGAGAGCCGGTCCATCCCGCCCAGCCCGGAGCAGCCCCGCGGCAACCAAGATCGCCCGGGTTTTGGCGGCGGTATGGGGGGCAGCGCCCGCAAGTCGAACCGGCCCACCGGCGAAATCGCCGACCCGACGATGACCACCATCAAGAACGTCATCTGCTTTGTGTTCGCCATTCTGTGGCTGATCAAGCGCTATGACGAGGTCAACGCCTTCTTTGGCGAGAAGCGCTTTACCTGGTGGCACCTGCTGATCCCGATCTGGGGCATCATCGTGATGTGGAAGTTCTTTAACTCGATCAGCGAGATGGCCCAGCTGGTCGGCGCCAACGTGCCCAACCGCGCGGTGATCTACCTGGTGGGGCAGCTGTGCACCGGCGGCCTGTTGACCTTCTACCTGATGCAAACTGACTTGAACGCCATCTGGGAGCACATGGGCGCGCGTCCGGCCAAATAGCCAGCGAAGCCGCTGCCTTTGCCCACGCCGGGCCCAAATTCGACTGGGTCCGAATCACAGCCGGGTCCATGCCCCCACCCTTCCGGGCCAGCGCCAACGCCCGCCGATCCACAGCTGAGGCCGCCATGACTGCAGTCCGCCGCGCCCCGTCGCGCCTGTCCGCCCTCGCCACTGCCACCACCCTGGCCGCTTTCAGCCTGGCCACCACCGGCTGCTACAACACCTACCAGGTGCCGCAGGACGACTTCCGCCGCCTGCAGTCGGTGACCGCCATCAATGAAGACGGCAAGTTGCAAGAGCGCTACAAGGACACGCCGGAAGAGCTGACCAAGCTGCAGTCGCGCGGTGAGAATGACGCCATCGTGGTGGAGAGCGTCAAGAATGAGAAGGTCGGCGTCGGCCGCGACACGCGCATTTACGTGCGCACCGACGGTGGCCGGCGTTACCAGTTGACGCCGTTCAACTTTTCGATGTCGTCGAGCCAGCTCGTGGCGTCGGACCGCGATACGCTGCTGCCGCTGGCCAACCTCAAGGCGTATGAGGTCGATCTGCTGTCCACCGGCAAGACCGCCTCCGTCATCGCCGCGGGCGTTCTGGGTGCTGGCGCGTTTATCGCCGTGATCATCGCCACTTCTGGCTCCAAGTCCTTCTGAGTCGCGCCACCCCGATGCCCCGCGTTTTGCGAATCGGCCTCCCGGCCGTGCTGGGATTGCTGGCCTTTGCCCTGGGCTGGGCTTGGTCGGCGGCGCCGGCTTTGCTGGGCGAACAGGTGCGCCAGGGGCTGATCGAGCGCGCCGGTCGCCGGGGCTTGCTGTTGGAAATCAAAGACCTGCACTTGCAGCCGGCGAGTCAGCTGGTGCTGGGCGGGGTGGTGCTGCGAGACAAGGCCATGCCCGAACCGCCGCTGCTGCGGGTCGAGCGGGTCGAGGTGCTCTACGAGCTCGACGGCGTGCTGTCGCCCAAGGTGTTTCTGCAAAATATCGAAGTGATCCGCCCGCAAATGCAGGTGCGGCGCGCGGCTGGCGGCCAGCACAACCTGCAGACGCTGATCGAACGGCTGCTGCGCCCCAAGAAAGACGACGACGACGAGGGCGGCGGCGGGCTGCGCAAATACCTCTCCAAGCACGTGCCGCCGCTGCAGGTGCGCGGGCTTGAGGTGGCGCTGGATGACGAAAGCGGCGAGCCGCTGCAGGTGGGAGGCCTAAACGCCCGGCAATTGCGCTTGGAGGGCGGGGCCATCGACGTGGTCAACCGCTCGCCGGTGCAAGAGAAGGTGCGCTTGGAGGTCAAGGCCTCGGTGCGGATCCGCGGGCTGGATCAAGCGCTGCGCCTGGACGCGACCGCCAATTGGCCTGATAAGACTGGAGAATTGCGTGTAGCCCTGCCCTCAGATGTCTCGGTGGTGGTGGGCGATGTGCGCGTGCAGGTCGGCCAGCTGCTTTTGCGGAGTGACGGCGAGGTGGCGCTGGGTCAGGTGCGGGTGGTCAAGGGCGGTGCGGCGACGCGGTATGGCCTGGATGTCCGCGAAATTGCCGCCAAACTCAGCAAGGAGCCCGGGCCAGAGATCGAGCTACCAGCCGAGATGACCGCGCGCTTGCCCGGACCGGCGCGCCAGCTGCTGCGCCACGTGCGAGAAGTGGTGGTGCGCGAGCCGGTGATCGTGGCCAAGCGCCCGGCGGCGGTACCCGGTCAAGCGGCGGACGACGACGACAGCGAAGACGGCGAAAAGGCCGAATTGACCAAGGGCGATGCGGCCAAAGGCGAGGGTAACGCCAAGGACAAGACCGGCAGCGTGAAACTCAAAGCCGATGCCGCCAAGGGCAAGCTCGCCAAGGGCAAACAGGCGGCCAAAGAGCCCAAGAAGAGCGACCCCGGCGATGGCAGTGCCGTGCGCGAGTTCCTGACCCAGCTGTTTGGCCGGAGCGCGGATCGCCTGCAAGATCAGGTTGATCGGCTGCGTTTGGCCATGGCGAGCGTGCCAGTGCCGGTGGTGGTGGTCGAGCACGGTTCGGCGCGCTTTGACGACCAGGCCGAGGGGGGCCGGCGGGAACTCTCTGATTTCTCTGGACGCCTCGACCGCAAGCCCGGCGAAAGTGTGGTGTCGCTCCAGCTGAGCTTTAACACCCCAGGGCGGCAAGTGGCCAACCAGGTGTCCGGGCGCTTTGATGTGCGCACCGGCGACGGCGAGGTCAAGATCCAGCTCGACGACCTGCCGCTCCGGCCCTATGCCGCGCTGCTGCCCCGCTCTGTCATCACGGAAGAAACCAGTGCGATTCAAGGCTTGGCCCTGTCTGTGCTGGTAGCGGCGCCGGCGGGCAAGATCACCTTGGAGGGCAAAGGCACGCTGCGCGAAGTGGCCCTGGAAGCGCCGCGGCTGTCGCGTTCGCGGGTGGAGAAGGTCACGGTGGGCGCCAGCGGCAAGCTGGAAGTCGATCTGAAGGGCCAGCGCCTGGAGCTGAGCGGCGGCCAGGTAACGGTTGGGCGAGTTGCGATTGAACTAGCTGGATCGATTGATAAGTTTCGCAGCGCGCCGGTGTTCAAAGCCCACATCGCCGTGCCAACGGTGGCTTGCCAAGAAGTGGTCGACGCAGTGCCGCGCGGCTTTGCCGACACCTTGGCGGGCATGCGCTGCGAAGGGCGACTTTCCTATGAATTGCGCGGGTCTTTGGACACGGCGGACATGACCAGCCTGGAGTTCGACTTCCGGCCGATGCTCGCGGAGGTCAAGATCCTCACCTTGGGCGAACAGGTCGACTTCAGCAAGTTCACCTCGGCGTTTACCCACACGGCGGTGCGCTATATCCGCCACCCCAAGCCGGGCGAGCCCAAGTACACCACCCACCAGTTCCAAACAGGGCCGGGGACCGAGAACTGGGTGCCGCTCGACCAGGTCAACCCCAACTTCATCAAGGTCATCACCACGACCGAAGACGGCGGATTCTTTGGCCATCGCGGTTTCTTGATGGAGGCGATCAAGTCGGCAATGGTGGCGAATCTGCGCAAGGGTCGGTTTGTGCGCGGCGCGTCGACGATTACCCAGCAGCTGGTCAAGAACCTGTTCTTCTCCCTGCGCGAAAAGACCATCTCGCGCAAGGTCCAAGAGGCGGTGATCACTTGGCAGATCGAGAGGACGCTGAGCAAGCCGCAGCTGATGGAGCTGTACCTGAACATTATTGAGCTGGGGCCTGGGCCGATTTACGGCATCGGCGCGGCGAGCTGGCACTACTTTGAGCGGGCGCCGGCCGAGCTGACGCTGCTGCAGTGCCTGTGGCTGGGGTCGATCATCCCGAGTCCGCCCGGCTACTACAGCGAATTCCTCAACGGCAAGGCCAGCGACACCCACCGCGCCATGCTCGCCTGGGTGGCCGACATCATGCTCAAGCGCGAGAAGATCACCGCGGAAGAGCGCTCGCGCCTGGGCGACTGCAACGTGGTGTTTGGCGGCGCGACGGACGGCAGCGAAGAGCCCAGCGAAGAGGGCCTGGGCCATGAGGGCGACGCCGAGGTCGATCCGGACCTGCAGGGCTTGCCGCCGGGCCAAGACGGCAAGGGCCGCCCCGCGCCTTCATTGTCCCCCGATCAGCAGCCATAGGGGCCGCGCCGAGAGCGGCCGTATCGCCCCGAGTCAGCAGGCGAGAGCGGCGATCGCCGACCCTCAGTGAGCCGATCAGCGCCGATCGCAACCAACCACCGTGCCGTTACCCCGCTCACCAACCCACACAGGTGCGTTGCAGGCCGAGCGCCGGCGCTTGAAGAGGGGGACCCACCCAGAACACCGCACAGCCACTTGGTTTTTGCCGATTGGAGCTTTGCTCCTGCCGAGGGGCCC
>CAXNCS010000062.1:0-13673 GCA_964201005.1 Myxococcota bacterium
GGGCTGGGCGGGCATGACACACCTCGGGCGGGAAGGACCCCAGAGCCCTCTGACGCGCGACCGCCGCAGAAGTTGCCACGGCCGTTGCGTATCACACCGGACAAGACCCTCGTTCATGTCCGGACAAGACCCTCGTTCCTGTCGGAGGCGTGAAGGAGCGCGGGCGTTGTGCCGCGGCTGCCGCTCGAACCTCCGCCGGCATCGGCGCTTGCCTGCCAAGCTCTTGCATCTGGGCTTGGCGGGCGGGAGACTCGCGGCCCTTACCATTGCCGGAGACTTGCCCATGCCCGCCCAGCCCCGCACCACCTCGTACTTGCTCGCCGCGCCGATCGCCGCCCTGGCCCTGGCCGCCTGCGGGCGCAGTGAGCCGCCGGCCGCCACGCCCCTGCCCTCGGCCGCTGAGGCCGCGCCAATGCCTCCGGCCAACCCGAGCCCGCCCCCCGCGGCGCCGAGTCCAGCCCCAGGACAGCAGGCCCCCGCCGCTCCGGTCCAGCCCGAAGCCGCCGCTGCGGTGGGCCAAGGGGGCCTTGCCTGGACCCTGCCGGCGGGCTGGAGCGAGTCGCGGCCGGGCGGCATGCGCTACGCCACGCTCAAGCCGGATACCCCTGGCACCATCGATGGTTCCGTCATCGCCCTGCCCGGCCCCGCGGGCGGAGAGCTGGCCAATGTCAACCGCTGGCGCGGCCAGATCGGCTTGCCGCCGTTTGACGACGCGGGCCTTTCCGCCGCGCGCAAGCTGGTGCAAAGCCCCGCGGGCCAGGTCGCCGTCTTCGACTTTGCCACGGAGGGCGAGGGCGCCAAGCGCATGATCGCCGGCGTGGTGGTCGCGGGTGGCCAGAGCTGGTTCGTCAAGCTCACGGGCGATGCCGCCCCCATGGCCGCCGCTGCGCCCGCCTTCCAGGCGCTGTTGGCCAGCCTGAAGTTCTGAGCGGACGAGCGGTCGGTCCGCTAAGCTGTGGATTATTTCTACAGTGTGGATATTTTCAGCACCCTCCTCCGCCGCCGCGCTGGACTTTGGGCCGAGCCGCGCCGATGCCCATCGCCCACGTGGGGATCGGCGCAATCCTTTGGATTCGCTCAAGCTCCGCCCAGCTCTCGACCCGCAACCGTGCGCGCCTTGGCCCGCGGGGCGACCGACAATTCGCCGCGCCCCGCGCCCGCAGACTTGGCATCGTTCTTGCTTCCTGGGAAGCTGTAGGGGGCCCCGCGCCCACCGCTGCCAGCCGAGGACGCCATGACCAGACCACCGCTCGCCGTGACCGTAGCGCCGATCCGCCGGCTTTTTGCGCTTTTCTTGGCGCTGGTCGCCCTCTTGGGCTTGCCGAGCGGCTGCGTGGTCAACCCCGTGCCTACCCCGAGCAGCGCCGGCGGATCCCTGGACAACGACAACCAGCAGGTTGATGCGGGCAAGTCCGGCGACACGGAAGCGGCGAGTGGCGCCGGCGATTCCGACAGCGGCCTGAGTGGCGCGGCCGACGCCAGCGCAACCAGCGACGCCGACGGTGCTGCAACAGTCGACGCCGACACCGCAGGCCAATTGCCGGGGGACGCTGACGGCAGTCAGGTCGAGTGCTGCCCGCTGGACCCGCCCGGCTGCGACTGCGTGTCGACCGGCGGCACCAAAGGCCCCCAGGGCTGCATCAAGATCTGCGACGCGGCACCGGTGGGCTGGAAGAAGCTCATCGACGCCAACGGCTGCCCGTATTGGCAGACGGGCCCGCAGTCGTGCATGATCGCCCCGGTCAAATGCGCGGACAATCCAAGCAGTTTTCCCTCGTTCACCAAGTTCTGCCAAAGCGACAGCGACTGCGACTTTGTGGTCCACCAGACCGACTGCTGCGGCAACGCCACGGCGATCGGCGTGTGGAAGGAGGTCAAGTCGGCGTTTGAGAAGGCCGAGAGCGAGTGCCGGGGCCAATACCCGGGCTGCGGCTGCCCGGCGATGCCGCCCAAGGGCGAAGACGGCAACACCTCGGCCAAGACCAGCTTTGGCGTCGCCTGCAAGAGCAGCCAGTGCATGACCTTCGTCGTCCCCTGATCGCAGCGTCCTTCCAGCCCAATCTCCCGTCGCTGCGCCATGGTACGCCACGCGGACAGTTGGCCGGGCTTGCCGTGGCTCCGTTGCGCCGCTAAGCTGACGGCCAACCTGGGTGGGGAACACATGCACATGGTCAGCACAGGCGGCTCGCTCCGCCGCGGGTACGGGTGGGTCTTGGCCTTGGCGCTGGCGTCGGGCCTTGGCGCGTGCGGCAGCGACACAGCAGCCAGCAGCGCGGCGGTGACGAGCGACACAGGCAGTGAAATCGCCAGCAGCGATGCAGGGATCGGCGACACTGCCGGCGACAGCACCGCCCAGCCGTGCGTCCCCAGCAAGGCCGTCTACGACCAGCACGCCGGCAAGCTCATCGCCGACCACTGCGGCAGTTGCCACGGCGGCCAGCCGGTGTACGGGGCGCCGTCGACACTCACTGGCGGCTACGACAGCCTGATCGCCGGCGCGATGGGCCAGCGGCCGGTGGATCGCATCGCCAAGGCCCTGGCCAGCAAGCAGATGCCCCCCGTGGGCACGCCGCCGGTGCCGCACCAAGCGCTGGATACCCTAACGGAGTGGGCCTCTTGCGGCCTGCAGCACCCGGATCACAGCAAGGGGCTGCTGGTCGACAAGCCGGTGTTCGGCGCCCCGGAGCAGCCGCCGGCCGATGCCCAGAGCTTTGACCTGCGCGCAGACAAGTTCGCGGTCGGCGAGAAAACCCTGGATCTGTATCAGTGTTTTACCTTTGAGGTCCCGGTGGACGGCGATCGCTTTATCCGCCGCATTGAGGCCGTGGTCGACCGCAAAGAGGTGGTCCACCACGTGGTGCTGCTCAAAGACCCGGCCAAGTCCTTTCCGCTGGGGCCCAAGGGCTGCAAAACCATGCCCAAAGACAGTCTTTATCTGTTTGCCTGGGCTCCGGGCGGCGGCGCGGTGCAGTTTCCAGAGGGCGGCATGCGCGTGCAGAAGGGCGAGCGCTACGTGCTGCAGATCCACTACAACAACGGCGCCGGCCTCAAGGATGTCGCGGATGAGAGCGGCGTGCGCCTGTGGCACGGCCCGGTGGCGGGCACGGAATACGGCATGATCGCCCCGGGTCCGATGGTGTTTGAGGTGCCGGCCAAGAGCAGCCTGAGCGCCAGCGGCCAGTGCGTGGTGCAGGAAAAAGTCCACCTGATCGCCGGCATGCCGCACATGCACACCCTGGGCACGCACTTTAAGGCGGCGGTGGTCAAGCCCGACGGCACGCGCAAGAGCGTGATTGAGCTCAGCGGGTGGAGCTTTGAGATGCAGCCGTTCTACCTGCTGGACACCTGGCTGGAGCCGGGCGATCGCCTGGAGACGACCTGCACCTGGAAGAATCCGGGCACTGAGGCCGTGCAGATGGGCGAGGACACCAGCGACGAGATGTGCTTCCTGTTCAGCTTTGTCAGCCCGGCCCCCAAAAAGGCCTACTGCAATGACTTTTTGATTCCAGTGGATGCGGATGTCGACTATTTCCCCGGCGAGTGCTCCGGTTTCAAGCCGGATGTGAAGCCGCCGCGCCAGGTGTCCAAGATCGAGTTTGGCGCCAAGCCGACCCTGACTGGCGGCGTTCTGCCGGACGGGCGCTGGGAATTGACCAAAGCCACCCTGGTGTTGCCCGTGTTTGCCAAGGGCGAGATCAACGGCGAGACCAGCCAGATCATCAGCCGCGGCCAGGCCTGGACCAGCGGCGGCAAGCTGACCCTGGACACGGCGATGCGCCTGTTAATCGAAGTGGCCAACGGCGCCGGCATTGACACGATGGACCAGCTGTCGCGCTCGGGCAGCCTGACCCCCGGCGCCACCCCTGGCGAGGCCACCTGGACGCCCGACTGCGGCGGCGAGGCGGCGGAGCCCCTGCGCTACGGCCTGACCGGCGACGTGCTGACCGTAGAATTGCAGAAGAAGGTCAACCAGTTCACCTTGCCTGCGGTGTATACCGTCGTGCGCAAGTAGCCGAGTTCACCCCGCGGCGCTGGCTTAGAAATCGACGCGCAGGCCCAGCGACGGGATGATCGGCAGACCGCCCTGGATCATCTGCTGGCTGTAGTCGAAGTTGTAGACCACGCCCTCTGCGTTGCGGCGGTTGTAGACGTTCTGCACGTCCAGGTACAGGTTGAACATCCAGCGGTTGAGCACCCAGCGCTTGTCTACCCGCAGGTCGAGCTGGTGAAAGGCCGGCAGGCGATCGGCGTTGTAGGCTGCCGAATTGCCCTGATAAGCGTCGGCTTTTTCGTCGTAGACGCTGCTGGAGAGCGCGGTGGTCGGATTGCCGCTGACCAGGCGAAAGCGCGTGCTCAGCTCCCAGTGGTCCGGCAGCTGCACGCTGGCGACGGCGGTCAGGATGTGCCGCTGATCCCAGTCAAAAGGCCGCCACGCCTGCCCCGCCTGGTCTTTGCGCTCGGCCCACAGCAGCGTGTAGGCCACCCAGCCAAACCAGCGCTCGCTCATCTTGTGGCGCGCGAGCAATTCCGCCCCGTAGACGCGACCTTGGCCGGCATTCTGATAAGGCGGCGAGGGGAACAGCCCGGGCGTTTGCACCACCACGTTCCACAGGCTCTTGCTGAACAGCTGCAGGTCGATGCTGTCCGCCGGCCGCGGGGTGAACTCGCCGCCCACGGCAATGTCAAAGCTGCGCATCGACTGCAGATTTGGGTTGCCAAGCCCGCCGATGCTCAAGACCTCCTGGGGCTGAGGCCGCTGCGAATAGAAGCCGCTCGCCGCCTTGAGCGCCCAGCGTTTGTTCGGCTGCCAACGCACGGCCAAGCGCGGCAGCAGGGTCTGGTCGCTGTCCACGCCGCGAAAGGCATCCAGGCGCAGGCCGGGGACGATTTCCAGCTCGGGCGTGGGCTTAAGCACCGCATCCCACCAGGCCCCTGGGCCAAAGAAGGAGAAACTGCCGTTAAAGCTAAAGGTTTGCTCTGGCGCCGAGCTACTCTGGCCGCTGCCTTCTTCTGAGACCCGCCCGGACGGCGCGTAGATGTTGGCCCAAAACGGCGTGTGCAGCAGATCCAGGCCGGCGCGCAGTTGCACGGGACCGCGGCCCCAATTGAACTGCTGGCGCAAGGTGAGGTCCAGGGCGTCGGCGTCAAAATGCAGCAGCGTGCCCACCGTGGTCGCCACCTGCCCCCACACCACGCCGGCGGTGGTTTTGGAGGTGAACTCGCCGTCGTCGTGGCGCAGAATCCCCAAAAGCCCTTGGAACGCCGAGCTAAACTTGATGCCGCCGATGACGCGCGTGTCCGTGCCCGCGGGGTCCTTGTTCACCAGGGCCAGCTGGTCGCTGGAGGCAAGGCCCAGGGCCGTCAGGCTGGTGCGGGGGCCGATGAGCCAGTCGAGCTTGGCCTGGGCATCCCAGTACTTGGGCGAAACCGTAAAGGGCAGCGCGCCTTCGGGAAGCACAGCCGCCAGGAGGGCGTCGATCCACGAGCGCCGCGCCGCCAGCACAAAGCGCAGGTCCTTGCCCAAGCTGCCCTTGAGAAAGGCCCCGGCGTGAAAGGCGTTGAGCTCGACATAGCCCGCCAGCGGCTCATCCTGCACCGGCAAGCGCAGCCGCGCATTGAGCACGCCGCCGACCTGGCGCCCCCACATAGACGGCAGGCCGCCCGGCAAAAAGTCTATTCCTTCAAGTAGATCTGTGTTGAACACCGCATAGACGCCGCCAAAGTGGTAGGCCAGGGGCAGGCGCACCGCCTCTACCGCCGCCAGCGAATCGGATGGCGCCGAGCCGCGCACCACCACCTCGCCGCCAAAGGGGCTGGGGCGAGCCACGCCGGGCAGGTTCTGCACGACCTTGAGAGCGTCGCCATAAGTCCCTGGAATCCTCTGAATTTCCTCTGCGCTCAGCTCGCGGCGCGCCATCTCCCCCGGCGGCGGCGGGGCCTCAGCCGTGGCGCGGTACAGACCGTAGTGCAGGCGCTCGACGCGGAAATCGGCGCGGACCGAGACCCCCGGCTTGACCTGCACGGCAATGCGCTGGGCGCGGTGATCGCCTTCGGCCACCACCAGGGCGTGCGGTCCGGCGCTCAAAGGACCAAAGGCGTAGTCGCCCTGGGCGTCAGTGATCGCGTCCAAAGGCCCGCCATCCAACAGCAATTGCAGACCCGCCACCGGCCGGCCCGTGCCCTTTTCCAGCACCCGCCCGCGCAAGCTGCTATACCCCGCCGGGGTGCGCTCGGCGTCGCGCCGGCCATAGCGCCCGTCGCCGCTCGCCCGGCCGCGGCGCTCGTCCAGATCGGCGGCAAAGGCAAACCGGTAGCGAATCCGCACAGCTACGGCCTTGCCAGCGCGACTCGCCGGGGCAAAGCGCAGCCTCGCCGCAGCCTCCAAAGCCGCCGCGTCGAACTCAGGCCCAGCGCTGTCCACCACCTTGATATCCTGAGGGGTTCCCTGATCGCTGACGGTCAGCTCGACCACCACTGCCCCGGCTACACCGCGATCGCGCAAGGCCGGCGGATACACGGGCTTGGCGTCCTGCGTCAGCTGCGGCGGCTGCAGGTCAGGCGCTTGGGCGGTGGCGGACCCACCCAGCATAAGCGCGCACAACTGCACGGCAATCCACATCCCCAAGCGCGATGTCCCGGCCATGCCCCCCTCCTCGGCGGCCCCCGCGAGCTACTGTTCCACTTTGACCGCCCTCTTGGCTACTGAGCCAACACCTGCAACGCCACCCGGCTGGCGGCGAGCAGTTCCACGCAGCCCTTGCCGCCGGCGGGCAGGCTGATCAGGGTCGAGTCGACGGTGAGGCGCTCCAGAGTCGCCGTTGCCGCGCCGGAAATGCCATAGTTCATCAGGGCATCGGTCAGGGTCACCGGCACGGCGAACGCTCCGGTGTCGGCGGTTTCACACACCAGCGTCACCGGCGTCAGGCCGTGCTGGTCGACATTGAGCGACAAGCGCACCACAAAGGCGTTGGCGGCGGCCGGGGTCCAATTCAGGCTCAGCGCCTTGCCCTTGGTCAGCGTAGCCGAGGTGTTCTGCACCACCAGCGGCGGCGAAGCCTTGCCCACCAGCGCAAACGCCGCCACCTGACCGCCGCTCGCCGTGAGCTTGAGGTCGGCCATGGGCGCGGCCGGGTCGGCGTCAAAATCGGTAAAGAAATAGTCTTTGTTCGCGCCCTTAGGGGTCATCGCCACGGGCTTGACCAGGCCGGCAATCTCGACCTTGCCCACGTCGATCGGCGCCGGAAACGCCTGACACCCCTGGTCGCGCACGCACTGCTGTTGGCCGGTGCAGCTGGGCGTGCACACCGCCGCCTTGCGCTGGTAAAGCGTGCAGGAACCCTGCGACTCCTTGGCGACCAGCAACTGCAGCGCGTCGATGCGATCCGCGACATTGCCCGCCACCGACCCGCCGTAGACGCTGTCCTGCAACACCTCAAAGCGCCCGACGCGCTGGTCCGCTGGGCAAGCCGCGCCTTTGACCGCCGCCGCGTCCGGGGCATCAGCCGATATTTGCCCCTGATCACCAGATGTTGCGGTGTCTGCTGCCGTTTGCGCATCGGCATCTGTTATCCCAGCCGTGTCAGCATCAGCCTGGGCCGCGTCCGCAGCGGTGTCGCCCGCAGTCGCGCCCGCGGGAGAGGCTTCTTCGCCACAGCTGGCCAACAGCCCAAGCGCCATGGCGGCGAGGACGAGCAAGGGAATCCTGGTGTAACTACGCATCGTTCCTCATTCTTGGCCTATTGCCCCAGCCAACCGGGATGAGGCCGCGCCTGTTTAATCCACAGCTTGCTGCCCTGACCGGGATCGGTGTTGAATTTGAATTCCACATCCATCGCGTAGAATTTCCCGGGCTTGGCGTAAATCGGTGCAAACGCCTCGTGCAGCAAGTTGAGCGCCGCCCCCAGTTCCTGCACCTGGGCCACGCTCAGCACCGGCTTTCCCGCCGGCATCAGCGAACTGTGGCCCATCCACGCGATCGGTTGGTTGGGATAGGCGTAGAAATAAAGGAATTGGTCGGTCGTGACCTCGATCGGCGGACGCACCACCGGCGTGTCGCCAAACTGCACGTTGACATAGAAGGCCGGCTGGGTCGGGTCAAACAGGTTGTTGGTCAGGGCCACGCCGTTGGCATCCTCAGCCGGAAAACCTCTATGGATCAGCAGGGCCATCGCCACGGCTTGGTGGTCAATGCCGCGCCAATCGCGCTCTTCCCAAGCCCGCAGGTTCCACAGGCTCGCCCACACTTGGCGCACGGCCTTAGCCAGGGGCTTGCTGGGATCCGCCGGGTCATAGGTCTTGGAGGTGTACAGCCCGGCGCCGGTAAAGCCATCCAGATCTTCGGCATTGGTGCTGGAGCGCACGCGCACGCGCTGGTTGGGAAAGTGCCCGGCGATCTGCTGGGTCAAGCTCGCCTCAAACGCCGGGTCCAAGGGCGCCGACTCGACAAAATCCTGAAGCTCCGCAAGCTTTTGTTCCCGCACCAGCGGGTCATTGGCAAAGGCCTGATCGGCCTGGAGCGCCTGAATCCGCGCCGGAAGGCCCATTTTCTGGCTGAACTGGTGGTAGAAGTACACCGGCACGATGATCGCCGGCGGCACGGGAAGCCCCTTGATATGGCACAGTTGACCGTAGTTGGCCCCCTTGCCGCCATAGGCCGCGACATCGGCGGAAGTCACCTGACTGCAATCGCGCGGCTCCGTGACGCTGAGGTCGAGCTGCGGCACCTGCACCGCGGGCGGCTTGTGGCTCTGCCACCAGGCATCGGCTTCCGCTTTGGTCACCTCGCTGATCTTCCAGTCAAATGCGGTGATCTCTAGGCGGACCCAGCGGTTCTCCAGCCCCCGCAGCTTGGTGTGCTGCATCGCCCCCTTCAGGCCCATGTTGGGCGTGCCGCGGTTCTGCGACAGCACGTTGACGTGGGACAGCGGCGTCTGCAGCTCGGCGGTCACCAGGCCCGCGACCACAGAAATGTCGTTGGGTACCGCATCCAGCACGGCGATGTCGCGCGGCGTCACCCAGCGGCTCTTGGCGTCGAGCTCCGCGACTTTGTAGAAGCGCAGCTGGCCGATCGCTACGCCGGGGTTGAGCGGCTGAAAATCGCTGCCCTGGAACAGCTGATCGGTCGAGATCACCCGGATGCGCGGCGGCAAATTGGCGCTGAGGGTCTGCAAGGCCTCGCTGGTCGGGTGAAAGTAGAGCTCTTTGCCAAACGGAATGTTGGCCACCAGCTTGTCCCACGCCGTGGTGATTTGCTCAGGCGTCATGGTGTCGTACGGCGCGATCTCCCACGCCCATACCTTGGGGCCGTCGTAGCGGGTCAGCGCGCCCAACAGAAACCGCCGGGTGGGCGAAAAGTACTCCTGCGCGGCAAAACTGCCCGCATCCTTGACCAGCGGCTTGCCCTTGCCCGACAAGAACTTCTGAGCAAACGTATAATGAATCGGATACTTAGAGGCGTTAAGCAGGTACAGCGCCCCGGGATCGCTGCCCTGGGCCTGGGCCGTGTCGACGATGGTCTTGGAGGATCGCGCCCCTGGAATGCTGGTATCCGGCGGCCGCCACGCCAAGGCGTCAAAATCGGCCACACAGCCCAGCTGCTGGGCGTAGTCGACCTCGGCCTTTGCGGCGATCAGGCAATTCTCCACGGCCGGCGGATCGGCGCTGCTGCCGCAGGCCAGGACTGCGACGGTGCAAAGCAGAGCGCTCAGAAAACCTAGACGGTGCATAGGGATTTTGCGCATTGGGGCAGGCAGCGTACGCGGACCCTTCATCGTTTCCGTCCCTTGGACCGCCTTGGCCGGCTCGGTCGCGGCGGTGGCGATCATGGAAACGGCCTGGGGGCACTGGGGACGCCCAATTGGACGCGCCACACGCCGATCTTCCAGCCGTCGGGGATGTAAATGCTCATGGGATCCCAGCCTTGGCCGGTGCCCCACTGGAGGTTGGGCAAGTAGGTCTGATCCGTGTTGGCGTCGATGATCTTGACCGCCGGGCTGCCGCTGGGCGGGATGCGCCAGATGTCGGTGGCGCCGTACTCGCAGACGTACACATTGCCGCACGCGTCCACGCCAATGCCGTCGAGCAGGCCGCCGGGGCCAATCGGGCTCGCCCAGGTCACCAGCTTGCCCGGCACCCCCTGGGGCGACAGCGCGAGCTTGTAAATCGACCCCGTGGCAAAAGAGCCGATATACAGGTGCGAGAAGCTGGGGTCAAAGATGATCCCGTTGGGATTCTTGATCTCTTTGGTCAGCACCGTGTAAGCGCCCGTGTAGGGGTGGATGCGCAGGACGCGGTTGCCGTCGTGCTCCGTGACATAGATGAAGCCCTTGAGATCCGTGGTGATTCCGTTGGGATAGCTGAGCCCTTGCACCAGCACGCTCTGGCTGCCGTCTTGGTCAAACAGCAGGATGCGCCCCAACTTGTCGTCACACACCGCCAGCTTGCCGTCGGGCAGAAAGCGCATGCCGGCGCGCTGGTCGACACCTGGGATCCAGACCTTGCCTTTGCCGCCAAACTTTGTCTTAAAGATCGCAGTATTGTTGGAGCCAATGAGGTTGCCCTGGTTGTCAAAGGCGATGTCTTCGGAGGCGATCGCCCCGGGCACGGCCTCAAGCGGAAACGGACCCTGGGGCAGGTTGGCGCAGTCGTACACCAGCGTCGGAGGCACGGCCGTGTCGACAGCCGCGGCGTCCGAGTCGGCCCCCTGGTCGGCGTCCAAAGCGGCTGTGTCGGCATCGAGGGTATTGTCCGGGCCATCGCCGTCGGAGCTAGCGTCGCCATCGAGGGTATTGTCCGGCCCGTCGGCTAATTCCGCCGTGGTAGCGTCGAGGGTCGTGTCCGGAACGCCGGCGTCGCCATCGAGGGTATTGTCCGATGGTGTACTGGAGTCCAGTGCGGCCTTTTCCGGCGTCGCTTTTGCGCAGCCCAAACTCAGCGCCAGTGCGGCAAAGCCCACCCCCAGGATGCGCCGGCGCCGCGCCCGCCACAGGGCCAGAACCGCAGCCCAAGCCAAGGCTGCGAACCCAGGCACTGGGCCAGGTGCCGCCGCACAGCCGCCGCCGCCCGCAGGTTGCTGGGCAGTCGCAGGGGCTGTGGTGTCTGCGCCGCCAGCATCTAGTGCCTTTGCACAGCTTCCCGCGCTGCATTCGTATCCGCCTGGGCAGGTGCCGCAAACGCCGCCGCAGCCGTTGCCGCCGCAGGCCTTGCCCACGCAATCCGGCTGGCACGCCGAAGCACATGCACCGTCGACGCATTTGCCACCGCAGGCAAACAAGGGCGCGCCGACTTGGCCACAACTATCGATCGGGCAAACCGAATTTCCACAGCAGGTGGTCGCACTGGTCAGGGGGCAAGCGCAAACGCCGCTGGCGCACGCTTGGCCAGCGGGGCAGCTGCCGCAGACCCCACCGCAGCCATCGGGCCCGCAATTCTTCCCGCTGCACGCGGGCTTGCACGCCGCACACTGGCCGGATTCGCAGGCAATGCCGTCGGCGCATTTGCCGCAGCTGCCGCCGCAGCCGTCATCGCCGCAATTCTTGCCCGCGCACGCGGGTTTGCAGCAGTCCTTGAGCCCTGGGCAGGTGGTACAGGCGCCCGCGCAGCAATCGCCCTGCGCGCTGCACTGATCATCGCAATAACAGTCCTTTCCATCAGGCGTTTTCAGTGGACCCTTGCCGCATTGACCGTCGCACATGCTCTGGGTGCATTCGCCCGCGAGGCAGATCGCCGCGCCTTCGCAGCCGCCGCAGGAGCCGCCGCAGCCGTCGTCGCCACAGGCTTTGCCCTTGCATTCCGGGGTGCAGGCCTGGCACTGACCCGCAGTGCATTTCTGGCCGCCGGGACATGAACCACAGGCGCCGCCGCAGCCGTCATCGCCACACTTCTTGTTGTCACAAGCCGGCTTGCAGCAGAGCTTGAGGTCAGGGCAGACCGCGCAGGCGTTGGCACAGCAGTCGCCGTAGTCTTTGCAGGCGTCGTCGCAAAAACACTCTTTTCCATCGGGGCCTTTGAGCGGACCACCGCCGCACTTTCCTTCGCAGAGGCTCTTGGCGCACTGGCCGGCAATGCACACATCGGTGCCGCTGCAAATGCCGCAGGTGCCGCCGCAGCCGTCGTCGCCACAGCCCTTGCCACTACATTTAGGTTGACATTTTACGCAGTTGCCCCCAACACAGTCGTCCTTGCCGCTGCAACTGCCGCAGGTGCCGCCGCAGCCGTTGTCGCCGCAGACCTTGCCGTCGCACGCCGGTTTGCAGCATTGGTACTTGTGGCAGACCTCGCCAGTGCCGCAGCTTCCGCACTGAAGCCCGCAGAATTCGCCGCATTTTAGGCCATCGCAGCTGGGCTTGGCGGGGCACGGTTTGCAGCTGTAGCCGCATTCGCTCTCACACGCGCCGGCGCAGAACGCGTCCCAGGCTACCGCGCAGCAGAACGGGTGCTTGGAACAAACGCAGCTTTCACAGCCGCAGCCGCTGCATCCCGGCGTCTTGCTGCCCAGGCACGCCGCGGGGACGGGCAGGCATTTTTGCAGGCCCGGCTCACACGCCGTGCCGGCTCCACAGCTGCCGCAAGAGAATCCCTTTGGATCTAGGCCACATTCTTTGCCCTGACACTGCGGCGCGTAGCAGCTGCCGTCGTCGAGACAGAGCTCTCCCGGCTTGGAGCATTGCCCGCAACTGCCCGGACACTCTGGGCTACAAGCCGAACCGGCCGTGCACGAGGCCGGGCAACCACCGCACGCCTTGGGATGCAGGCCGCTGGGGTCGGCGCCGCCGGCAGTGCCGCAGTCGTAGCTGCCGCTCGTTGCACCCGGGCCCAGGGGCGACCAGCCGCATGCCGGGAAGCTCCCAGCACAATCGATGCAGTACAGGTCCTTGCCGATGCAATACAGCAACCTTCCCAAGGGGTCGCAGCAACCCGCTGAGTCCAACGCGCATGCCCCGACCGCGCTGGGCTCCAGGGGCCCTTTGCAAACGGTGACTGCGGGAGGCGCCGCCGAGGCTCGGCTGGCCGGGAAAGACAGCAGTGCGCAGGTGATAGACAAAAACCACAGCGCCGAGCGAAAGAGGAAGCGACTCATGGGGACATCATGCCACAGAGCGGCTCGGGCGGCCATGGGCGGCGGCTCACCCCGGCTGCAGCGGTCCTAGTGCATATGCTCCGCCAGGCAATTAGCCTCGCGTGTGCCTTCGGACAAGATCCTCCTTCCTGACCCCCACAGACAAAGCCCTCCGTTCCCACCGAGCCTCTAGCTGGCCGCTGGGCTGGACCGCCGGACACGACCGACCGGACAAGACCCTCGATCCCGTAGGACCAGACCTCCGGACAGAACCCTCGATCCCGAAGATCCGCCCTGCGTCGGACAAGACCCTCGTTCCCGAAGTTCACCCCCACGCGCCTGCGCCAAAACTATTTTCAAGGCCGTGCATTTTTTTCCGCGGGTTTTTCCGCCAGCTGGCGATAACTGTTTGGACGGGCATTTTCGCCCGCCTGTAGCAGCTGCTTTGCGAGGCTTTTATGGGACTGCGGAACTATGATCCAGCTTACTATCATGAGATTAGCCAGCGGACGAACGAAGGTACCTTCAAGTTCGACCCCAACGACACCGAACTGCGCGACGCCTTCTACGGGGTCTTGGCCTACGCGTCCTGGTACTACGGCGTGCAGATCCTGGC
>CAXNCS010000063.1:0-12198 GCA_964201005.1 Myxococcota bacterium
GCCAAACCCACGCTGGGGAAGGCGATCGTGTCGGTCGAGCCCGCGGCGAACCCGTCCTTGATCTGCATGTCCTTGACGCCGGCGATCTTGTCAACAAACTGATTGAAAATCAGACTGTTTGAGATCTCGTCGATGCCATCGGCCGGCAAAGAAGCCGACCCGCCGCCCGCCACGCACTCCAGCGAGCCGTCGGCCTTTAGCCCCGCCACCACCAGCCCCGTGCCGCAGCTCTTGCCCAGCACCGGCAAAACCGGCTTATCGGTCAGGTCGTTGTACGATCCCGTGGTCGCCACTTTCTTGAGGTCTGAAGCCTTGATGTACAGCGCCATGTTCGGCGCCCCGACCAAGTCCGCATAGGCGCCGGTGGTCGCCACGTCAGACAGCTCGCTTTTCTTGGTGAATTCTCCAAGGCTGCTCGCCAGGCCGGCCTCCAAGTGCCCCGCGGTGATGCAGCCCGAACAGGCCAGCAGCTCCGCCACCCCAGCGCGCTGGGCATACAGCACGGAATGCAACGGCTTGCGCGCCAGCTCCGGGTCTTGGGCCACAGCCACGCCAAAGTAGGCCGCGCTGGCCAGCACCGCGGGATTGACCGGCGTCACCGAGCCCAGCACATGGCTGAACTGCCCGTTCTTTAAGCTGATGTTGGCCTTCTCGCTCCACAGCGCCGTGCCGCCCTGGGCATCTTTGTAAAGCGCCAGGGTCACACTGTACGGGCCATCCGCAGCAGGACCGCCGCCTGTGCCCAGGGTACCTTCAATCAGCGTGCTCGCGGGCACCGCCGCTTGGGCCGGCAGGGCGAGCGACGCAAGCCACAGGGGCAGCAGCGTGCCCAGCGTTTTGACCATGGAAATTGAGAATTTCTTCACGGTGCCTTCCTCCAGAACTCGCTTGCCCCAGGGCCCCTGTCGCGACCGCAGCCTGCCCGGCTGGCGCGCCCCTGTCGTGTCCTGCCGCTGCTGCGGCGCACGATGGGCGGGTTAGATATCGAGCAGCGCCTTAATCCAGGCGACGAAGCCAAATCCGACTTTCCACGGCGAACCGTCGATCCAGCCGCCAAAGCTCGAGCTGCCCACAATCGCCGCCAGCGACTGGCCATTGGCCGAATTGCCGCGCACATCGGCGTTGGCGTAGCGCACGGTGAAGTCTTTGGGCGTGCAACCCGGATCGCCTGTGCCGTTGCAGTCGTTGTCCTTGCCGTCGCACGGGTCCGACTTCTCCGGGACGACTTCGCCAACACACGCGCCTAGTTGGCCGTTGGCGTCGCACGCTTGGGTGCCGGAAAGGCAGATTCCGACGCCTGCAGTACCTGGGGCGCCCGAGTAGCACGGCACCTTGACCGTCGCGTCCTTGGTGTTCTTGCATCCGGCCGCGATATCGCAAGTATCGATGGTGCAAGGATTATTGTCGTCACAGTTGGGCCCTTTGCCCGGGAGGCAGGTGTACTTGCTGGTCTTGGCATCGGTGCCACAAGCGTCGCCCACGGTGCATTCGCTGTTATCCGAACACGGCTGCGTCAGCGGCTTGAACTCGCAGGCGCCCGAGGTCTTGTTGCACGAATCCGCGGTGCACCCTTCGTTGTCATCGCAAACCTTCTTCGCGCCCGCCTCGCACTTGCCCGACTTGCAGGCGTCATTCTCCGTGCACGCGTCGCCGTCGGCATCGCAGCTTCCGGCGGCCGCAGTGAACTGGCACCCGGTCTTTGCGTCACAAGTGTCCAATGTACAAGGATTCTTGTCGTCACAGGGCAGCGCTTTGCCGGGGGTGCACGCGCCATCTTTGCAGCCGTCGTCGGTCGTGCACACGCTGCCATCGGCGTCGCACGGCAGGCCCGTGGGCAACAACTGGGCCACGCACTTGCCGCTCGCTGGCTCACAGACGGTCTTCTTGCAGCTGTTGTCGCCGCTGGTGTTGCACGTCACGGCCGAGTTGGGCATGTATTTGCAGGCCGTCAGCGGTGAAGACTTGTCGCAGAACGGCGTGCCGTTGCACAGGTTGTCGCCCAGCTTCTGCAGGCACTGCTGGTCATTGTCGCAGGCGCAGGTATTGGTGCCGGGGACGCACTGGGCTTTGTCGTCGCACTTGTCGTTGATACTGCAGGCGTTGCCGTCTTCGCATTGGACGCCGGTCAGGACTTTGTTGACGCAGCCCAGCGCCGGATTGCAGACGTCATTGGTGCAGGCGTTCTTGTCATCGCAATAGGTCGCCGCCTCAACGGTTTTGCCTTCGCATTTGCTGTTGGCGCAGATGTCGTTGATGGTGCACTTGTCTCCGTCATCGCAAACACCCGGCGCGGCCACGTGCGTGCAGCCGGTGCCCTTGGTGCAGGCGTCCGCGGTGCAAGAGTTGCTGTCGTCGCAGTTGATCATCTTGCCAACGCAAGCCGCCTCGCCGCTGCAGGCGTCGCCAGAAGTGCAGACGTCGCCGTCATCGCAGGGTCCGACCTTGGTCGTGTACGTGCAAACGCCGTCCTTGAGGATGCTGCACTTTCCCTCCACGCACTGGTCCCCGCTCGAGCATGCCTTGGCCGGACCAGCTTCACACTTGCCGGCTTTGCACGAGTCGCCCACCGTGCAGGGATTGTCGTCGAAATTGCACCCCAGGCCCTCGGCATTCTCATTCTTGCAGCCGGTCTTGGAATCGCAGCTGTCATTGGTGCAGGGGTTGTTGTCGTCGCACTTAATTGGCTGCCCACTCAAGCACTTGCCGTTGGCGCAGGCGTCATCTTTGGTACAAACGCTGCCGTCTGCGTCGCAGAAATTGCTGTTGTTGGTTTGGGTGCAGCCAGTTTTGGGGTCGCAGCTGTCGTCTGTGCACGGATTGCCGTCGTCGCAAGCGAGTTCATCGGTCTGACCGTCGCAGTCGTTGTCCTTGCCGTCGCATTTCTCGGCCTCAGGATCATCGGCCAGGCAGGCCGACAACCCACCGCCCACGGGGGCGCCGGGCTTGCCATCGGCTAGGCAAATGCGCTTGCCCGCGCACTTGGCCGAGCCGGTGTCCTTGTAGCAGACGGTATAGGCTTCATTGCTGGTCGCGGCCTTGCTGCACGTGCATGACCCGCTGGTGGTGACGCACTGCTTGGTCGAGTTGCCGGCGATATCCTTGGTATCCTTGCACTCATAGCCGCCAGGGCAGTCTGCGGGGGCGTTGCACTGTACGCCGCAGAAAGCGCCGCCGTTGCCTGTGTCGACGCAGCGGGCGCCGCCGTTGCCCGGACCCTGGCACTGGCTGTTGGCCGTGCAGGGGTCGCAGAGCTTGCCGAGCGCAGGTACGCAGATGTTGGCCGAGTCGCCGCCCGCCAGGGGAACGGTGCTGCACTTGAAATCGGTGGGGCATTTGCCGTCGGGGCACTGCTGGGCGCACTTCTGACCCGTCGGCGTGTCGAGACAGAATCCGCTCGAGCAGTCGTTGGTGGTGCTACAGGGACAGCCGGCGGCGCCAGGGCACTCCGGGCCAATGTCGCTTGACGCGTCGGCATCGGCGTCGGCCTCTACCGTGTCGCTGCCAATATCGAGCGTCAGCGAATCCGCTCCGGTATCAGCAATATCGACGTCGACGTTGAACTGCGTGTCCGGCGTCTCGTTGACGTCGCTCTCGCTGCTGTCCTGCGCGGAGTCGGCGGTGGTTGAGGGGGGTGAGCTGGGCTTTTCTTCGCCACAGCCAAGCTGCAGGGCGATCGCCGCTGTGATCAACACTCGACCGAGCCAGATTGCCTTGGAGGCCTCTGGTCCGTGACCGAGCCGTGACGCCATTGCGCGCAATGCTCCCATCGCTTCCTCCCGCCGTGCTGCTTGGGTGTGCCCCGGCAAAACCGCCGGGCACTGCCTGGAAGGGATCTTGCCCTGTGGCCTTCCGGGCCCAAGTAGCCTACCGGGTTCCGATGCGAAAGCAAGGGGCGGCAAACGGAATAGTGTCCGTTGAATTCTCGCCCTATCTGGGGCGGTTTGAGCGCAACGGCGGCCCCGCGTCCGGGCGCGAAAGTCTTGCTCGGCGTGATTCTAAGCCGCGATTGTGAGATGGCGCTTAAGAAGCCGGCGGATCCCTGAGATCACGGCTCGGGTTCAAAGCTCAAATACGCCTTGGCCAGGGCCGGTGCTACCTTTTTGTAGCGATCAAACGGACCAGCCGCTTCCAGGAGGGCCAAGTTGTCGCCCAGGACAAACACCGTCTCGGCGAGCACCCAATCCTCACCCGCGTGCGGCAAAATGAATTCCGCGGTGCAGCCGTCCAGCCCGCGGGCAGTCTTAAAGCACTGCTTGTGATGCAGCAAATAGCCCCGCGCGACGAGGTGGCGCTCCATGGCGTCGGCCCAAAACGCCAACTCCGCCTTGGGGTAGTTGCGCTCGGTACGGGCCCGCAGGCGCACGCCATCTGGGGTAATGAAGGCCGGGGCCTTTTTCTTGTCGTAGCGCACAAAACCTTGCGGCGCGTCGAGGCGATACTTTGGCCCGCCGCAGGCTGTCGACGTCAGCGCGATCGCAGCCGCAACCAGCGCCCAAACGATCGAGCGGGAGCGCCATAGCACCGAGGATTTGATCTGGATGAGCGCCATGGTGCCTCAGAAGTCCGCAAGAAAGCGGTCAATGTCCAGCTGGTTGAGCCACTGGAAGGGCGAACGCACATACGTGATGCGCTGGCGCTGATGGTACTGGAACGAGACGACCACCCGCGCCATGCGGACACTGGCCTCGGCGACATTGAGGTCGCCCTGCAGTTGCTCGACCTCGGAGAGGAGTTGGTTCATCGTCCCTTCGACCCGAAGCGTCGAGCCGGTGTCCGCGTCATCAAGTAGGCCGCGCAGGCGTGCCAAAATCTCGCGTTTGCTCTTGAGCTTGGCCTGGAGCTGGACGATTTCCTCCGTCCGATCAACACGCTGCAGAGACTTCTGAAGGACAATGCCGGCTGCAGCGAGCTGGTCGATGACCGTGGCGACCGCTGGCAGCGGCACGGCAAGGTGCAGTTCCTGGTCTGTCACCAGCAGCGGCCAGCCGCCGGCCGCCTTGAGACTCTCTATCGTAGTCCTGCGAACCTCTGCCGGGTGCACCACTTTGACGACGATCGAGGCGACCACCTGAACGGCGCGATCGCCAACGTGAGGATGGCCTTTGCGCAACGCCTCGGCTCGGGCTTTGGGATCGCCGTCCACAGCGCCCTGGTCTGCGGTCGGGCGGTCTGCCGGCGCCTTGGCCGCTGCTGGGGGTGGCACAGGTGCCGGAGCCTTTGCAGGGACTTGGACCGGACCTGGAACTGCAGCCTGGGCAGGATGAACTCCTGCCGCAGCGCCGATCGCAAGGGCCAAGGCCGCCGCAGCGACCGCGCGGGCCGACGAGGGCAAACGTTGCGGGGTCATGGGTGAGCCTCAAAGGTGGCAAAGGACTGCCACAGCGCGTCGCGGTGAGCGGCCCAGGCCTGGTCGTTGGGCAGAAAAGCCTCAACTACGTAAACGAACTTGCCAACTACGGCCACGCCGACAGCGTAGTAGCGCGGGCGAAGGTCTTTGTTGCGGTAGATGCGCACCTGCAGCGGACCGGCGCTTCGCTGATCGACCAGTTCCTCATCGCGGCCTTCCATTTCGTGGTGGATGGCGGCAGACCAGAAAACCGCATCGCCTGCGGGCTCGTTGTCTTCTCGGCCAATCCGCAGGAGCGATGTGTCCGAGGCCTGCGCACGGAACACGTTGTCTTCTTCAAACAGCACAAAACCTTTGGGCATGGCCATCTTCACGTCGCTCTTGCCCTTGGTCAGGGTCACCAGGTGCGGCAGCAGCGAGCGCACCCAGTCAAACGGCGAGCGGTGCTCGACTTTGCCCTGGTCGGCGACGATGGCCTCGACGTCAATGGTAATCGTAAAGAAATTCGCGAAATTGCGCAGCGTGGCCAGGCTCGACTCGGCGGTCTCAATATGCTCGGTCAGGCGCTTGATTTGCTCCAGGATCTGGAGGCGCTCTTCCGTGTCCTTGACCCGCTCTAGAAGCAGCAAGAGTCTCTGCCGTGCCTCTCTGGCGACTTGAAGGCGCGATTCGATGTCGCTGAACTGGCGGGTCACGTCCACGGCCTTGACCCGGCGGTCCAGTACCTCGCCGGCCGAGGCAAATCTTGCCATCGCGTCGTCAAAATCGGTTGCGGGCACGCGGACGACCACGGTATTGCCGGACAGCGACTGAACGTAGCCGCCGGCGGCCTGGGCGAGCTTGGTGATCTGGTCAAAAGCCTCGATCTGCCGACGCACCTTCAGCTTGAGGTAGCCAAAGTACACCACCATCGGCGATTGCACCTGCTTCTCACCCTTTACAGTCCGATCCGGAGCAGAAGAGCCGCTGCCTGGGGACGCCTTGTCTTGAGGCCGTTGGGGAGGCGCATACGACTTCTTGGCGTATTCCACGGAGGCTCGCTGCGGCGCAGGGGCGGCAGAGGCAGGCCTAGAAGCCACCTGTGGCCGATCGTAGCCGGAGTCGCTGACTCCTTGCTCGCGCGTGGCCTGCTCTTCGCCCCAGCCAGCCGTGGCCGGGGCTTGCCGGCTCTCTGCCTCGTATTCACTGGGTTCTTCCACGTAGGCGTTGCCGGCCCCGCAGCTCGCCGCCAAGAGCGCAGCGGCGCCCGCGACAGCCAGAGAGCCGCACACGGCCAACCAGCGGCGAATAAGCGGTGACCGCAAGCCTGTTTGCGCTGCCAGCATCGGATACCTCCAAGGGCGCCACGGTAGCGCGGGTCGCGCCAACCTTCAACAGGCCGGCACCAAGGGCGCAGTTCCGCCGCGCGGGTCAATCATCGGATCGCCCACGGCCAGCCGCTCCGTGGTGCGAAGGCGGCACAGTGGGAGGGCGCGGCGCAACGCCCGAGGTCTGGGGAGGCAGCCAAGACGCCGGCACTTGGGTAGGCCGGAGGTTCGTGCGCGAACGACGGCGGCGCACTTCGGCCAGATCATCTTCGCCAAGCCGGCCGCGACGCGCCACGGTGCCGGTGAGTGCAGCCAATTGCTCTGACGCGATTCGCACTTGATGCGCACCTGTGAGCGCCATTTGCCGCTGAAAGCGCAGCGCCGCTGGAGCGTGCGACTCGAGCAGACGCGTAAAGATATCTCGCGACAGAATAAGCACTTCTGCATCCGTCGCGGCCTCAACTGTGCCAGAACGCGGGGCGCCATCCAGCAAAGCCACCTGGCCGACCCAATCACCGGCGCCAAAGCGGGCTACGGTCACCTGACGGCCTCCGACGCGGCGCAGCACTTCCAAGGCGCCGTCCAAGATGAGCCAGCACACCGCACCAGACTTGCCCTCTTCGCACAGTCGCACGCCCTGGCGCAGGGCGCGGAGCTGACAGGCCTCCGCAAATACCGCGACTTCTGAGACCGGCCAGTCGCGAAAAGCCGCGTTCAATCTCAGCTTCTGCAGAATACTGGCGCTCATGGCTGGCCTCCGGCGATGGCGCTCTTCAGCGCCGCGAGATCCGCGCCCACAAGCGGCCGATCACCGTGACATCGGCGGCGCCGTGCTTGGGCAATTCGAGCAGACCTGGCGCCGCGTGCTTGCGGATCAGCTCTTCCGTTAGGTCGTTTAGCCGGCGCAAACGCCGCGACTGAACTTGGCACAGGGCCGAGATCAGCTTGGAGGCCAAGGCCGGATCGCGGCGCTCCACGACGGCCAAATCGTCGGCCGTTAGCTCAGCGACCGCGCTAACTGTGGAGGCGATGCACGTGAGCGAGCGAGGAATCCGCTCAAAGAGTGCGTCGTCGCCCACGGGCTCACCGGGGCGGACATTGCCCACGGGCTGCATATCGCCGCGCCGGTCGCGCTGTTCGAGCCGAAGCATGCCAGTGAGAAGGAGGTGCATGCTGCTGCCGGGCTCGCCCTGGTGAAACAGGATTTGCTCCGTGTCCAGGGTCCGCAAGGACATCCACCGCGACAACTCGCGCGTCTGCTCAACCGGCAGGCCGTGCATACCCGGGAGTCGATGGAGAGCGCTGTGGAGGTCAAATTCCAAGGATTCGTGCTCCTGCCGATCGGCCGGGGTCGAGTCTGGGCACCGAGACGGCCCGCGGTGCGTTTGCGCCGGGCGGAAGTGTAGAGCGGTCTGCAAAGACCCCGCAACCTGCCAACTCTTCTCGCAGGGCTCTATGTGGCCGACCTGGGGTGTAAAGCCCGCAGCGGGGCGATCGAGATTCGACAGCGACTGCGAGACCCAGCCGCAGCATCAGAATTCGGCGCGCACTCCAAGAGATGGGATGATGGGCAGGCCGGTGGCGTATTGCT
The DNA here is from genome assembly GCA_964201005.1 of Myxococcota bacterium. Classification (GTDB taxonomy): domain Bacteria; phylum Myxococcota_A; class UBA9042; order UBA9042; family UBA9042; genus SXRM01. The sequence continues at coordinate 8,246 of CAXNCS010000063.1, forward strand.
TGGCGCTGGCGTCGTAGTTGTACTGAATGCTCTCTGGATTCCCTCGGTTGTAGGCGTTCTGCACGTCGAGGTAGAGGTTGAGCAGCCAGCTGTCGAAGACGAACTTCTTGTCCACGCGCACGTCGAGCTGGTGAAAAGTCGGCAGCCGATCGCTGTTGGGATTGCCCGACTGGACACGGGTGTAGGTGTCGAGCTTTTCGTTATACACCGCTGATACCACTGGTGTAATCGGATTACCTGTGACGACACGGAACCGCAGGCCCAGCTCCCAGTTGTCCGGCAATTTGTAGGAGCCGAGCGCGGTGAGGATGTGCGTCTGGTCCCAGCCAAAGAGCCGTTCGGGCTCGCCGGGCGCATCCACGCGCGTGGCCCGCTGAACCGTATACGCCAGCCAGCCAAAAAAGCGCCCGACCGGCTTGTGGCGCAAGAGCACCTCGCCGCCGACGATGCGCCCGGTGCCGGAGTTGACGGGCGGCGTGGGCGTCACGCTCTTGGGGAAGGCGACAAGATCGCGGAGTTCTTTGTTGAAAACCTGGATGTCGACGTCGACCGCGTCGCTGGCTTTCCACTCAAATCCCAGCGCCGTCTCATAGCTGCGGAACGGCAGAAGCGACGGATTGCCGACACCATTGGCGACTTCTTGCGGCTGAGGGCGCTGAACCGTCATGCCGGAAGAGCCCTTAAACAGTAGGCGATCTGCAGCGTTGTAGCGCACGTTCATGCGCGGGGTGAGCGCCTCACCGGCAGAAGCGCCCTCAAACAAGTCCAAGCGCAGGCCGGGGACCACTTCCAAGTCCGGGCGAAGCTTGAACACCGCGTCAAAGTGGGCTGCCGGGGCGACAAAGAAGCCGCCCTGCTTGGCCAACACGCTTCGCAGACCCGCAGGGGGCCCGCCAGCGCCCGTACCGCGCTCACCCGTTCCGGCAATCGGCGGCGCATAGACTTCAATATCAAAGGGATTGCAGAAGATGTCCAGACCGGGGCGCAGCACCACAGGGCCGTCGCCGATCGAAAAATCCTGCCGCAAGGTGTACTCGCGATTCAGCAGGTCAAAGCGAAACAGGTCGCCAAAACCGGCATTGAGCGTCGCCAAAGTCGCACCCAGGGTGGTCGTCGAGCTCCAACCGTCGCCGCGGTGGCGCAGGATGCCGACCAAGGTGCCAAAAGCCGTGGTGCTCTCGATCTCGCCGCGGGCCGCGGGAAAAGCCGGCGGCGGGTCCTTGAGCAGCGCAGTGAGGCGGTCATTGCTGCCAAAGAAGAACGCGGTGAAGTTGGTACGCGGGCTGATGCGGTGGTCCAATTTCAGCTGATAATCGTAATACGCAGGGGCCAAGGTGAAGGGCAACAGCTTCGCAACAGCGTCGAGGCCGAGGATCGCGTCGATGTACGAGCGCCGGGCTGCGACGGCGATGTTGGTGTCCTTGCTCAGCGGTCCCTTCAGGAAGAAGCCGGTGTGGAACAGATTGCTTTCCACGTAACCGGACCACTTCTCTTCGTCGCGAGGTGCGGCCAGGCGTGCGTTGATGAGACCGCCGGTCTGGCGGCCATAGCGCACCGGGTAGCCGCCCGGATAGAAGTCGATGGACTCCAGCATGTCTGTATTCAGCACCGAGTAAACGCCGCCAAAGTGGTACAGAATCGGAATCTTGACGCCTTCTACGTTGATGCTGGTGTCCTGGGGCGCCGAGCCGCGCACCACCAAGATGCCGGAACCGGCGGTGCCGCGCGCAACACCGGGCAGGTTCTGCACCACCTTGAAGGCGTCGCCTTGCACGCCGGGAATGCGCTGAATCTCTTCTACGCCCAGGCTGCGGCGGGCCATTTGCCCGGCCTCCGGAGGCGCCTCTGCCGTCGCGCGGTAAACGGTGTAAGACAGTCGCTCCGCCCGAAGCTTGACCGCAGAACTGCGGCCATTGGCGATGGTGACGCGCTGGCGCAGCGGTTTGTGGTCGGTACCGGGGGCGACCAACTCAAACTCTCCGGCGCGCAAAAGCCCAAAACGGAAGCGGCCTTCTCCATCGGTCACCACTTCCGCGCCGAGCTCTGGGATGGCTACGGACGCGCCGATCACCGGCTTGCCTGTGCCGCGCTCTACGATCTGCCCTTGAAGACTAGAAAATCCGGCTGGCGCCTGCTCGATATCACGGCGGTCAAAGCGCCCCTGCGAACCCACGGCGCCACGGCGTTCAGCTGCAAAGCGCGGCGCAAACTGAAAGCGAAAGCGAATGCGCACGGGCACGGGCTTTCCCGCCTGCGTTGCCGGTGAAAATTCGAGCTTTTGCGCTGCGACGAGCGCGGAAGCGTCAAAATCCGGGCCCGCGGATTCAACCACCGTAGCTTTCTTAACCTTGCCATCTGCGCCCAGATCGAGCTCGACCACGACGGCGCCGCGCACCCCTTTGCCGTCCATGGAGGCGGGATACTCTGGCTCCACGGGCTTGAGGAGCGCCGGTTCAGTGATCGCGGCCGGGGCTGCTGGGGCGTCGGCGGCCCAAGACTGGCCAGGCTGTGCGGCGATAAAGGCGCTTGCCCCCATGAGAATCGACCACAGCAGGCCCGCAGGTCGTTGGCGGCGCGTGCCGATGTGTCGTGCAAAAAGCTTGCCCACTTGCCACCTGAAGTTGCCGGAACTGCCCGGCGGTTTGTCTTTGCGATTCACCTAGCGGCACTCCGCGGAGCTCCCGGCCGGCCTTTGGTCCCCAGCCGGGACAAATCGAGCGATTTGCCGTCGGGGTGTCGCTGCGAACTCGCGCCGGCGAGCTTTAGGGCACGCCTACCCGCGCCACGGCAAGCGACGAATTATCCAACCGGGCGCCCTGGCCGCGCCATCATGCGCCACCCGTAGAGCCGAATCCACCCGCACCCCGGGTGGTCGAATCCAGCTGGTCGATCTCGACGAACTCGGCTTGCGGAGCTGGGGACACCACCCATTGAGCAATGCGATCCCCGCGCCGCAGCGTCACCGGTTGGACGCCGAGATTGACGAGAAGGATGCGCACCTCGCCGCGATAGTCGCTGTCAATTGTCCCAGGTCCGTTGAGCACCGTGACGCCATCGCGCAGCGCCAGGCCAGATCGGGGCCGCACCTGCATTTCCCAACCCTGAGGAATTTCGACAGCGAGTCCGGTCGGCACGGCTGCGCGCTCGAGAGGTTGAAGCACCAAAGGTTGCTCCAAGGCCGCAAACACGTCGGCACCGGCGGCGCCTGGCGTCATGTAGCGCGGCAGGGGTAGATCGCGATCGCGCAGCGGATAAAGGCGTTGAAGGCGGATCTGCGGTGCGGTCATGGCGCCTATCTCTCGCAGCCGGCGAGTCCGAGCGGTGTACCCGATCTCGGCGGTACGCGCCACCTCTGCAGGGCCGGGTCCCTTGAATTCGCACTTGCGGCGAAGAGCCTTGCAGCGTAGCTTGTCAAGGTGTCGGGTTGCGCGCGTGTTCTAGCGCGGCGCTGCTGGGCCCCACAGGGAGGCGGGCTATGATGCTGCGGCGAAAGATGATCACGGCGGAGTTGACGAGGATCGGCCAAGCCGCTCTGGCGGTCGCACTGGTCCTGGGCAGTGGCGCGTGCAGCAAGTCCGCGGACAACGGCACGCAATCCGCTGGAACATCTGGCTTTACCCTGCCCGGCGCCAAGGACGGCTTTGGCGGTGGCCTAGGCTCCGACGTGCAAGCCCCCAAGCCGGACACGACTGCGGTTGAGGATGCAGAACAGGCGCAAGAGGACAGCGCCACCGAAGACGTCGCCGGCACCGATCAGGACGCCGCGATGGATCCAGACGCGCAGGGCGAAGAAGCCGGCGGCGCGGACGCTGAGGGCAGCGATGCCGAAGGTGAGGATGCCGAGGGCAGCGATACCGAGGGATCGGACGCGGAACAGCCCGATACAGCAGGCGATCCCGATAGCGGTGAGCCAGCTTGCCAAGTCGACGACGACAACGACGGCTATGGCCTCG
>CAXNCS010000064.1:0-12177 GCA_964201005.1 Myxococcota bacterium
ATGCAGTGCCCACAATGCCAGACCGATCTAGACCTGGGCGACGTCTTCTGCCGCCGCTGCGGAGCCCCGCAAAGCGCCGCGACTTTTCGCCCCTCTGCCCCGCCGGTCGACCGCCGCGCCTGGCGCGATCCCGGACCTGCGCCGCGCACCCCGCCGTCTCTGCTGATGAGCGACCGCGACGCGATGATCACCTTTGGCCTGCTCTTTGGCGGCATTTTTGGCTTTGTCGGCACGGTCATCGGCGTCAGCTTTACCGTCGTCGGCCTCACGGGAGACAAGACGTTCCTCGTCGTCGGACCGCTGGCGTGGCTGATTTTTGGCGGTATTGGCTATACCGTGCTGGGCTTTGCCATCCGCAAGGTGCTGCGGCTGCGGCGGCTGTGGCAGCAAGGCCAGGTCTGCGAGGGCCACGTCACCCAGATCACCCGCGACCGCAGCATCCGGGTCAACGGCCGCTCACCGCTGCAAGTCATCTATACGTGGAAGGATCTCATGGCCAACGGCGAAGGTTCATCGCACAGCTGGAACATGAGCCTGGTCGACCTGACCCCGGGGGCGCGCATCGCGGTGCTCGTCAGCTCCGAATTGCCGGGTCAGAGCTTGGCCGTGCTGCCCGAAGAAGCGATTGGCCCGCTCCCCCGCGCCACCGCCAAGATTTAGGCGCCTAAATGTTGGGGCCGCCCAATTCCCCGCGCGCGCGAAAAACGGCCGCGCCTCGACCTCAGTCGTCGTCAAACGGATATGCCGGCGCCAGCTTGCCCAGTTCCTTGTATTCGGTGGCAGCGGCATCGTAAAACATCCGCATGGTCAAGGGCTTATTGGCATCGGCGGCGATCATGCCGGCCCGCAGCATGGCGTTGCGGATGTGGCCGCCGGTCAGCTCAAAGCTGCTGCCCATCCAGTCAAAGTCCAGGCCTTCGTCGTCGATCGGCAAGCGCCCGGGCAGCATGACTTCCCACAGCTTGGCGCGCTCTTTGGGCGACGGAAACGGAAACTGCACGCGAAAGCGCAGGCGCCGCAGGAACGCCTCGTCGATGGAGCCGGCAAAGTTGGTGGTCAGGATGACTACGCCGTCAAATTCCTCAAGGCGCTGAAGCAGATAGTTGACTTCGAGGTTGGCGTAGCGGTCATTGCTCGACTTGATTTCGGTGCGCTGGCCAAACAGCGAGTCGGCTTCGTCAAACAGCAGCGCCGCGCCCACCTGAGCCGCTTCTGAGAACAGCGACCCCAAGCGCTCCTCGGTTTCGCCAATGTACTTGCTGACTACGCGAGACAGATCGACCCGGTACAGCTCCACCCCCAGCTCTTTGGCGATGAGGCCGGCCACCATGGTCTTGCCGGTGCCGGAAGGGCCAGACAGCATCGCCGACAGCGCCCGGCCGTAGCTCAGCTTGTCGCCAAAGCCGTATTCGTCAAACAGCCGGTCGCGCACCCGGGCAAAGCGAGCCAACTCCTGCACTTGCGTCAGGCAGTCCTTGGGCAGCACCAGGTCCGCCCAGCCGGCGCGCGTGTCGACCCGCGAACCGTATTGGCGCAGCCGGCTGGTGCTGGCAGTGGTGCAGGCGACGCGCAATTCCAGAGCGGTGGGAACGACTTGATCCAGGGGTGCCCCGCCCGCCAGCGCCCGCGCAGCCCGACCTTGGGCCTGCTGCAGCGCGTGGGCCACCGCGTGGACAATCGACACCGGGCCCAAAGCCAGATGAGCCAGCGATTGCGCGGTCTTGCCCGCGACGGCGCTCTCGATTCCGCCGGACTCGAGCATGGCCCGCCACAGATCCTGGCGCTCAGGGGCAGTCAGAGCCGGCAGGTCCAGGTGCGGCAGGCCTGCCAGGGCGGCGAGGCGCTGGGCCATGTCGGGCGCCAGGGGCCCCTCGTGCGACAGCACCATCGGCCGGCCAATTGCCACCAGGCCTTCCACGAGGCGAGAAAATCCCAGGGGTTTTTCGCGCGCGGCCGTCTCCAGCCTCTCTAGGCCCGCCAGGACCCACACCACGGGGGTCAGGCGCGCTTCCGCATACAGGTTGGCCAGCAGCTCCGTGGGCAGGCCCTGAGCCGCATCAAAGACGGCACTCAAATCTACTGTGCGCACCTGCAGTTGGCGCGGACGCATCGCCGCCTCGATCCACGCCGACGCGGCAAAGCCCGGGGTGCCAGAGAGGATCAACGGCCGCCCCGCCGCCAAGGCCCTCTCGATCACCTGCAGCCAGCCGGGGCGCAGCGCGGCCAGCGCTTGGGCCAGACCTGGGGCGTCGTTGCCCGCCACGGCAAACGGCAGCAAGGTGCTCGGCACGCCGCCGCCCAGCAGCATCCGCAGCAGCGCCGGGGCCGGCAGAGCCAGCTCGCCCTGGAGGACCACCGCGCCTTTGCGGCGCAATTCCCCAGCGGGGGCCAGCATCGCCCAAGCCAGCCCTACCCCGTGGCCGGCCAGCGCCAGCGCCGCGTCCAACACCGCGGGATGGTTGCCGTGCTCGCGCCGCCAGCGCCGGGCCGCGCGATGGGCTCGCTCTGCACAGCCCGCGTCGAGCGCCAAGCTCACCACCTGGCCGAGCACGAGGCGCGCAGGGGCGGACAACTCCAGCAATTCTGCAGCTAAATCCAGGGCACTGCCTGCGCCGTCCTCCGTCTGGGTCGCTTCAACTTCGGCGCCGGCATGGCCCAAGTCGGCGGCGGTCCACAGCGCCAGGTTGCGCGCGGCTTCTGCAGCAGAAATTGGAGTCAAAGCGCGCGGTTGGCTCTCAGTAGACATCGCAGGTCCTCGCAGGGGTGTGTCGACTAGTTAGGCCACGGCAAAAATCGGCAAATCGTCGATCAGGCGCACGGCGCGCTGGCGCTGGCCCAGAGTCCGCAGGCGCTGCAGCATGTCGCCCCAGGTCCGCGCATCGGCCGCGCCTTGCACCCGCAGCGGCGTCGACCAGCCGGGCGGCTTCTTGGTCGCCGGGGTATTGCACCAACTCGGCAGTTTTGCCGCCAATTGGTCCAGGAGATCGAGGTGTCGCTGCGGGTCCACTTGTGCGCCCAGCCACTCCAGCGCAGCGGCGGTGTGGGCCAGGTCCGGCCCCGTCAGAGCATCGCGCACCAGCTGCAGTTCTTCTGCCTGGGACCAGGGTTGCAGCAGGATCAGCTCGGCCAGCCAGCCCCAGCGCCCCTGGGCCCACAGCCCCCGCGGGGTTTTGGAGCGTCCGGCGGTTTTGCTCGCCAGCTCGCGCAGTTCTGCGGGATTGCCGGCTTTGGCGCTGACGACGCGGGCTCCGTCCAGGTCCACGGTAACGGAGCCGCCGGCCTGGATCTCAGCCAGCCATTGCCGTTGATCGGCCAAGACTTTTCGCAAGTGCGGCGGCTGCCCGCCCCAACCACACGCCGATCGGGTGCCCACCACATCGCCCAGCAATTGGCCAAGGGGCTCCGTCCAGGGAAGCAGCAGCGGCAGCGCGTTGTCGCTCGCGCATACGTCGACCAAAGCCTGATGCCGCCAAGTGATTTGCTGGTCCGGCTCAATCCCGGCTGGCCCGTCAAGCCCATGCAGACACACAAACTGCAGGGTCCGGCCGATGACCGCCCAGTCCTGGGGCCGCTGCTTGACCAGATCGCCCAGCCACAGCCACGCCGGCAGCTCGGCCTCGCGGTGCAGCGTGACCCACGGCCCACCGTAGTACCCGGCTTCTTTCAGGGAAGCATCCAAGGCCGCCGCTAGCTGGGCCGCCGTGGAAAATTCCACTTGCAGGGTGCCGAGTTGGAAGTAGAGCTGCGCCGCGTCGCTCACGGGGCCCGCGGGCCGTTGCGCATGTCATAGATGCCGCCCGGCGCCGCTGCCGGACCTGCTGGCCGCGCTGCACTGGTCGGCGTTGCGGCACCTGGGGCAACGGGCGTGGCCCCCGGCGAATTCGCTTGGGCGGTGGTCGCGCCAAGGACCTGGTCGTAGGTGCTGGTGACCTGCGGACTCGTGTTGAGAATCGAGGTGTTGCCGCGGTTGCCGCGCAGCAGCTCTTCCGTGGGGGTGCTGGCTCCGCCGGTGGCATTGGCGACCTGGGTGGCGACGCGCTGCAGGTCGGCCAAGAAATCGTCGCTTGGAATCACCGCGGTGGCGCTGGTCACCTCGGAGAAAAGCACGTTGGCCTCTAGGAATTCGCCGATGCCGCCGCCGGTCACGCCGTAGTCATTGGCCCCCAGATTGCGCGAGACCCACAGCGCGCTCATCATGCCGTCAAACGCGGTCGGCTTGCGGATTTCTCTAGCGCCGGCGGCCAGTTTGCGCTCGATGTTCAGCACCACGGTGCCGTTGGGATACCACTCGGGCTGCAGGGCGCCCAGGGTCATCATCTTGGCAAACACCTCTTCCGGGGTCCCGGCAGGCACAGTGATTTCACCGGGTTTGTACCAGGTCCCCCAGGGCGAAATCGGCTTGGCCGTGTCGATCATCGCCAGGGGATTGCGCCCGGTGGCCAACAAGTGGCGAAAGGCCTTCTTGCGCAGGTTCTGGTCGGCTTTGGCCGCGGCAATCGTCGCCGGCCGCGCGCTGGGCCCCACCAAATTGCGAGTGATTTCGGCGTCGATGTCGGCGGCGGCGGTCGTGATGTCGTACATCTTATCGACCGAGTGGTTGCGCGAGCTGAAGGGCGAAATCCGGTCGGCCGGCAGCTTGGCGCCCTGACCGCGGTAGCTGCCGGAGGTCACGACCGCCTGCATCACCGGGAACGTGCGGGCGCGATCGGTGAACGTGGGCACCTTCATCTTGACGGCCAGGTCCGTGTAGAACTGGTCCTTGAGCGAGGCATTGACCAGGTGGGCTTCGCCGTCGACATCGGCAAACTTCTGGATCGCCACGGGATCGGGGCTGCCCACCACCTTGGTCTGCACCGCCGCAGTACCGGCATCCAAGAACGCGCGGATCGCGTGGTGGCGCAGCACCCCGGCATCGGCGTAGGCGGCGTCAAACTCGGCCTGGGTCTTGTTGCCAGCGGCGATCTGGGTGGCCAAGGGGCTAGAGATATCAGCGATATCCTGAGCTTTGGCGTGGATCGCCGCCTGGGCCGTGGCCATCGTCAGCGGCGTGGCCGTCGCCGGCGCAGGGGCTCCCGCAGCCGTGGCGGGGGCAGGCGAGGTCGCACCGGCTCCCGCTGCAGGCGCCGCTGGCACGGGCGCGACAGGGGCCCGCGTAGAACCTGGACCGCGGGGAGCGGCGGGAGGGGGAGGAGGCGTCGGAGGGGTGGTCGGCGGCATGGGATCCTCGCGCTGGCAATCCCCGCCATTGTCCAACTGTTCAGGAGTCGGCGCAACATCGACGGGCGATGGCGGCGGAGATGCGGGGACTTCAGGCCACAGTCAAGAGATCCTCTGATTATTCAAGGTGACCGGGCGCTGTGTCGGGTCCACCGCCTACCAGGCTAACCTTAAGTCCACATAGGCCAGCAGCGGCGCAGTGCCAAACTCGGAGCGCGGCAGGCTCCACGGCCCCAGCTGCACCAGCGGGCGCTCGCCCAGGGGCAGCAACGCGCCAAAACCCATGGCCATTTCGTCAGCGAGCGACAAGGCGGCGCCGGGCATCAGCAGCACCGAGCCATCGCTCAGGTTGGCCATCGCCGCCAGCTGCGCGCTGTGCAGGTCGCCCACCTGGCGGCTGACCAGCCCTGCCGCGTGCCAGCGGCCGAGCAGATTGGCCTCGCCGACCTGACGCGGCAGAGAAACCGCGGCGGTCAGCAGCCCGGCAGCATCGCTGGAACCGTGGCTCTGCCAGGAGAATTCCACGGCGGTGCGGGTGCGGCTGCCCCACTGGCGGTCCAAGCCGGCCATGGCGCGGCCGTGCCAGCTCTTGCCGCCCAGGTCGGCGCGGACTGCATCGGCGATCCGCGCGGAGCCTTCGGCATACCAGCCGGCGCCCAACACGTCGCCACTGACGCTAAAGGCCAGCGTGGGCAGGCGGTAAGTCACGCCGGCCAGCAGCGACGCGTCGAACCAACCGGGGCGCGAGAGGCCGGCGCGCAGCAGGTACAAGCCGTCGACCATGCCGATGTCTGAGTTTTCGCCGGGCTCTGCCGGCCGGTGGGCGACGGCGATGGCCTCCAGCTCCAGGTCTTGGCCCACAGGCCAGGTCACGCGCAAGGCGTCGACCCCGCGCTTGAATTCGGTGGCGATGGCGCCTGGACCAAACGGCCCAAACAGGTCCGCCGCCGGCAGCATGCGCGCCGCGCCGTGGCCAATCGCCTGGCGGCCAAGCTGGATTTCCACAGGTCCCAGCTGGGCCCGCAGCGCCAGCCGGTCCAGGTTGTGCTGCAGGGCAAACGACTGACCGGTCCAAGCATCCGCAGAAAAGTCGCGCCAGCGCAGGCGATTTTGCGGCGCGATCGCCAGAGCCTGGGCATAACCGCCGGCACTGCCTTGGCCGCCCAGGAGCGCCACGCCGTCCCACGCCGCTTCCAAGCGCAGCGACTCTCTCCAGCTGAGTTGCGCCACGGGCCTCAGCCGCAGCACAGAAAGTCCAAGGTCTGAGCGGGGCAGCGTCGCAGTGGCCGGCGAGACCCCGGCAAACTGGCTCGACACCAGGTGGGCGCCCAGGCGGGTCGACAGGGGGCTCGCTGCCGGCTCCACCGCGGCAGGCGCCAGCTCCTGGGCAAAAGCCGCGCAATTCCATGGATCAGACAGTACCATGGCACCGTACAGCAGCCCAGCGACCAGCGCCGCAGCAAGCCAGCGCGGCCCGATACCGGTCACGACCGCCGCTCCTCGCTGCTGATGCGGCCGTCGCGCAGGTGGACCACCCGATCGGCGCGCTGCATCACCGCCGGGTCATGGGTCGAAAACACAAAGGTGGTGCCGTGTTGGCGGTTGAGCGCCACCATCATGTCCAGCAGCGCGGCGGCGGTTGCGGAGTCGAGGTTGGCGGTCGGCTCGTCGGCCAGGATCAGCGCAGGTTCTGCTGCCAGGGCCCGCGCCACCGCGACGCGCTGCTGTTGGCCGCCAGACAGCTCCCCCGGGCGGCGGTCGACCAGCTCGCCCAGGCCCACTTCGGCCAGGATCTGCCGGGCGCGTTGCTGGCGGGCGGTCTTGCTTCGGCCCTGCAAAACCATGACGTACTCTACGTTTTCTAACGCCGTCAGCACGGGCACGAGGTTGTAGGCTTGAAAGACAAAGCCGATGCGGTCGCGGCGCAGGATGGCGGCTTCGCGTGCGCTCAACTGGGCCAGATTGCGGCCCTCCACGCAGATTTCGCCGCCTGTGGGCCGATCCAGGGCGCCCACCAGGCCCAGCAGGGTCGACTTGCCCGACCCAGAAGGTCCAGCGATCGCAAGGACTTCTCCGCGCCTGATGTCCATGGTCACGCCGTCCAGCGCTTTGACTGGACCGGCGGTCGTGGCGTAGTGGCGGCTCACGTCGCGCAAGGTGGCGACCGCAGAGGGCTCTGCATCCATGGCAAACTCCTATCGGCTGCGCAGAGTTAGGGCAGGCTCCACCCGTCCGGCGCGAAAGGCCGCCACGGCTGAAACGAGCACCGTCAGCGCTGAGAAAACCAGGGCGTACTGCAGCGCGGCCGAAGCCGACGGAACTGGGCGAATCGGCTCAGAAAACGAGATGATCATCGTGACGTTTTCGCCATAGCGGATGCCGATCTTTTGCAGCCACGCCGCCAAGCCATAGCCGGCCAGCGCCCCCGGCAGCGCCCCCACCAGCCCCAGCCACGCCGACTCGGCCAGCACCACCGCGCCCAGCCGCAGCGGCGGCGTGCCCAGCGCCCGCAACAGCGCGAACTCCCAAGTCCTTTCTAGCATGGCCATCGACATGGTGCCGACGATGACAAAGGCGATGACCATGAAAATCAGCCCCAGGAAGATGAACATCCAGCTGGAGCGCATCTTCATCATTTCAGCGACGAGCGGCTGGGCGGTGTGCCAGGCGATCGGCTCGACTTGGCCCGCCACGGCTAAAGGCGCTAAGGCCCTAGCGATTTCCGCCGCATCGTCGGTATCGATGCCCAGCGCCGGCGCGGTTTGCGGCGTGTGCAGGCGCAGCGCGACCTCGTGAATCGACCCGCCCAGGCCCAGCAGCCGCTGCCCCACCGGCAGCAGCACCACCGCGGCGGCTTCATCCAGCAGCGGGTCAGAGCTCTTCAACAGTCCGACCACCTTGAGCAATTCGCTGCGGGCCTCGCCGGTCTGCACGTCCGCGGCGGTGACCACCACCCGGGTATCGAGCTCAATTTCCAGGCGCTTGGCCAGCGGCGCGCCGATCACCACCTCCCCGCCCATGTCGCCGCCCGCGGAGGGGTCCAGAAAGCGGCCCGCAGCCAGGCGTTCTGGCCAGCGCCCGACCTTGGCCTCGTCTGCCGGCACCACGCCCAGCAGCTGCACACTGCGGTTGCGGTCGCCGATCGCCAGGAGCGCGGCCCCCCAAGTGCGCGGCGCTGCAGCCCGGACCACCGGCAGCTGGCGGGTGCGGGCGAGCAGAGCTTCTGCTGGCGGCAGGCGGAGTTGGTCGTCGCGGGTCTGCTGCCAGCCGGGCGCGTGCAGCTGGGCGTGGCCGGTCAGGCCGTTGGCCGTAGTCTCGACGATCTTGCCAAAAACGCCCTCCATGTACGCATCCGAGGCGACCATGGCCATGACGCCCAAGCCGAGCGCAGCGGCCGTCAGCAGGGTGCGCCGCGGGTTGCGCCACAGGTTTCTCCAGGCCAAGACCAGGTTTTCCATCCTAGCCCCTCGCATCGGCGCGCATCGCCTCAAGCGGGGTCATCCGCGCCATCCGCAGCGCCGGCCACAGCCCAGCCAGCGCGCTGATCACCAGGATCACCGCCGCGTACCAATAGGTCCTCCACTCGATCAGGGGATGCACCGAGTCAAAGATCGCGCCTGCAAATTCCATAGGTTGATCGGTAAAGCGGATCCCAGAGTCGCCAAAGGCCAGGACCGTCAGCCACGCCGCCGCCAGCCCGCCGCTGACACCGAGGATCGCCTGCAGCGTCGACTCCCACAGCAATTCCGCCACCACCTGCCCGGGCGTGGTGCCCAGCGCCAGCAGCACCCCGGTCTCGCGGCGCCTCTCCATCACCGTCATCAGCATCGCGTTGATGCCGCCGAGCGTCGCCACCAGCAGAATCACCGCCAGAAACACGACATTGCCATTGCGGTCGGCGTCCATGGCGTCTTGCATGCCGGGCAACAGGTCGCGCCAATGCAGCACCACCGTGCCCGGAGGCGGCGCAAAGGTGGCCTGAAACTCATCGGCAAAGCTCGGATTCTTTAGCGAAATCACAATGGTGTGGACCCTCTTGCCCAGCTCCAGCAGCGCCGCCGCGTCCGCCAGCCGAATCATCGCCAGGTTGCCGTCCAGCTCGCTGGTGCGCGTTTCGGTCAGCCCCACCACCTCAAAAAGCTCAGCGGCCATCGAGCCATCCGCGGCCTGCCCCAGCAAGGTGATTTCATCGCCCAGCTTGGCGTGGAGCCGCTTGGCCAGACCGACCCCCAAGGTCATCGGCAGCGCCCCCGGCTTTTGCGACGGCCCCAGCAGCGTGCCGGACTTGAGCGTGCCGGCGACCGTAGACGCGCCCTTCTCTGCCGGCGGATCCAGCCCGACAATCATCGCCCCGCTGGTCCGCAGCCCCAGCGACAGCAGCGCCCCGGTCTCAATCCGCGGCGCCGCGCCCACTACGCCATCGGTTTTGCGCAGTTTCTCCAGGATCGGCGCCGGGTCCGCGATGGTCTCATACAGGGCCGGCGTCTGCTTGTAGCCCGGGTGCTGGATCTGCGCCTGCCCGGTCCAACTGCCCGTGGCCATGCGGATCATGTCGTCGTAGGTGCCCTCGTTGATGCTGACCATCATCGACTGCATCCACGTGGCCATCAGCAGCATGCCGATCGTCAGCGCCGTGCGGCCTTTGCGCCGACCCAGGTTGCGCAGACCGATGCGCAGGCTAGACAGCATCCTGGCCTCCCGGAGCTACAGGCCCCTTCGCAGCGCCGTTTGCGAGAAATCCTCATCGGTCACAGGCACATCCCAGGCGACCTCGTTGATTTGCATCACGGTCTTGTGGCCCTGGCGGTCGGCCAAATGCGGCTCGATCACCCACTGCGCCGGCAGCATCCGCCCGCCCAGCATGCGCACATCGGCGTAGAACATGCTTCGGGCTTTGCGGCCCTTTTCATCGTAGTATTCCATGACTTTGGGCAGGTCGTTGGCGCGGTCAAAGCAGCCGACAATCCGGCTCCACGTCACCGGCGCGTTGGGCCGCGGCACGTACTGCAGGCAGCGCTGGGTCGGCGTCTCGCGGTCGCGGGCAAAGGCCACGCTGTAGTCTTTTTCCCAGGAACTGCCGCGCACCATGTCGTCATTGGTCACGTCTGAGCCCATCCAGCTGCCCATCATCATGGAAGGAGGCACGCGGATGGTCTTGGCGATCTTGGGCAAATAGTTCCACATTTCATTGCCGCGCTTCAGGGTCGCCGTGCCGCGCTCTTTTTGGGGGGACAGGATGACCACCAGCGTGTCTTCCATCCCGCGCGACAGGGCCTGCATCTCGAGCCGGCGCTCAAACTGCGGCGTGGTGATGGTCATGGTCATGCGGTTGCGCGAAGACTTGGCGCGGAACAGCTCGTCCAGCTTGCGCGACAAGCGCTGGGCCTCGGCAGCGGCGGCGGGGTCGGCGGGATCGGCGGCGTGGCCCATGGTGGGCGCTGTGCAGAGCATGGCTGCGACGATAAGGCAGCCTAGGATCGCGGGGAACCTGGGGAAGTAGGGCCTGATCATCGGGCCTCCTGGCGGCAACTCCGCTGAAAGTCTGGCCACGGACCACAGGAGACGCCGGTGGCGGACGCTTGTCAAGGGCAGGCAACGGTCCGGAATCGCGCCAAGGCTATTGGCCAAACTCGATACCCAAGTCCGCGGACCCTTTCCCAGGGCGATTTGCCAAGTGAACCTGGCCCAAGAACGCTGCCCAGGCCTGCTGCCACTTGGGCTCGTCTGCGGCGCGCAGGCTCAGGTGACCGCCGGTGGGAAAGACCAGCAATTCTCCGCGGTGATTGCCCAGCACGGCCTTGGCGTGAGCGGGTGGAGCCAGGGCGTCCTCGCCCCCCGCCAGAACCACCACCGGCAGATCAGCCGGCACCTCGGCCATGCGATCGGCCGGAGAAATCCGCGCAAACTCAGGCAGAAGCGCCAGCGCCCACACGCGCAGGCCGAGCCACGCCAGCGGACGCAGCGGCGGCGGGAGATAGACGGCCAGGCGCGCGCGGACGGCGGTGTCGAGGTCGCGGTAAGGGCACTCGAGCCAAAGTCCGGCGATGCCGGAACCGCGGTGGGTCGCAGCAAAAATCGCCGCCGCGGCGCCCAGCGACTGGCCAAAAACCACGACTTTCTGGGCGGGATTGCGCGCGCGCAGCCAGGCCACGGCGGCCAAGACGTCGTGCTGAGCGCCCCAGCCGATGTCATTGACCTCGCCGCCCGCATCGCCGTGGGCGCGCACGGTGACGGATAGGGTCGTCAAGCCCTTATCCGCCATGAGCATTTGCGTGCCCAGCAGGTGCGAACGCGATGCGCCATTGCCGTGGACCAGCACCACCGCGGGCAGGTCGGGGCGGCCCGGGCGCAACCACGCGCCCAGCTCCACGCCGTCGCTGGCAAAGAGGCGCAGCGGCTGGAGTTCACTGACGTAGCCTTCTGGAATGGGCTCGGGTCGCTGGACATGGGCGCGCCGGAGCAACTGCCAGGTGACGGTACCAGAGACCGCCAGCCACGCCAGGGCCGCATACGCGGCCAATCGCACCAGCCAGCGCTGCCAACGGACCTGAATTCGCACCATCGCATCCTCCGCAGCCGAGGTTGCCACGGGAGCGCGGTCCTGCCTAGCGGGGGCATGGTCGCCGCGTTGGGGGTGGGTCCGGGCGGGCCGGAAAGATTTAGGCGCCTAAATCTTTCCAGGTCGCGGCGCACGCCGGGCTCGCCGCGCCCCCAACACCCACCGCTAAATTCAAAACCCCGCTATTGGCACTAAAAGTGCCAATAGCGCCACCCCACCCGCCAAGCCCAACCCCGCGCCACGGATGCGAATCGCGGAGCGACGGCGTCCGACGCCGCTTTCGGCGCCGCCTGCAAAGGGAATTGGCCGCCCGCCGCGTCGCCGAAAGTCGCAGCCGGGTCGCCGCAGGCGAGGCGCCCAAACTCCCCGGGTCCAGCGAGCCGAGAGACACAGCACGGCCT
>CAXNCS010000065.1:0-11451 GCA_964201005.1 Myxococcota bacterium
CGTCTCAAGCCCCCACATGCCCCTCAAGAAACGCCAGAATCTTGGCCCACGCCGCTTCCGCCACCGCCGGCTTGTACTCAATCTGCATCAGCGGCTTGCTCAAAAAGCTCGCCAGCGGGTGGTGGCCGTCGGTCAGGAACGAGTGGCCCACTTCGTCGTACACGTGGACCTCGTGGGGCACCTGCAGTTTCTCTAGCGTAGTGCGCAGTTTCGCCGGGCTGCGGGCAAACACCCGGTCGCGACCGCCGTAGCAGCCGATGGTCGGGCCCAGGCCCTGCAGTACTTCCGTCGAAGGCACGTCGCCGTAGTTGCTCGAGGTCGCGGCAAAGTTCGGCCCCACCGCCAGCGCGAGACCTGCGCCCATGCAAAAGCCGATGACCGCCATGCGCTCAGGGGGGATGCCGGTCTGGGCAGTGAGCCAGTCGCGGGCGCGCTGCACCTGGTCGACCTGTGGACCGCGGCCTGTGGCGATGGCCTGGAGGATTTCGCGGATGCACAGGGGCTTGAGCCGGTCGCCGTACAGATCGGGGGCCACGGCGGCCCAGCTCTGGGCGGCAAAGCGCTGCACCACCCGGTCGATCTCCGGCTGGCGGCCAAAAACCTCGTGCAGTACCACAATGCCGCGGCGCGCACCGGCCGGCAGCTCAGCGACCATGGGCAGGGCGGCCAAAGTACCGCTCGCGGGCAGGACAATCTCTTGCAGGCTCATGCATCCCCCTGGGTCTTGGCCAAGACCAGGCCCTTCTGTGCCTCGCGGCGACTGAGGCCGCTCAATTCTGCGCCGTGGCGCTGCAAATAGCCGCGCACATAGTCTGGATCGCGCTTGGCCACTTCGCGCAGCACCCAGCCGATCGCCTTGCGGATAAAGAACTCCTTTTCCCGCAGCATTGGTACCGACCACAGCTCAAATAGCTCGCCCGCAAACGGCGTCTTGGCCCGCCAGGCCCCCATCAAGGCCAGCAAAGCGCTGCGCCGCCGCCAGAAATTGGCGTGGACCGTCCAGGTGGCCAGCTCCGCCAGGGCTTCTTGCGGGTGTCGCGCGGCGATCGAGCCCACAGGATGCACCGCAAGCACGTCGACATAGGCCCACGTCTTGCTCGCGTCGATCGCCTCGGCCAACCACGCCAGGTCGGCGGCGTTGAGCTTCTTGGCGTTGCTCTGCAGCAGCGCGCAGGCCAGGCTGCGGTGCTCGTGCAGGTCGCTGGCAAAACACAGCCGGGTCAGCTCCTGCAGATCGCCGCGCTCCAGCTTGCCCATGCGCTTGACGGCCGCCTTGGTCGCTGCCTGGATCTGCGGCACCGTGGCCCCCAGAAAGCGCAAATCGCTCTTCAGGTAGGCCTTTTCGCGCTCGGCCCTCTCGGGCGTGGCGATGGCGCTCAGCTGATCGGTCAATTGGTCGATGAGTTTGGCGACGTCCATCGGGTTCCTTTGGCCTAGAGTCTCACATTAACGCGCCTAACGTTCCGGCCTCGAAAGCGCCATCTTGCCCACGACACCTCGCTCAATATCGGCGATCAACTGGTCAAAGCGAGCCAGCTCTTCGCGGTCCGCCGGAATTCGCTTGGCGACGACCAGATCAGCCAATTCCTCGCGCATCTCCGCCAACTCATCGCGCGTATACCCCGGCGCCATGGACCGCGCCACCGCTGCCTGTTTTGGGGTCCACGGCGGCAGGGCCGGCTTCATGTACCGCGCTTTCCAGAGCTGGAGCCGCCAATTGTCAACCGCAGTCTTGGCTTGTGTCAGCCAGGCGACGTCGATGATCTCGCTCAGCGGCTGCCAAGTCTGGTCGCCGCGTTCATCCGCCACCCGCAGGTGCAGGTCAGGGTTGAGTACGTAGTGGCCAAAGCGCTCGCGCACCCACAGAGCCCGCGCCGGAGAATAGCTGCTTCCGACTACCGCCCGGGCAAACAAATGGTTGACGTAGCTTCGCTTCTTGCGCTTGCTGCTGACCACCACCTCGGGCAGCGATTGAAACACCTCGTCATCCAAGAAAGCTGCGCTGACGGCGCGGGGTTCAAAATCCCCACGGGCATAGAGCTCGCTCAGCCGCGCCACGATTTGCTGAAACAGAAAGTACTCGCCCATCTCGCGGTTGATCTGCAGCAAGCGGCCGTCGACCTGCACGTCAAACGACGCCGGCGCAGTCAGGTCGTAAATCGCCCCCAGGTGGTCTTTGGGCTGCAGTTGCCCGTCGCGAAAGCCGCGCAGCGCCCAGTGCATCGCCATGCGCCCCAGGTGGTCGCGCTGCATTTTGTCGGCCCCGCGGTGAAGCAGCGCCTCAACCAGCTTCAGGTTGCCGGTATAGGCCGCGAGCATCAGCGGGGTCAGGCCGTACTGGGTGCGGTGGTTGACGCCGTAGACCTCTGTGTCCTTGAGCAGCGCTGGCGCACCCTTGCCCAGGGCTCGCTGGACCGCCAGCTTGGCCGGCTCTTGGCGCACATTGGCAAACTCGCCGCGCGGCGCGGGTTGACCGGCGACGTACAGAAGAATGGCGGTAGTTTCCTCATCGTGCAGGCAGGCAAATTCGTACATTTGGCTGCGCAGCTTGAGATTCAGCGTCTTCTTGTCCAGCGCCTTGGCCATCAGCTCGGGCAGGTGGGCGCGATCAAACACCGGCCACGGCACTGCCTTGACCTGCAACACCTTTTGGCGAATCGCCTCGGCTTGGTCCAGCTTTCCCTGAGCCTGCAGCCGCCGGGCCTCGCGCTGCCATTCTTCTGCGGTATCGCGGCGGGCCTGCACCTGCTGGGCGTCCAGGGCTTGGGCAATCCCCAGCAGCGGCAGCAGCGGATGGGCCGGGTCGTCCTCCACCAGGTACACGTCGCGCACCGCTCGCGTCAGGGCCACGTACAGGGCGTTCACAAAGAACTTGTAGATTTCCAGACTCTTATCGGTCTTGTCCTTGGAGCGCCGGTAGGCCAATTCGTCGCCCGTCAGGTCGCTGGAGTCCACACCGGCGGCCAGTTGCCGGTACACGTCTGCCTCGCTGCCCACCAGCCGGTACAGAATGACGCTCTCGTATTCCAGGCCTTTCGCTTCGTAAATCGAGAAAATCAGCGGCGTTTTGAAGCGCTTTTGCGCCTCCAGCTTGTGCTCGTCTCGCAGCACCACCACGGCCACCCGCGTCGACTGCCAGGTGCGCTGGTCCAAATCGGCGATGGCCTTAGAAGAACTCAGGAAACTCGCCACCGTGCCGCTCGCCCCGCCCACCGCGCGCATCAGCTGGTTGCTCTCGCGGTCGATCGAGCCAAAACGCAGATTCTTGAGCCGCAGCAGGTTGTTGGCCGCGTCCGTCACCTGCGGGCTGTTGCGGTAGCTCGCGGTCAGCAGCCGCACCCGCTGTTCGCCCACCTCCGCCGCGCCGCGCCAAAACAGGCTCTTGACCTTGGACCAGGCAAAGTAGTTGGGGTGGACGATCTGGTTGGCGTCGCCGGCGAGGATGAATTTCCCCTTGGCTTTCAGGGAGGCCAGCACCAGCGCCAGCTGCACGTTGGTCAGGTCCTGCACCTCGTCGAGCGCCACCAGGTCGTAGGTCGGCTGCACCTGGGCGAGCTGGGCGTGGGCGATCAGGTTGGGCTCGTACAGCGAATTCTCTTGCAGCCACGGGCGATAGCGCTCAAACACCTCGTAAATCGCCGCGCGCTGGTCCGGGTCGAACAGCGACTGCTTGACCCCCAGCGCCAGATAGGCCTCGCGGCTGTAGGGGCCCTCGGGCTCCGCCGTCAGCACGCCGCGCAGCTCTTCAAACAGCGCATGGGCATTGGTAAAGCGCAGCTTGGACTGGTGGCGCGCAAAAAAGCCGCGAAAGTCGCCAAAGGTCACCGGCCGACCTTCAGGCACATGCACCGTCTCTAACAGCTGCTGATAGCTCAGGAAATCCGCCTCCTGATCCTCGGGCGAGCCGTCATAGGCCACGTAGAGCCCCTGCGACGCCTCCGCCAGCCAGCGCGACTCGGTCACATAGGCCACTCGCCCGCTGGCCCGGCGCAAAGCCTGCAGCAGCAATGCGGTTTTGCCGCTGCCCGCCGAGCCCACGATCACCAGCGGCGGTTGTTGCTCCAGGGCAGCCCATTGGGCGTCGTCCAGAGACAACGGCTTATCCAACATCAGGAATTCTGGGCGCGACGGGTGGACATAGCGCAGCGGCTGGCAGTCGGCGGCTTCGGCTTGGCTCAGGGGCTCGAGCTTGTCCTCGTCTACCGCTGCGCCGCGCAAAAACCGCGACTTGTCATAGGCATGGTGGGCGATCACCTCCAGCAGCAGGCACACCGTCTCGCCCTCGCAGCGCACAAACTGCAGCAGCAGCCGCGAGGCATCGTCCAGCTTGGCGCGGCAATACGGGCCGTGGTGGAGCTTTTTGACATCGGCGGAGCGCAAATCGCCGCGCTCTATCGCCGCGCGCACCTTCTCCACCTTGGCGGCCAGCTTGCCGGGGTTCAGGTCGGCGTAGACGAGACAGCGCATGGCGTTTCTCCGTTTTATCAGGCACTTGAGCTGTCGCTTGCCTTAGGGCTCGTCGCCCAGCAGGTAGTCCAGGTCCCTGTCTAGCCATCGCTGCCAAAGGCCGTTGAATGCCTTGATATCTGCGCGGTTCCACGCGGCGTCCAGCTGGCCCAGCCGCGCCTCCAGCCGCCCCACCAGCTTGTCCTGAGGCGCCAGGGCCCGGGCGCGCAGCAGCTCGTCGCGGGCCACATCGCGCCAGCCGCGGCGCAGGGCATGGGCCGTCTGCAGCGCGTGTTGCCACAGCAGCACCATCTTGGTCGGGTGGTCGGCCAAATCCGCAGGCGTCAGGCGGGTATACAGGCGATCCCACAGGCGCTTCTGCCGCGCGCGGGTGTGGTCCAGGTCGTAGTCCAGCACCCTCTCGTCGGCCTGCAAAAAGCGCTGGTACAGCCCGTCAAAGCCGATGACATGGCTGGGGATCCGCGCCGCTGGATCGGCCTCTGCAAACACCGGCTGCGTCTCTGCCAGCACCATCAGGTTGCCGATGGGCGGGCGCTTGTAGTGGCGCGCGGCCTGGGCCAACACGGCAAACTCCGGGTGCTGCTTGGCAAACCACCGGGCAAACGCCGCGCCGCCGTCGGTGTCGCCGCTGCGGAAAGACAGGTGCGCCACCACCCAGTCGGGCCGCCGCCCTTCGCCCAAGCGCGCCGCTGCCTCGCTGTACTGGGTACCGTAGTAGTTGGGCAGCACCACGGCGCCGGGAGCCACAGCGCGGCGGGCCAGGGCGTCGAGGGTGTCCGGGGCGCGAAGATCGGCGAGATGCGTTTCTGGGAGCTGCCTTAAGTGGGCAATCTGAAACCAGAGGATCACAGGTGACACCACAACCGCCAGCGCCGCCAGCGATCGCTCGGGCCGGGCCCCGGCCGTCACCGCGCCCAGCTGGGCCACGCCCAAGGACAAAGCTGCTGCGCCCATGAGCACATAGCCGTGGTCGTCGGGGTTATGCGTGTCGATCTGCATCAGCGCCTTGGTCAGCAGCCCGCCCAACAGCGCCAGGGGCAGCGCTACAGAGGTGCGGTCGCGCAACAGCACCGCCAGACCCAGGCCGCCCAGACCCAGCGCGGCCAGACCCTTGGCACCGCCGTCGACGATCATCGCCAGCAGAATCATGGCATTGTCAAAGATCGGCACCTGCACGTCGCGGACCGACTTTTGGAACTGCTTGGCGGTCGCGGCGTCCCACAGACCCTGCCAGGAGGCGGGGTTGCCCCACTGCAGCTCGGTGCCCGCCACGCCGTCCGCGCCGATGGCCGCCGCTCGAATCCACAGGCCCAGATAAGCGACTCCGACAAACGCGCTGCCCAGAATGATCAGGGCCAGCGCGCGTTTCTGCGTGCGCATCAATGGACCCAGCGCCGGCCAGGCCGCAGCCAGCGCCGCGGGGATGGCAAACAGCGCGACGTAGTGGTGGTTGATGAGACCCAAGCTCAGCGCCAGCGCCGCGGTGGCCAGCTGCCGCAGGCTCTCTCCGCGCTCCCCGGCCAGCGCCGCCCGGCCAGCGCGAAAGGAAGCCAGCAAAAGCCAGAGGTTGGTCGCCAGGGCCAAGGTATAGACCTCGGCGCGCACCGCGACTTGCCACAGCGAGCCAAAGCCCAGCAGGGCCACGGCGCTCAAGCCCGCCCAGGCGTCCTGATGCCAGCCGCACAGGCGATCCATCAGCAATTCTCTGGCGATTCGCACGGTCAACAGCGCCGAAACGCCGGCAAACAGCGCCGACAGCCACGCCACCCGCGCCGCATGGGGGCCCAGCGGCAGCAGCTCTGCGAGCCCCGCCAGCGACAGCCAGCCGGGATGGCCGGGCGGGTGGATGCCGCCCAAAGTCCGCGCCGCAGCGATCATTTCGCCGGAATCCAGGAAGGAACCGGCCGGCGCCGCAGAAAAAGCCGTCGCGACCATGCCCAGGCTCAGAGCCAGCCATGCGAGCCCGTCTTGGCGCAGAGGCGTGCTAGGGATCACGGGTAATTCCGCTCAACCCAAGCCGATTGCCCGGGCGATTCTTCAACGGTCACGCGGATGCGCTGCAGGTCTAGGCCGGGCAGGGCGCTCTTGAGCTGGGCGCCAAACTCGTTGGCCAGGTGGCGCGCCAGCAGCTCAGAAGACGTGTTGGCGATCGGCAGCAGCCGCACGTCGCGCTCGGGGATGGCAAAGCGATCGCTGCCGCCTTCTGGGCGCAGGTACTCGACCTCGACCACGCCGCCGGCCACCTGCACGCGCAGCCGCGGATGCTCCAGGGGCAGCAGGGTGCGGTGATCCAAAGCATCGCAGCAGCGCTTAAAAAGCGGCTTGACCACAATGAAATCCGCGACCATGTGCCCGGCATCCAGGGCGGCGTCCAGCTCCAGGGTGGCGCGGTAGTTGTGGCCGTGCAGCTCTTCGCGGGTGCCGTCAGCAAAAATCAGGAAGTGCGCGGAACCAAAGTTGAAGTACTGCTTGTCGAGGCGAATGCCAAAGCGCTCTGTAGTCAAGGGGCCACCTCCAAAGGGGCTGGGCGCTGCGGCCCGCGGTACGTGCAGGCGGTGGTGCAAGTCTCGCGAACGTGAATCGCATTCAATTGCGGGAGCTTGGGCGCCAAGCGCTGCCACAGCCAGGCGCTCAGCACCTCGGAGGTCGGGTTCTCTAGCCCCTCAATCTCGTTCAGGTATCGATGGTCCAGCGCCTCGATCACCGGCTTGCACACGGCCGAGAGGTCGCCAAAGTCCATGACCCAGCCGGTGCCCTCTTGCAGCGGTCCCTTGACGACTACGCCCACGCTAAAAGAGTGGCCGTGCAAGCGCGAACACTTGTGCTCCGGCGGCAGGTTGGGCAGGCGGTGGGCCGCCTCAAAGCGAAAAGTCTTGCGCAGTTCAAACATCAGCACCTTCAAGCGCCAGCGGCTTTGGTTCCCGGAGCGCGCGCCAAATTACAGGCGGCGGCGCAGCGTGACAACCACGAGCGGGCAATTCGCCGCAGGATCCGCTGCCAGGGTCGCGCTCTCCGCCCCGCTGCCGGTCCTGCGGTTGCCGCAAAGGCCGCGACGTGCTAGATCGCCGCCCCTCTGACGACGCCGCAGAGGTCTGCGGTGCAAGGCGAGGTCGCATGAAAATCCACGAGTACCAGGCCAAGGAGCTGTTCCGTCACTATGGCGTGCCGGTTCCAGAGGGCTATCCAGCCTTCACCGTTGAAGAAGCCGTCGCCGCCGCTGACAAGCTGGCGGGGCCCATCCGCGTCGTCAAAGCGCAGATTCACGCCGGTGGGCGCGGTCTGGGCGGCGGCGTCAAGGTCTGCAAGACCAAGGAAGAAGTCAAGGAAAAGGCTGAGCAAATCCTCGGCATGACGCTCAAGACCCACCAGACCGGTCCCGAGGGCCAGCTGGTGCGGCGCTTGTACATTGAAGGCGGCATCGACATTCGCCGCGAGCTGTACCTGGGCATGCTGCTGGACCGCGACACGGGCCGCATCGTCATCATGGCGTCCACTGAAGGCGGCATGAACATTGAGGATGTCGCGCACAATACCCCAGAGCTCATCTACAAAGCCTGGATCGACCCCAAGGTCGGCCTGCAGGGCTTTCAGGCGCGCAAGCTGGGCTTCAAGCTCGGCATGTCGGCCAAGAGCGTGGGGCATTTTGCCAAGCTGCTCAACTCGTTGTACCGCCTGTACGTCGAGAAGGATTGCTCCCTGGTGGAGATCAATCCGCTCGTCGTCACCGGCACCGATGAGGTCGTAGCCCTGGACGGCAAGGTCACTTTTGACGACAACGGCCTGTTCCGCCACGCCGACATCCTCGCGTATCGCGATCTCGACGAAGAGGATCCGGCCGAGGTGGAAGCCGGCAAGTACGATCTGTCGTACGTGCACCTCGATGGCACCGTGGGCTGCTTGGTCAACGGCGCGGGCCTGGCGATGGCCACCATGGACATCCTCAAGCACTTTGGCGCTGAGCCGGCCAACTTCCTGGACGTAGGCGGCGGCGCGACGGCTGACAAGGTCACCGCGGCGTTCAAGATCATCCTCAGCGACCGGCGGGTGCAGGCGATCTTCGTCAATATCTTTGGCGGCATCATGAAGTGCGACACCATCGCCGAGGGCGTGATCACCGCGGCCAAGCAGGTCGGGCTCGATCGCCCGCTGGTGGTGCGGCTAGAGGGCACCAATGTCGAGCTGGGTCGCAAGATGCTGGCCGAGTCGGGTCTGCCGATCATCGCCGCGCTCGACATGAAGGACGGCGCGCAAAAAGCAGCGGCAGCGGCGGAGAAATTCGCGGCCAGCGGCGCCCTTAACTAAGGAGGCAACCCCATGGCAGTTCTTGTTGGTAAGCACACACGCCTCCTGGTCCAGGGCATCACCGGCTCGGCCGGCGGATTTCACACGCGCCAGTGCATCGCCTACGGCACCAACGTGGTCGCCGGCGTCACCCCGGGCAAGGGCGGCAGCAAATTCGACGACAGCGTGCCGATTTTCGACACCGCCGCCGAAGCCGTCGCCGCGACCGGGGCCAACGCCACGATGATCTTTGTGCCGCCGCCGTTTGCCGCGGACGCCATCATGGAAGCGGCGGACGCCGGCATTCCGCTCATCGTCTGCATTACGGAAGGCATTCCGGTGCTCGACATGGTCAAGGCGCAGACGTACTTGCAGGGCCTCAAGGCTGAGGGCAAGGACATCCGCTTGGTCGGCCCCAACTGCCCCGGCGTCATCACCCCCGACCAGTGCAAGATCGGCATCATGCCCGGCCACATCCACAAGGCCGGTCACGTTGGCGTGGTTTCGCGTTCAGGTACGCTGACTTATGAGGCGGTCGGCCAGCTGTCGGCCCTGGGCATCGGCCAGTCGACCTGCATCGGCATCGGCGGCGACCCGGTCAAGGGCACCGACTTTATCGACGCCCTCGAGCTGTTCCAAGCCGATCCGGAGACCCACGCGGTCATCATGATCGGCGAGATCGGCGGCTCGGCGGAAGAGGCCGCGGCGGAGTGGGTCAAGGCCAACTTCACCAAGCCTATCATCGGCTTTGTCGCTGGTCTGACTGCGCCTCCGGGCCGTCGCATGGGCCACGCGGGGGCGATTATCTCGGGCGGCACCGGCACCGGTCAGTCCAAGATCGCCGCCTTTGAGGCCGCCGGCATCCAGGTCGCGCCCACCCCGGCCGATCTGGCCAGCACCCTGCTCAAGGTCTGGACCCCGTAGGTCAGACTGAGCTTGCTCTGCGGTCCCCACCCGTTGCGACCCAGCGGCGTGGGGACCTGCGCATTTCCCTGGCCTAGCATGGCCTTTTTACCTTTGCGGAGTTCCCTATGGCTATCGAGCGCACCCTCTCTATCGTCAAGCCCGACGGCGTCGCCAACGGCCACATCGGCCACGTGATCAGCGTGTTTGAGACCAACGGCCTGACCATCAAGGCCGCCAAGCTGGTCCGCCTGACCAAGATCCAGGCAGAAGGCTTCTACGCCGAGCACGCCGGCCGCGGCTTCTTTGGCGAACTGGTTGAATTCATGACGTCCGGCCCGGTGCTGCTCATGTGCCTGGAAGGCGAGAACGCCATCCTCAAGAACCGCGAGCTGATGGGCGCGACCGACCCGGCCCAGGCCGCCGACGGCACGATCCGCAAGCTGTACGCGGAGAGCAAGGGCCGCAACACCGCCCACGGCTCGGACAGCCCGGCGTCGGCCGAGCGCGAGCTGAAGTACTTCTTCTCTGAGGCCTTTGAATTCGTTGGCTAAGGTCGAAGAGACCGGCCCCATCCCACCCCTCTACCCCGCGGTCGTATCAGTGAGGTTTCCATGAAAGACGTCTGGATTGTCGGCGCTGCCCGCACCCCGATCGGTTCTTTTGGCGGTTCGCTGGCTGCCGTCTCCACCCCCAAGCTGGGGGCGGTGGCGATTGCCGCGGCGGTAGAGAGGGCGGGCGTGCCCAAAGACGCCATTGACGACGTGTACATGGGCTGCGTGCTGCCGGCCAACCTGGGCCAAGCCCCGGCGCGCCAGGCGGCTCTGTTCGCCGGTTTGCCGCAGTCCACGCCGTGCACCACGGTCAACAAGGTCTGCGGTTCCGGCATCAAGACCGTGATGCTGGCGGCCAGCCAGATTCGCGCGGGCGATGCCGAGATTGCGGTGGCGGGCGGCATGGAGAACATGAGCCAAGCGCCGTATTACCTTGACAAAGCCCGCGACGGTTACCGCCTGGGCCACGGCCAGGTGACCGACGCCATGGTCAAGGACGGCCTGTGGGATGTCTACAACGACTTCCACATGGGCAACGCCGCCGAAATCTGCGCCAAAGACAAGGGAATTTCGCGCGAAGACCAAGACGCCTTTGCCGCCGAGTCCTACCGCCGCGCCCAGGCCGCTGTGGCCGCGGGGGTGTTCAAAGACGAGATCGCCCCGGTGACCATCGCCGGCAAGAAGGGCGAACAGACGATTGTCGACAGCGATGAAGAGCCAGGCCGCGGCAACCCCGCCAAATTCGCCAGCTTGCGCCCGGCGTTTGACAAGGCTGGCACGGTCACCGCCGCCAACGCCAGCTCGATCAATGACGGCGCCGCTGCGGTCGTGCTCGCCTCGGCCGACAAAGCCCGCGAGCTGGGCCTCAAGCCGCTGGCGCGCATCGTCGCCTATGCCAGCCACGCCCAGGCCCCCGAGTGGTTTACCACTGCGCCGGTGTTCGCCGTGCAAAAAGCCTTGGCTAAGGCCGGGTTAAGCATCGACGACATCGACCTGTTTGAGATCAACGAGGCGTTCTCCGTGGTCTCGCTCGCCTGCAACCAGGGCCTGGGCGTCGACCCGGCCAAGGTCAACATCCACGGCGGCGCGGTCGCCTTGGGCCACCCCATCGGCGGATCGGGCACGCGCATCCTCGTGACCTTGCTGCACAATCTCGCGCGCACCGGCAAGCGCTACGGCGTGGCGTCGCTCTGCATCGGCGGTGGCGAAGCCGTGGCCATCGTCGTCGAGCGCATCTAGCGGCTCC
>CAXNCS010000066.1:0-11367 GCA_964201005.1 Myxococcota bacterium
TGCTGCCTTTGCGCCGCGAAAACCGCACCCTGTATTGCGATTTGCAGGGTCGGCGCGCCTGGGAGGGCGATTTTGCCCAGGGGCTCGCCTTTGTCGAAGGGCTGGCGGCGGTGCGCCAAGGCGACGCGTGGGGCTTTGTCGATGCCCAGGGCCAGTGGGCGGTGGCGGCGCAGTTTGACGACGCGCTGCCGCACAGCGAAGGGCTGGCCGTGGTCAGCCGCGACGGCGCATCGACTCTGATCGATCATCAGGGAAATCAGCAGTTTGCCTGGCACAAGGGCTGGCTGCGGCCGCCGCGCGAAGGGCTGGCTGTAGCCGGTGAGGGCGGGCGCTGGGGCTGGCTCGATCTGCGCGGCCAATGGCAGATCGCCCCGAGCTATTGGGACGCCTGGAGCTTCTCGCAAGGGATGGCGCGGGTGCAAATTGGCGATGAGATGAGCTTTATTGACCGCGCCGGCCAGCGGCTGAGCGGCCAGTGGAGCGACGCCTGGGATTTTGCCGATGGCCTGGCGCCAGTGCGAACGGGGCTGCGCTGGGGCTTTATCGACCGCACGGGTCGGCTGGCGCTGCCGGCGCTTTGGCGCGACGCCCGGCCATTTTGCGAAGGTCTGGCGGCGGTGCAGAGCGAAGCGGGCTGGGGCTATGTGGACACCACCGGTCGCGTCGCCATCGCCCCGCAGTTTGAGCAAGCCGACGATTTTTCTGAAGGCGTGGCCCAGGTGCGGCGCAACGGCATGATCACCTTTGTCGATCGCGTGGGGCGCGCGGTCCTGCGCCTGGATGTGGATCGGGCTGGCTCGATGCGCGCCGGGGTGATCGAGGTGTGGCTGGGCGAAGACAACGGCTGGCTGGACCGCCAAGGCCGCTGGATCATCGCCCCAGGTCATGCGCCGCTCGCACCGCTGTGAAGAAGCTGTGACCGACCGCGGCTCTATCCGCCGGGCGAACGGGCCTTGGGCACTGCGGTTGCTTGGATCGGCTTGTGCGCATCTGCCACACTGCGGCAGGGAAAAGGGCGAGCGCCGCCGGCTGCACGGACGCCACGGCCAAGGTTCTGCAGGAGGTGGCTGGTGAGGCGCAAGAAGATCGCCAATGTTTACATGGTTGTGGTCCGGGCTGGGGTCGTAGGGCTGTTCGCCGCGCTTAGCCTGGCCGCCGGCTGTGCCGATGAAACGCCGACCGCGTCGCTCTCTTTGGCGGGCGGCGGATCCAGCGACGGGGGCTCGGTCGACGACCTTGGCGGGGCAAGGGCCGGGGACGCAGTTGGCGCATTGGACGCCGGATCCCCAGGGGCCGACGCCGTTGAATCGGACGGGGCCGCGCTTAACCCCGGCGATGCGGAGAGCGATGGTTTGGCCGATGGCGGTTCAACTGGCGAGGTTGTGCCAGGGGAAGATGCTGTAACGCTTGAGGATGCTGCGGTAGCGCCCGACGGCGGCCTGGTCCCGGACGCTGCACCAGCCCCCGACACTGCTCCTGCTCCCGACGCTGCGCCTGTAGCGGACGCAGGACCTGTTGCGGATGTTGCCCCGGTTGCGGACGTTGCCCCGGTAGCTGACGTTGTGCCGCCACCAGATGTTGTACCTCCGCCGGATGCAGCGCCCCCACCGGACGTTGCGCCTCCACCGGATGTCCCCGCGGGCCCCAAGTGCGGCAACGGCGTCTGCGAAAGCGGTGAATCGACGCAGAATTGCTCCAGCGACTGCAAAAGCAGCGGCGGCTCCTGGGTGTGCGGCGACGGCAAGTGCGACATCGGCGAGCAGTTCTATTGCCAGAAGGACTGCACTGCGCCGGTGTGCGGCGACGGCAAGTGCCAGAGTCCAGAAAACGCCAACAACTGCGCGCAGGACTGCAAGAGCAGCGGCGGCACCTGGGTCTGCGGCGACGCCAAGTGCGACCTGGGCGAGTCGTTTTACTGCGCCAAAGACTGCAAGCAGGACCCGCTCACCTGCCTGGGCAAAGAGTGCGGCGACGCGTTCAAAGTGTGCTCCGCCAAGCCCGGCTGCTCGCAGGCCATGCAGTGCTCGCTGGGCTGCGGCACCAACTGGCAGTGCCTGCAGGGCTGCTTCCCCGGCGGCTTGAGCGCCAATCCCGAGGCGCTGGCCTTGATTTCCTGCGGGCAGAAGGAAGGGTGCTTCTAGAGTAGCTCTTTCAGTACGGGCTGTTGCCGCTCAGCCAGCCCACGGTTGCGTAGATCGCCGTGGCGAGGCCCGCGGCCATCAGCCCGTGAGCCGCCAGCGTCTGCAGCTTTGCGGAGCTGATGCGAGAGCGCTCGCTGCGGCCCAGAAGAAACCCCCAGATCAGCGCGGCCAGCCCCACCCAGGCCATCTGCACCGCGTCCAGACCCAGGCCAAACGCCAGCAGCGGCCACCACACCTGATCCACGCCGCCGACCAGCGCTTGCAGCCCCGCGCCAAAACCCAGGCCGTGGATCAGGCCAAACACCGCGCTGGTGCCCGCGACCCGCAGATGGGGCAGTCCTTCGCGATGGCGCCCTTGCCAGGCGGATGCGGCGATGGTCAGGCCGATGAGAATATCCAGCCATTCCGGGGCATTCCAGTGCATCGCTAGCGCCGTGCCCATCGCCGCCATGTGCCCCAGAGAGAAGCTGCTGACGCCGATGGTCAGCCCGCGCAAGCCGCGCCCGGCGATCACCAGGGTCAGCAAGAACAACAGGTGATCGGGCCCCCCGATGAGGTGCAGCGCGCCTTCTTGAAACCACGCGCTCAGGACCGGCCCCGGCGGCATCGAGCGGTATTCCGCACCAGCGCTGGGGAAATCGGCGAGCGGGCTCCGATCCGTGGGGCTCGAGCCGGCCACGCTGTCGCGCGCTGGGCGCTGTTTGATGCCGCGATCGGCGCGGACCACGTTGCCGTCGCTGAGCGAAAGGGTCATCGACTCGATGTGGGGCGGCACCAGGGCCTGAATCTCCTCGCGGCCGGCGACGGCGATGGTCCACAGCAAGGTCGTGCGGGTGCGCTCGCGGCGGTACTGCAGGCGCTGGAAAGTCAAATCGCTTTGGGGGCCAGGGCATTGCACCACGTAGCGCAGGCCGATCCACTCGCCGCCCGCCTTCTCCAAGTGGCGCTGACCCGGGGCCCCCAAGCGGGTGGTGCAGTCGCCAAAGCCAAAGGCGTGGGCCACGCTCATCGCCAACGCGTCGCGATCCTGCTCCGGCGGCAAGCCCAGCTGACTCAGAAGCTCTTGATACTGCTGGACATGACCCTTGGCCAAGAACACCGTGGCCTCAAAGGTCGCCGCGTCAGCGGAGTCCAGGTGGATCAGCGCCTGAGACTGGACCTCGTCGATCGGGTGAGCTCCTGGGGACCCTGCCAGAACCGCAGACAGAGCAAGGAGAATTGTCAAAACCGCCGCGGCAACGCTCGGCCGCAGGTGGTGACGGGCAGGGTGCGAGGGCTGGGCAGGGTGAGGCGTGCGCATGGGCGGATGGTGACGGCGCATCGGGTTTGGCGCAAGCCGAAGGGCTGTCTGCTGGCCGGGAAGTGCAGTCCAAACGGTGCGGCCTTGGTTTTGCTCCGGTCGATGTCACAGTTGCGTCAGGAAACCTTCGCGGAGGTTTGACCCCAGGTCAGTAGACCTTTATACATCTTCACAGTTGCAGATGCGGGTCCATGCCCAGCTTCTGCACTCCTGTCGCACGCACATGTCATGTAAGTCTATGGTACGGTTGAAATATGCATTTCAGCTGAAGTCGATGGTGCGGCGTCGGTACGGTTTCCATGTCCCGGAGGTTTACGTGAACTGTGTGTATTTGCGGCGGGCTACGACCGCCTTAGCGATGATGAGCGCTGTCCTTTTGGTCGCAGGCTGCGAAGGCGCCGCCGGACCCAAGGGCGACGCTGGCGCGGCTTGCACCGCCGTGGACAACGCGGATGGCTCGATCACCGTCAACTGCGGCGGCACCACTGTCAAACTCGCAGGCAAGGTCGGGGCCGCGGGCGCCTCATGCGCGATCAAGGACAACGGCGATGGCACCAAGACCATCACCTGCGGCGAGTCCAAGGCCACAGTCAGCGATGGCAAAGACGGCGCCGCGGGTTCGGCCGGCGCTGCGGGCAGCAGCGGAAAGGACGGAACCTCCTGTGTAGTCAAGGATAACGGGGACAAGACCAAGACAATCACCTGCGGCGACGGTACTGCAGTGACCCTCGCCGACGGCGCGACAGGCACCCAAGGTCCCGCTGGCCAGCCCGGCGCGGCGGGCAAAGACCTCGTCGATGCCCCGCCTGCCGCTTATCTGGCGGCCGATGGCATCAAAGGCGGTGCGGCCTTTTCAGAGTGGTTCACCGCCACCGGTGCCGGCAAGGGGAAACTGACTGACTACGGCGTGACCAACGGTTCGGAGTTCGTCCGCTGCAAGACCTGCCACGGCTGGGACGGCCTGGGCAACGCCGGGTCTTACGCCGACCGCACGGGGCTCAGCACGGGCACGGCCACAAGGCCAGACGTGTCCGACGTCAACCTGCGCGTTTCTGCCA
Organism: Myxococcota bacterium; assembly: GCA_964201005.1. Lineage (GTDB taxonomy): Bacteria > Myxococcota_A > UBA9042 > UBA9042 > UBA9042 > SXRM01. Next base: position 4,500 of record CAXNCS010000066.1, read on the forward strand.
AGACCATGTCCTACCAGGATCTTCACGACATGGTTGCCGCGCCTTGGGGTCGGCCGATGAACGCTGCGGGCGATAGCCGGCACCCCGACTACAGTGGGTCGCTCACCGAGGCGCAGATTTGGAACATGGTTAAGTTCATGAAAGAAGAGTGGATTGCTCCAAACGACCTCTACGACCTGCAGGTTTCTGGCGCGCCCATGCACTATGAAATGGTTAATGGTGTCAACACGTTGATCAAGCCCAAGCTGACGTACACCAATATCGGCAAAGATGGCGACGCGGTGGCCGGCAAGGTGATCTACAAGGCCAAGTGCGAATCGTGCCACGGCGTCGACGGCAAGACCGTGGCGATCGAGAGCATGAGCTTGGGCCAATTTGTTCGCGCCAAGCCGCACGAGTCCTGGTTCAAGACCAAATTTGGTCAGAGCACGGTGATGGCGCCGGGCCTTGTCACGGCCACCAAGGACCACAAGGATCTGTACAAGCTAATGGCCGATCCCACGGCCTTCCCCAACTTGTAGCAGCCCAACCGCCGCCGGGGCCGCCTCTTGGAGACCCCACCGCGCATCCAACGCCTCAGCGAGCCGCAGCCAATGCTCCGGCCCGCTGGGGCGTTTGCACAGCGCGGCTTGCAAGGGCAGCCGGCCTAAGCGATCCTGCCTGCCCCGCCGGGCCTGCACCGGCTTGACCAGACCCAGCCAGACCAGCAAGCGCCGGGCCAGACCCGGGCGGAGTCGCCGATGGAGAGCGCCGAGTCGATGGCCGACCGCAAGGCCGATCACCTGCGGATAGCCTTAGAAGATCAGCGGGTTCAACGGCCCGGCCGCGGCAATGGCCTGGATCGCTGGCAGTTTGAGGCGCTGAGCCTGCCAGAGCTGGACCTCGATCAGATCGACACCTCGCGGGTCTTGCTGGGCAAACGCCTGCGCGCGCCACTGCTGGTGGGGGCGATGACCGGCGGTACGGTTGAAGCGGGCCAAGTCAATCGGATTTTGGCTGAGGCGGCCGAGCGCTGCGGCGTGGGCTTCTGCCTGGGCAGCCAGCGGCCGATGCTGGGCTATGAAAAGCTGCAGGTCGACAGTTTTGCCATGCGCGACGTGGCGCCCACCACCCTGCTGCTGGGCAATATTGGCGCGATTCAGTTGCGCGATCACCTATCTGGCGCTGACTTGGACCGGCTGGTGCACGCCGTGGGCGCCGATGGCGCGATGGTCCACCTCAATCCGCTGCAAGAAGCGATTCAGCCCGAGGGCGATCGCGACTGGCGCGGCGTGCTCGACGCCTTGGGCGAAGTGGCGGCCTCGGCCAGCGTGCCGGTGATCGTTAAAGAAGTGGGCATGGGGCTGTCTGGCCACACCCTGGAGCACTTGCGCGCCCTGGGCATCGCCGGCGTAGAAACTGCCGGTGTGGGCGGGACTTCCTGGTCGCGGATTGAGAGCCTGCGCCACGGCGAGCGCACGCCGCAGTCGATCGCCGGCGAAGTGCTGGCCGGCATGGGGACACCGACGGCCCAGAGCGTCGTGCTGGCTCGCCGGCTGCTGCCGGGGCGGATCGTGATTGCTTCTGGTGGCTTGCGCGACGGGCTTGAGGTGGCCAAGTGCCTCGCCCTGGGCGCCGATGCCTGCGCGATGGCCTGGCCGTTCCTGCGCGCCGCCCACCGCGGGGTGGATGCGGTGGTCACGGAAATTGAAGGCGTCATCGAGACTTTGCGCATCGCGATGTTTCTGGCCGGGGCGCCGGACCTGCACCAGCTGGCCCACACCCCGATGCAGCAAGAGGATTAGCCGATGGGCGCTGGGCGCGGCAACGCCAAGCTGATTTTGGTCGGCGAGCACTGGGTGCTGGACGGCGCGCGGGCTTTGGCGATCGGCCTGCCCAGTCTGGCCGTCGACGTCGAGCTCACCCTGGATCCAACTGTCGCCGGCGTACAGGTCGATTCCCCAGCGCCGGAGCAGGCTTTGCTGGGGGCGGCGGCGATGGCCACCCTGGCGCTGGCGCAAGTCGGCGTCGCTACGGGTGCGCAGGTGCGCGTCGACTCGCAAGTGCCGCTGCGGCGCGGGCTCGGCTCGTCTGCGGCGCTGGCGGTGGCGCTGGTGCGGGCGGCGGACGCAGCGGTGGGTCGGCCCGCGGCAGGGGTGGAAGAAGTCGGCTTGCGCGCAAAGGATTTGGAGGACCTGATCCACGGGCGCTCCTCAGGCTTGGATCCCGCAGCGGCGGCCACGGGCTCAAACCGCACTGCAGACGGGCCGGGCAGCGGCGGCGTGCTCTTTTGCAGCGGCCGGGTCGAGCGGCGCCTGGGCCCCGTACACGCGAACCTAAGGAAATTCTGCTGGCTTTTGATGGACTTGGGCCAGGGTCAGCCGACCCGCGAGGCCATTGCCATCGCCAGCGCCCGCCGCGCCGCCATGGACCCCGCCCAGCGCCAGGCCCTGGCAGATGCCACCAGCGCCGCGGCGGACCAAGCGGCCGATGGCTTGGAGACTGGGGATTTTGCCAAGCTCGCCTCCGCCCTGCGCTCCGCCGCTGCGGTCCTGGAACCGCTGGGCGTGATCAATGCGCCGATGGAGCGCTGCATCGCCCAAGCGCTGGCCCACGGTGCGCTAGCGGCCAAGCAGACCGGCGCGGGGCTCGGCGGCGTGATTCTGGCCCTGTGCCCAGACCAGGCGGTGGCCGCACAGGTCGCGGCTGCCTGCACCGACGCCAGCGACCATTGGACCGTGCCCCTTTCCTTAGCCCCGATGAACCATGAGGAAAATCATGTCGCCCTCTGAACCCAGCCTGCGCCGCGCTGCGGCTTTTGCCCCGTCCAACATCGCCCTGACCAAGTATTGGGGCAAGCGCGACGCCAAGATCAACTTGCCGCTGGCCTCGTCGATCTCCGTGGCCCTGGCCGATCTGGGCTCCTACACGGTGGTTCAGCCTCAGCCGGATCTGCCGGAAGATGTGATGGTTGTGGACGATCAGGAGCTCGACCCGGCCGGCATGGTCAAGGTGCGGCGCGTGCTCGACCAGATTCGCGAGCTGAGTGGATCCAGCGTGTATGCGGGGTTGCGCTCGGTCAACACCGTGCCGGCGGCGCGCGGCCTGGCCTCTTCTGCCTCTGCCTTTGCCGCCCTGGCGATGGCTGCGGCGCAGGCCTACGGTTTGGCGTTGGACGGCCCGCTGCTTTCGCGGCTGGCGCGCTCTGGCTCGGGATCGGCGTCTCGATCGGTGCCAGGCGGCTTTGCAATTTGGCACGCCGGCCACCGCGCAGACGGTGCGGATTCCTTTGCGGAACAGCTCTACGCCCCCGACTACTGGCCGCTCAAAGTGCTGGTGGCGCGCATCGGCGGGCGCAAAAAGATCAGCTCGACCGAGGGGATGCGCCTGCAAGGCGGCGGCGGCTCGCCCTATCAGGCGGCGTGGATCGAGCAGTGCCAGCGCGACGTGGAGAGCTGCAAAGAGGCGCTGTCTCTCAAGTCTATGCGGCGCTTGGCAGAAGTGGTGGAGGGCAACGCCCTGGCCATGCACGCCTCGATGATCGCCAATCGCCCGCCGCTGATCTACTGGCAGCCCGCGACGTTAGCCGTGATTGAGGCGGTGCAGCAGCTGCGGGCGGACGGCTGCGAGTGCTGCTTTACCATCGACGCCGGCGCTTCTGTGGTGGTGCTGGTGGAACCGCAGGACGCGCGGATCGTCGCCGAGGCGTTGGCGCAGATCGAAGGGGTCGAAGAAGTGCTGCAAACGCACATTGGCCCCGGCGCTCGCCCGGTCGAGTCGCGCGAGGAAGAAGCTTGAGGTTTCAAGACTTTGCTGTGCCCGGCAAGCTGATGCTCGCGGGCGAATATGCGGTGCTCCAGCCCGGCGGCGTGGCCCTGGCCTTTGCCACGGGTCAGCTCGTGCGCGTAGTGCCCGGTACGGTGGCGGTGCCGCGGCTGCACGCCTTTGACCGCTGGTTTGAAATTACCACCGAGGCCACTGGCCTTGCGCAAATGGCCTGGCACGCCGCCCAAGTCGCGCTAAAGCAATGGCAATTGTCTTCTGACGTCGCCATTGAGCTGCGCGTCGCCGGGCAGATCGGCGGGCAAAAAGTCGGCTTGGGCACCAGCGCGGCGGTCACCGTGGCGATGCTGCGCGGCCTGCTGGCGGCCCACGGTCAGCACCGCAGCCATGCGGAGATCGCCCAAGCGGCCCGCGACGCCCACGCCGGCGCTCAAGGGGGCGGCAGCGGCTATGACGTGACCGCGATCGCCCACGGCGGCGTCATCAGCTACCGGCGCAGCCCAGACCGAGCGGAATCGCTGCAGTGGCCTAAGGAATTGGCCGTGGCGGCCCTGTTCACGGGTCAGGCAGCGCCCACGGCCGACGCTCTGGCTCGCCGCGAACAACTGGCTGAATTTCTGCCTCAAATTCACGACGCCGCCGAGGGGCTGCTGACCGCGTGGCGCTTGGGCGGGCTCGAAGCGATCCTGGAGGCCTTGGCGCGCTGCGAGTCGGTCTCAGAAGCGGCGGCGCAGGCCTCCCCCGGTCTGTTGACCCCCGCCGTGTGGAAGGCCAAAGAACACTGTGCAAAATACGGCGTTGCCTCCAGGACTTCTGGGGCCGGCGGCGGCGATTGCGTGCTCGCGGTCGGGCGGTCGGCGGCCGTCGCAGCCGCGGCCCATGCTTGGCAAGCCGGCCACGGCGCAGTCGTCGCGGTGCTGCCCGCAGATTTGGCCGCCGCGACCGTTGAAGTCGGCGGACGGGAGTAAAAGCATGAGCTTTGATCAGTATTTTCTGGGCCACGCCGCGGAGCTGGAGGCCCTGCTGGCCGGCTGGAATGCCGCGCCCCACGCCCTGGGTCGGCCTCAGCGCTACGCCTATCCGCAGGGCAGCGATCCGGGGGGCCGGCCGCTACTGGCGCAGATGGTGCAGCAGCAATTGAGCAGCGGCGGCAAGCGGTTGCGCGGGCTCCTGCCGGTCGCGCTGGTGTCTGCGGCGGGCGGCGATGTGCAGGCGGCGCTTGCGCTGGGCGCGGCCGTGGAGTTGGTGCACAACGGCACCTTGGCCCATGACGACGTTCAGGACGGCGACCGCCTCCGCCGCGGCGTGCCGACCCTGTGGACCAGCGTGGGCGAGGCCCAGGCGATCAACGCCGGCGACGCCATGCTAACTGCGCCGCTGGGGCAGCTGCTGTCCGCCCAGCAAATCGCTGCGGAATTGCGCGCGCCCCTGGCCCTGCTGCTGGCGGACGCCATTGTCGAGACCATCCGCGGTCAGGTCGCCGATCTGGGCCTGCGCGATTTGCCTGCGCCTACCCTGGACGACTTGATGGCCGTGCACCTGGCCAAGACGGGGCCGCTGTTTGGCACCTGCCTGGCGGGCGCGGCGCTGCTGCTGGGGCAAAACCCTGCAGCGGTAGAGGCTTGCCATGAGGCCGCCCGCCACTTGGGTCTGGCGTTCCAGCTGCGCGACGACCTGCTGGACGTGCTGGGCACCAAGGGCCGCGGAGCCGCCGGCGCGGACCTGCAAGAGGGCAAGTGGACGGCGCCGATGCTCCTGGCCGCGCCCCAAGATCGCCCGGGGGCTGCAGAAATGGCCGCAGATCTGCGGCGGGCGGCGGATGGCCAAGCCCTGCCGGCGGATCGCGTCGCCGAGTGGGTGCTTTGGGCGCACCGCCACGGCGGTGTTCAGGCGACCGAAGCGTTGTTGGATCGCGAACTTGCTGCATTTTTTCAAGCCGCCGCCCAGGCCCTGCCTCGCGCTTGCCAACCTGTTCTGCAGGCTCTGGTCGACCGGCTGATGCGCGCCGACGGCTGATGGCCGCAATCGTCTGAGAGTTCGCAGCGAATTCCTTGACGGACCCGGCCGTGACCGGCAGGTTATACAGCGTGTGCTAATCCCTCTGTCTCCGGAGAGTGTCTAGATGAATCTTTCGCCCAGCCGTCGCCGCGGTGCGCTCGTATACGCCTTCTGCCTTGCCTTGACTGGAATTGCGGCGTGCTCGGACGACACCGAAGTCACCGGATCGACGCTCGCGAGCGCGGATGGCACGGCGCTGGGGGATTCCCTGGCCACAGGCGACGCCGCCGACGACCAGCAGGCCGGCCAAGACGTAGAGGCGCCCGACGCGGCAACGGTGACCGACATTGGGCCCGCGCCAGACGGCGCCGAGCCCGACTCCGCCGGCGACGGCTCAGTGGACCCCGATGCCGTCGATCCGGACGCAGTAGGCGTCGATTCAACGGACCTGGACGTTGCTGGACCTGATATCGACCAGCCGGACGCGACCCAGCCCGACGCGACTCAGCCGGATACCGCCATCCCGGACGCAGGCTTGCCCGATACGACGCAGCCCGATACGACCCAGCCCGACACGACCCAGCCCGACGCGACGCAGCCTGACACCGCGGCGCCGGACGTGGCCTTTGACGCGGGGCCTCCGGGGCCCGTGTGCGCCGGGGCCGCCGATTGCCCCCCGAACAACAACCCGTGTGTCCAGGCGATTTGCACCGCCGGCAAGTGCAGCACCGCGCCCAAGGCCGACGGCACGGTCTGCGCCGCCTCCAGCGACCCCTGCAAGTCCGACGGCGTGTGCACCGTGGGGAGCTGCGGCGCGCAGATCGCCAAAAGCTGTGACGACGGCAATGCTTGCACCACCGACAGCTGCCTGCCGGGCAAGGGCTGCGCATGGTCGCCCACTACGGCCGCCTGCGACGACGGCAACCCCTGCACCGCCGGCGAGGTCTGCGGCGTGGTCGCGGGCAAAGGCGTGGTCTGCCAGGGCGGCAAGCCGGTGGACGGCGCGGCGGCATGCGACGACAAAAACGCTTGCACCACCGACAGCTGCGACGTAGCCAAGGGCTGCATCCACACCGGCAAAGTCGGCACGCCCTGCGACGACGGCAGC
>CAXNCS010000067.1:0-11353 GCA_964201005.1 Myxococcota bacterium
GCCCTTGGTCGCCGGGCAGACCTTGGGTGTGCCGACCACCGCGAGTTTCGCGTCGCAGTGGCCGTCCTTGTCGTCATCGCAGCCGGCGTCCGTCGCGCCGCTGCAGTCGTTGTCGATGTCATCGCAGAGCAGCGCTGCGCCCGGGTGGATCGCGCCCTTGCTGTCGTCGCAGTCGCCGCCGCCGGAAGGACAAGCGGCACTGGCCCCGGTCAGGGCCATGACGGCGTCGCAGTAGTCGTCGCCGTCGTCGTCACAGCCCTCGTCAGTCTGGCCGTTGCCGTTGTCGTCCTTGTCGTCGCACTGAAATTCCTTGGCGGGCAGCAGGGGTTTGGCGCAGCGGACGCCTGCGGTCGAGCCGGGCCAGAACTCGTAGAGGAAGGACTTCTGCCAGCGCCTGCTGGTGCGCAAGGTGACTGCCTGGCTGGACATGCCTCCGCCGCGGACGACCGAGCTGCCGGGAATACCACCTACACCAACAGGATCTTTGGCGCTCGCCGCAGGAGTGGCGTAGAAGGACGGGTTGTAGGGGTCCTTGACCCGCTCTTCGACGTTGCCGGCCATGTCGTAGGCGCCGTAGGGGCTGGCCCCCAGGATACTGCCTTCGCCGATACCGAGGAGCAAGAAGCTGTACGCCCCAATGTTGCACGTGCCCGCATACTCGGCGTAGACGGCGTGCTGACAGAGGATCGGCTCGGAGTTGCCCCACGGATACTTCGCCGCGCTGGTCTTGCAGTCTTTGCCTGGGTAGACTTCGCAGCCGCCGCGCGCCGCTTTCTCCCACTGCGCCTCGGTCGGCAGGTCACCGCCGAGCCACTTACACACCGTCTCTGCGCCGATCGCCGTCACGTGGTTCACCGGGTGGTGGCCCTTGTTGGCGACGCCGTAGGTGCTGTGGTCGATGCCGTTATAGGTCTTCGGCAGGGGACACGCGCCGAGCTTTGCTTCCACGCACTGCTTGTACTGGTCGGCCGTGACCTCATACACGCCGATCCAATAAGCCGACAGCTCGACCAAGTGCTGCGGATGCTCGTCGGGCTCCTTGGCGCAGGCCGTATCGACCGCAGGATTGCAGCCCATCCAGAACGGCCCTGCCGGCACCAGGGTCCACTTGTGGCCGCGGGCATCGGTGTGCTGGCACAGGCCGGCTGCGCAGGTGCCCTTGCCGTTGCCGCAGGGGGCGCCGCTGCCCGTGGGCGGGCAGCCGTTGGCGTTGGGGCAGCCCTCGTCGGTGCCGGCGCTGCAGTTGTCGTCGACGCCGTTGCCGCAGATCTCGGGCAGGCCGGGGTTGGCGCTGGCCCCGCCCGCGGCAGGATCGTCCTTGCAGTCGCCCGCCTTGGTGGCGGTGTATTTGCCGGCGCCGTCGGCCGAGCACAGGCACTTCGCCTCCGCCGCGCCCCAGCCGTCCTGATCAACGTCGAGGTAGTAGCTGCTGCAGCCCTTGGCGCCGACGTCGTTGGCGCTGCCAGAGCAGTCGTCGTCGGCCGGGGTCGCGCAGTCCTCGGCCGCGCCGGGGTGGATCGCTGTGCCGACCCCCGGGCTGTCGTTGCAGTCGCCCGTTTGGGTCGCGGTGTGGCCGGCGATGTCGCCGGATTTGCACAGGCACTGGGCCTTGCCGTTGCCGTAGCCGTCCTGGTCGGCATCGGCGTAGTAACCGATGCAGCCGACCGCGCCCGCGCCGTCGGTGGCGCCGTCGCAGTCGTCGTCGATCCCAGCCACAGCGCACGATTCGGCCTTTCCGGGGTGGACTGCCGCGCCGCCCAGGCCCGGGTCGTCGTTGCAGTCGTCGCCAGCGGCGACAGCCCCCGTGCCTACGGTCGCCACGCAGACTTTCGGCCAGCCATACACCGCCATCTTTGCGTCGCAGTAGCCGTCGCCGTCGTCATCGCAGCCTTCGTCGGTCTTGCCGTCTTTGTCGTCGTCCCAGTCATTGCACAGCTCTGCGGCGCAGCCCTCGTCGAGGCCGCCGCCGCAGTTGTTGTCGACGCCGTCGCACGCCTCGAACGCGCCGGGATGGATCGCCGCCGCCTCCGCACCGCCGCCGTCGCTGCAGTCGCCGCCGCCCTGCGGGCACGCCGCCGGCTTGCCCAAGGCGCTCATCGCCGCGTCGCACCAGCCGTCGCCGTCGTCGTCGCAGCCCTCGTCGGTCTGGCCGTCGCAGTCGTTGTCTTGACCATCGCAGGACTGCTCCTGGGCACCTTCGAACCCTGCGACCTTCTGGTAGTCGCAGGTCCAATTGCCGCTCGTGCAGCTCGGACTGGCGGCGCCTGAGGCGCACACGCCGGTAGCCTTGCAGGCCGTCGCCGGTGCCAACAGATCGGCCGCTTCGTCGCTCTGGCCGTCGCAGTCGTCGTCGAGGCCATTGCAGGCCTCGGGTCCCGCCTTGGCGGCGCCGTCGCAGACCGCCCCTTTGCCGCTCGCGGCGCAGACCACCTTGCCCCCGGCGCAGGCGCCGAGTCCACAGGCGGCGGCCATCGGCGCGCCGGTTGCCAGGGCAAAATCCTCGTCGGTTTGGCCGTCGCAGTCATTGTCCTGGCCGTCGCAGCTCAGTTCGGTCGATGCCTCAAACAGAGCGACGCCGCTGTAGTCGCAGGCCCACGCGCCCTGGACGCAGACCGCGGTTGGCTTGGCCGCCGCACACACCCCGAGCTCTAGGCAAGCTGGGGCGCCGGCTGAGATATCCCCGTCCACGGCGCCATCGCAGTCATCGTCTTTGCCATTGCACTGCTCGATCTGCGGTGTGCAGCCGTCGGCCGCCGCGCCGTCGCCGTCGGGCGAGGTCTCGTCCGCGCTGCCGGCGTCGGGATCGCTGGGTTCCGCTGGGTCAGCGGAATCGCCGTCGCTGCTTGCCTCAGGGGCTTGATCGTGCCCTGGGCCCAGGTCTGTACCGGGGCCCAGCTCTGAACCAGAGCTGTGGTCTGCGTCGGCATCGCCCAGGGGGGCACCGTCGGGAATGCCGGGCCCGCCGTCGCCCGGACCGGCATCGGCCGTGGCTTGGGGCACGCACTGGTTCGTGGCTGGGTCGCAGACAAACCCGGCGGCACAAGGGCAGGGCGAGCGCGAGGCCGCTTGGGGGCCCAGTTCGGCTGCGTCGGGGTTTGTGCAGGCGACGAGGGCCGTCAGGGCTGCCAGGGCTGCCCGGGCAGCGAGGTGCAGAACCGCTGTTGGCGCTCGTTGCATCGTTGACCTCCCTCGTCGTCGCCGGGCTGGAGTCTGAGCGTCCACGGCCAGCGGTGCCGCTGCCGGCGCAGCCGAGCGCCGCTATGGACTGCAGCTAGAGTGTGGCTGCGTCCATGGCCGTTGGCAAGGCCTAAGAAGTCTGCGGTCGGCGCATCGGGTTGACTCCGAAATTGTGGGCATGGTATGAGCAATGGACATCCAAGAGGCGGTCCATGGCCCGCAACGTCAAAGACTGGGTTGAGGCACGGCAAATTCGGAATCTGGGTGAGTTGAGGCCCAGGCTGTTCAGATGGCTATCTGCGCTCCTCCTTGTCATGTGGCATGTTCTCCTCCTCAACGGCTGTGATGGGGGCGGCTCGCCAGCGGCCGGTAGCGACGCCGGCGATGCGGCGGATCTCTCCGGCTCCCAAGGCTTTGCCACTCTGACGGGGGCGCTGAGCGCCCACGGCATCGCCCTGCAGAGCACCGATCGCGCGGTGATTCCGCTGGGCCTGGCGCAAGCCGCTGTAGAGGCTGCGTTTCGCGTTCACCGGGTCGGCGGGGATAGTCTCGCCTGCGCGCTCGACGGCGCCAGCCTGGCGATCACCTCGCCGCCCGAGGGCGAGGTCGACTGGACGTTGAGCTTGCCAGGTCTCGGCCGCGGCATGCACGACCTGCGCTGCACGGTGACGCAACCCAGCGGCGCCAGGCAGTCGGCCAGTTGGCGCTTGTTCATCACTGGGCCGTGTGCCGCGGGCCCGGACTGCGCTGATGGTCATCCATGTACGGAGGAGGAGTGCACCGGCGGTACCTGCAGTTACCGCGAGCGCGACAACTGCTGCGCTCAGGCGCTGGGTTGCGCGGAGGACGCCACTTGCACCGGCCTGGGCAGCGGCGCGAGCGCCTGTGTTTCCACGAGCGCCGCGGCGTGCGGCGATGGCCTGAATTGTTCGCCCGAGGCGTGGGACCTTACGGGCGCCACGGGCCCGTGGGCCGTGTGCCTGAGCGATCCGTCCACCTGCGCGGCGGCACCGCTCGCTGGCTGCCAACGGTTTGAGAGCGGCCTGAGCGGATGGACGGAACAGCCGCCGCAGGGCCTGTGGGAGCACGTCGCGACCCCGGCGGGCCAATCGAGCGCCGGGGCGCTGCGCTACGCCAACAGCTCGCCACTTCCCGGTGTGTCTTGCCTGGTCAGCCCGCCTTTGGCGATCGCCCCAGGCGAGCAGCTGTGGCTGCAATTTTGGCGCGGCCAGGGCGCGGGGGCGATCGCTGCGCCGGCTGGCACGGCGACTCTGCGCTGGTTCGGCGCTGGGCAAGACCCAGGCGCGGCACAAGTGCTGTGGGCCAACGATGCGACCGTCACCGCCTGGGACCGCCAGGATGCCGGGCTTGACTTGGGGCTGCTGCCGCCCGGCGAGGCGACGCAAATCCAGCTTGCGTGGTGCGTGCAGGGGAGCGCCGCAGGGGCAGAGTGGCGGTTTGACGATCTCTGCGCTAGCCAGGGCACCCCGCCGGAGCTGAGTTGCGCCCCGGTAATCAGCCAATTCGCAGACGCCAAACCCACCGATCGCGCCCACGGGGTCTGGGCCCGCGCGGGCGCGGGCCAGGGCCGGGGCAGGCCGCTGGCTTGGCGCACGCTCGACGGGCCAGCGTTCTTGCAGTGGTACCCAGGGCTGTACAACGGGCATGACGACCGCTGGTACGGCTCGCTGGATCTGCGCAGCGCTAGCGCGGCGGTTCGGGGCGGCCACACCGCGCGCTTCGAAGTGTCGGATGGCGTGCTGGCAGCGGACTGCACCGCCACAGTGGATGTAGGCCACAAGACCGACGTGCTGCTATGGACCAAGGCCCTGCCCAGAGACCATTGGCAAGGGCTCAAGGACCTAGCGATCGCCTCGGGCCGATCCGTCATGGACACGCCAGAACTGGCCCATGTGGGGGACCTGGGCGACTACCGTGCGGTGATCGCGGTGCTGGGCAACGGCGAGCACGCCCAAGTCCCGACGGAGGCTGAGGCGGCGCGTTTGCAGGGCTACTTTGCCGCGGGCGGAGCTTTGGCCGTCCAGACTGGCGGCCTGGCCAGCGGTGGCAGCGGTGCGACCGCGGCGCTGATCGCCCAGCTGGGCGTGGCCTCGGCCCAGGCTGGAGCGCTGTGGGAACCGTCGGGCACGCCGCTCAAGGGCTACTGGCTGCACCCGGCAAACATGCAGAGTGGAACACCGCCGTGGTACGCGCTTTTTGGCCTGGCCGCGGTCAATGCCAGCATCGATCGCTTGCGTCCGACGGCGCAGGCCCGCGGCACCCTGGGCATCGACATTGGCCAGAGCAACCCGCTGGTGTACGCCCAGGTAGCGCTGACCGACCCCAGCCAACGCGGCCTGGTGCAGAGTGCCGGGTTCGCCGGGCTGGCGGCTGACCATGCCAACGCTAACATCCAGCGGGTGCTGCAGTATTTGCTGCGCGAGGGGCCGAGTTGTGCGGTGCATGCTGAGTGCGAAGACGGCCTGGAGTGCACCCTGGACCAGTGTATCCAGCTGGCGTGTAGCTTTGACGTTGCGCTGGGTTGCGACGACGCCAATGCCTGTACTGCCGACGCGTGTACACCTGCCGGGCAGTGTCAGCACCTGTTCACTGCCGCACCGTGTACCGACGGGCAGATTTGCACCGGAGGCGACCAGTGTGTGCAGGGCGTCTGCCAAGCCGGCAGCCCAGTGGACTGCGGCGACAACAACCCCTGCACGTCGGAGAGTTGCCAAGAGGGCCCGGGCTGCGTGTACTTGCCCACCGCCGCGACCTGCGACGACCTCAACCCCTGCACCCAGGACGACAGCTGCGCTGGCGGCGCTTGCGTCCTTGCGAGTGCGACGCCCGCGTCGTTGCCCTACTGCGGCACGGCGGCGGTCCTCGCCCCGCCCACCGACCCGGTGCTGCTGGCGCCGCCGCTGGCGCAGGACGTGCCGACAGCGTTTGCCGAGCAGATCGCCTTTCTCTACCAGGGGCCAAACGCCATCCAGCAGGGGATGACCCAGGCGCCGGCCGCCCAGCGCCTGGCGGTGATCCGCGGACGGGTGCTGCAGTGGCTGCCCAGTGGCGGCAGCTTTCCGCTGCACGGCGCGGTGGTGCGCGCAGTTGGCGTTGGCGAAGTGTGGGGCTATGCGGTCAGCCGCACCGACGGCTGGTTCGACCTGGTGGTGGCCGGCGGAATGCCGGTGACGATCGACATCCGCAAGCCGGGGTTCCTGCCGGCGCAGCGGCAGGTGGACGCGCCGCTGCTGGACTTCGCAGTTGCGGGCGAGATCGTGCTGAGCCAGCCGGACAGCAAGGTCACGGAGGTGAAGACGAACGGCGCCTTTGCCATGGCCCAACACGCCACCGGCACGATGGTTAACCTGGGCTCGGCCAGCACCCTGACCGACGAGCAGCCGCGCCAGACGATGTTGGTGTTCCCGCCCAACGTCAAGGCCTGGCGGGTGAACGGCGGCGCCATGACGCCGGCGGTCAACTTGCAGGTGCGCATCACCGAATACACCGGCGGCGGCAAGGGCCCGGACGCCATGCCCGCGGATCTGCCGCCGGCGACGGCGTGGAACTACTGCGCCGAATTCAGCGACGACGAGGCGCTGGCCAAGGGGATGTCCGTGCAGTTCGACCGGCCGATCTCGGGCTACGTCGACAACTTGCTGGGGCTGCAAGTCGGCGACACGGTGCCGATCGGCTGGTACGACCGGAACGAGGGGGTGTGGAAGCGCCTGGGCGATACGGCGGGCAAGCCGGGGTTCGAGCGCTACGTCAAGGTGGCGTGGGTGGTCGGCGCCAAGGTGGTGGCCGGGAATGTGGAGCTGTACTTGACCAGCGACAACAGCGCGGTGCCGCTGCCGCAGCTGGCCTCGCCCGCGGTGGCGGAGGCGTGGGGGTTCAGTGCGGCGGAGCTGGGGGAAGTGGCCAAGTGGCTGATCGGCCGGTATGGGGTGGCTGGGGCTGCGGAAATGCATACGTTTTGGCGGTTTCAGATTGACCATATGACGCCTTATGACCTGAACCTGGGCTTCATCTTCGATGAAAACCCTCCGAAGAAGCCCAGTGACATCGTCGATCGCGGAGCCGGGCGTGGGCCGGATTGCCGCGAGACCCTCATGGACGGATCAATCATCGGGTGCGACACGCGGAGCCTCCGCGAAGTCGTGCCGCTGGCTGGTTCAGGGCTGGCACTGGTGTACGACAGCCAGCGCACGCCAGGCGGCGCGCCCAAGACCTTGGACTTAGAGACAATTGCCCAGACAGGCTTTTTGCCATTTGGCCACACTTGGGTGACACACGCGGTCATGGGTCGCGGAACAGTGACGTCAGCGTATCCCTCACCGGGGAAGGAGCCTCAGGCAACTTCTTTGTCATGGAGTGGCCGCGATGCCTATGGACGAGCGCTGGTAGGATATTCGGCAGTGGCTGCAATGACCTCCCACTGCAAGCAGAATCCGACTGTCCCTGGGCGGTCAGGTTCGATGGGCCCGTATCTAGAAATCTCGGAAATTCCTGGCGCACTGACCGCCGATGGCGCCTGCAACGGCCCCGATATGCTCATCGGCGACTTCAAGATTATCCAGTACCCAGACGGCGGAGTCTGTGGGGTCTACAGATCCATCGACCAATCGATAAGTTGGCTTCAAGCTCCGCCGCAAACCTTTGGTGCTGCACAGCTCAGGTCGGGCCAAGTGGCTGCCCCGGTCACGAACTACTCGTTCCACCCCAGCCGGGCAAATACCTGCGCAAGCATCCGCAGAACGGCCCATCTCGGCCGGCAGCCGGCGCCCGCCGACCTCGGAGGTTGGCTGGTCTCCGCCCACCATGTCTACGACGTGAACACGCGTACGGTGGCCCTCGGCACAGGGCAAATCCAGTCCGCGCAGGCCAGTCGCGAGACCTTGGGTACGGTAGCTGGAGGAGGTACCATCCAGCCCAGCAGTCTACCGCTCACTGCGACTGCGGTGAACCTCGACGACGGCACGGGCATTCAGGATGTGGCTGCAACCGCCGACGGCCGGAAATGGATTGCCACCGGCAAAGAACTGCTGGTCGTCAATGCCGATGGTCAGCTGGATCGGCACTGCAACACGGCGAGTTTTGACGGACGTACGCTTCGCGGCCTTGCGGTGAGTCGCACTGGGTCGCTCCTGGTCAGCGCCAGCAATGTTGGGGTTGCCGATGGCCGCCTGTACGAGGTAAGTGCGGATCACGGTGGGGGCCCAGCTGGAGGACTGTGTCCTGTGCGCGTCCTCGCGGGCGGCGGTCAAAACGGCTTGAAGTCCTTTGGCCAAGCGACGGCTCAGCAATTTGAGGGCGGCGACGTGGCAGCAGCCCGAGATGGTGCGATCTACTTGGCGATCCAAGGCCGCAGGCAAGTCTGGCGGATTGACCCGGGCGGCACCATGGCCCCCTTTGCCGGCAGCGGTGCCCCTGCAGGCGACTGCATGAGCCCGCAGAAGGTGGGTTTAGAGAGTTGCATCGGCGATGTCCAATCGCTCGCCGTCGATCGCTTCGGCACTGTCTACATCGGCAATGCGGTAGGCAACCTGTACCGGGTCCACTTCAGCGGCCTGATCGCCCAATACGACTTGGCCACCGCCGACGGAAAGCCAACCGAGCCCACTTATGCCGGGTATGCAGTCACTGGGCTTGCCGTTCGCGGCGACAGCGGCCTGGTTTGGTGCCAGCTTTCGACGGGCCAGCAGGGGGCGAGCGTGAGCGTCTGGACCGCAGACCTCAGCGCCGACGCAACAGATTTGGTGGGCATGCAGCGCATCGTCGGCACCGGGACCGGGCCGAGCCCTAGCGATGCCGCGCAGACCGCAACCTTGGCGGGCGGCGCCGCTGGCGACTTGGGTCTTGCGGGATGCCGGGCACTCGCACCCACGGCAGATGGCCGATGGTTGGTGGGCGCCAAGGTCTACCGGGAGATTGGTGTAGCCGAGACGCGGGTGCTGCTGGCCGGGCCAAAGGAGCCTGCGTACACGCCCTCTGGCTGGACCGTACCCTCAGCAGACGGCAGTGAAGTCTGGGAGTTCGACCTCAAGGGCCGCCACAAGCGAACGCTGGACGCGCTGACAGGGCAGGTCCTGTTCGAATTTGGCTATCTGAATCAGAGGCTCTCGACGATCACCCAACCGCACGGTCAGGTGACCAGAATTCATCGCACCGCAGAGGGGGTTGCGTACGCCATTGAAGCCCCCGGCGGGCAATGGACGGCGCTGGCCATCGACGGAAGTGGGCTCCTCAAGCAGGTGCAGGACCCCGGCGGCGGCAAGGTCAAGCTCGCGTACGCGTCCGGGGCCGGTCAAGAAGGCCTGTTGACCGCCATCGAACAGCCCGACGGCAGCCAAAGCAAGTTCACCTGGGACGACACGGGGCGCCTTACGGTGGACTTCGGCCCCGCTGGCAACCTGACTGCATTGGCGAGCGGGTTCAATTTCAGCGATGGCGTAAGGACTTCTGTCGCGATGAGCAAGCTGGGCCGTCAAACCGTCTCGACCTGGCGCGGTCCGAGCCCGGCTGCCACCGGTACGGCACACGAGGCGATCGATCCCGCCGGGCGGATAGCCGCGGACTACGATTTCGCTGCCGCGACGGTTTGTACCGACGTGATGTGCCCACGGATGCCGCAAACAGCGCTGGCGACCAATCGCGCGGCCCACAGCGTGCACGTTTCGGCCGACGGGAGCACCAGTTGGACGCGCTATGTCCACGAAAATCCCTGGTATGCCGCGGTGAGCCGACCCGCAGAGTCGTGGACTGAAGTGAGCCCCAACCTCACGGTCCACAGCCGGACTGACGTGGTGGGCGACTACGCCACCGGCACGGTCCTGCCGTCAGCGCTCACATCGACGACGCATGTCGATGGGGTGAGTCCACAAGAGTCAAGTGCGCCATGGCGAACCGAATTTCAGCCAGAGGCCGCAGGGGGGTATCGGATCGTTTGGACGAGCCCGATGGGCCGGGTGCACTGGCAGAAGTTCAACGTCAAGCACCAAGTCGTTGAGAGCGGCGGCCTTGGGCTGGCCAAGGCGACCTACGGCTACAACACGACGACGGGCCTGCCCGAGCATGTCACCGTGACGTCCGCTGACGGCGCAACGCCAAAGCGGTCCAGCGAAATGCTCTGGTCACCCGCGCGAAACTTGGTCGGTCAAAGGGCTGAAACAACCGACGCGATGATCCTCTACGGCCACGATGCCGTAGGCCGGGTGACGCAACAGCAATTCGCCGACGGCGCGACCGCCTACACCCCGCGCGATCTGGCGGGGCAGGTGACCGCGGTTGTGCCAGCGACCACCAGTTCTGTCGCGGGGATCCCGTTTCAAGGACCGCCGGCCTACGCATTCCACTACGGGCCGGGCGGCAGGCTCGACGATGAGCAGCTACCACAGGCCGCCCCGTGGCTGTTCTGGTCGACGCCATACGTGTACGACCTGGACAGGTCCGTGGTGGAGATTCGCCGCCCGGACGGCGGCAAGTTCGTGTTCTCAAGGGGGGCCAGCGACGGCCTGCTCAAGACCCTCACTGCGCCCGACGACGCTCAAGACGGCGCGGTCAAGTGGGAGACGAAGTACGAGCCGACGGGTGCGCGTCGCTTGACCGAATTGACTCACGGCTCCAACACGTTGACCTACGGCTACTCAGGCGCGTTGCCGGTGAGCGAGGGCTGGACTGGCGCCAGCATGGGCGGCACCCACGGCGCCAGCGTGTCGCGGCACTGGGACGCCCGGCTTAGGGTCAACGCGCAGAGTGTGCATACCCCCTACAGCGGCGGTGGGGCATCGGAAACGAAGCTGAATATCGCCTATGACTTCGATGATCTGCCCGTGGCGGTGACACTGACGAGCAGCACCGGCACGGCCCTCGCCGACCTGCAGCTGCAGCGCGACGCCACCACCGGTCGGCTGATGGCGCTGACCGCCACGTCCAACCCGGGGAACCCGGCGACCGCCAAGTCTTTGCGGGTGGACTACGCCTACAACGGCTTTGGCGAGCTGAGCAGCCAGCAGGTCTCGGGGCCACAGGGGCCGCTGTACCGCGAGGGCTATCCGGAGCGCGATCAGCTCGGCCGGCTGACCAAGCGCGTGGTCGGCACCGACCCGGCGACGGCGGTGACCCACGGCTACGTCTATCACCCCCAGCGCGGCTGGCTCAGCCAACACAAGCTGAA
>CAXNCS010000068.1:0-11001 GCA_964201005.1 Myxococcota bacterium
CGGCGGAGGCGTGCGCGCGGGGGGCGTGGCTGCCGGGGGGGCGCCGCGGGGGTCGACGGGGCGGCTGGGTTCTGCGCCCGGCGCTTCGCGACCGGGAGCGGTCCCGCGACCGGGCTCGGCAGCCGGCGCCTCGCGACCGGGAGCCGTGCCGCGACCGGGCTCGGCAGCCGGCGCTTCGCGACCGGGAGCGGTGCCGCGACCGGGCTCGGCGGCAGGCGCTTCGCGGCCCGGCGGCAGCGGCGTGGGCCGCACGGGCTCGCTGATGCCTCCCGCCCCGCCGGCGCGCTCTGGCGCTGCCCCAGGGGCAGGGCTGCCGCGCTCAGGCGTGTACTCACCGCCGTCCGGGACGCGCTGTGGCTGGGGCTGCGGCGCGGGGCGACTGGGCGTCGCCGAGGGCCGGCGCGGCGCTGGGGCATCGGCCGGGATGGCCCGCGGCCGGGCATTGGGCACCGACTCGATGCCCTGCGGCGTAATCGGCCGGCGCGTCCACTCCTGGGCCTGTTCCGCCGGCGGACCGCGATCGTAGGGCTCCGCGGCGCCGTCATGGCCGCGAATGCGATCGGAATTCTGAATTTCGACCGTCTGGTTATAGACGCGCTGGACATCGCTTGAGGCCACCACCATGTGCTGAACCGGCTGGTCCACCCAGTGCTCGTGGCGCACAAACACCCAATAGGAGTGGTGCACGTGGCCGTAGCCGGAGCCAACCATGTAGTCCGGGCCCATCGGCGCCCAACCGACGCAGCCGCCGCCATGGCGCCACACCACCCACGCGGGGGCCCAGGTGTAGCCCGGCACCCACGCCCAGCCGTAGCCGGCCATCCAGGCCCAGCGACCGTAGTGGTAGGTCACGCCCCAGTATTCTTCGCTCACCCAAGTCCAGCCGTAAGACGAGTAGACCCAACGGCCCTGGAAGTACGGACGCCACCCTGCGTTTCGATTGGCGTAAGGCACCCAAACCCGGCCATATTCGGCAGTCGTGACCCAGGCGCCGTAGCTGGAGAGGTCGCCAAAATACGGATCGGGTTGGGCGGCGGGCGAGCCCATGGGCGCCGGCGATGCGGGGGCTGCTGCAGGCGCTGGGGCGGCGCCGTAATAGCCACGGCCGTAGTACGGATCATCGGCGACGTACACCGGACCGCACGCGACGGCGGTCAAGCCGCCAACAGCCAGCGCGACTCGGCGCGCCACCGCCGAAATGGGCAGTCCTTGCTGCGAATTCGAGATTTTTTCTGCGCGTTGCATGTGGTCTCCTGGGCCGCGCCCGGTTGCCTGTCTACTGCGGCTGGGGGGATAACGCGGCGGTCCCGGCGGCGATTCACTGGCGCGATGATGCGGTCGAACGCTGCGGATTCGCAGGGATGCACCTGCGCAATTGCACTTTGCCGGCGTTTTTGTGAGGCTCGCCGCGGCAGACTGGAGTTGCGCCTGCCCGCCCGTCCCCCCGCGGCGCCCAAGCCTCTCCCCAGGGAGCCCGCCGATGGCCTATGTGATCTCAAGACTTTGTATCGATTGCCTCGACAAAGGCTGTGTTGAAGTCTGCCCCGTGGAGTGCATCTACGAGCCCAAGAAGGCGGTCGCCGCAGACCTGCCCAACATGCTCTACATCCACCCGACAGAGTGTATCAGCTGCGGCGCGTGCGAGCCCGAGTGCCCGTGGGGCGCCATCTTTGAAGACCGCGAACTGCCTGCCGCTTTTGCCGCCGACGTGGAGGTCAACGCCCGCTCTGAGCGCGAACCCTCCAAGTTTGCTGTCGGCACACCGCATCGCGACTCAGAGGGCCGGCTGGTCAAATTGCCCAAGCCAGACAGGGCGAAGGTCAACGCCAACCGCGCGAAATGGAACGGCTGATGTGGCAATTGCGACGCGCGGCGCGGCTGGCGATGGCGCTGTCCGCCCTGGCGCTGTTTGTCCAGGGCTGTGGCGCGGCGCAGCTCGGCGATGCCCCGACGGGGACACCGTTTGAGCAGGCCCGGCAGATTCGCGATCGCGGCGACCTGCCAGGTGCGGAGGCGAGGTTCCTTGAACTGGCCCAAAGCGGCGACATTTTGGCCGAGATGGAGTACTGCGAGACCCTGCTGATGCGCGGTCAGCACGCCAAGGCGGCGGCGCGGCTTCAGGGGCCCTATGACAAGCAGCCGGAGTCGGCGGAGCTGGCGAGCTTGATGGCGCGGGCGCTGGATGGCGCCGGGCTGCACGACGACGCGGTGACGGCCTATGTGCGCCGGCTGCGCCTCATGCCCCACGACAATCAGGCGGCTCTGCGGCTTGCGGAGCTGCTGATCGCCCGGGGCGAGGCGGCGATGGCCTGCGAGGTTGCCGCAGCTGCCCTGAAATCTTCGCCCGATCACGCGCAGTTGCATACGGTGCATGCCAAAGCGTTGCTGGCGCGAGGTCGGCTGCCTTTGGCGCTGGCGGCGGCGGAAAAAGCCACGGCTCTGACGCCGATGGATCCCCAGGCGTGGGTGCAATTGGCCCAGGTGCATTTGCTTTACGGCGAGCTGGAAAAGGCCCAGACGGCGCTGGAGCATTGCCTCAAAATCGACAGCCAACACGCCGATGCGCTGCGCGATCTGGGCATTGTGGCGCTTGAACTTGGGGACGCGGGCAAGGCCGTGCTGCTGCTGCAACGGGCGGTGAGCGTGGCTCCGGAGAGCGCGGTGAGCTGGACGGCCCTGGGCTTGGCTCGGCAGCGAAGCAAGAACCTGATTGGCGCCCTGGCGGCCCTGGAGCAAGCGCTGCGGCTGCAGCCCAAGGCGGTGCAAATCTACGTCTCGCTGGCCGATGTCTACCTGGATTTGGGGATGCCGAGGCGGGCTCAGTCAGAAGCCCGGCGGGGGCGCGAGCGCTTGGGCAGCCAGGCGAGCGCAGAACTGCGCAACCGGGTGGAGAAACTGTTGCTTCGCACGATCGTGGTGTCGGTGCTGGCGGACGCGCTGTGCCGGGGCAGCCGCGACGGTTCGGCGATCCAGGCGGCCGCTGAAAAAGAAGCGCGCGATGACGGCGTGGAAGGGCTGATCAGCGAGATCGCCGCGACCGGCGCCGACGCCACCGATCACGTGCGCGCCGCTCAGGCCCGCTGTGCACCGCAGGTCGCACCAACGCCTCAGCAAAACCCAGCGCCAAGCGCGCCGTAGAGAAGGGCACCCATGAGCGATCTGAGCTTGGCACCGACGGTCTTGAATCCCGAACAGCGCTGCAAACAGATCGTGGCATCTGTAGAGCAAGTATTTGTAGGGAAACGCGAAATTGTCGAGCTGGTGATGGTGGCGGTGTTGGCGCGCGGCCACGTGCTGTTTGAGGATGTGCCCGGAGTCGGCAAGACCACCCTGGCGCGGACTTTTGCCCACGTGTTGGGGTTGACGCACCAGCGCATCCAGTTCGCCAGCGATCTGCTGCCTGCGGATATCGTCGGGGTGGGCATCTACGATGCGGAGACGCGGCAGTTTGAGTTCAAGCCCGGGCCGATCTTTTGCCACGTGCTGCTGGCCGACGAGATCAACCGCACCACGCCGCGCACCCAGTCGGCGCTGCTGGAGGCCATGGCGGAAGGGCGGGTGACGGTGGACGGCCACACCCGCGACCTGCCGCAGCCGCACTTGGTGTTGGCTACGCAGAATCCTCGGGAGTTTCACGGGACTTTTCCGCTCCCTGAGTCGCAGCTCGATCGGTTCTTGCTGCGCACCTCGGTGGGCTATCTGCAGCCGGACGCGGAGATGGACCTGATCGCCCGCCACGGCGCGCCGCAACAATTGCCGCCCGCGGCCGCCGATGCGCAGATCGTCCAGGCGCTGATCGACGCTGCGGAGAAAGTGCATGTCGCGCGCGAGGTTCTGCAGTATTTGCATGCTTTGGTCGCGGCGACACGGCAGCATCGCGCCCTAGAGCTGGGGCTGTCCACGCGGGCCGCGATCGGCTTCTATCGCGCGGTTCAGGCGCGGGCGCTGGTGCAGGGCCGCACCTTTGCCACGCCGGACGACATCCAAACTCTGTTCCTGCCCGTCGCCAATCACCGCGTGGTGCTGTCCGGGCTGACCGGGCCTTCCGGCGAGCGAACCGCCGTGGAAGCCGTCTTGCATCAGGTGCTCGAGTCGGTGCCGACCCCGGCGTAGGGGCAAGGGCGTGTCGAGCAAGCTAGGAGAATCCAAATGGAAAGCCAAGTACGCGACATCCTCATCGAGCTGGGTGAGGATCCCGAGCGCGACGGCCTTAAGAAGACCCCGCACCGCGTCGCCAAAGCCCTGCGCGACCTGACCAGCGGATATCGCGAAGATCCCTTGGAAATCTTGCGGTCCGCGCTGTTTGACGTCGATCACTCTGAGATCGTGCTGGTGCGCGACATCGACTTCTCCAGCCTGTGCGAACACCACATGCTGCCGTTCCTGGGCAAGGCCCACGTGGCCTATCTACCGCGCGGCAAGGTGGTGGGGCTGTCCAAGCTGGCGCGGGTGGTGGACACGTTTGCCCGGCGCCTGCAAGTGCAAGAGCGCATGACCACGCAGATCGCC
Organism: Myxococcota bacterium; assembly: GCA_964201005.1. Classification (GTDB taxonomy): domain Bacteria; phylum Myxococcota_A; class UBA9042; order UBA9042; family UBA9042; genus SXRM01. The sequence continues at coordinate 4,510 of CAXNCS010000068.1, forward strand.
AAGGCGCTGCAGGATGCACTGGACCCGGCGGGCGTGGCGGTGGTCATTGAGGCGACGCACATGTGCATGGCGATGCGCGGGGTCAAGAAGCCGCACGCGGTGACGGTGACGTCGGCGATGCTGGGCGAATTCCACGAGGATCCGGCCACGCGGGCCGAGCTGATGAAGCTGATCTCCATGGGCTCGCGCTAGACGGTCGAAAGTCCGTCTTAAGGCGGCTGAATTCGAGCCATGTCGCGCCTAGGACTCGCCAATCGACATCAGCCAGAGCAGCGGGCCGTCTTCCTCTTCGCTGTCGCGGCGCAAGTCGACCTCGGCGTGGAGCTGCAGCTCGCTGGGCCCATCGTCGCTAAAGATCGTCTGGGTAACCCCCCAAATCTTGGGCTCGACCAGGCGCGCATGGCAGTGCTCGCTCAAGTGGGCGCGGTGATCCCACACGGGCTGGCCGATTTGATCGGCGACCTGCGCCCACGCCGCTTGCAGGCGCTCCGCAGGCCACGCTTCATTGCCCTCGCCCTGGCGGATCGCCTCCGCCGCATCGGCAAAGCGCCCAGCGAGCAAGAGCCGCAGCAACTGGACCATCTCGGCCCGGGCTCTGGCGGCAAAAGCCTTGGGATCGCGGGCCAAATCGATGAGCTTGCGCGATTTCTTCTTGGTCGGCAGCACGATGTCCTGGGCCTCGATCGGCTTGCCGGTGCGCAGCGACTCCCACTCTTCGACCAAGCTGGCGTCGGTTTTACCAATCACGGCGCGCAGATAGCCGATCGCTTCCCACACGGCGGGCGAGCGCCAGCGGTCGGGCACGTTTTGCATCAGGGCCTTGTACGCCTGACTCAAGTAGCGCAGCAGCACGCCTTCGGCCGGCTCCAGGTCTAGGTCGCGGATCAGGTCGTCAAAGCTCAGGAAATCGGCGAACATCTGCCGGGCAATCCCCTTGGGCCGCACCGAACCGCCCTGCAGCCAGGGATGGCGCGCTTCAAACAAGTCCGCTTCAGCATACAAGAAATCCGCCAGCGGCTTGGGCCAGCTGACGCCCTCTAGCTTTTCCATCCGCTCTTCGTAGGGCACGCCGTCGGCCTTCATTTCTGCCACCAGCCGCGATTTCTCTTGGTTTACCTGGGCCAGCAGCACGGGCATCGGGTTTTCCAGAATCGCCTCGCAGCAGCTGAGCACATCGGCGGCCCAAAGCGCGTCGCCCTCTGGATTGTCGTCGCCAAACTGCTCTTGGTGGCGGGTGTCCAGGTGCTCCAGCGCCTCGACCAGGAACAGCGACAGGGTGTGGTGCAGGCTAAAGTCGTCCTGCAGGTCGGCGTCCATCCAGCACTGCGGCGGATTTCCCGGCTCCAGACGGAGAATGCCCGTGCGGCGCAAGCTCCTGGCGATACGCGCTAATTCGCGGCGCTGCTGCAACTGCCCGCCGGGGTGCAAGTGCGATCGGCCGATGAGGTCCGCCACCCGCGCCAGACCGCGCCCGGCATGCTCCGGATCCGCGCGCAGCACCTGACAAACCAGCCCAGCGTCCACGCGGAACACCGGCTCCAGCTTCTCCGACTGCCCGGCGACCAGGCGCTGAAAGGTGGTCTCGTCCCAGGGGACATAGCCTTTTTCGGGGGGCTTTTGCCGCACAAATTTAACGGGTTTGCCGTCGCGACCGCTTTTGGCCTCCATGCGCTTGTTGGCGATGACATGCTCGGGCGCCAGGGCCACCACCCAGCCTTTGTCATCGTAGCCTTTGCGCCCTGCCCGGCCGGCGATCTGTTGAAACTCGCGCACTTGCAACAGACGACTCTTCTCGCCGTCAAACTTGCACAGCTTGCTGAACAGCACGGTGCGAAGCGGCACGTTGATGCCAACGCCCAGGGTGTCGGTGCCGCAAATCACTTTGAGCAGGCCCTGTTGCGCCAGTTTCTCTACCAAGCGGCGGTAGCGCGGCAGCAGCCCGGCGTGGTGCAGGCCGATGCCGTGGCGCAGTAAGCGCTGGAGACTCTTGCCAAAAGGGCTCGGCCAGCGTTCGCCACTCAGGGCATCGGCGATGGCCCTCTTCTCTTCTTTGCTGCACAGATCCACGGACATGAGGCTGCCGGCGGTCTCCGAGGCCTCGCGGTGGCTGAAGTGCACCAGATAGCACGGCGCTTTGCCCTCTTTGACCAGGGTAAAGACCACGTCCTGCAAAGGGATTTCAAGATACTGGAATTGCAGCGGCACGGGCCGGTGGGCAGAACTGACCGTCGCCACCTCTACCCCGGTGCGCTGCTTGAGGTCCTGGGCGATCTTGGTGGTATCGCCCAACGTCGCCGACATCATGAGAAACGAAGCGTTTTCAAGGCGCAGCAGCGGAACCTGCCAGGCCATGCCGCGGTCGCGGTCGGCGTAGTAGTGGAACTCGTCCATCACCACGTGGAGGCGCTGGCCGGTCGATCCTTCGCCAAGGGCCTGTTGCGCCAAGACTTCTGCGGTGCAGCAGATGATCGGCGCGTCGGCATGCACGGTGGCGTCGCCGGTCTGCAGGCCCACTTGATCGGCTCCAAAAGCCGCGCAGAGGTCAAAGAACTTCTCATTGACCAGGGCCTTGATCGGGCTGGTGTAGATGCTCTTTTCGCCGCGGCACAGCGCCCGCCAGTGCATCGCCTGCCCCACCAGCGACTTGCCCGAGCCTGTGGGCGTGGCCAAAATCACGTGGCGCCCGGCAAACAGCTCGAGCATCGCCTCTTCTTGGTGGGGGTACAGCGAAAGGCCGCGCGCCGCCAGCCAATCGAGCAGCATCATCAGGGCCGTATCGTCATCCGGCGCCACCGCGGGCACCAGCAGGGGCTCGAACTCGGCCATGATTTTCCTTTGGAACGGCGGCTACTTGACCGCGATCTTGTGTTTGTTGCGCACGCGGAACTCGATCTTGCCGCCCTGACCTTGGCCGATCACCGCCTGCTGGTCAAAGTGGCTGATCGTCAGCTGGTAGGGCAGCTTCATCTGAAAGGTCTGGTCCTGGCCGTCGAGCTTGAGCCAATCGAGCTCCCAAACTTCGAGCTTGCCGTCCTTGGCCTTGCCCGGCATCGCCAGCTCGCTCAGGTCCACCGATCCGTAACCCGCGACTGGAACAGCGTAAAACTCAGGTGACCCCTGAAGCCGAAGAAAATCCGCGCGCACATGCTCGCTCCACTTGACCTTCCACCAGGCGCGCAGGTTGGGCTTCTCGCTCAGCGGCTGGTCCAGGCGCGCGGGGATCAGGAACCAGCGGCGCGGGCCGTCCAAATTGTGGATGGTCAAATGCAATTTGCGATCCGCAGCGGCACCCTTGCTCTGCACGGCCAGCACCGCGAGGCCCTTGAGCTTGGCGTTTTGCGCCTCTGACTGCTTGATCACCAGCTCGCGCTCGAGCTCCGGCTTGCTGGCGTAGAACGGCTTCTCTATCGGCTTGCCCTCGAGCAGACGCGCCAGGTTGTGGGCCACGGCGTCTTCATGCAACAGCCCCATCTCACTGCCAAAGGCCTTTTGCAGCACCTGCCACTGTGGGCCCAGGCGCACCAAGGTCGGCAGCTTGCTCGCGTCTTCGCCGGGGATCAGCGCCTGGGCGGGACCGCGCCACTCGTCCACATCGATGAACAGCAACCGCCCTTGAATCAGAGCTTTTCGCACCACAGCCGAGGCGTGGACGTACTCTTTGATGGCCTTGCACGGCGAGCACCAGTCCGAGGTGAACATCAGCACCACGCCCTGCTTCTTCTTGGCGGCGCCGTCCAACTCCGCTTGCACCAGCTCTTTTAGGCTCTTGGCCCCCTGCTTGTGCAGATAGCGGCCGGCATCTTGGGGCGACGCCAGAGCGACCAGCGGCACGGCCAGCATCCACAGTGCGACCAGGGCCGCAGCACACATCCTTTTGCATTTCAGCACGTTATTCTGCACTCCCTATTTCTCAAAGTAGTCTTTGCCAAAGCGCTTGGCGAGCTCGGGCTTGTCGAGCGCCTTGAGCAGGGCCTCTTCAAAGTCGACCTTGCCCTCGCGCACCAGCGCCTCCAGTTGGTCATTGAGCAGCTGGTTGCCCTGGCCCTTCTGGGTGAGCATGATGTTGAAAATCTGGTTGTTCTTGCCTTCGCGGATGAGATTGGCCGTGGCGTAACTGCCCACCAGCACTTCTAGCGCGGCGATGCGCCCTCCGCCGCGGCGCTTGAGCAGGGTCTGCGAGACCACGCCCTTGAGCACGTCCGACACCACCGTGCGGATCTGCGACTGCTGCTCGGGCGGAAACACGTCAATGATGCGGTCCACCGTAGAAATTGCCGTGGCGGTGTGCAGAGTTCCAAACACCAAGTGGCCGGTGTTGGCCGTCTCCAGCGCCAGCGCAATCGTCTCTTTGTCGCGCATTTCGCCCACCAGCACGATATCCGGATCTTCGCGCAGGGCGGCGCGCAGAGCTCTGGCAAAGCTGGTGGTATGAGGCCCGACTTCGCGCTGATTCACCAAGGCTTTTTGGGACTTGTGCACGAATTCGATCGGGTCTTCCAAGGTGATGATGTGGCTGCGGCGGTTGCGGTTGATGTAGTCGATCATCGCCGCCAGGGTCGTCGACTTGCCCGAACCGGTGGGCCCGGTCACCAGCACCAGGCCCTTGGGGTTGTCGCACATGCGCCGCACGCCTTCGGGCAGGCCTAATTGCTCAAAAGTCAGGATCTTGGATGGGATGACGCGCATGACCGCGCAGATGCCGTTGTGGTCGCGAAAGACGTTGACGCGAAAGCGCGCTACATCCGGCAGGTTGTAGGCAAAGTCCGTGTCGTTGTCGGCCAGGAATTGTTCGCGGTTGCGATCGGGCATCGCCGGCTCGAGGATCTCAAACACCTGAATTTCACTAAGGATCTTTGCCTCTGTGATCTCGCGCATTTCGCCGTCAATGCGCCAGCGCGGCCGGTGGTTGCCGGAAAGATGCAGATCGGACGCACCTTCTGCAACCATGCGCTTGAGCAGAGGATCTAGCTTGGGCGCGGAGAGCTTCTTCTCTGCCATCAGCCCAGAGATGGCGGGCATGACGGCTGAAGGGCGCGAACCGCTGCGCAGAGAGTCGGCCGAGGACTCGCGCATGTCGCTCTGCGCCGCCACCATCGACTGCAGCACGTGATCGTAGGCCACGGCGTCAATGCGCACCGGCATGAGCTCGGCGCCCGGCAGAAAGGTCCGCGCCGAGTGAATGGCATGGGCGCTGAGCGCATCGACAAAGCCGAGCACGATGCGGTTGCCCTGCGAGGCCAAAGGCAGAACCCGCTGGCGCTCGATGAATTGGTGGGGCAGCAGCGACGTGACCTCTGCCGGCGGCGGCGCCTGGGCCAGATCGTAGAACGGCAGCGGCACGGCGGGAGCCTCGGCGAGAAAACGCTGCGCCATCAGCTGGGTCATCGCCACAGAGAATGCCGGCGCGCGCTGAAAAAGCTCAAGCAACGCCTGGGGGGGGAACTGAAGCACCAGCACTTGCTCGACGGCCACGAGAGTCGCGCGACGCGGCAGGCCCAGAAGTACTTCAATTTCTCCCAGCAACTCAACTGGTTTTAGGCGATCGAGGTCAAATGACTCGGCCAAACCCGGCGGGGTCACTTGCACGGCCATTTGTCCGCGAAGCAACACGCCCCAGCTCTCAGGCGCGTCGCCCTGAAGCCAGATGGGCTCGCCGTCCAGCAGGTGAAGCAGCACGGAGGTGTGAACAATCTCCGCCAACGTGCGCATGTCGACGCCGGCGAGCAGCCGATGGGCGGCCAGGGCTTGCAGCAGCTTGGGCTGCAGTTCTGGGGTCACAGCTTGGGTCTTCATGGCGGTACTGCGAACGCGGTGGGGCGCGCTTGATAACCCGCTAAGGTAACGGCGATGTCACAGTCTGTCCAACCGAAGCGTCCGTCGGGCCGGGAAACCGCAGCAAGAGCGGAAATTCCTGCGCCCAAGGCAGGTTTTCCGCCGCAACCGCTTCAAGCCGTGGCGGCGGGGCAACGCGCAGCTGGCCGGGGGAGGCGCTCAGGGACCGCCAAGCGAGCGGGGCCGCAAACAACTGCCGGTCGGCGCTCTGGCTTGGATCGCCAGGGTCAAAGCCAAACACGCTGCAACTGTTCACGTTGACGATAGAATCCTGCCCGGCAATTTGGCCTTCGAGCACGGCAAAACTGCCGTCCGCCCAGACCACCACGGCGAGGTCGCCGCCGGCCTTGTCTGGTTCGGCTCCGCGCAGCCGGCTGGCCAACTCAATAGACGCAGTGCAGTCAAACCGACACGGAAGATGGCGCAACGGCTGATGATTGGCCTGCCCCAAACCCGCGATCAGCGTAAAGCAGCGGCGATCGAAACGCTGGGAGCGCTGGGCGGCGCGCAACACGGCGACGGCGTTGTCACCCACCCGGCGGGTGTACACAACTTCGGCAAAGGCGTCGCAAAACGCCTCGACACAGCACGGCGGAAAGCCATAGGCCCGCCCCAGCCGGCGGTGTGCCTGGGCCATGGCCGCCACGGCGGAGATCGCGT
>CAXNCS010000069.1:0-10169 GCA_964201005.1 Myxococcota bacterium
GCCCGCTCGACAATTCGCCCCTGGCGGATCGAGTCCTCTACGCTGCGGACAATCAGCTTCTCGCCCAACTCCGCCGCGCGGCGATCGCGGTACTCGATCACCTCCGGAAAGTTGTGCTCCGTGTCGATATGCATCAGCGGAAACGGAAATTTCCCTGGGCGAAAGGCCTTTTCCGCCAGGCGCAGCATGACGATCGAGTCCTTGCCGCCAGAGAACAGCAGCACCGGCCTCTCAAATTCCGCCGCCACTTCGCGAAAAATGTGGATGCTCTCTGCCTCCAGGAGGGCCAAGTGGCTGAGAGAATTGCGCTTGTGAATCGCGGTCATCGGCGTCCAATGCCGGCCCCGTGGCCGGGAGGTCTGGCGGCGCCGCAGAGTTCCCTACAACTCTACTGGCGTAGTAGAGAATACTAGCAAGCGCGGCGGCGCTTGTCGAATGGTTCCGCGGCGAAAAATGCCGATGGCCGACGCTGGCAGGCGCACCCAAGGCAGGTGTCGCTCAACGATATGAAACTGTTACGCGGCGCTAACTTGCTCCAGAGACCAGATCAGCGAGCGCACGACGAGATCCACGTCGCTCTCTGATAGCTCCGGATACAGCGGCAGGGTGAGCAGACGCGGCGCCACGCCATCGGTGATCGGCAGCAATTCACCGCGCACCAGCGGAGAATCGCGGTGGTGGGTAAACGTGTGGATCGGCGGGTAGTGAACCGAGGTCTGGATCCCAGCTTCCTTCATCTTCTCTTGAACTTGCTGACGCACGACCCCGGCGGGCAGCAGCACCGGCAGGATGTGCGCCGCCGTGCGCCCCTGAGGCAAGCGCTGGGCAAACGGCAGCACCAGCCCGGCGATCGCCCCCAGGCGTTGCCGATACATCTCCACCACTTCGCCGCGCCGACGGTTGTTTTCCGGCAGGCGCCCCAGCTGCGACAGCCCCAGAGCCGCGCGCATCTCGTCAATGCGGTAGTTAAAGCCCGGCGCCACTACGTCATAGGTGTAGGCGTGGCCGCGGTGGCGCTCCAACGTCAGGGTGGTCATGCCGTGCGAACGCAGCAGCCGCAGCTGATCGGCCAGCGCCGCGTCGCGGGTGACGACCATGCCGCCCTCGCCTGTCGTCATGTTCTTGTTGGAGAAAAACGAAAAGCACCCGAGCCGACCGATCGTCCCCAGGGCCTGGGCCGGCCCGTCTTCATCCACAACGGCGTCGGCCAGCGGCGCGTGGGCCACGTCTTCTACGATGGAGATGCCGCGCAGATCGCACTCGCGCTTGAGCCGCGCCATGTCGCAGGGCTGGCCCGCGTAGTGCACCGGAACCACGCAGCGGGTGCGCGGGGTGATCTTGGCCAGCACGTCGTCCACGCTGATCGTCAGGTCGTCGGGCGAAGTGACATCGGCCAGCACCACGGTAGCGCCCGTGTACAGCACCGCGTTGGCCGTGGCCACAAAAGTGAGGCTGGGCACGATCACTTCATCGCCAGGCCCCAAGCCCAGGGCGGCAAAGGCCATGTGCAGCCCCACAGTGCAGTTGGCCACGGCAAAGCAATGCGGCGGGTGGTCGGGGTCCAGGCCGCGGGCAAAAGCCTGCTCAAACTCCTGGGTTTTGGGCCCCATCGTCAGCCAGTTGGCCGCCAGCACCTCCAGCACCGCGGCATGGTCGTCGGCGTGCAGGCGCAAATCAGCGAGCGGGATCTTCCACATGTTCGGGTCCTGGGCCAGCAATAAAGCTAGCCAAATCTATGGGTTCAGTTGGTCCTGCCGGCTGCGGCACGCGGTGACAGACTCCAGCACCTCCACAAGGCGCCGGCTCGCTTCCAGGGAACTCAGCCCCTGCAGACTGCGCTGAATCACCTGGTGGCGGCCCTTGGCAAAGGTCTGCAGCAGCCACTGCGCCATCGCTTCCGTGTCGCGGTGGCCAAACTGGGCTCCGGCGCTCACATGGTCGATCAGCCGCTGCGATTCAGGATTGTCGCTGATCGCCAGCACCGGCCGGTGAGCCCCCAGATAGTCGTAGAACTTGCTGGCAATCCGCTGATCGGCGTCGGGTTCCGCCACATAAACAAGCACATCGGCGGCCTGACAGATCGCCCCAGTCTGGTGATAGGCCAGCGGTTCTTCGGTCTTGAGCAGATCGGCGATTCCCAGGCGCGCAGCCAGTTGCCGGGCGCCATCGCCGTAGTCACCGGTCGACACAACCTGCACAGCGTCGCGCGGCAGCCCCAGTTCAACGGCGCGCGCCAAGGCCTTGACCAGCGGATCTGCCAGGCGAAACCGCGAGAAATTGCCCAGGTGCAGCAGGGTAAAGCGGTCCCAGCCCGGATGGCTGCCGTGGGACACCAGATCGGCGTCAAAGAAATTGCGCAGCAGGCTAAAGCGCTCGCGCGGCAGATCTGGATAAAACGCCAGATAGTCGTCCAAGCTCACCTGGGTGTTGACCAAAATGTGTGCGGCGCGCTCAAAGCAGAAGCGCTCGAGCTTGTCTTCCAGCCAGCGCTGAGGCAGGGGGCGGCGCGGCCGGCGCAGCTTGCAGGGCGCCCAAATATCGCGAAAATCCTGGATTAACGGCAGGCCCGTGCGCTGCTGCAGCCAGGCCCCCACCACCGCGGCGGCAAAGGGATCGGCGTTAACGACAATCGCCTCGATATCCGGGTATTCGCTCAGGACTTTCATCGCCGCGTCATAGGCGTGCGGCATGTCCGGACCGTGCTCCGCCAGGGGCATCAGCTCGGGATTCTGCAGCGATTTGGGGATCAAGCGCTCGTGCAGCGGTGTCCCCTTGGCCACGCGGGCCGGGGCATCGGCGGGATTGGCCCGCACAGCCTTGCCCGCCGGCTTCTTGCCGGGGTGGTGAAGGGCCTGATAGGCCTTGGGCGCGCGACGAGAAAAGTCATACACCACCTTGACTTCAGGCGGCACAAACGTCTCCAGCTGGGCATCCATGCCGTCGGTGGGCCAGAGATCGGCCAACACAATCGGCTGCCAGCCCAGCGCGGGCAGCTGCCGGGCAAACTTGATGGGCCGGAGCGCGCCGACCTGGGTCTGCGGGGCAAAATAGGGTGAAAGATACAGGAATTGCCGCATTCTCTCTCGTCCGCTGTGTCGGAGGTGCTGACGGTGCCGGGGCTGCTGCCTAGGCCACGCCGCATCGCCTTTGCACTGGGCGGCAGAGCATAGCTATTTTTGCCCCTGCGTGCCTAGCCCGACATTTTGAATCCCCAAGCTCTGCAGCTGCTCCAGCACTTCGACGGCCTTCTGCACCGGCAGGCGCTGATCTGCGTCAACCCGCACCTGCAACTGCCCATCTTTGCCCAGCTTTTCCACCAGATCTTTGCTCAGGCTGCGCCACTCGGTCGCCTGCCCGCCCACAAACAGCTGGCCGTCCGCGTCGATTTGCACGGTGACTTCGCTGTGTTTGGCGTTGTCCGCCGGCGTGGCGCCTGTGGGCAGCTGCAGCTCCACTTGACCCTGGGCGTGCTCTTGGCGGTCGCGGTCGACGATCGCCGAGGTCGACACCATGAACACCACCAGCAGCACCAGCACCACGTCGATGAGCGAAGTCAGGTTGAGGTCAACGCTTTCGCCCGAGTCGAACTCCGGAAAATCCGAGCCGTCGCCGCCGCCGCCGCCGCCCGCCATTACTCGCCCCCGCGCGGCGCTGCCGAATCAGCTGCAGGAGAAGACGCGGAATTGGCCGCCGGACCAGCCTGAGCGCGCAGCGAATCCAGGGGGAGGCGAGACAGCGAGTCCGCGGCATCCTCAATGAGCAGCTGCACTTCTAGCACGGCCTGGCCCAGCTGAGACTTGAGGAACTGGTGCAACAACACCATGGCGATCGCCACCATAATGCCGGCTGCGGTATCGACCAAGGCCTCGCCGACACCGCCCGCCACCACGTCCAGGCCAGAAGCGCCGGTCTCGCCGATGCGCCGCAGCGCCTCCATCACGCCAAGAACCGTGCCAAAAAGCCCCAAAAACGGCGACATCGTGCCCAGCGTGGCCATCAGCCCCAGGCCGCGGCGGATCGACATAATCACCCGCCGGCCCTCGCGATTCATCTGCGCCAGCAACACATCGCGCGGTTCGCGGCGCAGCGCGGCTTCAATCCCGCGGTTGAGCACGGTCGACAAGCCCGCCGGCGCCTGGTTGCAGGCCGCCAGCACATCGGGAATCTTGCCCGCCGCCACCAAGTCGCGCAGCCGGCGATCTAGGGCCCGCACCTGCCCCACCAGGCCGCGCACCATGAACATGCGCTCAAAGAACAGCCCACAGCCGACCGCGGCAACCACAGCGATCACAATCAGCGTAGGTCCGCCCTGATCAAAGAGTTTTTGCAGGCGATCCAAGGGCTCTCCAGGCGTAGGGGGCTGTCGAGGGGGCCGGCGGCCCGTCAGCGTCTAACTTCGCAGGGGCGCCTGGCATTCCCGCCGCCGCACCGCCGCACAGGCGAGTCAGTTGGGCATGCGCGTCTCGCCAATCGCCCAGTGCAGGTAGGCCTCCCACACGCGACCGGTGGGGATCTCTACCATTTCTGGCACCGTGTACGGGTGAATCTCGCGCAGCGCCTGCATGCACGCTTCGACCTGATCGACAGAAGTCTTGATCAGCAAGATGGTTTCGCCGTCGCGCTGGATCGCCCCTTGCCAGCGATAGGTCGACAGGGCCCCGGGCAAAGCGCTCACGCAGGCGGCCACGCGCTTTTCGATCAGCGCGTCGGCGATCGCTTGGGCCTGGCCGGGCGGACAGCTCGAGAGGATGATCGACAGCATCGCTACCCTCCGGCCGCGGAAAAACGCGCTCTAGCTAAAGACCGCGCGGGGCCTACGGATTCTCGCCCACGTCCTGCGGCGCGAGGAACAGCGGCACGGTCACAGAGCCCTGGACATTGCGCCCCGCCGGAAAGCGGGCGTTGTCGATCGCCGCACGCACGCAGGTCAGGTACTTGGGGTCGGTGAACTGCGTCTCCTTGAGGAACAATTCGCCGGTCGCCGCCTGCCCCGCTTCGCCTGGACGCACCTTAAAGGTCATCAGCATCCGCCCGCGGGCCTGGGGCGCCCTCTGGCGCAGCTCGCCGTAGCAGTCGCGGATCGGCGCCCACATGGCCTTGATCGCCGCCTCTGCCTCGGCCTCCTGGACATCGCCTTCGAGCTCGAGCTGGCCGTGCGGCAGGGCTGGCGGCTTGACTTCGCCCGGCGCGGCCCCCTGAACCCCTTTGAGCGTGGGCAGTTGCCCGGGGAGCGCCAGAGACGCCTCTTTGGCCGCCGCCGGATCGGCCAGCTGCTCGCGGCCCACCTTTGGCTTGTCAGCCGGAGAATTGGCCTCGCTGCCCGGCTCGCCGTCCTGACCGGCCTGAGCAGCGCCGCCGCCCTTGCCCGCCGGTCCGTCAGACAAGCCAGTGAACACAAAAACCAATGTCGCCAGAGCTAGCAGCCCGAGCAGTCCAAAGCCCAACTTCTTGTCCATGTTGCCTCGCCGCGGAAGGGCGCGAGAGAGTGACGCAATTACTTGTGCTTGTCCAGCAGCGCCGCCAGGGCCGCCTTGGGCCGACCGCCGAGGATCTGCTCGACCGGCTTGCCGTCCTTGAACACCATCAGCGTGGGGATCGACTGGATGCCAAACTGGTTGGCCAAGCGCTGGTTGCTGTCCACGTCCACCTTGGTGATTTTGGCCTTGCCCGCGTAGTCGTCGGCGAGCTGGTCGATGACGGGGGCAATGGCCCGGCACGGTCCGCACCAAACTGCCCAAAAGTCAATCAGCACGGGGACATTGCTCTTGAGCACTTCAGCTTCAAAGTTGGCTTCGGTGACGGTGACGATGTGGGCGCTGGCCATAGCGGAGCTCCTGAGGGGCAAGGGGAGGGGAGGAATCCGGGGCGTCGCGGTCAATCAGCCGCGGCCCGGTGGACCAATGTAGGAAGGCCGGCGGCCCTGTCAACCGATCTGCGCAATCGGCACCTGCTGAGTGTCGCCAGAACGGCGCGGCGCCTCGGGAATGCAGAAGCGCTCCCCCGCTTCCAGGCGGTCTTGCAGCGCGATCATCGCCAGGATGTCGTGGCCGTCGAGCCAGAAATCCACCGGTGGCCGCCAGAGGTCGACACTGGGATCGCCCATCGATGCGCGCAGTTTGGCGTCGGTCACCGCAAAGCCGTAGGTCAGGGTCTCGTGCTCGCTGTGCGCTGGGGTAAACGCGGTCTGCAACTCCAGCGGGCCAAATTTGACGTGGATATACAGGGCCTTGCTCAGCCACTGCGTCGCTCCCCAAAACTGTTGGACGCCAAAGCACTTGAGCGCGAGGCCTTTGGTCAGCGATCCCAAGCCGGCGAGGTCGAGGTCGTCCAGCAGCTCCAGACGGCGAAACACCGGGGCCAAGGAGGACAGGTTGTGGCCAAACCAGGTGCCCTGGCGCTGCATGGGGATTGCTACGTACATGGACACAGGAACAAGCCCCTGATAACCATCGGGAATCTTGAACAGCTCGCGGACCTTGGGCCACACCTGATGGGCCGGACGGGCCAGGCCGTAGATCGCCCCCGGCACTTCAGCGCAGTCGTAAAACACCCACTTGGGCATGGGCATGCCCTCTGGGCCAAAGGTCAGTCCATCGAGCTTGTGCAGGAGATCCAAGAAGATCGCACTGTCGAGCCGCAAGGGGTCGATCACGTTCTCCGCCGCCACCGCCACGCCAAAGGGCTGCAGGTTGAGATGGGCGGCGTTGTTGGGCGTGGCCACCACGTAGGGCACAAGCTGGTCGAGCAAGTGAACACCGCGAATTTCAAAGGGCAACATCGCTCGCTCCTTGGGGCTCCAGGGCCTGTCGATGCAGGGGCACGCGCACGTGGGTGCCGTGGGCAAAGGGCCGGCCGACCACCTCGACCCGCAGCCCCGCCTCGATCTCGCGCTGCAGGGCCTGTAGAGCCGCCACGTCGTCGACATCGAGCAGGGCATTGGGCGGCGGCGCCAGGGGATGCACCCGCGGCGCGGTCAGCACGCTCGTGAGGTGCTCCGGCGAAATCGTCAGGCGGAAACTGAAGGTCCGCGGCAGCGAGTGGGCCGGCGTGTACGCGGTGCGCAGCTCCAAGGGCCCGAGATCGGCGTAGGTGTCGAGCTTGGGCGAGCGCCACTGGGTCGCGCCCCACAGCTCCTCGATCGGAAACACGTGAAGGCCAAGAAAAAGCGTCAAGTGCAGCGTGCCAAATGGGGCGATACCGGCGCTGACCTGGTTCATCGACTCCAGGGTGTACAGCATCCAAGTGCGCGGCGCAGCCCGGCCCGGCACAAAGCCAGAAAGGATGGGGATCGCAATGAATTGGCTCATCGGCACCAAGCCGTCGTAGTCGGCCGGCACCTTCATCGCCTCGCGGGCCCAGGTCTCGAGCTTGTGGGCGCGGATCCCCAGGCCAAACACCGCGCCGGGCATCACTGCGCAGTCATAGAACACCCAGCTGGGCATATCCATGCCAAAGGGCCCAAAAGTCAGCTGGTCCACCAGCGCGAGCATCCGCAGGAATTCACCATTTTTGCGATGTTGCGGATGAAAGACGTTCTGCGGCGGAATCTCAATGCCCGCGGGGCTCAGCTGCAGGTCGCCGCGGATGCCGTCGTGGGCGATCAGAAAGGGCTCGAGCTGGTCGAGGATCGGCAGGTAGTGGGTAAGCATGAGCCTCTCGCGCGGTGGGGCAGCCAGCACATAGCACATCAGCGCTTTGGCGCACAGAGATCCCGCGATCGCCGCACGCGGTTGCCGATCGCCCAGACCTCGGCGATGATCGCGGCGTCGCACGGACTGCGGCCCTTGGGCGCGATGTCGGCTCCTCCCCTGCAAACTCCGGCGCCCGGGCCCAGCGGTGACGAGCCCCTGAGCAAAGCCCAGCGCCATACCACCTTTGCCGCCGTGACTTTCCTGGTGATTTTTGTGCTCGCGGGCACGATCTCGCTGTACAGCGCCTATCTGCTCTGGCGCGGAGAGGACGCGGGGCCGGTGCTGGCGGCGTTGCCGGCGGGCTGCGAGCTCGTGTGGATGGTCGATGAGCCCCAAGAGGCCGCGGCGGCCCTGCGCGCCCTGGGCAAGCGCTCTGGCCGCGCCGACAAGCTGGAGCTGTGGGCAGCCACCCTGGACAAGGCCCGGCAGTTGCCCGGACTAAATCCCAATGAAGCCTGGGGATTTTGCCGGCGCGGCAGCCAGTGGTACGCGGCCGTGGCGGTGGCGAGCGAGGATCCAGCCGCCGGAGCCCAGGTTGGCCAACAGCTCTGGGAGTCGCTCCGCGGCTTGGGGCTGCTGGGCCAACCGGCGGTGCGTTGGAAGCAGGACGGCGGGCGCTGGCTGGGCAGTGACGCGGGCGGTCAGGTCCAGGTGGCCGTGCGCTCGGCCAAGGGCGTGGCGCAAATCACTTGGCAGCATCAGACCTATGGCGGCGCTCCGGCCCAAGAGCTGGCCCAAGCGGCGACGTCTGCGGTGGCGCCCCAGAGCCCGCTGGACGCTGCCGCAACGCTGGATGCGCTCCAGACCGAGCTTCTGACTAAGCCGCTGCAAAAAGACGAGGCGGCCCGCGAGGCCTTGGAGCGCGTCGGCGGCGGGCAGATGCGGCTGGTGGCGCGCGGTGCGGCGCTGACGCTGCCCTTGCAGGCTTGGCTGGACGCCCAGGGTCAAGCGGCGTGGAAGGACGGCATGCCCTGGGTGCTGTGGGGCGGCGCGGCGCTGCGGGTGGAAAGCGGCCGCATCAAGCTCCACGGCCAGCTGGGCGGCGGGCAGCGCTGGGCGGTCTGGCTCAAGGAACGCTTTGATACAGCGGGTGAATTTGACGCCGCATTGGTCATCCCCCGCGATCACCAGTGGGCCGGCGTGCTGCGGGTTCCGCGGTTTGGCTGGGCCTGGTTGGCGGGCCTGGATCCGGCGGTCGCGCCGCTGATGGCGCTGTTTGGCGAGGCAAAAGCCTGGCAGCCGCTGCTGTCCGGCCATGTGGCCTGGTTTGGCGACGGCCCGTGCCTGACCGCGGTTGCGCGTTTGCGCCCAGAAGCATCGATTCCTCCTGAGCTTCCCCCGGTGGGCACCCTGCCCGGCTGCCCGCAGAGCCTGGCCAAGCGCGTGGGCGACAACGTGCTGGTCGGCAGCGCCCAGGGAATCGCCGCCGCGGAAAAGGTCCTGTCTGATCCTGCGCTTGGCGCAATCAGCGATGACAAAGACCGCCAGCGCCTGCAGCGCGACACCCAGGGCTTCTGGGTCAACGGCGCGCGGGCCCTGCCGGGGCCAATGGCCGGTCTGAGCTGGCCCGCCGGGCCTCTGCAGGCCGAGTGGATCTGGCTCGACACCGGCTTGGTCGTGGCCCTGGACCTGGCACCTGCGCTCTCGCCCTAGGCAGACAATTGCCCTTTACACACCAATGGTTCTGGGAGGGTCCCCCATGATCGACGTCACCCCCGTGCTGCAGGCCTACGGTTCGCTCGATGACGGCCAAGGGCCCGTGCTGGCAACGACTCTGCCGGTCAAACCGCTCAGCGGCGGCCTCATCAACCACACGCTTGCCGTGGGCCGTGGCTTTGTGCTGCAGCGGCTGCACCCGATCTTTCGCGCCGAGGTCAATCTCGACATTGCAGCGCTCGTCCCGGTCCTCAAGGCCGGCGATGTGCCGGTGCCGCAGATCGTGCCTGCCCGGGACGGCCTGCCCTATGTCCGTATTGCGCCAGGGGAACCAGCGGCGGGCGTCTGGCGCGTGCTCACGCGCCTGCCCGGCCATACCCTGCACAAGCTGCAGTCCCCGGCCCAAGCCCGCGCCGCTGGGGCAATGGTCGCGCGCTTTCACACTGCGCTTTTGGCCAGCGACCACGGCTTCCACTTTACCCGCCCAGGGGCCCACGATACGGACCTGCACCTGCGCCGGCTCGATCAAGCCGTGGCCGATCACAGCCAGCACCCGCTCTGCCCAGAGGTCTCGGTCATCGCGCTTGAATTGGCCGATCGCTGGCGCGCTTGGGGGGCCCTGCCCTCTTTGCCAGAGCGCATCATCCACGGCGACCTGAAGGTGTCCAACCTGCTGTGGAACGGCGACGGCGCTGAGGCCACGCAAGTCTGCGGTGTCATTGACTTGGACACCATGGCCCGCTCGACCTTGGACATTGAACTGGGCGACGCCCTGCGCTCTTGGTGCAACACCGGCACAGAGGACGCCGCGGATCCTGCGCT
>CAXNCS010000070.1:0-10115 GCA_964201005.1 Myxococcota bacterium
AGGGCCTCGCTGCTGCCAGAGTGCACCTTGATGGCCAAGCCCATGCGCCGCTTAGGCAATGCGATACAAAATAGCCCCTGGGCGCCGACTTTGACGGCCATCGGCTCGCTGGCGTGGCGGACGATCGACTCGTCGAGCCGCCCAGTGCCCGACATGAGCCAGGGCTGCGCCGCCATGGCCCGGCCGATCGCCCCCAGCAGCGGCGCGTCGGTGGGTTGGGCCATCTCCGCCGCTACCTTGGACCAGCCCTGGGCAATTGCCGACAGCGGCAGGGCAAAAGTGGGCACGCCGCAGCCGTCGACCGCCAGCTTGGGCTGCGCGCCGGTCCACTCGGCCACCTGGGCAAGAATCCGCTGCTGTAGCGGGTGGTCCGGCGACCGGTAGTCCAGGGGCCAGCGCTGCCGCGCCGAGGCCGCGAGCATAAAGGCGTGCTTGCCCGAACAGTTGTTGTGGATCGCGCTAAAGTCCGCTTCGGCCCTCAGGATTGCCTGGGCACTCGGCTCGTGCACCGGCGGGTGGGTGCCGCAGCGCAGGTCGGCCTCCGCCACGTCAAAGCGCGCCAGCACCTCGCGGACCCAGCGCAAGTGACCCGGTTCGCCCGAGTGCGAGGCCGCGCCGATGGCCAGCTCCTCATCGCACAGGTTCGGCTTGCCCAACAGTTCCAAGCATACGGCCAGTTGCATGGGCTTGGCCGCAGAGCGCCAGGTCGTCTCCAGGTCCTCGCCTGCGCGCCACACCACCTGCCCGTCCACCACCGCCAGCGCCGACCAGGGATGGCGCGCCTCCACCACCGTCGTCAGCGTACCGTCAATCCCGCCGCGGGTCTGCAAAATCTCCGGCATGCCGCCCTCCATCTGCGACACCGTAGGCCGATTTGCCGCGCGAGGCAACCGCTCGGCCGCATCAAAAAGTTGACGATATCTGGGACTGGGCGATCGTATGGCCGCGCGCGAGCCCTGGAGCCGCGCCCCCTTGAGGTCAAGATGTCAGGTCAGGGACTAGGTCAACGGCTGATGCAGGCAGTGGTTTCTCGGGTGCAGCCCTCGACTGGCGCGCGCGATAGTGCCGGGCCCATCAGCCACGCCTTTCTTCAGACGGCGCCGGCCCGCGCTCAGGTTATCGCCGTGTGCGCCCAAAAGGGCGGCGTGGGCAAGACCACCACCGCAGTGCACTTGGCCGCCGGTCTGGCCAAAAACCACGGCCTGCGCGTGCTGCTCGTCGACCTGGACAACCAGGGCCACGTGGCCAGCAGCCTGCGCGCCCACCTCCGCAGCACCGCCGATCAGAGCGTCTCGCAAGCGCTTTTGGGCCTGGACCCGGACCTGCTGCCCACGGCGATGCCCACGACCTTGGAAGGCCTGCACGTCACCGGTGCTGACAAGCAACTCTCTGTCGCAGAAGCGCAATTGGCCACGCGCATGGGCCGCGAGATGATCCTGGCCCGCGGTCTGCGCGCGCCCCGCGGCGTGTATGACGCCATCATCCTCGATTGCCCGCCCAACCTGGGCCTGCTGACGCTGAACGCGCTGTTTGCCGCCGACCAGGTGCTGATCCCCTGCGATCTCTCGGTGTTGGCTCTAGAAGGCGTGGACGATCTGATGCGCACCCTGCAGAACCTGCAGCTGATGTTCGGCCGCGCGCCGCAGCTGCTGGGCCTGCTGCATACCCGGGTGGACCGGAGAAACCACAAGCAGAATGCAGCGATCCGTCGGGCCTTGGCCCAGTCGTACCAGGGTCTGTCGCTGGACACGGAGATCGGCACCAACACCGCGCTGCCGGGGGCGCAGCTGCAGGGCCAGGTGGTGTTTGAGTCCTCGCCTGAGTCGACCGGGGCCCGCGACTACGCGTCACTGGCGGCGGAGATCCACGGGCGGCTGTTTGGCAAGGCCGGGATTCGCTAGAGGATCATCGCGATTTCTGTGGGGGACGGGCCTTTGCGGGCGCCTAGGATTCTGCGCCGACAGCGGGCAGCTTCTGCTCGGCAAAGATCGCGTCGAGCTCCACCGCCACGTCGTCTTCTTCCTGCGACCGCGCCACCGACAGCTCTTTGATGAGCAGCGACCGCGCCTGGTCGAGCATCTTGCGCTCGCCAAAGCTCAGCGGCTTGGTGTACTTGAGCACGCTCAGGTCGCGCAGCACTTCGGCGACGTCAAAAATCGAACCGGTATTGATCTTCTCTACATAGCCGCGATAGCGCCGGTTCCACGTCTGGTTGGCGCCGTGGATGGTGCGGTCCTTGAGCACGCGGTAGATGCGCTCGACTTCGGTGTTGCCAATCACCTTGCGCAGCCCGACCGATCCGACTTTGGACACCGGGATCATGATCTTGCGGTTGGTGTTGATCACGTGGAGCATGTAGAACACTTCAGTATTGTTCTGGATCTCCTTGGACTCGATCCCGGTGATTTCAGCCACGCCCTGACCCGGGTAGACAGCCCGGTCGCCAATCTTGAACATCATCTGCGGACTCCTTGCGCGGCAAGCGCTTGCCGGAGAACTGGATACCTGCATACCTGGCCACCTGCGCGGCGTACGGGGTACGGCCACGGTCGGCCATCGATCGGCTGGTCGGACGACTGCGAGAGCCGCAGAAGGGCTTACACCAAGCAGAGATTGGGCTTTCGCAGGGCGGGGGCTCGTCAGCCGAAGACAGGAACGAAGGGGTTGCGGACGGCGGCAAAAAGCGGGAACACCCTCGCTCGCTCAGGATAGCCGATTCCGCCCCTCCGCGGCAAGGGAAATTCGCAGGCCCCGGTGGGGCAGTGGCGCGGCCGTCAGCGCTGAAACGGCAGGCGCGCCCGCAGAGCCCGCCCCAGGGTCGCCTGGTCCAGGTACTCGAGATCGGAGCCCTGGGGCACGCCGCTGGCAATGCGCGTCACACGAATTGGCTTGCCGTCCACAAGCTTATGCCGCAGCAGCCCCAGCACATAGGACGCCGTGGCCTCGCCTTCGACCGAGATCGACGTCGCCAGGATCACCTCTTCGGGCGGCTCCGCGTCGATGCGCCGCAGCAGGTCGTCCAGGGTCAGGTCGCGCGGGCCGATGCCCTTGAGCGGAGACAGGGCCCCGCGCAATACGTGGTAAAGACCGCGAAACTCACCGGACCTCTCGATCGCCATCAGGTCCGGCACGTCTTCTACCACGCACAGCTGGCGCGGATCGCGCGCGGGCGACTGGCAGATGCGGCACAGCTCCCCTTCGGCCAAGTGGTAGCACTGCCTACAGAATCCCACGGAGTCGTGCAGAGCGTTTAGGGCCTCGCCCAGGGCGCGGGCGTAGTCCTGGTCCTGACCCAGCACGTGCAAAGCCAGCCGCTGGGCCGAGCGCTCGCCCACCCCGGGCAGGCGCCCCAGCAGCCGCGCGAGGCGCTCCAGGGCTATCGGTAGGGTCGGATCCACGGACTATTCCTCAGGTATCTTGGGGGATCGCCGCATTCGACGCGCTCAGGACTGCGGCTCGCCCTCGATCAGCACGCTGGTGACTTCGCCGCCAAACGTCGCCAGCAGGGTCTGCACCAGCGGTTCGCTGCGCAGCTGCTGCTCGGTCGACTGGCGCTGTTGTTGGCGAGCGCGTTGGTTCTGCGCGGCCAGCGAGTCCGTGCGCGCCCGCGAATCGACGCTGAAGCTGACCTGCCACTGGCCGCCGCGGCTGCGCTGCAGGGCCTGGGCGATCCACTGCACCGCCTCTGGGTTGGCCTGGCTGAGCCAGAAATCGCTCGGCACCCCCAGGCGCAGCGAGCGCTCCTGGCTGGCCACCACCACCGCCTGGGCCAGCAACTGCGCCTCCGCGGGGCGCTGCAGCTCCGCATCGAGCAGTTTTTGCAGCGGCGCGAGGTCGCGATCGCCCAGGGCCGGCCCAGAGGCCAGCGGGGCATCGGCGCGGGCGCCAAACTCCACCGGGCGCAACGGCGGCGCCAGCGCGGGGCTCCGCGAGACCTGGGGCGACACGGCGCCTTGGATTCCCGCGGAACCTAGCATTCCGCCCGGTCTATGCGTGCCCGGTTGGGCCTGGAATCCCGCGGGCCCTGCGTGAGCCGACGCCTGGGGCGCGCTGGAGTAGCCGCCGCCGGGGCGCTGGCCGCCATAGCCGCCGCCGCCTTGACCCGCGCCGCCCTGACCCATTCCGCCCTGACCCATGCCGCCTTGCTGGCCAGATCCCTGGGGATTCCCGCCGCGCGAGCCGCCGATCCGCGCGCCTGAGGCCAGCAGCGTCTCGACCCGCGCCGCCAGCTCGCCGATATCGACCATGCTCGGCGCCCGACACAGCCGCACCAGCCCCAATTCCATGGTCAATTTGGCGTGGCGCGCCTTGGACACTTGCTCGGCCAGCTCCAACAGGACGTGGGCCAAGCGCTCCAGGTCGCCGCCCGACGCCGGCTCGGCCAGCTGGCGCAACGCCTCGATCTCGCTGTCCGATCGGTCGACCAGCTGCCGCGCCTGCTGCCCCGCCAGCCGCACCACCAGCAGATCGCGGGCATCGACGGCCAAATTCCTCGCCAGGGTCCGCAGATCCAGGCCGTGGTCGTGGGCCGCCGCCAGCGCCTCGATCGCCTGCACCGTGTCGCGTTTGACCAGAGCCCCCAGCAGCTGGTGGGTGCGGGCGCGATCGGCCACCCCCAGCAGCGCCGCGACCATATCGGCCTCCAAGCGCTCGCCGCCAAAGGCAATTACCTGGTCGAGCACCGACAGCGAGTCGCGCATCGAGCCGTCGCCTTCGCGGGCCACCAGAAACAGCCCCTCGGGGTCGGCCTTGACGCCTTCCTGGGCGCAGATCGCCGCCATCGAATTGACCACGTCCTGCGCTTTGACCCGCTTGAAATCATAGCGCTGGCAGCGCGAGCGGATCGTCACCGGCAGGCGCTGCGGATCGGTGGTCGCCAGGATAAAGACCACGTGTTCCGGCGGCTCTTCCAGGGTCTTGAGCAGGGCATTGGCCGCTTCGTCGGTCAGCATGTGGGCTTCGTCGACGATGTAGACCTTGAACTTGTCTCGACTGGGGAAGTAGCCGACCCCGTTGCGCAATTCCCGGACCTTGTCGATACCGCGGTTGGACGCGGCGTCGAGCTCCTGGACGTCCACGCAGGTGGAGGCAGAGATCTCTTTGCACGCCGGGCAGGTACCGCAGGGCTTGTCGGTCGGCCCCTGGGCGCAGTTGAGCATCTTGGCGACGATGCGCGCCGTGGAGGTCTTGCCGGTGCCGCGCGCGCCGCAGAACAGCAGGGCGTGGGGGATGCGGTTCATCGCCAAGGCGTTGCTCAAGGCGCGGGCGATGTGCTCTTGCCCCACCAGCTCGGCCAAGGTCATCGGGCGGTACTTGCGGGCCAGGACCAGGTAAGCCATGACAGCCTCGGCCGCGCCAGCGGGCGCAGAGGGACCAACTGCGACTACAGGACCAAAAAACGGTCGCGGGCCCAAAAACGGTCATGGGCAGGGCCGGCGGCACACGACACCATCGCTACCGTTGCTTCCTCTCGGACCTGGCGGGGTTCACGCGATGTCGTTGCCGCCGGCGCTGCCCACGACGGGCCGGCGCGGGCCGGATTCACTTTGCTCTGCCTACCTTTCGGCGACGAGCCTATCTGCTTCTACTGGTTGGGAGATGAACTCCTTCCCAACTTCAGCTTCACCATCTTCTGCGCTGCGGTTCCGTCGCGACGTTCGAGGGGGCGCTGGGGGCGCCTAGACCTCAAGGTCGGGCGGAGAGAACGGGATTCGAACCCGTGGTACCCTTTTGAGGTACACCCGCTTTCCAGGCGAGTACCTTAAACCACTCGGACATCTCTCCGTGGCCTGCCGCTCTTGAGCGGACGAATCAGGGCGGAGCCGGAATCCGGCAGCGCAGAATGTGGCGGAGAGAGAGGGATTCGAACCCCCGATACCTTACGGTACACCTGATTTCGAGTCAGGCTCCTTCAACCACTCGGACATCTCTCCAGATGCTGCAGGCGGCGCACAGCCGCTTGCCGGGCCGGAATCTTAGCTGCATGCCCCGGCGAGATCAAGCCCTAGACGCCAACGGCCAGGCGATTTTGCCCTCAGCCGCGGCCGCCGGTGCGCAACGCCGCAAAAAAGGACGAGAGCAGCTGGCTCGATTCGGCGCGGCGCACCCCTTCAGAGACGATCAGCCGGTGATTTAGGCGATCGTCGTGGCCCAGGGTGTACAGCGACACCGCGGCGCCGGCTTTGGGATCGCGGCAGGCAAACACCAGCCGGCCCAGGCGGGCGTTGATCACCGCGCCCATGCACATCGGGCACGGCTCCAAGGTCACGTACAGCGTGCAGTCGTTGAGCCGCCACGAGCCCAGGGCGTGGCCAGCTTCGCGCAGCGCCAGAATCTCTGCGTGTCCGGTGGGGTCCTGGTCGCGCTCGCGGCGGTTGGCGGCGGCGGCCACGACTTCGCCCTCGTGCACAAGCACAGCGCCGATCGGCACTTCGCCCTGCCCGCCCGCTTCTACGGCCAGGCGCAGCGCGAGGTCCATATAAGCGGCGTCGTCGCGGATCATGGCGCTTTGGCGAGTGTAGGGCAGCAGCAGGTGGGCGAGCACGGTGTTGCCTGGGTCAAGAAGTTGCCTGGATCAAAACGGACTGGATCAAAACGAACGGGGTCAAAAAGCGAAACGCCCCGCCCGCCGGGATGCCGAGCGAGCGAGGCGTCTGAAGAAACTGCCCCAGAAGGGCATATGGGCGGGCTCAGCAGGGCTCGAACCTGCAACCTTCGGTTCCGTAGACCGATGCTCTATCCAATTGAGCTATGAGCCCGTGTGGGCACCTGCAAAACAGCGCCGCGGGAATTGCGCCCCGCGAGACTGCTCTGGCGGAGAGGAGGGGATTCGAACCCCTGATAAAGGTTTACCCTCTATAACGGTTTAGCAAACCGCCGCCTTCAGCCACTCGGCCACCTCTCCGGCGTATCCGTGCGCGATCTGAAGACCCTTGGGCGAACCGCAGGGCAGCAGATCTCTGAGGAGGACGGCGGGAGAGGAGGGATTCGAACCCCCGGAAGCGTTTTGCACTTCGGCGGTTTTCAAGACCGCTGCCTTCAACCACTCGGCCACTCTCCCGGCGTTGCTGACTTCTACCGCTTGTGACGGAAGGGGCAGAGCCGCTGGGAATCCTCGTTTCCGCGCTAGAGCCGGTCGCACCGGTCAGCGTGGGGCGGCATCTTAGCGAAGGTTGGCGAGGAGCGCAAGCCCCCCTTGCGGTGTGGGGGACGCTCGGCAATGCTTGGGGGCGATGAAACTGCCCTCTGCCGCCGCGAACGCCCTCTCTGCCCTTGGCCGGCTGGCCCAAGAGGCGGCGCGGCCAGGGAGCCAGGTGCGGCGGATCCTCAGCCGCGGGCTCGCCGACGACAGCGGCCTGCACCCCAGCAGCCTCGCAAAACTGATAGATTTTTTTGCCCAAGGTTACCAGCCGGCGCGGCTCCAGAGGGCCCTGCAGCGGGCGAGTCGCGGCGGCGCCTGGCAGCCTGTGGGCGACGTGGCGGTGGTGGCCCCGGGCAACCTGCCGGTGGCGGCGTGGCAGGCGGCGATCGAGCCCCTGTTGGCCGGCAACCGCGTGCGCCTCAGGCCGAGCCGGGCCCACCGGATCGCCGCAGAGAATTTGCGAGATGCCCTGGCGGATTGCGATCTTCGCGTGGCTGAGCGGCTGCACGTCGTCGATTTTGATCACGGCGATCAGCGCGGCTGGGCGGGCCTGCTGGACGGCTGCTCGGCTCTTGCGGTGCACGGCAGCGATCAGACCGCGGCGGCGGTGCTGGGCGAGGCGGCGGCGATCGGCTGGAGCGGCCGGCTGCGGGTCCACGGCGAGATGCGCTCGCTGGCTCTGGTGGACGCGGAAGGATTGCGCAAGGGCGGCAAGGGCTTGCTGCGGCGACTGGCCGACGATGCCCTGCTGGGCGACGGCCGCGGTTGCATGTCGCTGCGCACCCTGGTGGTCGTGGGGCTGGATCGGCGCGCGTGGCAGGCCCTGCACGGCGATCTGCACGCGGCCCTGGTCGAGGCGCAGCAGCGCTGGCCGGCGGCGGGCGGCGATCGCCAGGGCGGGGCCGGAGGGCAGCTGCGCAGAGAAAGTCTTGAGCTGCAAGAGATTTTGTCGCATGGCGAGCTGCTGTTTAGCCCGCGCGGCGATGGTTGGCTGGCGAGCAGCGCCGATCCAGCGTGGCTGGGCGAGCAGTGGCCGGGGCCCGGCGGCCGCGATCTGGTGCTGTGGGCGGCGGGCGACTGGCCCGAGGTGCGGCGGCGCTGGCAGCCGTGGCGCGGGCGGCTCTCGACCCTGGCGGTGGCGGCCGACCTGGATCACGTCCGGATGTTTCAAGATGAAATGGCCGTGCCGCGCCTGTGCCGACCGGGGCAGATGCAGGCGCCGCGGGCGGATCGATCGGCCGACGGCTTTGCGCCGCTCGAGGGCCTGGTGCGGTACGCCGACGGCCTGCGCTGACCCCGCCAGCTGCTGGGGCGCCTGACCCGCGTACCAGTGCCCGGTCGACAGCGCAGCGATCCCGGCCTACCAGTACTTCTCCACGTGAATCTGCCCGGGCTGGCTGCGGGTGTGCTCAATAAAGCCCTGCGCGCCCAGCACTTTCATCGCGTCTTCTACCATCGCCGGATTGCCGCACAGAAACACATGCGTGTCCGCCGCGGTGGGCTCAAAGCCCCAGGCCTTGGCCAGCACGCCGCGCTGCCAAAGCTGCTGCACATGCCCAACCTCGCCGCGCCACTCGGCTAATTCTTGCTGGGGACGGCTGACCGCCGGCACGTACGCAAAGCTCGGCACATGCCGCGCCAGGGTCGTCAGCTCTGCGCGGTAGCCCAGGTCCCACGAGTGACGGGCGCCGTGCAGCACCGCGACGTGGCGCTCCGGATGGGCCAGCACTTCAGACCGCAGCATGCTCATGTATGGGGCGATGCCGGTCCCCGTGGCGATAAACACCAGGTGGGCGCTGGCGGGTACGGTCTCGAGCGTAAACATGCCGGTGATCTTTGGGCCCAGGAAGATCTGCGCGCCGGGTTCCAGCTGGAACAGCCGCGGCGTCAGCTCGCCCGAGCGCACCAGGGCCACGTAGAGCTCCAAGTACTCTTGATCCTTGGACGAAGAGGCGATCGAATAGGCCCGGCGGATGAACTTCTGCGGCGCAAGGGGCGGATCCTCTGGGTCCGAGAGCTGGGTGCGCGGCGCAGACCCAGGCAGGCCGACCACGGCGAATTGACCCGGGACAAACGCCGGCAGCTGCCAGCCCACGGGCGAGATCCGCAAAATCGCCAGATCTGGGTTGAGGATTTGCTTCTGCACAACGATTGCATTGTATTCGATGGCCATCCGAGCCTCCGCGCAGCGCAGGGGGACCACCAGGGGATGCGCTGTGCGTGCTATCCTGCGCCTATGGCGTGGCCGACGCAATTGCCTGAAGCGCCGTCGGCTTGGATAAGGGAGGCTGCGATGGCGACGACCAAGCGTTTGGCGGTCCTGGTTTTTCTTCTGACGGCGGCTTGTGGTGGTGGGGGCAGTGAGACGACCTCGGCCGCGGCAAAGGCGGATGCCCAGGGCGACAGTTCCGCGGGCCTGAGCGAGTTCTGCCAGGGCAATGTCCCCAAAATCCAGCTGGGGTCGGTGACAAAGAGCCCCGCAGCGGTGAGCAGCTTGGAATTGGTGATGAACTGCTGCGAGGGCGTGCTGCTGAATTTTCACGCCGCCGAGCTGCCCACGGGGCGCCTGGACGTGATGATCCGCGGCATGGGCGGAATGGTTCCAAGCGGCGACCACGACCTGGCCAAGCTGCCGGCGGGATTTGAGGTGCGCCTGAGCAACGACGCCACTTCGCTGGGCGAGGGCTTGCCGGCGACACTGACGGGCAGCGTGCGCATCGACCGCGCGGTCAATTCCGCGGATCCGTATAAGGCCAGCCTTTGTGCGGAGATCCACGCGCCGGGCCAGCCCATGGACGGCCTGCGCCTGTACGCCCGCGAATTTCCGGTGGCCCGCTGGGGCTGGCACAACCGCCTGAGCGTCAAGCTGCTGGCCGACCCCAAGATCACCGCGCAGACGGCGCTGCAACAGCCGCTGGCGAGCCTGGCCCTCGATGCCGAGCCGCTGCTGGGCCTGAGCCACATCGGCTGGTAC
>CAXNCS010000071.1:0-9816 GCA_964201005.1 Myxococcota bacterium
ACCAGCGCCCCGGCGCGCACGTAGAGCGGCAGCTTGGTCAGCGGCGCCTCCACCGTCTCGGTCTTGCCCGCCGCGCCGCCGTCGTGGACGCTGCCGTCAAACCAATCGCGCCATTGCCCAGGCGGAAACCAGACTTGCCGCTGGGTCCCCGGGGTGATCACTGGCGCCACCAGCAGGTAGTCGCCGACCATGTGCTCGTCCGCCTCGCGCGCCCTCAGGCCGGGGTCGCCGGCCAACTGCGGATAGGCCAGCCCCAGCGGCCGCAGCGGCCCGGTGCCGACAAACTCCTGGTTCGCCCTGAGCAATTCCGTCCACCACAGCGGAAACAGCCGGGCGTGCAGGCGGATCAGCTCGCGCGCCGTGGCCAAGGTCTCCGCGTCAAACGCG
The DNA here is from genome assembly GCA_964201005.1 of Myxococcota bacterium. Lineage (GTDB taxonomy): Bacteria > Myxococcota_A > UBA9042 > UBA9042 > UBA9042 > SXRM01. The sequence goes on from CAXNCS010000071.1 coordinate 388, forward strand.
CTGCCAGGGGTCAACTCGTTTTTGATGGGTTCGCTAATCCACGGGTGGTGGTTGCTGCCGCCGCCGATCTGCAGGACCGCGGTCAGCGCCGTGTGCTGCAGCCAGCGCAGGAACAGCTCTTTGGGCGCGCGGCCGTGGCGATAACCACCTGTGTCGGCGCCAAAAAGCGGAAAGCCGGCGGTGGGCAAAGAGATCGCCGCAGCCAGCGACGACGGCAGCCCGCCCGCATGGCACTTGCCGCCGGGGGTACACTCGGCGTGGTTCACCCAACCGGCGCACAGGTCGCCCGGCCAAATCATCGAGGTCTGGGCTTGGTCGCCCCAGGTGGAGTTGCGCGCGAGGATGAAGCCGCCGCCACTCAAACCGCTGAGCTTAGGCAATTTTTCCGCATAGGCCGCGTGGTAGCCCAGCTGGTAGCTGTGGTGCATGGTGCGCTCGTCGCTGCCGTCGGCAAACAGCCAGGGCAGGCGCACGTGCAGGATGCCCAGGACGACTTCTTCCGCAAAATCAAGCTTATATCCTTCAATCCCCAGATCGGCATACTGCTGGACCAGCGAGCGCCAGAACGCCGCCGCCGCCGGCACGCTAAAGTCGATGGGCGGGCCCCACTTGAGGATGGTGCTCCACGCCCCCGGCCCCTGCACGTACCAGTTTGAATTCTTGGCGAGATCGTGGTGCTTGGCCTTGGGCTTGTCGGAATAGCCCGGGTCCAGATACGGCGTCGACCACACGCCGAGGCGCAGCCCCTGGTCGTGCAGCGCGGCGATCATCGCCTTGGGATCGGCGAACATCGCGGGACTAAAGCCAAAGTCGTTCACCGCGGTGTCATAAGGCCGGTCGATCCAGAGCCCAGAGATCGCCAGATCGTGCTTGCGCAGGTCGGCGGCGTCCTGCAGGACCTCGGCTTGATCCTTGTTTTCATTGCGCCACATCAGCCCGCCCAGGGCCCAAGCCGCGGGCAGAGCCGGTGCGCCAGTGCGCCGCCAATACGCCCCCACCACGTCCAGCGGCTTTTCCGCAGCCAGCAATTGCAGGTCCACCGCAGAACCGTTCAGAATCAAGGACACCCGCTGGGGATCCGTCGCCGCCACGTCCACGCTGCCCGCGCGACGCGTCTCAGCAAACCAGCCCCAGCCGCGCGTGCCGGTCAACAGCGGGATGCGCACATGGCCTTCATTGCTCGATCCGTCGAGGTTGAAGTCCGCCTCCAGCTGCAGGGCGCGCACTTTGCCGCGGTGCTGCGGGGTGTCGAACATCTCGCCGATGCCGTAATAGCCCTCGTCGGCCGGCGCGAGGTGCTCCAGGCGCAGGTACATGGGCAGGTCGGGCCCCTGATCCTGCTGCCACGCCTTGGCTTTTTCGCTGTCCCAGCCGCGCAGCTGCAGGTGAAAGCCGATCTTGGGCTCCGCTGCGATCAGCAGCAGCCACGCCGGCCCCGCTTGAGAGCCGCCGACCTCGCTGGTCTGCAGCCGCCACGCCACCTGAGGCGCCGCCGCGCGCTGGGGCTGGGGAACCTCCACCAGTTCCGCCTTGCTGACCTGCCACCAGCGCAAACCGTCGGGCGGATTATCCTTTAGGTTCGTGGGGTTATAGTTAGTCTCGCCGTTGTAGGCCGCTACCGTGCCGATCTGCCAGCGCGACACCTCCCACACGGCCCGCGGCTGGGTCTCGCCCTGGCGCCACAGCTGCAGCCGCCCGGCCTGGGCATCGCTCTCCAAGCGAAATCCGACCGGCACGTCCACTGTGAGCGTCGCTTGCGGTGGCAGGACCACCACCTGAGCCGGCGATGAGTCGCTGAGCTGACCGTCGCCGCTCGCATCCAGCCCGGTGTCGATGAGCCCGGAGGCGTCTTTCTTGTCAGCGGATGTCGCGGGCTCTTGAGAGCACCCCGCCAGCGCCAAGAGCGCCGCGCACACCAGCGCCGTGCCTGTCGGTCTCCCGCGCAATCCTTTGGCAAACCGCATGATCATCCTCGTTTTACTGTAGGAATTGCCGCTAACCGCCGCTGCCGGCACGCACGTCCATCAGCTCGCGCCTGGCGATCCGCCCCAGCCAAATCGCCAGCGCCACGGTAAAGGCCACGCCGACCCAGCGCATGTTCATCGCCAGCGGGCTGTTGGCCACGGCCCCGGGATCGACCTGCTGACCGCTCTCGCCCAGCACCGCCCCCACCACCGCATACACCGCCGTCCAGGGCAGCCCGCCCACCGCCATCGCCGCGGCCAGCCCCCACCAGGTCACGCTGGTCAGGCCAGCCAGATACGTCAGCAGGCTGTAAGGCATAATCGGCGTCATGCGCAGGGCAAACAGCACCCTTAGACCGCGCCGGTTGACCGTGGCCAGGATCGACCGCGCCAGCGGATTGCCCTGGGCCCACTGGTTGACATGGGGTCCAAGATAGCGCCGCGACACCGCAAAGTTGAGCAGCCCGCCCAGCGTCGCGCCGGCCAAGGTGAGCCCAACGCCCTCAAACGTGCCCCAGAGATAGCCCGGGATCAGCGCGAGCATGCCCACGGGCACAAAGAACGGCGCGCTCGCCGCCACGCCCACCACCACCAGCACCCGGCCGATCAGCGGTTCTCCGCGCAACCAATCGGCAATTCGCTGCATGCTGTGGGGACCCAGCAGATCGAGGGCCCACACCAGAAATGCCGTGCCCAGCACCAGCAGCGCCAGGCGGCCGCTGAGCTTGATGAGCTTGGCAATCACCTTGGGATCCCCAGGCTTGCCCGCGCGGGTCTCAAAGACCGACGGCTGATGCGGCGCCCTGGCCTCAAACACGTCAGACACCACCCCCGGCGGCGGCGGCACCACCTCGTACACCACCGGCGGCGGCTGACGCGACGGCTGCCAGTCGGGGTCCGGCGGCAAAATCTCAATCTCTGGCGAGGGCTTAGACAACGACATCTCTCCGTGGTTCAGCAGACTTATCTATCCGTTGAGCTAGCCGATCGGCCGTCGCGGCAGTCCCACCGCCTCGCGCACCCTCTCGATCACCGGGTGGGCCACGCTGCGGGCGCGCTGAGCACCCTGGGCCAGGATATCCTCCAGATCCCCGGGCCGCGCCATCAGCTGCTCGTACCGCTCGCGCTGTGGGGCAAAATGCGCTTCGGCCAGGGCCAGCAGCTCGAGCTTGGCATGGCCGTAACCGTAGTTGCCGCCGCGGTATTTCTCGGCCAGCTGCGCCAGTTGATCGGCGCTGGCAAAAAGCTTGTACAGGGCGAACACGTTGCAGGTCTCTGGATTCTTGGGATCTTCCAGCGGCGTGGCGTCGGTCGTGACCGCCATGATGCGCTTCTTGAGCTCTTTGGGCGGGGCAAACACCGCGATGTAATTGCCGTAGGACTTGGACATTTTCTGCCCGTCGAGCCCTGGCACCACCGCGGTGGTATCGCGCACCAGCGCCCGCGGCCGCTTGAGCGACTGGCCGTCCCACGGCGCGCTGTCGTCCACGGTGCCGCCGGCCTGCTGGCCCATCCACGCCACGTTAAAGAAGGTCGCCATATCGCGAGCCATCTCCAGGTGTTGCAGCTGATCCTTGCCCACAGGCACCACATCGCTGTCGTACAGCAGAATGTCGGCCGCCATCAGCACCGGATAGGAATACACGCCCAAATTCAGGTCTTTGGCCTTGGCGCGCGCGTCCTTGACCGAGTGGGCCCTCTCCAGCAGCCCGAGCGAGGTCGCGCAGCCCAGCAGCCAGGAAAGCTCCAGCACTTCAGGCACATCGCTCTGGCGCCACAGCACGGCGTCGCTCGGGTCCAGCCCGCAGGCGATCATCGTCGCGGCAATGCCGTGGGAATCGCGGCGAAGGGCCTCGCGATCGCGCACACTCGTCAGGGCGTGCAGGTCGGCGATAAAGTAGAAGGCCTCGTGATCGCGGGCCAGCTCGATCGCCGGCTTGATCATGCCAAAGTAGTTGCCCCAGTGCGGCTGCCCGGTGGGCTTGATGCCAGAGAGGGAGCGGGGACGGCGGGGAGAATGCACGCAAACCTCAGACAGCTCGCGGGGCCTTTGCCGCAAACTCGTTTAGATCCAAACTGTTATCGATGGGGACTGGGCGGCCTAATCCGCAGCTTCCTTCACCACCAGCTCCACCCACGGCTCGTAGGTCATGCGCTGGCGATTGTAATCGTCGCCCGCCTCGAGCACCTGGATCAACACGCCCAGCGCGCGTTTTTCGTCCTTGGTCGAGATCAGCACCTCGCGGTCCTCTTCGCCGCGGAACAGCAGGATGTGCGCCGTGGCCTCTTTGAGCTGCTGGCCGTTGGGCGCCGTCAGGGTCGACCAGTCGATTTTCTGCAGTTCCATCACAATATTGGGGCCGTCGACCGCAATGCGCTTGGCCGAAAGGCGGAACTTCTGCCCCGGCTTGACATGCTCGCCGCCAAAGTCGCGATAGGCGTCCGGGGTCTTGGCCACAGGCGCAGGCGCTGCAACCGCGGCCGGCGCTTGATCGGCGGGGATCACGTAGCCGCCACCGCTGCCGCCGCAGGCCGCCATCAGGCCCCCCAGTATCGCGATCGCCATGGTGTTTTTTGCCATGATCATCGTTCCCTCTCCCCGCGCTCTTTTAGGCGTCGCCCCAACGATAAGCGCAATTCGCCAGTTGACTAGAGCCTAACCGCGCATCCGTGTCACGGCTAGTTCAGAAGCCTTGGCGGCGATCCCCTGGCCGAGCCCGCGGCGAATGCTATCTTGGGCGCTATGCTCCAACCCCTCCCCGCCAATTCCGCCGACGCCGCCGCGCTGGTCCAGCAGTTTCTCATGTTTCACGGCGGTCGCTATTCCAGCCGCGCCACGGAAGAAAACTGGAAAGTGGTGCCCGTGACTCTGAGCGTGCCGAGCAATCCCGCGATTCTTGAGGGCGAATGGCTGGTTGTGCCGTGGGAAGCGCCTACCCAAGCCCACCTGGAGCTGTGGCTGCAGCGGCTGAGCCAGGCCGGGCCCCTGCCCAAGGTGGCGGTGCTGGCGATGGACCATCCGTACCTCGAGCCCGCGCTGCTGCGCCAGCTGTCTTACGGCAATGGCATGGAATTGATTGCGATTACTGCAGAGCCGCCGGCGGTGTATGGCAGCCGCGCCGCCGATCAACTGCGCGCCGTGCTGGACGACGACGAGCGCGAGCGCTTTGCCCACGTCAACCCCCTCGACCACCTGATTAGCCTGGGCGATCCGCGCGAACCGCAAGTGTTTCTGGAGCGCCTGCGCCGCGCCGCCCCTGGGGTGCCGGTGACCCGGGCGTTCATCACGCTCAATGTCCTGATCTTTATGGCGATGGTCGCGACGTCAGGCCAGTTTGCCCAGGACGTCGAGTCGCTGAACGACACCGGACTCCTGGGCGTGCTGCTGGGCGGCTTCTCGATCCCGCAGCTGCAGGCCTGGGGGGCCAACACCGCGCCGCTCACCGTGGGGCCGGCCGGCGCATTTGGCGAGCCGTGGCGGCTGATGTCGTCTGCCTTCCTGCACGGCAACCTGCTGCACATCGGCATGAACCTTCTGGTTTTGCGGCAGCTGGGCGACACGGCGGAGCGGCTGTTTGGCTCGCGCGCCTATGCGGCGGTGTACCTGCTGTCGGCTCTGGGCGGCTCGATCGCCTCGCTGGGGTGGCACGCGCTGCAGAATCCTCTCGCCGTCAGCGTGGGTGCTTCTGGCGCCGTGTTTGGCGTGATGGGCGCCACCTTGGGTTTTGCCCTGGCGCGCAAAGACGCGGTGCCGCGGCGGGTCTACAAGGCCCTCCTCAGCAGCGGCTTGTGGTTCGCCGGCATCAATATCGCCTTTGGTCTCTCGATGAGCATGGTCGACAACGCCGCGCACATCGGCGGTCTACTCGCCGGCGTGCTGAGCGGCGCGGCCCTTTCTCGCGAGCTCCCGCCGGCGCCGCAGCCGTCCTCGCGCAGACAATTCGCCGTCGTCGGCGGTTTTGTCCTATCCCTGGCGGTGCTTTTCCGCGTGGCTTCAGGCCTTTGGCAGAATTAGCGCCGCAAGCCATCGCCAGATCAACCGCCGCGGTTGGACCCAGACGCTAACCCGCGCTATCCTGATCGCCCCCGCCGCCTGAAAGGATGTGAAAAAACGTCCGTCCCGTGCCCTTGAGAGTCGAAAAATCCTATATTATCAATAGCCGTTTTTTCACATCCAGAATTCTTTCACAGGCTCTGAGCGCTTATGCCCTCCGCTTCTCCGCCACATCTGCAACAACACCGCTGGCGCTTGGCGTCCGCCGTGGTGATCGCGGTGATCATCGGTCTTTCGATTTGGCCGATCTGGGCGCGCGACTTTGTGCCTCTGCACGACGCGGCGCAGGTGGAACACCAGGCCAGCATCCTCTACGACTGGAACATTCGCGCGAGTTTTCGCAACGATTACGAGCGGCTGCCCTACCCTACGCCCAACGCGCTGGGCCCCTATCTGATCACCTTGTTTGCCCCGCTGCTGGGCGTGCACTTGGGCTTTAAGCTGGTCTTGACCCTGGCGCTGTTGGCCCTGCCCCTGGCGGCTTGGCAGCTGACCCGGGCGGCGCGCCACTCGCACTGGCTGGTTGTCGCGGTGGTGCCGTGGATGTGGCACCAGGACGTCTGGGTCGGCCACATCGGCCAGATCGTCGGCCTGCCGCTGCTTTTGGCGTTGCTGGCCACGCATTTGCGTTTTGCCCGCGATCCCGGGCCGTGGCGGGCGCTGGCGCTGGCGGCTCTTCTCGCCCTGTTGGCCGTCACCGATCTGCTGCTGTGGCTGACCGGCGCGGCGCTGCTGGTGGTGCTGGCCGCGTCGATCGGCTGGCGCCAGCGGCGGTGGATCGGCTTGCCTTTGCTGGGCCTGCGCGAGGCCGCCGTGGCCCTGCCGTCGATCGCCCTGCTCCTGCCGTGGTACCGCGCGGAGTGGCTGGGGCACGGCAAGTTGGCGGCGGAATGGACCCTGCCGCTGGACATGCTCAAGATCTTGTTTTCGCGGCTGTTTGACGTGTTTGCCCCGCGCGGTTCCGCCCTGGACAGCATGGCCGACCTGCTGTTTAACCGCCCCGGCGATCCCGTCAGCGCCCTGTGGATCACGGGCATAGCTCTTTGGACGCTGGCTTCCGTGCGCCAACTCCGCGAACAGCCGCGTGTTCCCCTGGCGCCGCAACCCCCAGAATTGCACACCGCCAACGCCTCTGTGGCCGGGCCGGGCCCTGCTAACCCGCCCCCGTGGAATGGATCTGCCTATCTCGGCTGGGCCTTTACCTGGGCCGCCGCCGGCCTGCTGCTGCTGCCGACCCACGTGGTGCGGCCCATCTGGATCTACGATCTGGCGCCGCGTTTGGTCACCGTGATGGCGCTGTTGGGGGCCTTGGCCCTGCCGCTGCGCCCCGATCGTCCGCCGGTGAGCGCTCGCTGGCGCACCTGGGCGGGCACCGTGGCCTTGGTCGTGGCCGCGGCGTGGATGGCGATGTCGGCGCTGCGCTCGTCGATATTAACCCAAGAGGAATATAGCTATCTTCGCCAGGCATTGGCCACGATCCCGCCGGACAAGTCGCTGCTGGTGCTCCGGCCCAGCCCCTACAGCCGCTGGATGCAGCCGCCGATTTTTCACGATGTCGGCCAGTGGTGGGGGGCCATGGGCGGCGGCGCCGTGCCGTTTGCCTTTCGCGATCCAGCGTTACAGCCGCTGCGGCCCCGAGCTGAGCGCCTGCGCCCTACTCCGCCCGGCGACGACCACAACAGTTTCAGCATCGCCGAGCACGGCAAGTACTACGATTTTATTGCGGTCTTTCGCGACCCCTTTGCCCAGGAACTCCGCACCGAGCCGCTCCTGCGCTCTTGGCCGCGCCTCTACCACCGCGGTCGCTGGCAGGTCTTCCAAAACCTGCGGCCAGAGCCGTGGCCGCCGCTTCCGCGGGTGGGCCCGACCCACAATGCCGATGAAGCCACGGCGGACGCGCTCCTGCAGCTCTGCGCGCCGTGGATGGGCTGGTCGCTGTGGCAAAATGTCGAGTCGACCGATGAATTGGTGGCGCGCCGCGAAGGCCTGATTCGCCACTTGCTGCAGTGGCCGGCCCGCGAGGTCGTGGCGCAGCCGCCCGGCGATTCGCCGCCGCCGGTGGGCGAGCCGCCGCCGCAGGAGCCGCAATTTGACCCGCAGCGGCCTTCTCGAGCTGGGGTGCCAACCCTGCAGCAGCGCTCCGCCGATCCCCAGCCTCAACCTGAACCTATGCCGCGCGCGGATGCCCTCTTGCGGCCTTTGCGCATCGGCCCCCTCTCCTTGCCCTCGCGCGCCACCCGCGATCTGCTACCTTGAGAGCGTCTGCCGGGAGGCCAGCGTGCAACGACCCTTGTTCTCAATCTTTGGTGTGCCGGTGTCGATCTCGATCTGGCACTTCGTGTTCCTCTTTCTGCTCGCCAGCAACTGGTTCAACAGCCGCCACGGCATGTTGCTGGGGCTGATCTTTGTGGCCGTGGGCTCGCTGAGCATCTTGGCCCATGAGCTTGGCCACGCCCTGACCAGCAAGTTCTTTGGCCTGGAGCCGCGCATTGAGCTGGTGATGTTTGGCGGCATGACCTACCACGAGCCGGCGCGGCGGCTGCGCGATGATTTTCTGATCGTCGCGGCGGGTCCCGGCGTCAACTACCTGATCGCCCTGGGGGCTTGGCTCGCTCCCGATCTCGATGGGGTCGCCGGCCTGGCGCTGCAGGTGGCGACGATGATCAACTTCTGGTGGGGCACCTTCAACCTGCTGCCGATTATCCCCATGGATGGTGGCCAGTTACTCCGGGTCATCCTGCAGGCGACCCTTAAGCCGCTGCCCGCTGCGCGCTGGACTCACCGCGTGGGCATGGCCTTGGGCGGCGCGGCGGCGCTGTACTTCATGACCAACGGCAGCCCCCTCGCCGGGGTGTTTCTGCTGTCGTTTGTCTTCCAGAATTGGCAGATGCTTCAAGCAATTGAGCACAGTCCGGGCGCCAAGGCCGCGGCCAAGCACGGTCGGGTGCGCGAGCTGGTCGAGCAGGCCCGCGAGTCCTTTGCCCAAGGCGATTTTGCCGCGACCAGCCGGCTGGCCCACCTGGCTCGCGCAGAACCCTATGTCTCCCAAGTAGAACTGGAGCATATCTGGCAGCTGCTGGCTCTTGCGGCCGCGCGCAGCCACCAGTTTGAAGAGGCCCTGCGCTATGCTGAACGGGTGCCGCGCTCGGCGGAGATGGCGCTGGTGCAGGCCCACTGCCTGGCGATGATCGGCGATGTGAGCAAAATCCAGCGGTTTCTGAGCACGCCGGCGGCCCTTCAGCTGCCCGAAGAGCGGGTGGCCGAGCTGCAAGAGCTCGCGAGGAATCCACAGGCCAGTTGGACCCCGGGCAATTGACGCGCCCGGCCGCTGTTGCCTAAGCTGAGGGAATTGTGGGCGCCAAGCCCGGTGAGTGGTTAGCTTGAGCCCAGTATCTCGCCCATGGTTGCGAT
>CAXNCS010000072.1:0-9801 GCA_964201005.1 Myxococcota bacterium
GCAATTGTCGTTGGAAGATCCGATGGTTCTCCGCGATCTGCCTGTGGAGCGATCCGGGGTCAAGCGGTGCAGGAGTGGGCTTCTCTCCACAGCTCGGCCGGGCCGTCCACAGCCCCAGGCGCTGGTCCACAGGCCATCCCCCGGTTATCCACAGGCCCGGCGGGACTTGTCCACAGTTCAGCGCGATCAGAAAAAGCTGAGGTGGAGAAAGGATTTAACTGAGGTTGCCGCGATCTTCGCTCGGGTCAAGGGTCGGCTCCCTTGGCGTCGGCGGGGTGAGCGTATCCTTGGGGTCGCTCAGGGGAAGGACCAGGGCAAAGCGCGCCCCCTGGCCGTGGCGCGGCGGCCGCAGCAGCACTTGGCCGCGGTGGTGGCGGGCGATCTGCTGCACCACTGCCAGCCCCATGCCGGTGCCGCTGGGCTTGGAGGTAAAGAACGGCGCAAAGATGTCCTGCGCGATCGCCTCGGCCACGCCTTGACCGCCGTCTTCGACACTGATTTCCGCGCTGCGCCGGCCGCCCTCTGCAACTTCAAGTTTTAATTCCAGCCACATAGGCCCGCCATCGCCCATGGCTTCCCAGGCATTGCGGATCAAATTCCACAGGGCCTGGCGCAGCGCCGCGGGGTCGCCGTCGATCCACAGGCCCGGCTGCAATTGGGCGTGCAGCACCACCTTGCGCAAGTCCAACTCGGGCCCCAGAAAGTCGAGAAGCTTTTGGATCTCCTGGTCTAAGGGCAGCGCCTGCACCTGCCCCGGCGCCGGGCGAGCGCGATCCAGATAGCTCTCCGTCAGCCGGCGCAACCGCTCGACTTCACTGCCGATTGCCGCCAGCAGCTCGCTCGCTTCGGCCGGAGGTCCCCCGGGCTGGGCCGCCAGCTCATCGCCCAGCAGCTCTGCATTTAGCCCAATAGAACTCAGGGGATTGCGTACCTCATGGGCCATCCGCGCCGCCATGTGGCCCAGGGACGCCAGCCTCTCCGCGCGGGCCAGCTCTTCTCGCTGGGCCAGCAGCTGGTCTTCGCGCTGCGCCAGGGCGTTGGCCATGCGGTTCCATTCCTCCGCCAAGGTGGCGATTTCCGCCGCGCCTGAGGTGCTCGCCCGCGCCCGCCGGTCCCCCGAAGCAAAGCGCCGCACCACCGTGGTCAGCGCCGCCAGCGGCCGCAGCGCCACCACCGACGCAAGCAGCATCAGCACCGACACGAGCAGGCTCAGCGCCGCCGTAGAGCCCACCAGGGCCAGCAGGTAGCGCTCGGCCCTCTCCGCGTCCTCAAAGCGCGCGGTCAGGCCCGTCTGCAGCTGCCCCAGGCTCTTTTCCAGGGCGATGTGCACGTGGCGCATCATCCGGCGGATCTCGACCACCAGCCGCGCCGCGTCATCCAGGCGCCGGTCGGCGATGGCCCGCTGCAGACCGCTCGCCAGCACCTCATAGGCTTCAGCATCGCTTTTGGCGCCGCGGAGCAGCTCGGCCGCTTGCAGCAGTTCTGGGTCCTCCGCCATGCGCAGCCGCAGGGCACTGGTGGAGCGAATGGCGTTTAACTGCTCATCCAGCAACGGTAATTGCCGGCGCTCGCTCAGCACGAGCCGGGCAATCGACGGCGGCTCCGTGCGCAGGGCCAGCTGGCGGGTGTGGCGGGCCAGGTCGTCCACGCGGCCGTAGGGCCGGGCATTGGGCAGCAGCCGCACCACCCAGGCCAAATCCTGAGGGGCGGCGCGCTGCAAGGCCTCGTCAAAACTGCGCAATTCCGTGGTATTCTGCCGCAAGTCGTCGAGCAGAGGCAGGGCGCTCTGGCGCAAGAAGGTCAGCTCATGGCGCAGGGCCGCCACCGCGCCAATCGCATAGAGCGAAGCGCCGCCGGTGCAAGTGACCACCAGGGCAAAGGCCAGAAAAATCCGCGTGGACAGCGACCAGCGCCGCAGCGAACCGCGGTCGACAGCTTGGACCGCAGGGCTAGCGGGCGCGGTGGACATCGGCTAAGGAACGGTCCTGAAAAAGGTCGATCGCCTTGACAGACACGGAGCGGCGAGACGGCCAGCAAGGACGCGAACTTGCGACCCCCCAGCAGCATGGACCTGCTCGAGTGATTCTCGGACAGGTCCTAAAACGGAAGCTTCTCCACCACATCGGCCTTCTTGCGCAGCTCTTGCAGGATGCGGCGATCCTCCAAGAAGCTCTTGCGCGCGATGAGGCTGCGGCGGATGTCGTCGCGCACTTCGGCATAAGCCCGCACGCGCTGGTCATTTTTCTCAATCAGGCGGATGACATACCAGCCCCAGCGCGTCTGCACGGGCGGGGCGATGTCGCCCACCTTGAGCTCAAACGCCACTTTCTCCAGCGCGGGATCGCTCGAATTGCGCAGCAGGTGCAGGGGCGGCTGCGGGCCGTCGCCGTGCTGCTTGGCCACCACCTCAAAATCGCCGCCTTTCTTGAGCGCTTCATAGGCCAACTGCGCGCGTTCTTTGGCTTTATCCCGCTCACTCGGCTTGGCGTCGCTGGCCACCCGCACGATCACCGCCCGCACATCGCGCGACGCTTGCTCCGTCCAGGCCGAGGGGTTGTTGTCGTAGAACTGCCTGGCTTCGGCCTCGGTGACCTCAACTTTGCCCAAGCGTTCCACAAGCTTCTTGGCCAAGCGGTTCTGCCGCAGCTGCTCGCGCACCTGATCCATCGACGAGCGCGTGCGCCGCAGCTCCTCTTTGAGCCGCGCTTCATCGACCCGACCGTCATCGCCAGAAAAGCGCTGGACAAACTCCTGCCAGACCTGCTCGACCTCGGCCTCGGTCACCTGCAGCCCTTCCGCGGCCACGGCCTGCTGGCGAAGCTCAGTTTCTACCAGCTTATTCAAGATGTTGCGCGTAATCTGCCGCAAGCGATCGCTGGGGATCTGCGCGCCCTGGCCCACCAGCTTGTCTAACTCGGCGTTAAAGCGCTCCGCGCTGATGTCCTTGCCGTTGACCGTCGCCACCGGGCCAATCGCCCGCAAAGGTCCTTGCTGTGCGGGATGTTGGCTGTCCTGACCGCCTGCACCAGCCTCGCCCGCGGGCCCCGCAGCCGCCGTGGCCGTGGGCGCTTGAGCCAACGCCGCCGCTCCTTGTTCCGCCGCGGATTTGGCCGGCGCCGCTGGGGATTCTGCCGGTTTGCCGCAGCCAGACGCGCTCAAAAGCGCCGCAGCGACCACAGGCAGCGAACGGGCGACTGGCCAAGCCTGAAAAAAGCGCTTCATCTCACTCCGCCGCGGCGCGCCCAGGGGGGCCAAGGTCGCGTCCGCGCTCAAAAGGATGCCTGTAGCGGCACGGATTGCGCAACCCCGCTCGCCCCGCGCTTGTTCCAAGACACGACCCCCCCTTACGTTAAGTCACTGCCGCGGTTGGGGAATTGCCATGATTCGTGCACTTTCTGTACCGGCCAAGGGGCTGGCGCCGTGCAGGTTTCAAAACAGGACCCCCCCTTACGTTAAGTCAGCACCGCAGTTGGGGAATTGCCATGATTCGTGCACTTTTTGTACCGGCCAGGGGTTGCCACAGGGCAAAACGGCCGACGCCCCGCCAGCGGGCTCCGCGAGGGAGGTTCCGCCAGCGAGGCGTCGACAGAATCACTTGGGATTCAGCGGACTACCAGCGGTCCAGGACTACCAGCGGTACAGCAGGGCCCAGTCGACGCCCCACGCGGTCGCGGTGCCGGTGGCAGCGAACACGCCGTTGTTGAAGTACGACGGGTTGACGTTGACGTCCAGGTCCCAGCCCATCAGGTTGAAGCCCATGCCGGTGGTGACGGTGTTGACCACTGTCGACAGGTGCTTCTCATTGCTGCCCTGGGTCAGGGTGTTGCCGATGTTGGTGGTGACGATCTGCTGGCGAGCGCCCAAGCGCAGCTTCATCCAGTCAAACGCCTTGGCCTCGGCGGCAAAGCCGTAGTACGGGATGATGCGGTTGGACGAGTTGTCGACCGTGTTGATCTGCGTGGGCGCGCCGACCGGGGTCGAGGCGTTGGTGCCGTTCAGCGAGCTGGTGGCAAAGCCCAGGCCGATACCCGGCTGGATCAGCACGCCCTCAACCGGCTGGATCGCCAGGTCAGAGCCGACCTGCAGCGCGGTGATCGACAGGTTGCCCTGCTGGGTCTCGTTGTCGCCCGGATTCGCGTCGGGGCCGTGGCTGACGTTGCGCGAGTCGAGGCGGAACGCGGCGTACGGCACGATCTTGGCGATCTGGTGGACCTGGAATTCACCCTTGAAATTCAGGCCAAAGTTGAAGATGCCGTTGGGCTGGTACACGGCCTGGCCGCTGTCATTGAAGTCGTTGAACGAGCCGAAGCCGAGGTTCAGGCCGAAGTCCAGGCTGTTGGTCTCGCTGAGCTCCAGGCCCAAGCCGGCGGTCAGGTCGAACAAGGTGTTGTTCTTGGGCTGGTTGGTGCTGGCGTTGTGGCCGCCGATCGAGGCGTGGGCGCCGATCTTGACGGTCTCGCCGGCCTTCATGCCAAAGCCGATGCCGAACTGGTGGTTGGTCGGATCGAGGGTCGGCGAGTAGCCCGACACGCCCGGGACGCTGGCGCCGGCCACCGAGTTGATGTTGGTCACCGGCTTCCACGCCGAGCGCTTGCCGTACAGCAGCAACACCGCGTCATCGCTGAGCGCGTAGCGGATGTTCATGGTGCCGTAGCTGGCGCCCTGGACGGCGTCGGCGTCGACGCTGTTCTTGTAGGTCGGCAGGTACTGCGGAAAAGCGTAGATGTTGGCCGTGTCGCGGATGGTCAGGGCCTTCTCATTGAACGAGAGGCCCGCAGCGCCGTTGGCCGCGTTGGTCATGTCAACAGTGCCCGCGGAGAGGCTGTTGATGCGCGAATCAGTCGCCGAGGCGCTGACGGCGGCCAGCGAAAGCGCGGCCACAACGGCCATTTTGAGCAGGTTCTTCATATGGTTTCCTCCACCAGGGGAATGATTGCGGCCGCGCCTGGGCCGCGACGGTCGCGTCGTTGGGACTGCCGACCATCGGATTGGGCGCCTACATAACACAGGTTAAGAGGCCCCACAAGGTTTTGAGCCTTTCCGGAATCGCCGCTTTGGGCGCAACTCGGCGTTGTCGCTGCGGTCCGGTCCTCAACGTACTTCCATGTACGCCTCCGGTCCGGTCCTCGCTCCGCCTTGATTTGCATCCCAATTCGACGATCCGGCAAAACCCATGTGGTGGGTTTTGAGCCTTTCAGGTCCGCTGCTTTCCTCTGGATTCACGATGCTGGACGTCTTTTACGCACGCCTAAAGGCCCTACAGCGGCTTATTGCGCAGCTTGATGACCAGCTGAGCCGCCTGCTGAACCAGCGGATCGCTCTTGGGCAGCAGACCATTGGCCTGCATCAAAAAGGTCTTGAGCGAGGAACTGGCGTTGTCGCGGTCGCCCATCTGCATCTGCGCCGCGGCGAGGTTGAAATACACCTGCGGGTGGGCGCGGGGCAGCGACGAGGCGATTTCTAGCTCGGCCTTGGCCTTGTCTGGCCGCCCCAGGTCGAGCATGGTCAGGCCCAGAGACTCGCGCAGTTCAAAGGAATCTGCATTGAACTTGAGGCCTTCCTGCAGCACCAGCCGGGCCTGCTCAAAAGCCTGGGCGTCCGTGTAGAGCCGCGCCAGCATCTGGTAGGCCGGGGCAAAGCCCGGATCGCCGGCAATGGCCGCCCGCAGCGCGGTGTCCGCAGCCTTTTTATCCTTCTGCGCCAAGGCGATGCGCGCGGCCAGCAGGTGCCCCTGGGGGTGGCCGGCGTCGATGCGGAACAGCCCCTCCAGAGCCGCCTGGGCCTCTTTGGGCTGGTGCTGCTCGTAGAACGCCTTGGCGAGGTTCAGGTGGGCCTCTGGCCGCAGCGCATCGACCTTGAGCGAAGCCTGAAAATGCTTGGCGGCCTGCTGGTATTGCTTGCCCTGCAGCTTGATGAGGCCGAGGTAGAAGTGCACGTCGGCGTCATCGGCGCGGAGCTTGAGCGCGTCGTTGAAGATCGCCTCGGCGCCGTCATAGTCCTCGCGGTCGAGAGACTCAAGGCCTTGATTTGACAGGGCCACAAAGCGCTTGTTGTCTTCGTTGCAGCCCGCTGAGGCCAGCAGCGCCGCAAACAACAGGGACGCCGCGGTAAGATTCCTGGGATGCATGGTCAATTCGACTTGAAAGTGAAGGTCTTGTTGACCGTGGTGATGCCGCCGCCCTTGGCCTGCGGGAAGCGCAGCGACTTGATCAGCGTGGTGATGCACTCCTGGACCTTGTCGCTGTCCAGGCTCGAATTCTCGACCTTGACGCCTACGACCTGGCCCGCGGGGTTGATCACGAACTTGACCTTGATCGAGCCCGACAGATCCGGGTTGGACTGCAGCTCTTTTTGGTAGCAGGACTTGACCGCGCCGGCCTTGTCAGCCAGCACTTTCTTGATGACTTCTGGGGGCAATTCGCCCTCTGCGCCCGCCGAACCGCCGCCGACGCGGATGACCTTCTGGTCCTTGGCCTTGACCTCTGCGTTGAGCTTGGGGCCCACGCCGCCGGCATTCTGCTTCTCCAGACCCGTGGCCACCTGCTTGCCGGTATCGCCGGTACCGCCCACGCTGGGTCCGCGCCGCCCCGGATCGCTGGGTCCGGAGCCGGTATCGAGCACCACCGCGCCCGCACCCGCTTCACCCGCCGCCGCCGCCGCATCAGCCCCCGTGCCCAGATCCGCCGCCAACTTGGTCGTCGGCAGGTCGGCCAGCGCCGCGTCCACCGCCGCCGTGGCCTTGTCGACCTCGCGCGTCACGATCTCCTGCTTTTTGGCCTCGCGCTCATCGGGCGTGGCAGCATCCAGCACTTTCTTGAGCTCGTCCGCGGCCTTCTCGATCTTGACCTGCTCGACCTTGACGGGCGACTCCACCGGCGCGGTCGGCTTCTCGTCCTTCTTCTCTTCTTCGTCCTTCTTCTCGTCTTCCGGCTTCTTCTCTTCTTCCTTCTTGTCTTCAATCACTTGGATTTCAACGACGCGCTGCTCCAGCTCTTCCAGATAGGTCTTGGCCCGGCGATCGCGCGGATCGGTCAGGGCAAAGCTGGCAAACAGCGGGCCCAGCAGCAGCACCGCGGCGATGGCAAACATCAGCACCAGCAGCGAATCCTCAGAGGACCAGAGGCTGGGCTTGGCCGGCGGGGGCACGGCGCCGCGCGAGAGCACAAAGGTAAAATCGCCAAACTCCAGGAAAGCATGGGTCTTTGCCGTCAGCTGGATCTTGTTCTTGTCCAGCGGCGTGCGCCCGGCCTTGACGTCGGCGATGGCGTACACGTCTGGGCCAATGATGATCTGCCCTTTGATCGCCGGGTTGGCCAGGCTCAGGGCGAACTGCTCTTTGGCGTCCGGTTCCACCAACACGTCGAGCTTCTTGCCGCCCATCACGTCATCGGGCAGGGCAAAAAGCCCTTCTTCGCCAATGGTGACCGGCGACGGCGTGGGGAAAAACCGCGCCTTGTGCATCTCGCCCGACCAGCGCATCACCACGTCCAGACCCAGCACGCCGGTGCTCGGGTAGGCGGCGTCACTGGGCGGGAGCGGCGGGCTCTTGGCTTTAGAAGGGGAGTTTGCAGCAGAAGCGATTGAATGCACAGGCGAAGTTCCGGCGGGCCGCGGGCTCTCGGCGCGCATGGGCTGGCGCGGCGCTTCCGTGGCCCTGGCGGAGGCCTGGAGCGCGTCCAGATCGATCATCGCGGTGGGGGCGTCGTCCTGGTCGTCGTCGCGGCTGCGGGGAGCCGTGTCTGCCAAGCCGTCCAGGCGCGACACCAAAGTGCCGTCGGGCTCGCGGGTTGAAGCGTCGCTGTCCGCCCGGCTGTCGGCCCGACCGCTGTTGTCGAGGCGCACTGTGGCCCCGTCAACCACCGTGCCGGGGCTGCCGTTCTCGCCAGGTGCGTTGCTGCGGCTTTTCTTGGACATGAGCTCACCACCCTGAATCACTCGACAAAACCGTGGGATTGCCGCGCTGTTGCCTCAAGGCCCCTCTACCAGCTCCCCTGGCTGGACGCGGGCGGCCTAGAGCGCCAAGACCCTAGAGATCCTCAGCTGAACGGACGAGTTCCGCAAAGAAATTCATGCGGATGCGGATCAAGCTGGCGCGCTTGTTCTTGCTGATGCCTTCGACGTTGGCGGTGTCGGGGCGGAGGTACTGCGTCTCAATGACGTCGTCCTCAAAGCTGTATTCCTTGGATTTGCCTTTCTTGGCGCCGCCTTTGCCCTTGTCCTGCGCCATGCCCTCGCTGGGGGCGGCGACGGCCAAAACCGCCGTGGGGCCCAGGGCCAGCGCTGCGCTGATCAGAGCCGCTGTGGCCGCGTTCACCGTGGTCTTGAACATCGCTGGCGAAATGGACATGGAAACCTCTGGGGGCAAGTAGGCAACCTTGGAGTATATGCGCACGTTGCAGTGAACCGCAATCGAACTCGCGTGCTCGGCTCGGGTCGGAGGGGCCTGGGCCTGGGCACGGACTAGGACGCACGAGGTCGGGCCGGCGATCTAATTGTCCGCCGCAGCCGTTGCCGCCGCCTGGGCGATGAGGGCCAGCAGCTGGGCGTCGCTGCGATCGCCCTGGCCAGCTTGGAGCGAGCGCACGTCGAGCCACAACAGCTCGCCGCGGGGCCGGCCCAGCACGGGGACAGCGGCGTCGCGCAGCCTCTCGCTCAGCTGTTCAGCGGAAAGCCCGGGGGCCCAGAGACCCAGCGCCCGCGAAGGCAGGACCAGCAGCGGATGGGTGCCGCCGCCGACCTGGGCCACCGCCGGCGCCAGATCCACCCGCCACCCGCGCGGCAGCAGCGGCCGGAGCTGGCCGGCCCAGAACTGCGCCAAACTGTCAATTTCGCCTTCACTGATACTGAGTTGACGTAAGGGGGGGATCTGTTCGATTTCGCCCAGCAGGTGCAGGCGCAGGACCTGCTGCAGCGTCGCCAAGACCAGGCTGCCGCAGCGCAGGGCCCGGGCCAGGGGATCGCGGTTCATCCGCGCCAAGAGCTCTGAGCGGCCGACGATCAGCCCGGCCTGCGGGCCGCCGATCAATTTGTCACCGGAACACGTGACGGCGTCGGCGCCGGCTGCCACGACCGCGGCCAGGGTCGGCTCCGGGTCAGGCAGAGAGCCGTCTGGCAAAGGCGCTGGACGTACAGGCAATTCACTCAAGGCCCCGGAGCCCAGGTCGACGATCATGGCGGCGCCAAAGCGCTTGGCCAGGGCCGCGAGGTCGGCGAGCTGCGGGTGGGTCTCAAAGCCGACCACGGCGAAGTTGGAGCGGTGGACCTGCAACACCGCTGCGGCGGGCGTGCCCAGATCGGCCAGGTGCTGCAATTCGCGTTCATAGTCGCGCAGATGGGTGCGGTTGGTCGTGCCGACTTCGCGGAGCTGGGCGCCGGAGGCCTCCATCACCTCTGGGACGCGAAAACCGCCTCCGATTTCAACGAGTTCACCCCGCGACACCACCACCGGCCGGCCCTGGGCCACGGCCTTGAGCGCCAGGAGGATCGCCGCCGCGCCGTTGTTGACCACCAGGGCGTCCTGGGCGCCGCTCAGCCAGCGCAGCAGGGGCCGGCAGTGGTCCTGGCGCGAGCCGCGGCTGCCGGTAGCCATGGATATTTCAAGGGCATTGTAGCCTGACACGGCGTGCAGTGCGGCTTGCAAAGCCTGGCGCGGCAGCGGCGCCCGCCCGGCATTGGTGTGGAGCAGCACGCCCAGGCCGTTGAGGACGGGACGCAGGCTGGGCTCGGACAACAGCTTGGCGCGGTTGCGCAATTCGCTGTCGCAGTGCAGGGCAATCGCCGCAGCGGAGCTCAGATCGCCGC
>CAXNCS010000073.1:0-9174 GCA_964201005.1 Myxococcota bacterium
CATTCGAATCAACGCCTTACCTTCCGAACGGCAGGCCTCCGATCGGCCACGCCGACGTCGGCACTTTACGCCCCCGCCTCAACGCCTGGCCCCCACGTCAGCCGATCCCTTGAGGATTGTCAGGTTCGGCCGGCGAGCGGAATGTGCCGCTCTCGGGGGGCGCGGCGGCTAAAGTCCCCACCGAAAGAGCCCGCAGGGCTCTTTCGAATTCCGGCCCATTGGCCGGACTGCGCGGGGGCCCCTAGCGCAACATCTACGAAGCCCTCCGGGCTCAGACAACGTCTCGACCAGCCGGGCCCAGCCCCGTCAGGGGCTTTGTAGATGTGGCCTGCGGCTTTAGCCGCCTGGCCCCCACGTCAGCCGATCCTCCCGCCACCCGACCCCAGCGAACAGTTGCAGCGCTGCAACTGTTCACCCCCCGCGCCAAGGATGCGAATCGCGGAGCGACGGCGTCCTACGCCGCCGGCGCCTCGCCGGTCGCAGCCTGGTCGCCGCAGGCGAGGCGCCCAAACGCCCCGTCCCCATCAGCAAAACCACCGGCACAGCTACCCGCAAAGGCCCCTAGTTCGCCACATCCTGCGTCTTGAACCCCGGATCCGCGGCGATCTCCGCGTCCGTCCACAGCATCGGGCGGAATTTCCGCTGGCTGAACAGCTGGGTCTGGTCGGCAAAGTTGGGCGACTGCGGGTCGGCGGACTGGCTGTAGCTGATAATCGCCTGGCCCTTGGGCCGGTCCTTGCCCAGCTCCACCACCATGACAAACGAGCTGCCGTAGCCCACCGGGTAGCCCTGCTCGGTCAGCAGCGAGGCCTCCTTGGTCACAAACGGCGCCACCGCCATCTTGGGCAGCAGGGTGTCATTGCTGCTCAGGCTCGCGGAAATCACCTGGAAAGCGCCCTCGGAGTGGTAGCCGCCGGGGATCGAAATGCGCTGCTCGCCCTTTAGGGTGTACTGCAGCTCGCCGATGGTCGAGTCGAGCTTGCGCTTGCCCTTCTGCAGCGCCAGCACCGCCTTGCCCAGCAGCTCCAGGTACGGGTCCTGGCCCTTTTCCGGTGCGGCAATCAGGCCTTTGGGGGTCATCAGCGGGTCCTTGAGGTCAAACGGCAGCGCGGCAAACGGGCTCGGTCCGCCGGGGGCGGTAAAGAACTCGCGCCACAGCACCGCGCCCTTGCTGTCCGGCAGGTAGGTGCCGTCCCACGCCGCCAGCACCGAACAGGCCTCGGACAGGTCGACGGGCGCCGCCTTGCCGCCATCGATGGCCACGTCGACCGTGCTGCCCGGCTTGCAGCGCGCCAGCAGCTCTTGGTGGTAGGTCTCCGCGACATTGCTGCGGCCGTTGTGGACCATGGCGCGCAGCTCGTCCGTGCTGAACTTGCCGTCCGCGCCGGAAGCGCCGTTGGCCTCGGTCATCATCCGCAAATTCAGGCGGGTCCGCGCCGAGCGCACGGTCTTCTCCGGGCCGTAGGGGAACGGGTAGCCCTCCAACGGCGCGCTCAGGTTGCTCAGCCAGTGCGAGTCGTTGGCGTTGAGCACGTAGTCCTGGCGGATCAGGTGCGGCGTCTTGGCAAAAGGCCGCAGGCCCAGCTTGCGCGCCCCCGGCTCTTCTGCCCACTGGTTGCTGCCCTTGGAGCCGTCGAGCAGGATCATCCCGTTGTCCCACGCCAATTTGCTGATGACATCGCCGCCCTGCAGGGCCTTCTTCTGCCACTCCTCGACCGCCGCGGCAGACAGGTTGGGGGTGCTGTGCGATTCGCTGTAGAACGCCGCGCCGGTGTCGTCCGCCGCCATGGTGTTGGTCCAGGGGTTGCCCTGCACGGTCTCGCAGACCTTCTCTAGCTCCTGCACGGACTTGGCCTGATCGACCCGCAAGAAGTGCTCCAGGATGGTGCTGTGACCTTCATTGGCGTCGCGCAGGGCCCAAGCCGTCTCCGTGGTCCATTCCGCAATGCCGCCGATCACCGCGATGGGGCCAAAGTGGGTGCGCCAGAAGGTGCGGGTCTCGCTCTTAAAGCTGCCGTCGGGCTGCAGAATCTCGATGGTCGCCTGGTGCGAGCTCATCTTCTGCGAATTGCCGTCGATGATGTAGGCGGTGGGATCCGCCGGGTCCAGGGCCATCTTGTACACGGTGAACTTGGTCGACTGCGAAACCGTAGCGGTAAAGGCCAGGTGGGCGTTGTGGCCGATCAGCACCATCGGCACGCCAGACAGCGTCGCCCCCTGCACGTCGAGCACGCCGGGCACGGTCAAGTGCGACTCCCACAAGCGCAATTCGCCAAACCACGGAAAGTGCGGGTTGCCGACCACCAGGCCCTGGCCGCTCTCGCTCTTCTCCTTGCCGATGCCCCAGCCGTTGCTGCCCAGGGTGTGCTCGCGGATCTGCTTGAATTCGCTGGTGGCGTCGGCGAGCTGCTGGTCGAGCTGGCACCAACGCTCAAAACCGTCTGGGGCGAGCAGCGGCAGGGCCTGGGTCACGCTCTTTTCCGGCACCGCGGTAAACGCCAGGTACTTGCGGAGGTTGCGCCCCGAGGCCAGCAGGGCCAGGTCGTGGTAATAGGCCAGCAAGTCCACCGGGGTGACCGGCTTGACCCACTTGGCATCCTTGCAGGCACTGGGCCAGCCGCTGGGGCCCGCCTCTTGCATGCGCTGGTTAAAGCCGGCCGCATAACCCTCAAGGATATTGCGCACATCAGGCGACATGCCGCTGCCCTGCCAGGCCTGGTGGGCGTAGTCCATGACGCGCAAGGCGCGATAGCCAAAGTCGTTGGTGATGTGGATGCCGTCGGCGCCGGGGCCAAAGTACTTGGCGCGCTCGGAGCGGACTTTGACGATCTGGTCGGCCAAAGTGCACAGATTCTCTTTGGCAAACGCGTAGCCCTGGCCAAAGGCGGCGTCGCCCAAAGTGGCGCCCTGGATGTGCGGGATGCCGTAGCTGGTCCAGCGGATCGTCGCCTTGTACTTCTTGGGGGTCCAGCTGTAGCTGTCGACGGCCTGGGTGTCGGCGCCCGCGTCCGCGCCCGTGTCGGCGGTGCTGTCGCCACTGGCGTCGACGGCGTCCTGCAGCGAGCTGCCGGCGTCGGTCTTGGCCTCCGTCTCCTCCGAACAGCCGCCCAGGGCCGCCACTGCGGGGATGAGCGCGCCCGCCCACCAGATCGTCCAACGCCTTGCTTGCATCGCCATGATCCCTCTCTAGAAGTTCGCGGTTGTCGTGTGGTGCCGCGCGGTAGGCTAGCAGAGCTTCCGGGCAAACGCCACGCTCCTTGACTGCGGCCATGGCCCCTGGGTAGGGTGGCGCCGCGGTCGGCACCGACCAACCCTGAGATCATGCCTTTGCCCCCTGCAAAATTCGCTGACCCGCCGCGCGTAGCCGTGTTCATCCCCAACCTGGAAGGCGGCGGCGCGGAGCGGGTGACCGCCAACCTGATCGGCGGGCTGGTGCGCAGCGGCATCTCCGTCGATTTGCTGGTGGTTCGCGCTCAGGGGCCCAACCTGGCGCGAATTCCGCCGCAGGTGCGCGTGACCGAGCTGGGGGCGCCGCGGACCCTGCAGGCGGTGCGACCCCTGGCGGCGTGGCTCAAGCGCGAGCGGCCCGACGCCCTGCTGGCGGTGATGGACAGCGCGGCGGCGGCGGCGATGGCGGCGCGGCGGCTGGCGCGGGTGCCCACGCGGCTGGTGGCGGTGCTGCACAGCGCCACGTGGATGCAGGCCACCGCGACAATCCCCTTTGGCGAGCGCTGGTTGCCGCTGGCGCTGCGCGGCTTGCTGGTCGATACCGACGCGATCGTCGCGGTGTCCCACGGCGCCGCCGGCGAGCTGACCCAGCTGTTCCCCTGGCTGCGCGGCAAGGTCCAGACCATCTACAACCCGGTGGTAACAAGCGAATTGCTCGCGCGGGCCCAGGACCCTCCGCAGCACCCCTGGCTGAGCCAGACCGAGGTGCCGGTGGTCGTCGCCGTGGGCCGGCTGTGCGCCGCCAAGGATTTTGCCACGCTGATCGAGGCTTTTGCCCTGCTGCGCGCCCGCCGCCAGGTGCGGCTGATCGTCTTTGGCGACGGCGAGTTGCGCGCGGATCTGGAGGCCCAGGTGGCGCGGCTGAACCTCGGCGACAGCGTGCAGCTGCCCGGCTGGACCGACAACCCCTGGGCAGCGCTGCGGAGCGCCTCGCTATTTGTCTTGTCCAGCGAATACGAGGCGTTGCCCACCGTGCTGATCGAAGCGCTGGCCTGTGGCACCCCAGTTGTGGCCACGGACTGCCGCTTTGGCCCGCGCGAAGTACTGCAAGACGGCCGGCTGGGCCGGCTGACCCGGGTGCGCGACGCCGCGGCGCTGGCCGGGGCCATGGCGGAGACCCTGGACCGGCCCTTGGCGGCGGAGACACTGCAGGCGGGCGCCCAGGCGTTCTCTGAAACAATTTGTACAGACAAGTACTTGCAGCTGCTCGTCCCGGGCTGGAAGCGCCAAGGTCAGCCCGCCACCTAGACAACCGCGCAGGCCTTCGCCATCCTGACACAGCCCTGGCTTTGGCCGGCGCGAGGTGGCCAGCGTGCCGACGATCTGCAGCAAAACCCCTATGCGCATCAGCGGCATGGCCTACCTCACCGGCTTGCTGCTGCTGGCCTGCGACAGCGCCGATCCGCCAGGCGATGTGCAGACGCGCACGCTGCACTTCCAGGCCACAGCCCACGGCAAGGCGCTGCAGTGCGCCGATCCGCCACAGCCCCTGGGCAGCGACCAGCAGCTGGCCTCCCTGGCCGATCTGCGCTTCTACGTTCACGATTTTGCGGTCATCGACGCCGCCGGCACCCTCTATCCCGCGCAACTCCAAGCCGAAGCGGGCTGGGTGCTGGGCAACCTCGCGCTCATCGACCTGGAGGACGGGAGCGCCGCGTGCAGCAACGGCAGCGCCGCCCAGCACCGCAGCGTCCAGCTCACCTGGAGCGGCCCGGCCCAGGTGCGCGGCGTGCAATTTCGCCTGGGCGTGCCAGAAAACCTCAACCACGCCGACGTTTTGGCGGCCAAGGCCCCGCTCAACCTCAGCGGCCTGTACTGGTCGTGGCTCGGCGGCTACAAGCACTTGCGCCTGGACCTGGCCACCGCGCCGGCCGCGGGCTGGAAGCTGCACCTGGGGGCCACCGGCTGCGATCAGACCCCCAAGGGCACGGTCTGCAGCCACCCCAACCAGAGCCTGATCCGCCTGGAGCAATTTGACTTTGGCACCCAGGCGGCGACTTTGGACCTGGGCAAGCTGCTGGCCCAATCGCCCCTGGGGGCAGAACACGGCGGATGTATGGCTGATCTGGACGATCCCCTCTGCGCACCTCTGCTGCACGCCCTGGGTTTGCCGGCGGCGGCCACGGAGGCGTCCGGGCCCGCGCAGAGCGCTTTTGTCGCAGCCCCGCGGCAGGGGCCATGAAAATCCTCTGGCCCGCTCTGGTTTTTCTGAGCCTGGTCCTGGCCAGCTGCGACGACGGCAGCGCGCCGACCGCGGCGGGGCCCTACGTGTGGCAGCTGCCGCCCGGCCTGCCCCAGCCCAAGGTGCCGGCCGACAACCCGATGAGCTCCGCCAAGGTCGAGCTGGGCCGCTGGCTGTTTTACGACAAGCGCCTGAGCGGCAACCAGAGCCAGTCGTGCGCCACCTGCCATCAGCAAGCCCGGGCATTTGCGGACGATTTGCCCGTCGGCCTGGGCTCTACCGGGCAGAGCCACGTGCGCGGCGCCATGTCGCTGGCCAACGTCGCCTACGCCTCGGTGTTGACCTGGGGCAATCCGACGGTGGTAAGCCTGGAGGATCAAGCGCTTGTGCCGCTGTTTGGCGAGGCGCCGGTGGAGCTGGGCCTGGCCGGCCAGGAGCAGCTGCTGATCCAGCGGCTGAGCGCCGATCCCCGCTATCCGCCGATGTTTCAAAGCGCTTTTGGCTCGCCTCAGCCCACGCTGCAGCGGGTGGTTCAGGCGATCGCCAGCTTTGAGCGCACCTTGATCGCCGGCGATACGCCCTGGCACCGCTACCTGCGCGGCGAGGCGGGCGCGGTGGGCGAGGCGGTCAAGCGCGGCGCAAAGCTGTTTGAGTCCGAAAGGCTAGAGTGCATGCACTGCCACGCCAGCAGCCTGTTTACGGACGCGACCGACTGGCTGGGCAAGCAGGCGGCCGAGCGGCCCTTTCACAACACCGGCCTGTACAACCTGAACGGCGCGTACCCCAAGGACAACCAGGGGGTCTACGAGGTGACGGGAAAAGCCAGCGATATCGGTAAATTCAAGGCGCCCACCCTGATCAACATCGCCGTCACCGCGCCCTACATGCACGACGGCAGCATCGCCACGCTGGACGCAGTGCTGGACCACTACGCCGCGGGCGGCCGGGTGATCAGCCAAGGGCCCCTGGCGGGGGACGGGCGCAAGCACCCCAATAAGTCGCAATTTGTCAAGGGATTTACCCTGAGCACCGGCGAGCGGGCCGACCTGCTGGCGTTTCTGAACGCCCTGACGGATGAGAGCTTTCTCAGCGATCCCAAGCGGGGCGATCCGTTTGCACAGGCCGGCAAAAGCCCCTAGGCACAAAATGCGCTCCAGAGATCAAGCGGGTTTCTCCTGTCAAATTCCTGATCTCTCAGAATCTTGGCCGATCGATCGGCGCGCGGTGGGCTGCAGCACCCCAACCCGGGGCCGCAGCGGTTGCCGGCAAGCCCGGCGGAACGTATCCTGATGCGACCTGTGCCTTTCTGCCGGAGCAACGGCGGCGGGATCGGGCCTTGGAGGTGTCATGCAGTCGAGTTCCCCCGCGAGCCCTACGCGCCCTGTGACCGGCCTTCGCGGCCTCGCGCGGCTGCTCCTGCTGGCTTTTGTGGGCCTAAGCGCGCTCGCCTGCAGCGAAAACACCGTGCCGGGCACCATCGCCACCGCCGATTCCTCCGGGACGGGCGAAGAGGACGGAACCTTTGGCGACACCGGCGGCCTGTTTGGCGGCGACAGCTTCTTGCTCGACCTGGCCAGCAACGACACCGCGCCGGTTCAGGGCCAATTCGGCTGGCCGTGCAAGCTGCCGGAAGAATGCGACTCCTCGCTGTGCATTGAGAGCCCCAGCAGCCCCACCGGCAAGATGTGCACCAAGTTCTGCGGCACCTGCCCCAAGAGCTTTCAGTGCATTGAAGAGGTGATCCCCGGCACGTCAGACAAGGGCTTTTACTGCTCGCCCAAGTACAAGTACCTGTGCGACCCGTGCCAGGACAACCTGGGCTGCAACAACGATGGCAAGGCCGGCAACGTCTGCCTGCAATACGGCAACGACGGCAATTCGGGCAGCTTTTGCGGCGCGTCGTGCGATGAGATCAATCCCGACTGCCCGGACGGTTACGGCTGCGAGCCCAACATCGACAAAGACACCGGCCTGCAGACCTATCAGTGCCGCCGCCAAGGGCTGTGCGAGTGCAGCTCTAACGCCAAGCTGCTGGGCCTCAAGACCAATTGCACCAACAAGAACATCTACGGCACCTGCAAGGGCTTTCGCCAGTGCACCGCAGACGGCCTGACCTCGTGCAACGCCACAGTGGCGAAGCCCGAGGAGTGCAACGGCCTGGACGACGACTGCAACGGCAAGACCGACGACTTTCAGGCCGGCGCCAACTGCGACATCAAGAACGAATTTGGCACGTGCAAGGGCCAGATCAAGGAGTGCGTGGACGGCCAAGCGGTGTGCGACGGCAAGAAGCCCGCGCCTGAGGCGTGCAACGGCGTCGACGACAACTGCAACGGCGACACCGATGAGGGCCTGTGCGAAGACGGCGATCCCTGCACCAAGGACAGCTGCAACACCGACGGATCGTGCAAGCACATTCAGCTGGGCGGCATGGCCTGCGATGACGGCTCGGTGTGCACCCAGGTCGACAAGTGCGTGTCGGGCAAGTGCATGGGCGGCAGCGAGCTCGACTGCGATGACAAGGACCCGTGCACCGCCGACTCGTGCAACCCGATCGACGGCTGCAAGCACAGCCCGGCGAGCGAGGGAATCTGCCCGGACGACGGCATCCAGTGCACCCAGGACCTGTGCCAAAACGGCAAGTGCAGCCACCCGCAGGCCAGCGACGGCACCAAGTGCGCAGAAGACGGCAAGCCCTGCACCGCCGACATCTGCCAGAGCGGCAAGTGCGAGCACCCCGTGACCGACGGCCAGACCTGCACCGACGACGGCAAGCCCTGCACCACCGACGTGTGCGTCAGCGGCGTCTGCAAGCACAACCCGGCGAGCAGCATCCCCTGCGATGACGGCAACATCTGCACGCAGAACGACAGCTGCCTGACCGGCACGTGCAAGCCCGGACTGCTGAACCTGTGCGACGACGGCAAGCCGTGCACCAAGGACACCTGCATCCCCGGCGCCGGCTGCAGCCACGACGTACAGGGCGGCAATGGCCTGCCGTGCAGCGCGGCTTCCACAGACTGCCCGGTGGGCGTGTGCTCGGGCGGCGCGTGCTATTCCAAGCCCAATCTGCCGTGCACCTACCCCTACGACGGCGGATTCTGCAGCGATGACCTGCTCTTGCCTGGCATGTGCAACTCGGCCGGCAAGTGCACGCCGGTGCAGGGATCGATCCCCGGCAAGGTGACGTGTACGACCCCGTGCAAGAGCGTGTGCGTGGTGTGCAAAGTCGGGCCGCTGCCGCTGCAATTGTGCTTGGACGGCGTGTTTGGCTTCTAGGACCCCGCTCAGCATCGCACAACCTGCTCCTGGAAGCTGAGTGTGGCGCGCGCCCACGGCTGCGGCTCCGCGCTCCTTGATTGCGCTGGGCGATCGACCTAGTTTGGCAATGGCTTTGCGGTCGCTTTTGCAAATCGCCTCAAAGTTGGTGCGCAACCGGGGTTCAGACTAAACTCGGCCGGTTGGGCGTTCTGTCAAAGGAACGCCGCCGCGGAGTGCCGTTGAATCCTGCTGTGCCAGCCCCACCCGCGCCGCCGCCTAGCCGCAGGCATCGCGCGCTGCGCTTGACCGCCTCTGTGGGCCGCAGCCTCTATCTTGCTGTCATTCAAGGGCTAACCGGGCTGATCTTCTTGGGCCTGGCGCTGTATCTGGCGGTCAATTCGCCTTCTGCGGCGCGGATTGTCTCTGAGGTGGCCACGCAGGTGCTGCCGGGGTCGCTGCAGGTGCGGACGCTGCACTTGGGGCCCGTGCTGCGCGACGGCGAG
>CAXNCS010000074.1:0-8073 GCA_964201005.1 Myxococcota bacterium
TCCCAGGGCCAGAGCGCAAAGAGTACGGGCAGTTAGCCGGAAAGCTCAAGGCCGCGGTCGAGCAGGCGGTGGCCGATCGCCGCGCCGAGCTGGAGCGCGCCGCCACCCTGGCGGAGCTGGCCGACCAGAGCTTTGACGTGACCCTGCCCGCCGACGCGGTGCTGGCCGCCCAGCCGAGTCCGCCGCGCACTGGACATGTACATCCGTTGAATCAGGTGCAGGCTGAGGTCGAGGCGGTGTTTACCTCGATGGGCTTTCACGTGCTGGACTACCCGGAGGTAGAGAGCGAATTCAATAACTTTGAAGCGCTCAACATCCCGTCTTGGCACCCCGCGCGCGAGATGCAGGACACCTTCTGGCTCGACGACGGCCACCTTCTGCGGACCCACACGTCCAGTGGTCAGGTGCGGGCGATGCACCAGTTCCAGGCGCCGTTCCGCGCGGTGTTCCCCGGCAAGGTGTTCCGCTACGAAGCTACCGATGCGAGCCACGAGCACACCTTCCACCAGCTCGAGGGCCTGCTGGTCGACCGCCACGTCTCGGTGGGCCACCTGCTCGACTCGATGCGCACGCTGCTGTCGGCGATTTTTGGCCGCGAGGTCACGGTGCGGCTGCGGCCCGGCTACTTTCCGTTTGTGGAGCCGGGTTTTGAACTCGACGTGCAGTGCCAGCTGTGCGGGGGTAGCGGCTGTGCGGCGTGTAAGCACTCGGGATGGCTCGAGCTTCTGCCCTGCGGCCTCATCCACCCCCAGGTGCTGCGCGCGGGCGGTTTGGACCCGGACGAGTGGCAGGGCTGGGCTTTTGGCCTGGGCCTCTCGCGGCTGGTGATGATGCGCTTTGGCGTGCCGGACGTGCGGCTGCTGCTGGGCGGCGACACGCGCTTTCTCTCGCAATTCTAAGCCTTTCTTGCAGGGTCCCCCCAGCCCGCCCGGCTTTGGCCGCGGCTCTTGGGGCCAGGAGCTGCCATGCTCGTATCGTGGAATTGGCTGTCGCAGCTGGTCGACACCCAGGGCGTGGATCCCGAGGCGTTTGCTCAGCTTTTTACCTGCACCGTCGCGGAGATTGACGGTGTCCACCGCTGGGGCTTTGGCCTGGACGGCGTGTACGTCGCCGATGTCGTGGCCGTCGCGCCCCACCCCAATGCGGACAAACTCCGCTTGGGCACTGTGGATCTGGGAGATCGCCAGGTGACCGTGGTCTGCGGCGCGCCCAACCTGGCCGTGGGCATGCGCGTGCCGTTTGTCGCCCCCGGCACCACCCTGCCGACCGGCGTGACCATCCAGGCCGGCGAAGTGCGCGGCATCCCCAGCCCGGGCATGCTGGCTTCTGAGGCGGATCTGGGCCTTTCGGACGACAACAGCGGCCTGCTCTCGCTCGACGGGGTGAGCGCCCCGGCCGGCACGCCGCTGAACCAGGCGATCCAGCTGGAGGACGTGCTGTACGAGGTCGACAACAAGTCGATCACCCACCGGCCGGACCTGTGGGGCCTGTACGGCATGGCCCGCGAAGTTGCGGCGATGCTGGGGCGTCCGCTCAAAATCCTCAACACGGACGTGGCTTTGTCAGTGGGTCCCCCCATTGAGGTAGAGGTGCAGACGCCGGTGTGTCCGCGGTATGTGTGCGCGCGCATCGCCGATGTGCAGGTGCAGGCCTCGCCGGTGGACGCGCGGCTGCTGCTGCGGCGCCTGGGGGTGCGACCGATCAGCAACGTGGTGGACGCCACCAACCTGGTGATGCTGGAAACCGGCAATCCCCTTCACGCTTTTGACGCGCGCTTTGTCCGCGGCCAGCGCATTGTGGTGCGCCAAGCTGAGCCGGGCGAGCAGATCCTGACACTGGACGGCCAGACCCGCAGCCTGACCGCCGCCGATACGGTGATTGCCGACGGCGAGGGTCCGGTGGCCCTGGCTGGGGTGATGGGCGGCGGCGACAGCGAAATCCGCGACGATACCCGCGAAGTCATCTTGGAAGCCGCGGCCTTTGACGGCGCTGCGATCCGCAAGACCGCGATGCGCGTGGGCCTGCGCACGGAGTCGTCGGCGCGCTTTGAGAAGGCCCTGGACCCGGAGCTGCCGCTGCTGGCGGCCAAGCGCTTCCTGAAATTGCTGGTGGATCTGAGCCCGGGCGCCAAAGTGGTCAGCGATCTGCTGGACGCCGGGCCCCACAGGCTGAGCCCGCCGCCGCGCCGGGTGATCGACACCTCCGCCAGCTACCTGCGCAGCCGCCTGGGGGTGAGCGCCGCCGAGCTGAGCGATGAGTGGCTGATCAACTGTTTGCAAAGCCTGGAGTTTGTCGTTGAGCGTCCGGAGGGCGGCGACCTGCTGCGGGTGACTGTGCCGACCTTCCGCGCCACCAAAGATGTCCACGGGCCGGCGGACCTGGTGGAGGAATTGGGCCGCCATTACGGCTACAACCGCATCGCCAGCCAAGCGCCGCTGATCGCCGCCCGGCCGCCGCACACGCCGCAGAGCAAGCTGGCCGAGCGCAAGATCCGCCAGGCCCTGGTGCTGCAGCGGGCGATGCAAGAGCAGATCACCTACGGCTTTGACAACGAAAACACCAGGGCCCACCTGGGTTTGCGCGAGGGTCCCCCCCATCAAGAGTTGCCGCGGCTGGGGCTGCGCAACGCCCTGTCCAGCGAGCTCGTGCGCCTTCGCCGCAACCTGGCGCCCAACCTGCTGGCGGCAGTCGAGCAAGGGCTGCTGCGCGGCGACGGCCAGGAAGCGCCCAAAGAGGGCCTGCAGGTGGCGCTTTTTGAGCTGGGGCGGGTGTTTGTGCCGGTGGCGAGCGGCAGTGCGACCAGCCTGGCGCTGGACCACGGCGTCCCGGACCTGGCGAGCGAGCCCGGCCTCAAGCGCGACGCCTGGTTCAAGCTGATGGATGCGGAGATGGCCGGGGCGGTGCACAAGACCTTGGCGTCGAATAACCCCCTGCCATTTCAGCCGATTCGCCTGGGCATCGCCGTGGGCGAGCGCTTGGGCGGCGGCGCGGCGGGGAGCAAGCACGCGGTGGCCTCGCGCGCGGTGAGCCAGCGGGTGTTCGCCGAGGCGGTGGCGGCGGTGCAAGCGGCGGCCAAGGCCCTGGGCAAAGGCGAAATTCGCGTGGTCCAGCCCGGCGATCTGCAAGCCCCAGAGGTCGCTCAGATGGCCGCGGCGCCGGATCACCAAGTCACCTGGCTGCACCCGGCGCGCTACGGCTGGCTGGTAGGGCCGGGAGATCAGCCGCTGGGCCTTGTGACCCTGCTGCACCCCGATGTGCGCGCGGCCCTGGACGTGGCGGCAGAAGTTGCGGTGGCAGAAGTGGATTTGTCGGCGCTGATCGCCCTGCCCTTGGTCAAGCCGGTGGGTCAGGCGCCGGCCAAACACCCTTCTTCGCAATTGGATATCACGGTCAAATTGCCGGCGGAGCAGCGCGTGGGGGCGGTCATCGCGCAAATGGGCGCCCAGCTGCGCGGCCAAGCCCTGCCGGTAGACGAAGTTCGCTACCTCTACGAATTTGCCGGCGCCGACGGTTTGCGCGCGGTGACCCTGCGGCTGAGCTGCCGGGCCAAAGACCGCACCTTGACACCGGAAGAATTGTCGCGCATCCAGAGCGCAGCGGTCGCCTTTGCAGCGCCTGCGGTGGGGTCATGAGCGAGCGCTACGGCTACCGGGTGCTGTACTTGTCTGGGCCCATTGAGCCGCCGTGGACCCGCGCCGACAAGAACCTCGTCCGCGGCGTGGCCACCCACCTGCAGCGCTACCGCGCCTGCGTCATGACCCATGAAGGCGTGGTGCTGCCCGACCTCAACGTGGACACGGAGCCGCTGTGGGGCCCGCGGGTGGGCGGCGACACGCCGATTGGCCGGCGGCTGAACCTGTTTACCCACCTGATTGAGTCCACGGGCACGGAGCTGGTCCACCTGTTTTGGCCGGCCGAGCACTTGGTGGCGCAGGTGGTCAAGACGGCTTGTCGGATTCGCGGGTTGCCGGTGGTGCACACCCTGGTGCGGCCGCCGCGTTCGCTGTTTGGCCTGTCTGGGGCGCTGGCGGGCTCGCCGGTGGTGTGCCTGACCGAACAGACCCAGGAGCGCCTGCACCGCGAGGGCATCCGCAACACCGTGCACATCCCCACCGGGATCGTCGCCGGCACGCCGCTGCCAGAGGGCGACAAAGCGGCGATCCGCCGGCGCTACCGCATCCCGCTCGACCGCCCCGTGGTCATCTACGCCGGTGATTACTCCCACAGCAAGGCCGCGCGCACCTTTGCCGCCACCATGCCGCGGGTGCTCCGCTCAGTGCCTTGCCATTTTGTGTTTGCCTGCCGCATCCGCAACCCAGAGGACGCCGAGGAAGAGGGGCGCATCCAAGAGGCCATCACCGCAGACGGCATCGCGGACCACGTAACCTTCCTAAATGAGATCAGTAATTTGCGCGAGCTGCTCTCGATCGCCACGGTGCAGGTCTTCCCCGCCGACCGCCACTACGAGCAGATGGAAATGCCGATGGTGCTGCTGGAAGGCATGGCCGAGCGCGTGGCCACCGTGGTGGTGTCCAAGCCGCCGCTGACCGAATTGCTCCACGCGGGTGCGGCTTACGGCGTGCCCCCGGGCGATCCGGTGAGCCTGGCCGTGCCGGTGGTGTCGCTGCTGACCAACCCCGATCAGGCGCGGGTACTGGGCGAGGCCGGGCGCAAGCTCGTGGAAACCCGCTACAACATCGCCAAAGTGGCCGCGCGACATGAGGAACTGTATGACGAGATCCTCACGCGCAAGAACAGCAGAGCGACCGGTTGGTTTGCGCGCATCTAGCTATCCCGCAATGACTTTTCAAAGGACCTACCGATGACCTGGTGGCAGATTTGCCTGCTGGTGCTGGCCGTCCTGGCGCTGGCCACCTGGGCACACCTCAAATTCTGGGTGGGCCGGCTCACCCGGCCGACGCGCTACGACGAAGAGCACCGCATCGCCAGCAGCGATGGCTCGGCCTTTGAGCTGCGGCGGCTAAAACCCAGCGAACCTGCTGCGGATCTGCCGCCGGTAATGCTGGTCCACGGCATCGCCATCAACCACCGCAACCTCGACCCGGACGAGCGCCTGAGCCTGGCCCGCCAGCTGCGCGCCGACGGCCGCGACGTGTGGCTGCTGACGCTTCGCTGCGGCCGGCCGGA
This sequence comes from Myxococcota bacterium, assembly GCA_964201005.1. Taxonomy (GTDB): domain Bacteria; phylum Myxococcota_A; class UBA9042; order UBA9042; family UBA9042; genus SXRM01. Next base: position 5,149 of record CAXNCS010000074.1, read on the forward strand.
CCTGAGCTTTGGCGAGATCCGCAAGGCCAGCTTTGAGGCGTTGGCGAGCCGCGACGTGCCCGAGGCCGCCCAAGAGGTGCTCCGGCGCAGCGGCCACAAGCAGCTGGACTATATTGGTTTTTCTATGGGCGGCATCCTGCTCTACGCAACGCTGGGCCGCAGTCTGCCGTCTGAGTGGCTGCGCAAAGTGGTGATCCTGGGGTCGCCGGCGCGGGTGCGCATCATCGTCCCTGGCTTTGGCTGGATGTGCCGGCTGCCCGGCTGGTTCTATTTCTGGAACGCGCCCTTGCGCCCGCTCTCGCAGATGACGGCCTTTGCCGCGGAGTGGTTTGACACGCCGATCCACCGCCTGTCCGTGCACCTGCCCAACGCCCGCCGCGGCTATGTGCAGGTCTTTATGACCGACGCCGTGCAGTCGATCCCCGCGCCGCTGTTGCGCGATTTTGGCCTGTGGGCCTACCGCGACGGCGTGATCCGCTTGGCCGACGGCCTGGACGTGCTGCAGGGCCTGCGCGCGGCCACCCAGCCGCTGCTGATGATCGCCGGCAGCCGCGACCGCCTCGCCCCGCCCTCCGCGCTGCAGCCGGCCTTTGACGCCTGGGGCGCGGACCGCGACGGGGTCGAAAAGTCTTTGCGCGTCGTAGGAAAGCGCCACGGTCACCCCGACGACTACGGCCACGCCGACCTGGCCATCGGCGAGCGCTGCGAGGCCGAGGTGAATCCAGCGGTCCGCGAATTCCTCAACCATTAAGCGGATCAGACAAGTCCCTCCATTGCGTCCGCCGCCGTTTGACGAACCTGGGCAAGCTGGGCAAACTCCGGAGTTATACTGCGGGTTGCAGCAATCCCCCTGCCGCTTCACGCGCCTCGCAGTCCAGGACGCCGATGGCCGATTCGCCTCCCAAAAACCTATCGCGGCAGTCGCTGCGCGTGCTGTTCTTCTTGGGCCAACTGCCGCTGCTGATGTTTGCCATCGGCATCGCGGCAATGACCTTTGTGGTCTTGGCGCTGGTCGACTCTGAAGTGCGCAAAATCACAGGCTCTATGCCGGCAGACGCCGTTGGGCGCGCCGCGGTAGAGGCCATGGGCGACGCTTTTGTCCAGGCGTGGATCATGAGCCTGGTGGCGTTCTTTGTGCTGGGGGGCCTGGGCAGCCTGCTGGTGGCGTGGACCCAGCGGACCCTGTCTGCGCGCATTGCCCGAATTGTCCGCCATGCCCAGACCATTGGCGCGGGGCAAGTGTCCGTAGACCTCCACGCCGAGGCGGACGATGCGCTGGGGCGGTTGGAGGACGCGCTGTCCCATGTGGCCGGGGCCCTGGCCTCGCGCGATTCAGCGCGGAAAGCTGAGCAAGATGCCCGCGATCAGGTGGGGCGCATCCAGCGGGCGATGTCGATGGTCGACACGGAGGCCGACGCCCACCGGCTGGTGCAGCGGGCCCTGCAGCAGCTGACCCCCGGCCAGCCGACGGAGTTGCTCATGGCCGCCAGCGCCGACGCCGCCCTGAGCCCCGTGGCGGTGGGGTTTGGCGTGCCTGCGCCCGGTTGTGGGGTGGCGAGCCCGCAGCGCTGCCCCGCCGTGCAAATGGGATCGACCATGGTGTTTGCCGACAGCGACGCCCTGGATGCCTGCCAGCGCCTACAGGACCGCGAAAGCTCCTGCGCGGCGGTGTGCATCCCCGTGACGGTGATGGGCCGCACCGTCGGCGTGCTCCACACCACCCGGCCCAAGGGCCATCCGCCAGAAGGCATGGGCATCGGCGCCCTGGAGACGCTCAGCACCGCGTTTGGCGCCCGCGTGGGCCTGATCCGCACCCTGGAGTCCACGCAGAAAATGGCTGTGACGGACGCGCTCACCGGCCTCGCCAACCGCCGCAACTTGGAGGAAAAGGCCGCCGCGCTCATGGCCAGCTGTCCGCGGGTGGCGGTGGTCATGGCCGATCTCGACAAGTTCAAGCTGCTCAACGACACCTACGGTCACGCCGCCGGCGACTTGGCCCTGCAGCGCTTTGCCCAGATTTTGCGCGCCTCCACCCGCCCGGGCGATGTCTATGGCCGCTGGGGAGGCGAGGAATTCTTCTTGATGCTGCCCGATTGCGGCGGCGAAGAGGCGACCTTGGTGCTCGACCGCCTGCGCGGCAACCTGGCGCGCCAAGCTGGCTCTGGGGGCGTGCCGCCCTTCACTGCGTCGTTTGGCGTCGCCGAATTCCCGCGCCACAGCGTCAGTTTTGACGAGCTGATCCAGATCGCAGACAAGGCCCTGTACCGGGCCAAAGAGTCGGGCCGGGACCGGGTTGCGGTGGGTGCCTGACGAGGCATACTGCTGTCAATTCAGGGATCAGACAAGACCCTCCATGCGTTCGGAGCAAGTTCGGAGCAGCGCCCCCTACCCCGCCGAACCCCAGCGCACGCAGTTGCGCCCGGCCGACTTGGCGACGTACAGAGCCCGATCCGCGGCTTCAATGCAGGCATGCAGGGGCTGACCGGGCTCCAGCCAAGCGACGCCAAACGACACCGTGACGGCAATTGCGCCCACGCTGGGGACCGACGTGCGCTGGTCGGCGATGGTCCGGCGAATGTGTTCGAGCAGCGAGTGCAAGGTGGCCTGGTCGGTCTCGTGCAGCAAGAGCAGCATCTCTTCGCCGCCGTAGCGGTACACCTGGTCGCCGCGGCGGGTTTGGCGCAGCAGCGTCTTGGCCACACTGCGCAACACCAAGTCGCCAGCGGCGTGCCCGTAGTTGTCGTTGACCGCCTTGAAGAAGTCGATGTCGACCATGGCGATCGCCGCGCTCTCTTCTCGGCAGTTGATGCTGGGCGCCAGACGCTCCAGGTCGGCGTACATGGCGTGGCGGTTGAGCAGGCCGGTCAGGGCGTCGATGGCGTAGAAGCGCTCTTGCAGAAAGGCCGCGAGCTTCTCTAAGGCGTG
>CAXNCS010000075.1:0-7839 GCA_964201005.1 Myxococcota bacterium
CCCTTAACTACTGGATTGATCAGGGGGATGGAGGGTAAAGGAGGGGGAGTGCAGAGGGGGAAACATTAGGGAGGTAGGGGGCGGAACGCCCCCACGTTCCCTATGGTTCACCCTTTGCAAAGCATAAGTAATGAATAGAGAATTCCCCCCTCGCCCGGAGGGCGGATCCACCTCCGCGCAGAATCCCCGCCCCAAAGAGCATCCCGACGGCATGAAAAACCCCGACATTTGGTGTAAGATGATCTGTTTGGGCAGCCGCAAACCTCCCGACGGACAGGCACCGATGACGAAAAACACCATGCGTAGCAAGGAAATCCTTGGCGTCCTCTGTGCAGCTCTGCTGCTGACGGCAGCCTGTAGCGACAGCAACACCGCCGGTGGCACAACCTCTTCGAGCGACTCCGGCGGCGGAATTAGCCTGGACATCGCCACCTCGCTGGACAGCGAGACCCCACCGCTTGATCTGGCTACCGGCACGGACACGGCCGATCCCTCGGACAGCGCCGACGCCACCGCGGCCGACAGCGGCAACCCGGTCGTCGGCCAGTTTGGCGCCCCCTGTAGCACCGGGGACGACTGCGACTCTGGCGTGTGTGTGCCTTCGGCCTCGGGCTCGGTGTGCAGCAAAGTGTGCGAGACGACCTGCCCGGACGGGTTCAAATGCACGGGCAAGCAGAGCGCCACGGGCGATATCGTGTACCTGTGCGTCCCGGGCGGTCTGAGCCTGTGCGATCCCTGCACGCTGAATGCGGACTGCAATGATGTCAGCGAAACGGGCAACGTCTGCCTGACCTACGGCGCAGAGGGCAAGTTCTGCGGCGTGGCCTGTGGCCCGGGCAAGCCTGCGTGTGGCCCCGGCTATTCGTGCGATTCGCTGGTGGATCCGGAGTCGGGCAAGTCGATCAAGCAATGCGTGCCAGAGGGCGGCAAGCTCTGCACGTGCAGCGTCAAAGCCGCTTCGCAGTCCAAGTCGACCTCGTGCTACACCAAGAATTTCTATGGACAGTGCCCGGGAACGCGCAATTGCAGCGCCAGTGGCCTGTCTGAGTGCAGCGCCGCCGTGCCCAAGGCAGAGGAATGCAACGGCTTAGACGACGACTGCAACGGCAAAACCGATGATTTTTCGGTGTCGGCCAAGTGCGAAAAGAAGAACGAGCACGGCGCGTGCAGCGGCAAGGTCATTGAGTGCGTGCAGGGTCAGGCGATTTGCGATGCGGTGGAGCCCAAGCCGGAAGCGTGCAATGGCATCGACGACGACTGCGACGGCAAGACCGACGAGGACCTGTGCGAGGACGGCAACCCGTGCACGTTGGGGAGCTGCAACACGGACGGGTCGTGCAAACAGGCGCCGCAGTCGGGGGCGGTCTGTGACGACGGCAACTCGTGTACCACCAGTGACAAATGCGCGAACGGCAACTGCACGGGCGCCAAAGTGATGGACTGCGACGACGCCGACCCGTGCACCTTGGACGGCTGCGACGCCGTGGCGGGCTGTACCCACACGCCCAAGGACGGTTCGTGCCCAGACGACGGCCAGCCGTGTACCCAGGACGTGTGCATTGGCGGCAAGTGCGTGCATCCCGCGCAGAGCGAAGGCGGGGCCTGCCCAGATGACGGCGAGGCGTGCACCCAGGACGTGTGCCAGGCCGGCGTGTGCAAGCATCCGGCCCAGGCAGATGGCGGAAAGTGTTTGGAAGACAGCGATCCGTGCACCCAGGACGTGTGCAAGACGGGCAAGTGCAGCCACCCGGCGATGGTCGACAACACCGCGTGCGCGGATGACGGCAACGCGTGCACGAGCGACGTCTGCGTGACGGGCAAGTGCAGCCACCCGCCGGTGTCGTTCACTGTGCCGTGTGCCGATGACGCCAACGCGTGTACCGCGGATGTGTGCGATAAGGGCGGATGCACACACCAGAAATTGGGTTCAGACAAGACGTGTCTGGATGACGGCGACCCGTGCACCCAGGACGTGTGCGTCAACGGCGCGTGCGGCCACCCGCCGGCCACCAACAACTCGCCGTGCTTGGATGACGGGCTTTTCTGCACCAACGACGTGTGCAATTCGGGCAAGTGCAGCCACCCGGCAAACAGCGCGCCCTGTGCGGAGGACGGCAACCCGTGCACCCTGGACCAGTGCGCGGGCGGCGCGTGCCAGCACGGTCCCGGCAACGCCAATGCGCCGTGCGCGGACGACGGCAACGTCTGCACCACAGACAAGTGCCAGAACGGCCAGTGCGCCCACCCGTTCTCGTCCAGCAACCCCTGCGATGACGGAAATCCTTGTACCATCGGGGAGTTCTGCACTACGGGCACCTGCAAGTCTGCGGGCACCAAGCAGTGCGACGACAGCAACCCGTGCACAATGGATAAATGCGTCGCTTTTCAGGGCTGCGTGTATTCTGCGGCGGACAACGTGCTCTGCGACGACGGCAACAACTGCACGACGGGCGATAAGTGTCTGTCCGGCAAGTGCATTGGCACTGGCACCAAGACCTGCGACGACAACAATCCGTGCACCACGGACGACTGCGCGGGCGGCTGCAAGTACACCAACAACACCAGCAAGTGCGACGACGACGGCAACCCCTGCACCAATGACGTGTGCGCGAGCGGCGCCTGCACCCACCCCGCGGCGTTCAACAACCTGCCGTGCGGCGCGTCCACCGGCAACCCATGCATTGAGGGCATCTGCCAGAGCGGAAAGTGCAACGGCGTCAGCCAGGAAGGCAAGCTGTGCAACGACTCCGACGCGTGTACCTCCAATGACAAGTGCACCAACGGCGTCTGCAAGGGCTCGGCCTTTAAGAACTGCGACGACGGCAACCCCTGCACCGCCGATTCCTGCGACCAGTACGGCACTTGCGTCCACAAGAGTGCCGACGGCCAGAGCTGCGTGTCGCCCAGCGGCGACTGCCCAAGCGGCCAGTGTGTGGCGGGCAGCTGCCAGTCCAAGTCGGGCGTAACTTGCCAGGCCGAGTACGACGTGGACCTGTGCGCTTCGGTCAAGGTGCCGGGCACTTGCAGCGCCAATGGCAAGTGCGTGGCCAACCAAGGGCAATCGGGCTTTACCTGCCCCGGCTGCAGCGGCGTGTGCCTGCAGTGCACGATTTTTGGCGGTATCCAGCTCAAGTACTGCCTGGCGTTCTGATCTCGGATCAGTGACTCGCTCTCCAAAGTCCACCACGTGGATTTTGCCGGATCGTCGAATTGGGATGCAAATCAAGGCGGAGCGAGGACCGGACCGGAGGCGACCGCCGCGGTCGTTGAGGACCGGACCGGAGCGACAACGCCGAGTTGCGCCCAAGGCGGCGATTCCGGGCGCTCCAATGGGCTTTACGCCGCGGTATCCCTGCCGCACAATCGCGCCGCCGCGCTGCCTGCGACGCTGGAACTGGCCATGGACCTGCGCGAAACCGGACTGCAAGCCCGCCATCCCTGGGAGACTGCGCGTTGGCAGTTCTTTGGCGGGGTTCTGCGGCGCCACGGCCTGCTGAGCCACACCCGCGCGGTGATTGACGGCGGGGCGGGCGACGCGTGGTTTTCATCGCAGCTGATCAAGCATCTGCCCGGTGACGCGCAGATCCACTGCTGGGACTCCGAGTATACCCCAGAGATCATGGGGGATTTGCAGGCGATGCTGTCCGAGCGCATTCACCTGTCGCCGCAGCGCCCGGAGGGGCAGTTCGATCTCCTCACGCTCCTGGATGTGTTGGAGCATGTGCCGGATGACCGGGCGTTTTTGGGCGATGTGGTCAGCCAGAACCTCGCCCCGGGCGGTTATGCGCTGATCAGCGTGCCTGCCTGGCAGCCGCTGTACACCAACCACGACCGGTTTTTGCAGCATTGCCGGCGCTATTCGCCCGACCAGGGCCTGGCGGTGCTGCAGAGTGCGGGCCTGCAGGTGCTGGAGCACGGCGGGCTCTTCCATACGCTGATGCTGCCGCGGGCCCTAGAAAAGGCTCGCGAATTCTTGATTCCTCCCCGCGGCACGCACAAGCCGGGCATCCACTGGCGCGGCGGCAAGCTGTTGACCCAAGGGGTGCAGTCGCTGCTTGAGGCGGACAACGCCCTGACCCACTGGGCCGCGCGCACCGGTATCGCCCTGCCCGGCCTGTCCTGGTATGCCCTGGCCCGCAAGCCGCTGCTGACGCAGGCCAGAATCCCTTGACCGCGGTGACGATTGCCGTTGTACCAGCCGCGGTTCCCTGCTAAAACCGCTGTGTAGAGCGCCATTGAGAGGGTGTGAAAGAACGCCAGTTCCGCGCCCGTGAGAGTCGAAAAAGCCAACCCTGTCCACCGTGGTCCTTTCACATCCCGAACCCTTACACAGGCTCTGAGCGCCCGAGGTCCCCATGCCCGCCCCAATCAAGACATCCTCCCTCTGGCGCCCTCTCGCTGCAGCGCTGGTTGTGGCCATGGCCGCACCGCTGGCTGTCGGCTGCGGCGAAGAAAAGAAGCAGGGCACGCGAGAAGAGATCGCGACCAAGTGCCTCAGCGACCTGCTGGATGCCCGCCGCGCGCGCGCGCTCAAGAACGTCCCCACCCAGGATGAAGCGGGCGACGACGAGCACCCGTGGCTGGCGTGGATGAAGAAGCTCGCCGGCGTGGCCCAGGGCTCCGACTACAAGGCCTGCTCGATCAAGGGCGAAGGTACGCCGGCTGAGGAGGTCGCGGACACTTTGGGCCGCTGGCTGGAGCTGCAAAAGGTCTACTACATCGATGAAAAGACCGGCCCCAACGAGTACATGGCCGCGCTCCAGGGCGCCCTGCGGGTCTCCAAGGGCAAGCCGTGGGAATCGGATATCGAGTTTGAGCTCGTGTACTTCCACGCCGCGGAGCTCGCGCGCAGCTGGACCCTGTTTGCCTCGGAGCCCAACGACGACCGCGTCACCCGCTTCTACACCTACATGAAGTACGCCTTTGGCATCACCAAGCCGGTCGACGGCCCGCTGGAGGACAAAGACAATCAGATCTGCCAGGAAAAGCTTAAGGATTTCTGCGCCAGCGTGCCGATGGAGAAGCGCCCGTATGCGCTGATGAAGCCGTACTTTGAGGCCGCGGGCCAGCTGATGGAGGGCTTTAAGTCCAAGTACCCCCAGAGCCCTTATGCCGAGTGGGCCGGGCGCATGGCCAAAGTCTACGTCGACCGCGCGGCCAAGGTGCCCAAGTACGAGGAATACCCGGTTCTTCCGGCGATTCGCTCCACGGTTGCAGCGCCTTACAGCGGCAATGCTGTGCTGATGATCACCGCCGACCAGGGCTTGGCGCTGATGGACAACTTGCTGCGCTCCCCCACTCCGCCGACGCCCAAGGAGGGCGAAAAGCCCAAGCCGGCGTGGAAGGGAGACTACGCCTTTGACGCGGAATTGGTGAAGGAAGTCAAGCAATTGGTCCAGGACGTCCGCGCGTCGACGGTGTCGCAGTTCAACCAGTCGCAGATCTACGTCGTCGCCGAGCCCAAAGTGCCGGTGGGGTTCATCGAGCCGCTGTTGCGCGCCAGCATTGACGGCGAGAACAGCAAGGGTTGGCCGACCACCGTGCTCGTGGGTCGGCGGCGCTCCGACGGCACCAACCGCCGCGCCGGCTTCACCATGACCCTGTCTAAGGCCAATGAAGTCATCAAGTTCAAGATCAAGTCACCGGCTGGCAAGGCCATGGCCTGCGAGGCTTGGGCGGCGATCGGCAAGGATCAGCTCACAGGCGCGGGCTTTAAGCCGATCGTCTTCCACGACGGCACTCAGGTTCACACGGGGCGCCTGGCAGAAGACGGCACCATCCAGGCCCTGCAAAGCGCACCGGGCCACGGCGATGGCGATCGCCTTGAGGCCTGGACCGATCAGCAGAATTCGTCTGTGGTCGTGGCGATGCCGGCGACAGCCAGCTACGCCAATTGGCTCGAGGCGCTCAACAGCGTCGCCCTCAAGTGCAGCGATGCCGAGTACTGCAAGACCGAACGGAATGTGAAGATCTTCATTGCGACCTGCAAGTAGCGTCGGGCGGGCGCTGGGCTTTGGGACTCGATCCGTGACTTCATCGGTACTTCTATTCGCCCGCGGGGGCTCGCGCCCCTTGTCTGCCACCGCCCGTTAGCGCGCCCAGGTGGCGATCGCCCGCAGCATCACCTCGGCCGCGACCGGCAAGGCCCTTTCGTCCACGACAAACCGCGGCGAATGGTGAGGTGCCGCCTCCGGACCACCGCAGCCGACAAAGAAGAAGCAGGCCGGCACCTCCGCGGCAATGTAGGCAAAGTCTTCGCCGGCCATCATGCGCATGGTGCGGTCCACCCCGGCGACTCCTGGCGTCTGCTCCGCCACCTCAGCCACCATTTGGGCCAACGCAGGGTCATTGTGCAGCGCGATGGTGTAGCGGCTGTAGATCGTCTCCGCCGACGCCCCGTAGGCCTGCGCCGCTAGGTGCGCCACTTCCGGCAGCAATTCCGGCAAGCGCGCCGCGAGCTCTGGCGAATAGCTCCGCACGGTGCCGTGCATGTGCACTTCTTCCGCGATGACGTTGTAGGTGGTGCCGCCGTGGATGCTGCCGATGCTGACCACCACGGGGTCGAGCGGGTCAATTCGGCGCGACGCCAAGGTCTGCAGCGCCTGAACAACGCCGGCCGCAGCGACGATCGCATCGACCGCCTGGTGGGGCAGCGCACCGTGGCCGCCGCGACCGCGCACCGTGGTGCGGAAATCGTCCACCGTGGCCATGACGGGCCCGGCGCAGGCGCTGACCACCCCCGTCGGCAGCGGGCTCCAGATGTGCAGGCCCAGGGCCGCCTGAACGCGCAAGCTGGGGTCATTGCACCAGCGACCGTCCAAAGCGCCGGCCTCGATCATCTTGACGGCGCCGCGGCCGTCTTCCTCGCCGGGCTGAAAGCACAGCACCACCCGCAGGGGCAATTGGCCCTCGGCCGCCTTGAGCCGCGCGGCAACGGCGAGCAGACAGGCCATGTGGGTGTCGTGGCCACAGGCGTGCATGCAGCCGCGGCGCTTGGAGGCAAACGCCAGCCCCGTCTGTTCTTCAATGGGCAGGGCGTCCATGTCGGCGCGCACGAGCAAAACCCGCTCTGCGTCGGCCGGCCCCAACACGGCCATCAGGCCCGTCTGCCCGACCGATGTAGCGGTAATGCCAATGGATTCCAGCTCGGCGCGCAGGTAGGCCTGGGTGTCGACCTCGACCAGACTCAGCTCGGGCTCGGCGTGCAAGTGCCGACGCCAGCGCTGGAGGCGTTCGATCTCATGGGGCTGCAAAGCTTGAGTCCACATCGGCATTCTCCTCAATTCTCTAGGGTCGCGGCTTGCTGCGGGGCCCTTCAACGACCGCGACGACCTGCTCCACGGCACTGCCAATCTGGCGCTTGCCGCCCACACCGGGGCGAATGGCCGCCGTCTCAGGACCAAGCGCGCCACTGCGCATGCCGCGACGGGTCAATTCCTTCATTCTCGCAAGCGCTTCTGCGCGATCGTCCACGACCTCATGGTGCAACAGCGCTCCAAGCGGCAGCTGGTAGACCAGCGCGCCATCCAGCCAAAAGGTGGCGCTGGTGTCGCTGCGGCGCAGTTCATCCGCTAACACAGCGCAAAGGGTCTCGCCATTGGTCTGGCGCACCCGCAGGACGTGGTAACCCATGATCGACCTCGGACGTTAGCCCTGGGTAGGCAAGCCCGCGGCGATCCAGGCCTTCCAGCCGCCAGCCAGCGACCAGACCGCGCTATAGCCCATCTTTTGCGCGTTGTCGGCGGCCAGGGCCGAGCGGTAGCCACCGCCGCAGTAGAGCACCAGCGTCTCCGACTTGTCGGGCACCTGGCCGATCAGATCGCGCTCCAGCACGCCGCG
>CAXNCS010000076.1:0-7701 GCA_964201005.1 Myxococcota bacterium
GAGGCCAAGGCCGCGGCCAAGCCGCCCCAGGTCGTGCAGCCCATCACGGAGCGCTGCGACACCCGCCTGCAGAACGCCCGCAGTCAGCGCGACGCCCTGGCCAAGCTGGGCAAGGGGCCGCGCTCGGGCCCGGCGGACTACAGCGCAGCCGCTCTCAATGCCTTGAATGAGATGGGGATTGCCCTGGATCTGGCCGCCTCTGAAGCGAGCCTGTTCTTTGCCGTGCATCCCGACAAGGCCGTGCGCGAGGCCGCGGCGCAGTGCGAGCAGCAAACGGAAGCGCTGCGCACTGAAATCTCCTTGGATCGCCGGCTCTATGACGCCATCGCCAGCCTGGACGCGACCAAGCTGCCGGCCGACGAGCAGCGGCTGATCAAGCTGACCCTGCGCGATTTTCGCCTGGCCGGTGTGGACAAGGACGAGGCCACCCGCACGCGAATCACCAAGCTCAAAGAGGAGTTGGTGACGGTGGGGCAGTCGTTTGAGAAGGGCATCGCCGGCGACGTGCGCAAGGTCAAGCTCGAATTGGCCCAGCTCAAGGGGCTGCCGGCGGATTGGATCGCCGCGCACAGGCAGGGGGCGGATGGCAAGGTCGAGGTGTCGACCGATTACCCCGACTACATTCCGATGATGCAATACGCGGAAGACGACGCGGCGCGCAAGGAACTGTACCTGGTCTACCGCCAGCGCGGTTGGCCGACCAATCGGGATAACCTCCAGCGGATCCTGGAGATTCGCGCTGAGCTGGCCAAGCTCACCGGCTTTGACAACTGGGCCGCCTATGCCACGGCCGACAAGATGATCAAAACCGACAAGGCCATCGCCGATTTTATCGAGAAGGTCAGCAAGGCCGCCGAGCCGCGGATGAAGTCGGAATACGCCATGCTTTTGGCGGAGTTACAGAAGGCGGAGCCCAAGGCGACTGAAGTGGGCGACTGGCAGCAGGGCTATCTGCTCGGCAAGCTCAAGAAGCAGAACTTTGCCTTTGACGCCCAAGCGATGCGGCCGTACCTGCACTATGACAAGGTCAAGGCCGGGCTGCTCGACCTGACCAGCAAGCTGTTTGGTATTCGCTATGTGCGCAATACCAAGGCCGAAGTTTGGCACCCTGAGGTCGAAGCGTACGACGTCTTTGAGGGCGATCAGCTCTACGGCCGCATCTTCCTGGACATGCACCCGCGCGAAGGAAAGTACAAGCATGCCGCGCAGTTCACCCTGGTCTCGGGCATTGAAGGCCGGCAGATCCCAGAGGGCGTGCTGGTGTGCAACTTCCCCAGCCCCAAGAGCGGCAATGGCCTGATGGAGCACAAGGACGTAGAGACCTTCTTTCACGAATTTGGCCACTTGATGCACCACGTGCTGGGCGGGCACCAGAAGTGGGCGCGCTTCTCTGGCGTGGCCACGGAGTGGGACTTTGTGGAGGCGCCGAGCCAGATTTTTGAGGAATGGGCCAAGGATTACGCGACGCTAAAGGCCTTTGCGGTGGATGACAAGGGCCAGGTCCTGCCCAAAGAGCTGATGGACAAGCTGGTGGCCGCCGACAACTTTGGCAAGGCCCTGTGGGTGCGCCACCAGATGTTCTACGCCGGGCTGTCCCTGGCGATGCACAACCGCGACCCCAAGGGCCTCGATCAGGACAAATTGGTCGAGGAGATCCAGGGCCGTTACAGCCCGTACAAGATGGTGCCCGAGACGCACATGCAGGCGAGCTTTGGCCACCTCAACGGCTATTCCGCGATTTATTACACGTACATGTGGTCGATGGTCATCTCCAAAGACCTGTTTAGCCGCTTTCAGAAAGAGGGCATCTTGGAGCCCAAGGTGGCGATGCGCTACCGCCAGATGGTGCTCGGCCAGGGCGGCAGCAAGGACGCGGCGGACCTGGTGGCGGATTTCCTAGAGCGCCCCTATGACTTTGGCAGCTATGCGGCGTGGCTGAATCAGGCCGGCTCGGCGGCGCCCAAAGCGGCGGAACCGGGAGCGGGCAAGGGCGCCAGGGCTGGAAAAAAGGGCAAGTAAAACCGTAAATTGCGTGTAGGATCAACTGGTTTGGGGGGTGGTCACCCTCCCCCAAACTTGGGCCGCGGTGGGCCCTGTTTGCACCGCACGGAGCGGCACATGGCGTATCATTTCGCGGGTCGGCAGCTGGAGAAAGTGGCGGTGATTGGCTCGGGGCAGATCGGTCCCGACATTGCCCTGCATTTTGCCAAGTCCTTGGCGGCTTTTGGCGTGGCTGTGGTGGTGGTCGACGTCAGCGAGGCGGCGCTGCAGGCGGGTCTAGCGCGCACCCTCAAGAAGATCGACAAGGGCACGGAAACCGCGGCCTGGAAGCCGGCCCAAGCCGAGGCCATGAAGGCTGCGCTGAGTTTCACCAGCGACTACGCGCAGATCGCCGGTGCTGGGCTGGTGGTCGAGGCGGCGACCGAAGAAGAGGGCCTCAAGGGCCGGATCTTTCGCCAGGTTGAGGGGCTGGTGGCCAAGGACGCGATCCTGCTCAGCAATTCCTCGCACCTGGAGCCGGAGCGGATTTTCGCCGCCCTGCAGGACCAGGGTCGCACCGCCGTGGCCCACTACTTCTTTCCGGCGGAGCGCAATCCGGTGGTCGAGGTGGTGAGCAGCCCGCAGACCGATCGCCAGCTTTCGCGTTGGCTGATGCGGTTCTACGAGGCGATTGGCAAGATCCCGATCGCCGTGAAGTCGCGCTACGGTTACGCCGCCGATCCGATTTTTGAGGGCATCTTCCAGGCCGCTTGCCTGTGTGTAGAAGAGGGCCTGGGCAGCGTCAAGGAAGTGGATTTTGCCGCGCGCGAGGCCCTGGGCATGACGGTGGGGCCGTTCACCGCCATGAACCTGACCGGTGGCAACCCGATCACCGAACACGGCCTGGACCTGATGCACCAGCGCTTTGCCACGCCCGAGTGGCCCACCCCGTGGTACCTGGCGCCGCAATTGCTCAAGGATAAGCTGGAGAGCAGTGGCCCGACCGGCAAGTGGGAGGTCTGCGGCCGCGGCGAGACGGCCGAGCTGGCGGAACCGCGCAAATCCCAAGTGATCGATGCGCTGCGTGGCGCCTATCTAGGCCTGTGCTTTGGCATTTTGGACACGGGGATTGTCAACCTGGGCGACTACGAGCTGTGCCTGGAGACGGCGCTGGATCTGACCGGCCCTTGCCGCCTCGCCAACCGCCTGGGGCTGGTCAAGGCCCTGGGGCTGGTGGAGCAGTACGCCGCGCTGCATCCGAGCATGGCGGTGCCGCACACGCTCAAAACCCTGGCGAGCCAAGGTAATTCTGTCGTCGTGCCGGTCCTGACCCAAGAGGATGTGGCGGTTCAAGCTGGCCCAGGGCAGGCCGGTGTAGTGCGCGTGGTGGCGATCCGTCGGCCCAAGGTGCTCAACGCCCTGGATCACGGCACCTACCAGCAGCTGGAAGCGGCGCTGGCCGCGGCGGAGGCCGACCCGCAGGTGCTGGGGGTGGTCCTGAGCGGTGCGGGGGCAAAAGCCTTTGTCTCGGGCGCAGATATCAAAGCCCTGGGCAACGTCAAGACGCCGGCCGACGGCTACTCGCTGTCGCGGCTGGGCCAGGACACGGGCCGCAAGGTGGAGCTGCTGACCAAGCCGGTGGTCGCGGCGCTCAACGGCCTGGCCTTTGGCGGCGGTTTTGAGCTGGCGCTGGCCTGCCATGCCCGCGTCGCCGTAGCCGGCCAGAAGGCCTTGGTGGGCCTGCCAGAGGTCAATCTGGGCATCATCCCCGGTGCGGGGGGCACGCAGCGGTTGCCGCGGCTGATCGGCGCCGGCAAGGCCCTGCCGCTGCTGCGCACGGGGGCGCCGCTGTCGAGCGATCAGGCCTTGGCCCTGGGCATCGTCGCCAGCCTGCACCCGGCGGACCAGCTGATCGATGCGGCGATCCAGCTTGTCGCGGACGCCGCCGCGGGGAGGGTGACCCTACCCAAAATCCACAATGGCGCAACAGCTTTTGCCGATTCCGAGCCCGCCGAGACGGACATCGCCCACCGCAGCCGCGCGGTCGACGCCATCCTGACCGAGGTGGTGCAGCGCGGCCTGACCCTGCCGCTCGACGCCGCCCTGGAGGCCGAGTGCCGCGCCTTTGAGCAGGTCTGCGGGCTGCGCGACATGCAGATCGGCGTGCAGAATTTCCTGACCACGGGTGGCAAGCAACCGGCTAATTTTGTTCACAGTTAGCCCCGGGGCCGCCGGCGATCACTCGCCTCGCAGCACCCGCACCGTCTCGGCAATGGGCGTCAGGCGCTGGCCGCCGTGAAACAGCAGCAGCGGCTCGAGCTTGACCGCCAGGTCGCCGACGATATGCGCCATGTGGCGGCGCTCATCCGCGTCCATGGGCGCCACCCAGGCGGGATCGAGCTCCACACCGGCGCAGGCCACCGGAAACAGCAGGCTCATGCCCAGGTGCTTGTTGGTGGCAAAAGCGTGCTGCAGGTAGAGGTCCAGGGCGGTGCGGGCCTGCCCAGGAGCCCCGGTTTGGGCCAGCAGGATCGTCAGCCCGGCCTCTTCTGGGCTGTCGACGCCCATGTGCGCCAGCTTCTCGATCACGGCCAGCGCCACCGCCTCCGGGCCAAAGCGGTCCATGGCCCCGGCGATCATGCCAAACGAGTCAAAGGGCCGGGTCAGGGCCACGTCTACGGCCTCTGCGGCGATGGCGGGGGGCGGAACGGCTTTCTTGCGCGGGCGGGCCATGTGGACTCCCAATTCAGGTGATTCGTTAGCGATAACATGGACTTTTGGGTAGGGTCACCCCACCCATTTTCGGGCCAATTCTAGGCCAGGGCAGTCCCGGCCAGCAGGCGGTTCGCCTCGGCGCGAGCGCGCAGCACGCAGTCCTCGATGGCCAGACCGGTGAAGTAGTTGCCCACCAGGTACAGGCCTTTGGGGCCCTGGAGCAGCGCCTTCTCGGCCGCAGCCACCACCTGATCGTGGCCGACCACCGGCGCGGGCAGCTGCACTTGGCGCTCGGTGATGTGCTGCAGTTGATCGATCGGGCAGCTCAATGCCACGGCGATGCGCGCCAGGGCCTGATCGCGGCTCACCCCAGGGCGGAGGTGAAAGGCAAAGCCGCGGCGCTCAGTGTCGTCGATCACGTCGCGGCTAACAGCGGAATAGAACGCGTCTTGCCGCGGGACGATGCCGGCCACGCGCTCGATCCCAGCCTGGGCCTTGGCCACCGTGAGCCCCAGCGACTGCACCGTCTGCGTGGTGATGCGCTGCAGCTCTTTGGCCAGCGGTGCGTTGATTTGCCCCAGCATCTTGGCCGCTTCAGAGGGCGGCAGCGCCAGGGCCAGCGCTTGGGCGCGGAACTGCCGGCCGTCGCTCAGCTCCACCCGATAGCCCTCCGAATCGAGAAAAACCCCGGTCGCATCGGCGTTTTTGTACAAGGTCACCCCAGGCGTGGCCAGCGCCAGCTCCACCGCGGTCTGCAAGCCGCCTTGCAGGGTGAACGACCGCAGAATCTCTTTGCGCCGCGGGCGTTTCTTGAACATCATCTCGGCCGGAAAGTCGTCGGCCGGCTGCGACGGCACCGCAGCAAACAGCGGCGAAAACACCTTGGCGTAGTTGCCCTTGCCCACGATGGGCCCGTAGAACTCGCGCACCGACTTGCCCGCCTTGGACGACACCAGCAGCCTAGGGGCCGACATCGCCAACTCCAGAAAGCTCAATTCCCCAGGGATCGAGCGGATTTGGTCGCCCACCAGCAGGCGGAACGGCGCCTTTTGCCGCGCCAGCAGCTTGCCCAGGCCGTCGCACTCGCTCAGCAGGTCGATCAGCGCGCCGTAGGAGTTGTAGCAGGTGTGGGCGCCGAGTTCCCACCAAAACCCTTGGGGCACGCCATCTTCTGGACCAAGGCGCCGCGAGCGCATGCAGCCGCCGGGGCCGTCGTCCCTCTCCAACACCGCGACGCTGCGGCCGCCTTTGGCGCACCAATGGGCCATGCTGGCGCCGCTGATACCCGCTCCGATGACCAATACATCTGTCTGATTCACGAGTTTCCTCAGCACCACTCTAGAGGAGCAGTTCGTCTTTGAGCGGACGGTTCATCAGCGCTTCCAGGGCCAACCGCGGCGACAGGCCTTCGTGCAGCGCTTTGTAAGTGTTTGAGATGATAGGGGTGTCCACGCCCAGCTTCTCCGCCAGGCGGTGGGCGCTGCGGCTGGTCAGCACGCCCTCAGCCACCGCGTGCATCGACCCCAAGATTTGCTCAATGGTTTCGCCGTGGCCCAGGCGCAAGCCCACGCTGCGGTTGCGGCTCAGATCGCCGGTGCAGGTCAGCACAAGGTCGCCGATGCCGGCAAGGCCCTGCAAAGTCAGCGGGTTGGCGCCCTTCTTGACCGCCAGGCGGGTGATCTCGCCCAAGCCGCGGGTGATGAGGCCGGCGCGCGAATTGTGGCCAAAGCCCAGGCCATCCGCGGTGCCCACGGCGATGGCGATGACATTCTTGAGCGCCCCGCCCATTTCCACGCCGATGATGTCATTGGACGAGTAGCAGCGCAGGCGGTCCGTGGACAATTCCGCTTGCACGGTGCGGGCTAAACGCCGGTCCAGCGAGGCGATGGTCACCGCCGTTGGCAGCCCCGCGGCCACCTCTGCGGCAAAGCTGGGCCCCGACAGGTAAGCCAGCGACAGGTGCAAACGCCGCGGCAGCACCCGCTCAAAAATCTCATTGACGGTCTCAAGCGAAGTGTTGTCAATGCCTTTGGAGCAGGACACCAGGATGTGATCGTCGGTCAGCCACGGGGCGATTTGCGCCGCCACACCCGCCACGTAGGGCGTCGGCATCACCGTGAGCAGCATGCGGCTTTGGCGCACCGCTTTCTCAAGATCACCTGTGGCTTCAAGACCTTCTGGGAGGGTCACCCCGGCCAGGAACGTCTTGTTCTCGCGGTCCTCATTGACCTCGCGGACCACCTGCGGCTCGTGGGCCCACAGCACGGTGCGCTTGCCCATGCGCGCGGTGTGGATGGCCAGGGCCGTGCCCCATGCGCCGGCGCCCAATACGGCGATGTCGTAGTTCGCGGTCATGGCGGCCTCCTTGCGGCAGTGCGGGTAAAAACCCTAGGGATTCAGCGGATAAACTCGGGGTCGCTGCGGCCCAATCCCTCAGCGCTGACCCGGTCTCGGCGGGCTGGTCGCGGACCCTCGCGCCGCGGCAAACAGCTCGTGCAGGCTGCGATCGCGGCTGGCTGGCCGGCAGTGACGCCGCGCCCACTGGCGCAATTCGCGGACCTGACTGTCGTAGGTTTCCACAAAAGGCACGATCTTGGAAAGTACCGTCTCAATGTCGGCGCTGCGCAGCTCGCGATGGGCGCAGAAGGCCACCTGGAGGGCCTCGCTGACCGCCTGATCGATCTCCGCGCCGGTGAGGCGATCGCTGGCCAGGGCGAGCCGCTCGAGCTCAAACGCCTGGGCCTCGCGACCACTGCGGGTCAGCGCCGCCGCCAAGATCTCCGCGCGGGCCTGTTGATCGGGGACATCGACAAAAAACGTCTCGTCAAACCGGCCTTTTCGCAGCAGTTCGGCGGGCAAGTGGGTCAGGCGGTTGGCGGTGGCGGCGACAAACACCCCGCGGCGCTGCTCGCCCAGCCAGGTCAGCAGGCTGCCAAAAACCCGCGCGCCGGCTTCAGAAGCGCCACCGGCCGTGCCCGCGGTGCCAAAGGCCTTGTCCATCTCGTC
>CAXNCS010000077.1:0-7626 GCA_964201005.1 Myxococcota bacterium
AGGGGCTTTGTAGATGTGGCCTGCGGCTTTAGCCGCCTGGCCCCCACGCCAGCCGATCCTCCCGTCGCCCGACCCCAGGGAACAGTTGCAGCGCTGCAACTGTTCCCCCCCGCGCCAAGGATGCGAACGGCGGAGCCGCGGCGTCCGACGCCGCTTTCGGCGCTGCCTGCAAAGGGAATTCGCCGCCTGCTGCGTCGCCGAAAGTCGCAGCCTGGTCGCCGCAGGCGAGGCGCCCAAACGCCCTGTCCCCATCAGCAAAACCACCCGCACAGCCACCCGCACAGCCACCCGCACAGCCACCCGCACAGGCCTCAACGGGCTGTACACCTTGACCACCTGCGACGCGCCCGCCAGCCGCGCTCAGTCGTCGTCAAAAGGATAGGCCGGAGCCAGCTTGCCCAGCTCGCGGTATTCGGCCGCGGCTGCTTCGTACATCATCCGGTTCGACACCGGCTTGTCGGCGTCTACGGCGATCATGCCAGCGCGGAGGACGGCGTTGCGAATGTGGCCGCCGGTCAGGTCAAAGGTGCTGCCGAGCCAGTCAAAATCGATGCCGTCCGCGGCGACTGGCATGCGCTCTGGCAACATGACTTCCCACAGCTTGCCGCGCTCTGCGGGCAGCGGCAGCGGAAACTGGATGCGAAAGCGCAGCCGTCGCAAGAAGGCCTCGTCGATCGAGGTTGCGAAGTTGGTGGTCAAGACCACAACACCATCAAATTCCTCAAGCCGCTGGAGCAGATAGTTGACCTCAAGATTGGCGTACCGGTCGTTGCTGGACTTGATCTCGGTGCGTTGACCAAACAGCGAATCGGCTTCGTCAAAAAGCAGCGCAGCGCCCACTTGGGTGGCCTCAGAAAACAGCGAGCCAATCCGCTCTTCCGTTTCGCCGATATACTTGGAGACCACCCGCGACAGGTCGACCCGGTACAGCTCGATGCCCAATTCTTTGGCTATCAAGCCAGCGACCATGGTCTTGCCGGTGCCAGAAGGGCCAGAGAACATCGCCGACAGCGCGCGCCCGTAGTTGCTGCGCTCGCCAAAGCCATACTCGCCAAACAGCCGCTCGCGAACCCGGGCAAATCTAGCCAAATTACGTACTTGAGCCAAGGGTTCCGCGGCCAGGACCAGGTCATCCCAGGTGGCCGAGGTGTCGACGCGCGAACCGTATTGGCGCAGCCGACTGGTCATGGCGGTGGTGCACGCGATGCGCAAATCGAGCGACGTGGGCACGCCGCCGCCGGCCCCCACCAAGGCCGCCGTCCGGGTCAGGGCGCGCTGCATCGCATGGGCCGCTGAGCGAGCCACTTGCTCCACCCCCAAGCTGAAGCTGCTGGCCTGAACCGCCAGCGGGTGGGCCTGCTCCGCCTCAAGACCGGCCAGCTGAAATGCAGCATCTACAAGTAGTTGCCGTTCTGCCAGGCTCAGAGCGATGACCTCAAGGTGGCCAATGCCAGCTTCGCCAGCTAGAGCCGAGGCGATGTCAGGAGCCACCGGGCCCTCGTGCACCAGAACGACCGGTCGTTGCAGCTCCATCAGGGTGTCCAAGAATGGCCGCACCCTCTCGATCTGCTCGCGCAGGGCCTTCTCTAGCACCTGCAGCCCGTCCAACACCCAAAGTGCTGGAAAAAGCCTAGCTTCCGCGCGCAGGATCGGCCACAGCGGCGTAGGTCGAGCGGTCTCCAGGTCAAAAAGTGCCGAACTATGCAGGGAGCGCACGCCTAGACCCCGAGCCGCCGCCAGTGCCGCGACCAACGCGGTGCCACCAAAGCCATGGCCGCCCGAAATTAGCACAGGGCGGTCGCTGGTTAGCGCGCGCTCCAAGCCCTCCAACGTGGGCAGGCGCAGCTCTGCAAAGCGATCGCGCAGCGCTGTGGGCAGCAGGCTGTCCGCCCGGTGGGGATGCAGCGGCGAGGGCACCGCCCGGTCTGGCAGCAAAAAGCTAAGCAAAGTCGGGGTCACACTCAGCTGATTCGCCTCTCGCGCCAGGATGCCACCGCGCAAGAGCGGCCCCCTTCGCCGCCCCCTTGGGCCAAATGGCACCCGAGTCGCGCCACGCCGCCCCCTGCTCCGCCCATGGCCAAGACTTCGTCGAGCCAATCGGCATCCGTGGGCCCCGGCCGCTGCAGGCGATACGCCAGAATTCTAGCAGCTTGGGCGCATGTTGGGTCTAGCTGCGTCACCGCCACTAGGTCCACTAGCCACTGCTGAGGCGGGTCCAAGCCCAGCAGCTGATGGGCCAAGTCGAGCCGGGCCGGTTGATCATCGCGGACTTTCACCGCTTGTTCATAGGCATACAGCGCTTGGGCTTCTCCTTGCTCAGCGGCCTCTCCTGCACCTATCCCATGCAGGTCGCGCACGGCGGCCAGCCATGCTGCAGTTTGCGCTTCGGGCAAAGGGGCTTCCGTCCGGTCGCCCGCCATCCCGACTAGCGCCTCGGGCACGCGCCGCCAAAGCACCAGTCGCCACAGCGCCCGCACCCTGATCACCCTCGCCATGCCTAGAATCTGCAGCTCTTGAAACTCTAGCGCATGGGCCATTGGGCACTCCTGGGGGCGTGGTCTAGTTGTTGGTTTGATCTATCTTTCCGCGTGCCTGACGGTGCTCAACCCGCGGCACTCCCAGGCGGCGGTGTCTCCAGCTCTTCTCGCAGTACGGCGTGCAGTGCTTCGCGAAGAGCGTCTTCTTGGGCATCGCGACTCGCCGTGGCCAGGAGCTGCTCGCACACGGGCGCCAGCTCGACCTTGGAGCTGCTGACCGCCAGCATGTGCAGGAGCGCACCGCGCATGGCCCCAGTTTGCCAAAGGTCCAAGAGCAATTCGGGCAACCAGCGGGCCACCAAGGGCGACCAGAAGGCAGCTTCCGCCAGCCAGCCCAAGGTCAGGGTGCGCCACGGTGGATAGAGGGGCGCCCGCGGCGGCGCCTTGCCCAGCTCGGCCAGCTGCAGGGACTCGTGGGCCAGGGCCAGGACGTCGCCCGGCTGGGCCAGCTCTACAAAGCGGTAATTTGGCGATTGGACCATAAATTTATATGGTTCGGCTCGGGCAACTTCGAAGCTCTGCCGTAGGCGTCCCAGCTGGTCGGACAGCAGGATGGGCGAGGTCATGCGCGCAGGGTGAGTCAGCGAGCCGGCGCTGGGCTGAGCTGCCACTATCGCCTCAGCCACCGGGACAAACAGCGCTCCGCAGCTGGCGTGCGCGAAGAAATCGGCCACCGCAGCTTGGGCAAGCGGCGACTCGTCGCAGCCAAGGGTCAGCAGCAGCGCCGCCAAAGCTGGGTGCCAGTCGGACCGCTGCATGGCCAATTCGTCCAAGGGCAGCAGCAAGGGCACGCCGCCCCCGCCGTGAAAGCTCGCGGTATCCCCAGGGTATGCCCCGAGATCTTCTGGGCCTCGCGGTCGCCACTGATCCGTCCATGCCGCAAGACTCACGATTTCGGGTCCGCGCATCAGCGCCTCATTTCAAGTGGTTGCAAACTCTTGCAGGCTGGGACTGCGGGTGGGTACTCAGCGATTCGGTCAGTGGTCGGCGGCAGCTTTGGACGGGACAGAACACAAGCACCCGTCTTTGCAAGCGATTTGGCGCTTTCTGCCTAAGACAGTCCCGCAGCCTGTGGTGTTGCGCCGGTACGGACGATCTAGGGAGCCCGCGGCGGCGCTCCGCCCCCCCCCTGGGGCCATCACGCCGCCTGGGGCTGCGGCACCGCTGCTTTGGGCGCGGGCCTTGGTTGCGCCGATCACTTGCTGGTAGGTCCCCTGCGCAAACCCGCCCATCGGCTGGGCATTGCCGCGCATGAGCTCTTCGCCAGTCGAGGTCGTGTCGGTCATCGCTGGCTTGGTGGGGTCGCGCGGATTGACCCCATGTTGGCGCTCGCCAAACCGGGCTTTGACGCGTTCCGAAGCGGCCACAATATCCTGCAAATTGGCTTCGCTAGGCACCTGGGCGCTCGACTGGGTGACCATGGACCAGGTCGGTCCCGTCATCAGGTATTCTTCGGCACCGCCGCCGGTGACGCCGTAAGTCTCGCCCGGCGTCGTGCGTGATGGCGCCGCCGGAGCGAGCCGCTATCAGCTCGAGCCCGCCCTTGAGAGTCGCCGCGTCGCCAGCAGCCGACATCGCGCCCGCCCGCCCCAGGGCCCCTACACTGTGGGTTCGCCTAGTCAAATCCGGGATATTGGTAATCTTTTTTCCGGCAAACACGTAGTTGAAGCGCTTGGCGGTCATGATGGGAAACACCCGCGCGCGCTCCGTTTGGTACTGCACGACCGCTGCGGCGACGGCTTGGTAGAGGCCCTTTTTGGCATCGGCCAGCGCGCCCTTGCCCGCGGTGTCGTCCCAGTAGGCCTCGGCGTTGATGTCGGAAAATTTCTGAACGGCTACAGGGTCTTTGCTGCCGTACTCTTCAACAAACGCCTGGTCATCGCCGGCCTTGGCGGTGCGCCACGCAGTGAGCAGCTCTGACTTCAGGTTGGGTGCCGCAACCGCAGCGTCAACTTGGGGTTTGTCGTTCTTGGTCTCAGCATTCCACTTTTCTGCTAAGGCCGCGGCCCCCTCGTCGTGCCCGGGCAGCTGCGCACTGATGAGGCGCATCATCGCTGCTTTGTCGAGCTTCTCTGGCGTTGGCGGCACGCCCGCGTCTGGCGGCGGTGGAGGTCCGCCACCAGCTCCTGCACCTGCACCGCCACGCGGAACGGGAACAGGTGCGCGAGGCGCCGGGGCGGGAGCGGGGGCGGGAGGTCCGGGCGGCGGCGGCGTGGGCATAGACACCTCGATAGGCAGCGCATGACGAGCTGGATGCGGCGGTCAGGGCAACGGCGGGCCGCAATTGTCGGCAGTTTACTGTGACTGCCGCCCGTGAGCCAGTCCAGGCCGGCGAACTGGGCCGCGAGGCGGTGACTTTGCGCCTCAGAGCCTGTGAAAATATTCTGGATGTGAAAGAACAACGATGGACAACATTGGGTTTTTGACTCTCAATGTCCTGAAACCGGCGTTTTTTCACATCCTCTCAGTGGTTCCCAAAACCGCGAGTTCGGTGCGGGTCACACCTTGCACTTTCTCCAAGGTCCCCGGTACGGACGGGATCTCCCTCGCCGCGTCTGAGCCTGCCGACAAGCCCGCCGGCGAGAAATCGCACTTTTGCACCGGTGCAAATGCTCATTTTCAGTTGGCCGAGTCCAGCGAGGCCCCTGATGTTGACCTCCCTGCATCCTCCCCAAACCTCGGAAATCAGCTTGCTCCTCCATGGTTACGCCAAGGGTTTGGGCGTCCCGGGCCGGCGACGGGGGCTTGGTCGGGTTCACGAGAGGCTCCGCGCCGGCCCGTCGCGCTCCGGCCGCCGGTCGACGGGGGCTTGGTCGTGAATCGCGGCGATCGGCTCCCGGCGGTGGCGACGCTCAGCCGCGCCGCCACCCCTGCGGGGCCAGGATCGCTGACGCGGCTGGTCGCCGCGCCTTGCACCTGGCCGGACAGAGCTTGGGACCGGGCATCGCGGAGGTAGTGCTTGGCAATCGGCCCCATCAGCGCCTGGTGGACGGCGTTGCGGAGGTCCGCGTTCCAGGCCAGCACGTGGCGGAGGTCGAACGGCAGGGTAAATACCCATTTGCGATAGGGAATCTCGGAGAGGATGGCCGTTGTGATATGTTCCGTCCCACTCAAATCGCCCCGCCGGGGGCGATTTGTCCCTTCGGGCACGCGGGGCCCCCACGGTGAGCGCAGCGAACGAGCCGCATGTCGGCGAGAGTGGGGATGGGCTGAGGCCGCGCACTTTGCA
The DNA here is from genome assembly GCA_964201005.1 of Myxococcota bacterium. GTDB lineage: Bacteria > Myxococcota_A > UBA9042 > UBA9042 > UBA9042 > SXRM01. The sequence continues at coordinate 5,767 of CAXNCS010000077.1, forward strand.
GCTGACGGCGAGCAGTACATCCTTGCGACAGTCGGCACATCTAAAGCGTGCCAAACTATTAAGTAATTGCCCGCAGACTAGGTATGCCCATCGGGTACGGGGCTGGAAGCGGTCTTGCCCAGTCGCTAACAACTACCAAACATTAGGCTTGCGATAGGCACAGCGGAAACCTGCTCCAGCCCCGGCGGAGCCCATCCTCCCTACTACGAAATTATTGATATCCTTTGACTTATAGCCTAGCTGCAGTGCCTGGCTGGAAATGTTCGTCAGCTCAGTGCTCTTGCCTGGCAGCAGTCCTGAATACGAAGGAACGCCGCCAAGCAGCCATTCCGGTGCATTTCCGCTAAGGTCAAACAGACCTGACGGCTCAGCTGGAAACAGGCCGGGCTTCAGAATTTCAAACGCTCCCAGCAATCCGATGTTCCCCCAATTCGGCGGTGGTGGGCCGCTGCCCCAGGGATACTGCATGGAACCATTGGGACTCAGCCAGGCTCCAGCAGACCATTCGCACGGGCTCAAGGTAAACAGAGCAACTTGAACCTCCGCAAAGGTCGGCAAGTCCCAGCCAGGGCCCAGACCAAAGCAATACTCGCGCGCCCCTTCATCAGAAATTTGCGTTACCGAAACATCGGGCGATTCCAGCTGTGATTTCTTATAATCCAAGCAGGGAGCAGATTCTTTGAATGGCCCCGAGCACGGGTCGCTGCAGCCTCCTGCAGCAATGCAGGCATGCCATTGCGTGTTCGTAACTTCCTTCAATGCTAAGCAGAATTTGTCTACCCGTTGGACGCCCAACGGCGCCAAAGTCCAATCCGTGGCCTCAGGATCCGGATGTCCTATCAAGTATTCTCCAGCCTTGAAGCAGACTTTTTCCGGGGATGCAGCCCTTGCATCGGTTCCGCCGTCGGCTGACATTCTTGTGGAGTCCGGCCCAGCATCCGCAGCGCTGTCTTCGGCCACACTCACATCACTTGAACTCGCATCGCTCCCCACTGCTGGACAATTTACGACAGCATCTGCGTCAGCCGGCTGCTGCCCATGGCCGGAAGCGGAATTGGTCCGGTCGCAGCCTGAGACGATGAGGAGCAGAGTATAGATGGTGAGCCAGACTGGAACCTGTCTTTGTACTGAAATCATAGGCTAGTCTCCATCTGTCCTGGGCTGTGGTCCGAGGTTAGGGCACCGAATCAATCCGTGAGGGCCATCGAGGGTTGGAAAACTGGGACGCGGGTAGCGACTAGTCCAGCCGTCAGCGGCCAGCCTACGCCGGCAAATCCCCACCGTCAACCGCAAAATCTCACGTCTGTTCAAGCTGATCCGTCCGACCCACGCAAAGCTCGGCCACCCACCAGACCGTCCGGCCCCCCAGCTATGCCGCCCAATCCTCGGCCGGCAGCTCGTCAAATTACGGTTCGCCCGGCTCCTCGTCGCCGCCGTCCACCTCGACCGGTAGCCCAGCGTCATCGAGATCCGCCGGGAACAGCTCATCCGGCGGCCCCCGCAGCGTCGACTTCTTTGGCAGCCAGCCAGGATCCTGAGGCCTTGTTAGCGCTTCGTAGCCCAGGCCGACCTGGACCCAGACGGCCAGTGCGATGCCTGCGACGGCGACCTGGACGGCGACGGCGTGGTCAACGGCCTGGACAACGACACCGTGCTCGACGGCGCCGACAACTGCGCCTTGGGTCGCCAACAGCAACCAGTCGGTGTATCCCTAGTACCACAGATCCCTAATTCGCGGTGGGTTCGGCCCCATGGTCCATCATCATCCAGGGAAACTGGCCGACCAGCGCTTCGAGGAGCTCTGCGCGGGTGCCGCGGATCCCAGTTGGCTCCCAGCGTCCGCCTCTGCCCGGCATTTCG
>CAXNCS010000078.1:0-7431 GCA_964201005.1 Myxococcota bacterium
CAGAAGTGGACGGTCAAGGTGCGCGCCAAGGATCCAAAAAGCGAAGGCGCTGAGGGCTTTGCCGCGGTGACGATCGCCAATGCCGCTCCGGTGGCCCCGCAATTGGCGGTGACGCCCACCAGCGTCGATCTGCTGAGCGACGTGACCTGCGCGATGATTCAGGAGGCGGTGGACGCCGATGGCGACCCGATCATCTACACTTGGTCGTGGACCCTGAACGGCTATGTCAATCCGGGGGCCCTGGGGCAAACGGCCAGCGTGCAGGACCTGAAGTCGGGCACGGCCAAGACGGCCATCGTCAAGGCGGGCGACCAGCTGCGCTGCTCGGTGGTGGTCAAGGACGCCGATTCGCCGGCGCAACCTCAAGTCGACAGTCCCACCGTGGTGGTCCAGCCATACGACGTCTGCGGCGATCCGGCGGCCAATCCGTGTGACGCGGTGGCCAGTTGCGTCAACTCCACCTCCTTGGAACCGCTGTGCACTTGCCCCCAGGGCTATTCTGGCGACGGCTTGACTTGCCTGGACGTAGACGAGTGCCTGACCGGCACCACTTGTAGCGCCGATGCCGCGTGCCTCAATGGCCCCGGCGTATTCAAGTGCACTTGCAAGAAGGGCTTTACCGGGGACGGCTTGGCCTGCGAGGACATCGACGAGTGCGGCAGCGGCGCCAGCGCCTGTGGCCTCGCATCGGACTGCAGCAACACCGCGGGCGCCTATGTCTGCGCCTGCCAGCCCGGCTACGCCAAGGCCTATGAAGTCGCCACGGTGCTCAAGTGCACCGCACAAAACTGCCCAGCCGAAGAAAAGGCCTGCCAAGACGACGCGGATTGCGCAGCGGCCCTGGCCTGCGGGGCGACCTGCGCAGATGACAGCTGTGCCAATGGCTGCAAGCCCAGTAGCGCCAGCGGCAGCAGCGCCTTTGAAGCCTTGGGCAAATGCTCCCTGGCGGCGGGCTGCAACGATACCATTGGCTTTGGCTGCAAGGACGTGGACGAATGCAAGCTGCCCGGCAGTTGCTCGCCCAACGCCACCTGCTCCAATAGCCCGGGATCGTTCAATTGCGCGTGTAAACAAGGCTTTAGCGGCGACGGCAAGACCTGCGACGACATCAACGAGTGCCTGACCAACAACGGCGGCTGTTCGGCCGATGCCAAGTGCGACAACTACGAAGGCGGGCGCTTCTGCATCTGCAACAGCGGCTGGGTCGGCAACGGAGAAGTCTGTGCGGATGTGGATGAATGCGCCAACAACACCGCCCAGTGCGACCCCAACGCCACGTGCAAGAACAACAGCGGCAGCTACAGCTGCGCCTGCAAAGCGGGATTCGCCGGCGACGGCAAGGCCTGCAATGATGTGGACGAATGCGCCGGCACCCCGCCGCTGCTCGCCTGCCACTCGCAGGGCAAATGCGTCAACAGCCAGGGCAGCGCCAAGTGCGAGTGCTTGCCCGGCTACACCGGCGACGGCAAGACCAGCTGCGACGACATCGACGAATGCAAGGCCGGCACGTTCAAGTGCGGCAGCAACGCGTTCTGCGTCAACGGCCCCGGCGCCTACCAGTGCGTGTGCGACAAGGCCAACGGCTATATCAGCGGCGACCCCTACACCGGTTGCTTCAAGAATACCGACCCGTGCACGGTCAACAACGGCGGCTGTGCGGCGGCACCCGTCGGTATCTGCAAATCCAGCGGCACGGCAGCCACTTGCAGTTGCGCGGCCGGTTATTCCGGCGATGGCAAGACCTGCGCGGATGTCAACGAGTGCCTGGTCAACAACGGCGGTTGCTCGGCCGCGGCGATCTGCACCAACCAGCCCGGCAAATTCAGCTGCGCGTGCAAGCCCGGCTACAGCGGTGACGGCAAAATCTGCACGGATATCAATGAGTGCGCCAACAACAACGGCGGCTGCGCGGCGACGGCGGCGTGTACCAACCTGCCCGGCTCGTCGAGCTGCAAGTGCAATCCAGGCTATGCGGGCGACGGCAAAGTGTGCAGCGACATTAATGAATGCCTGACCAACAACGGCGGCTGCTCAAGCGCGGCGGTTTGCACCAACACCGCGGGCAGCAACACCTGCGCGTGCAAGCCCGGCTTCAGCGGTGACGGCAAGACCTGCACGGACATTGATGAATGCAAGACCAACAACGGCGGCTGTGCGGTCGACGCGGTCTGCACCAACACCGCGGGCGCCAACACCTGCGCGTGCAAGCCCGGCTTTAGCGGCGACGGCAAGACCTGCACCGACATCGACGAATGCAAGACCAACAACGGCGGCTGCGCAGTCGCGGCGACCTGCACCAACCTTCCGGGCTCGGCGATCTGCAAGTGCAACGCGGGCTACACGGGCGACGGCAAGACCTGCAGCGACATCAACGAGTGCCCGCCGGTGTTCTGGTCCTGGGACTTCGCCAAGGCGGGCGGCACCGGCTGGACCTTTAGCCCCCCAAGCGTTACCGGCACCGCAGTGAAGTGGCAGATCCTGGCGGGCCAGCTGTATTACGGCAACGGCACCAACTTTGACACAGGCACCGCCCCCAATAGCGGCACAGCGACCGGCCCAGCCCTGGTGCTCAACAGCGCCCCGGGCCACCGCTTGAGTTTTGACCTGTGGATGGACACGGAGCCGGGCAGCTACGACCGCGTCTACGTGCAACTGGTGCTCGACACCGGCGCTGTGGTCACGGTGTGGGACAAGACCCAGAAATTCAACAACCAGATGCAGAAATGGCAGACCTTTACCGCGCCGTTGGTGGGCTACGCGGGCAAGAAGGTCCAGGTGCGGTTCCTGTTTGATACGGGAGACGGCGTGCAGAACGTCGGCAAAGGTGTGCAAATCAACAACTTGACCATCACGCCGTCCGGCACGCCTTGCGACGTCAACGCCGCGTGCACCAACACCCCCGGCAGCTTTACCTGCGCTTGCGACGCGCCGATGTTGGGCGACGGCAAGAAGTGCGGTATGCCGGGCAGCTCGGCAGAATTCCCGGCCCAGTCTTGCCTGATCCTGCAGCAGCAGCTGCCGCAGTCGGCACCGGGCATGTACTGGGTGCAGCCCAAGGGCGGCGTGGCGGCGCAGGTGTACTGCGAATACGGCTGGCAGCGCATCACCTTGGACAATTTTGAAGGCGGCAACGCCGGCAAGTGGCAGCCACCGCAGATCACCACCTGCGGCGGTTATGGCGCCATTTTGGGCGGCTATGGCGTAGGCGGCGCAGGGGCTACCTTCAAGTTGGCGCTCAGTGGCTTGCCGCCGCACTCTACGCTGCGGGTCCAGGGCACCTTCTTTGCCATCGACACCTGGGATGCAGAGAAGGGCTTCCTGCAGATCAACGGAGCTGAGGCCTGGAGCTACACCTATTCGGTCGTCCCCAACGGCCAGCCGCAGATGTGCGGGGAGCAGATCTACCCGGATCCCGCCGCCGGCATCGGCGCGCAAGTGCCGCACACTGCCGCGGACGCCCTGATCCTGTTTGGCTCTACGCTCAATGAAGGCCCGACCAATGAGTCCTTTGGCATGGACAACATTGGGGTGTTCATCCAGTAGGCTCGGGCCGGCGAATTGCAGTTCCAGTTCCGTGAGCCGTCCGCTTGATGCGAGCCAGCGTCGCGCATCAGGCGATCGCTTTATCCGCTAAGCTAGACGCGGAAGAGTGCGTCCGCTAGCGCGAACTCTGCTGTGCGCGATGGCAGGGAGGGCATCAGAGGATTGTCGTGTCCGCTATGCGCCGTACCTCAGAATGCATCGAGGGTTCACGGCGATTGGATCGCAGACGGGGCGCGCCCAAAGGCTGCACGCGGATCGCTAGTTGACCTTGCCAGCCGCGCGGGTCGAGACGCCGGCGCCCCACCACTTGATGCCCTTGGGGGCCTGGATGCCGCTGACCACGCTGGCTTTTCCGGTCACGACGTCCAGGACGTAGACATTGCCGTCCGATGAGAAGCCGTAGAAGACCCCAGACCACCAGGCGAGGCCGTAGAGGCCCTTGGCGCCGGTTTCGCCGATGATCTTGAGGATTTTCCCGTTCTTGGGGTCGATGCTCGCCAGGGAGTCGCTCGCGCCCTTGCCCTTGAGGGTCGCGTAGGTGCCGATACCTTCGACCGAGAAAGCGTCGCCGGAGCTGAGCCAGCCGTTGCCATACGTGCCCAGTTTCTTGAGGGAAACCTTGTTGCCCGTGATGGTGATCTGCGTCCAGTCGCCGTCTTGCGAGATGCCGATGAGGGTGTCTGCGGTGGGGCTGACCGTGCCCTTGGGCACAAAGGTCATGCCGTTGAAGATCTCCGGCAGGGGCGCCAACCAAGTGCACTTGGCGGTCTCTACCGCGCACGTGAACAAGTCGTCGTTGGTGATCGCGTAGAGGGCACCGCCCTGATCGAGCGCGATGTCCGTCACTTCGCCGGGGTTCTTGTTGAACGTAAACTTGCCGACCTTGGTAAAGGCCTTGGTCGTGAGGTCCAAGCGGTACAGCTCGTCGGGGGTCTCTGCGTAGAGCTGGCCCACGGGTCCGACTGGGTCGCTGGTGTCGCCGACTGCGGTATCGGGGGCTGCGGTGTCTTCTGGATCCAGCAGGTCGGACCAGTCGACGTCTGCGGCGTCCTCTCCAGCCGTGTCCGCCAGGGCAGTGTCGTCTGGGCTCGTGTCCTGCGGGTTGACCGAAGCGTCGCCGCCAGAGTCGCCGGAGGCAGCGTCGCCTGAGATGCCGTCGCCGGCCAGGCTATCCGCGCTGCCATCGACACCCGCACTGGCATCCTGGCCCGCGTTGGAGCCCGTAGCCTCTTCAGAACATCCCAGAGGCCCCGCGGCCGCAACCGCCGCAATCGAGAGACAGGCAAGGTAGCGACGCATGGGGCCTCCGGGATGCAGTGAGCTTAAAGCTAGTTACCAACGTGCTGGCGAGCGAGGTCCATCAGGCGCCACGGCGAGTAGCCGGCGTACTTGGCCTTGACGCTGTCCGGCGCGTTGTCCTTGGGGTAGATCACCTTGAGGATCGCGTCGATGGCGCCCTGGCGCGTGCCGAACTGCTTGACCAAGCGCTGGGTGTTGTGGTGGTGCGACATGAGCGTGCTGTTGGAGCACTGCTTGAGCTTGCCGCGCGAGCCCTCGGGGGCGTCGTACATGCCCAGGATGGCGTCGACCAAGGTGTCCTTGGTGCCAAACTTCTTGGCGACAATCTGCTTGGGGGTCGCGGGATTGACCTGCGCGGTGCCCTTCTTGCTGTTTCCACCCTTGTGCTTGACGATCTTCTGCTTGATGTGGCTCACGGTATCCTCGCATCGCCGCTGGACAAACCAGGGCGTCCGGGTGGGACCTCAACCGACTCGCGGTGGGTCCCTGGGTTGCGGGTGCCGAACCTCTCGGCGACCCTTGCCGATCCTTGCGGATCTGCGTCTCTTGCGCCCGTCGTGCGACTAGGCGTCTTCTGCGTCGCCGACCTTCTCAGGCTTGATCTGAGCGGTGGGCGGCACATCGGCGGGCATGGCTCCAGGCTCTCCGCGGGCCGTGGCCTCTTCTATCTGCTGCTGCAGACTGCGGATTCTTGCCGGCGCCTCGGCCGCATCCGTACCCTTGGGCCAGCGCTGCGCCATCGCCTGCCAGAGCTCAACGGCGCGAGAGCGCCAGTGCAACTCCGCATAAGCGTCGGCCAGCAGCCGGTAGTTCGCCGGGGTGTGCGCGCGCGTCGGATAGGTCTGCAGAGCCCGGTGGAGGCGAAAGACCACGCCGATCCACTGCTTGCGCTGGGCATAGAAGTCAATCACGTAGGTGGTATGGGCAAACTGCAGCTCGATACAGCGGTCGCGCAGGGCCAGGGCTTCTGTGGCAAAGCGCGAACGCGGATAAGTGCGGATAAAGCGCTCGAGCTCCGTGCGCGCCTGCTGTACAGGCGAGAGGTCCAGCTCGTGCACGGGCGGCATAATCCACAGATCGGTCGGGGCCAGCTCAAAATTGGCCTTGGCGATCATAAAGGTGGCGTAGGGCACGTTGTCGTTGCCCTCGTGGCGCTGGATAAAGCTGTGGTAGGCCTCGATAGCCTCGTCATAGCGCCGCGCCTGAAACAGCGTATCGGCCAAACGCAGGCGAGCGAGCGAGGTCAGCTGCACATAACTAGGCAACTTGGCAAGCTTTTGAAACTCTTGCTCGGCCTCAATCAGCGACCCGCCGTGCAGATGCTCCATGGCGTCCACATACAGCTGCTGGGCCTCGGCCGACACCGGCTGGGCCGTCTCTGGACCGCACGCCGTCAGCGCCGCAGCGAAGAACAGCGCGACCGCCACAGTAAGACGCTGCCCCAAGCCCAAAGGACCGGTAGCACAGTGCTTTTGGCGGTGGAGGGGCAGCAGACGCGGCATCGAAGTTCCAGAGCGACCGCGGCGCAACTCAGCTCGCGGGGCGCAGTAGTATCCGAGATCGCTAGGCCTGCGGTCAAGGTGTTTATCCGGCAGCAGCGCAATTGACTGGCGCGTCGCGACCTGGCCCCCGGCTAATCCTCCCCCTCAATTGGTGGCAAATCAGCAACTTGGGCATCAGGCGGCAGGCTCAAGAGCTCGCGGGCGTAGCGCTGCTCGGCCGGGCTGCCGTTGTGGTACATCTGCAAGAGCGCGTCGACCTGGGCCTGCCGCGCCAGATCGCTCGACACGCCGCCGTCCATGCAATGCGGCCGATCGCCCGGCGCGCAGGCGATGCGCAGGTGAAAGTGGTCGGCGTGGGGGCTCGAATCGCGCGGTTGTACCAGCACGCGGGCGGCGCGGCGCCTCAGGGTCTCCGGCTCGCCAATGCGCAAGGCATGATCCAGCAACTGGTTTCGCAGCGGCACCGACACAAAGATCCACTGCACCAGCACATCCGGGTCGCTCAGCCAGTGGCGCACCAGCCGCCAGTTGCGCGCGGCGTCAAACTCGTAGCGCCCGGCATCCACCGGCGGGTGATCGGCAACGCCGTTTTGGTCGTAGTGGCAGAAATTGGCCGGCTCCTGCGGCGAGCCAAAGCGATCGGCGGCAAAAAACATCACATCGGCGTCGCGGCCGCTGTTGTGACTGACACTGGGCGGAATATCGCCGCCGTGCTGGCGCGACAGGTTCGCCACGCGCAACACCGTGCCCGGGTAATCGGCGGCCAGCGCTTGGGCCGAACGCTGCAGCAAAGAGGTCAGCTCTGCGGTGCCAAAATACCAACCATTGCGCTTTGTTTGGGGCAACAGGCGCAGGGGCGGCGACTCCTCTACCGCCACGCCGCCCTCCAGCGAGCCGTTCTGCGCCGTGCCAATGCTGCGGCTGTGCTGGCCGGGAACAGCCGCGAGCCGCGACGGCCCAAGCGGGGCATCTCCGGGATCTAAGATATTGTATTCCACATTGTTTTCAGGCGTCCCATGGCCAGAAACTGCCACGGGCGCTGCGGCGGCTGTCCCGGAGGCAGGCAGCGCGACAGGCCCAAGAGGCG
>CAXNCS010000079.1:0-7168 GCA_964201005.1 Myxococcota bacterium
TGCTGCAGGACGCCCAGCAGCTCGCGGACCGGCTCGAGGGTGGGGACAAGGACATCTACCCGTGGATGGTCGACGAAGCCCAGCAGATCATTGAGATCGCCCGGGGGATGTACGACGTTTTTGGCAAGGCGATTTTCTAGGGCGGGGTGAGTTTAAAACATGACCCCCCCTTACGTTAGATCCGCGTCCAGCTTGGACAATTTGCCAAAAAAGTGACGAATCGCGACCCGGCTTTGGGCGCATCCCGCTGCGCGGGACCAGGTGCTAGGCGCGCCGGCCTGCCGGCCTCTGCGCCCGGCGGCGCGGGCGGGGCCCCGCGGCGATGGGGCCAACACCCGGCGATCTCGCCCCGCCCGCGCCACCGCCCTGGCGGGTGACGCCCCTTTGCGCGGCGGGCGGATCGGCTTGGCCCAGCAGGCGCTTTCGCGGTTGACTGAGGTGGCGGGCCCGCGTAGCCTCGCCGCGGACGGCTGGGACGGTCTTGGTCGGGGCGAAATCGAGCTGGCGGGCAGACCTCTGGGCGGGTAGCCGGCCTGCGCGTCCCCTGTGCCGGCACTGCGCTGGGCAAGCTCGCGGACGGCGCGGGCGCAGAATTTGAGCCCCTGTGGTGACCGCGATGCTTGCCTATGCCGAGATTCTCGCTCCGGATGGGAGCACCTGCCTACTTGGCCACGGCGACATCATCGGCCGGCTCTGGACCGCCGCGTTAGTCATTGAAGACCCGCGGATTTCTGAGGCCCACGCCCTGGTCAGCCTGCGCGGGTCCACGCTGCGTCTCTTGGCCCTGCGCGGCCGTTTCCACTCCGACGGTCAGCCATCCAGCGACCTGGCTCTCCGCGCTGGCCAGGAGATTACCCTTGCCGAGGGAGTGGTTTTGAGCGTGGTGCGCCTGTTTGTCCCGCCGAGCTTCCTGGGCATTCAAGGCCCCGGCATGCCGCCGCAGCTGCTGCAGGGGGTGTGCTCGCTGGTGGCGACGCCGGTGGCGATGCTCGTCAGCGGCCTCAGGCCCGATGCGGTTCGCTGGCTCTGGAATGACGGCCGCAGCTGGCTGTGCGGCGGTCCGGGCCTCGCGCCGCGACCGCTGGATGTCGGGGACCAGGTTCAGGTCGCAGGTCAGGGGTTTCATGTGGTGGCGATGCAGTTTCCCCCCCAATCTGGCGAGACCGTGCTGGACCATTTTGGCGACGCGCCCCTGCACATCGCCGTGCGCTTTGACACGGCCCACATCTACCGCGGCGGCAAGGCCGTGGCGGCGCTGGAGGGCATCGGCGCCCGCCTGCTGACGGAGCTGGTGCTGGTCCATGGTCCCATCGGCTGGCGGGCCCTGGCCAACGAACTCTGGCAAGACGGGGCAGACGCGCAACAGCAGAGGCAGCGCCTGGACGTCGCCCTGACGCGGCTGCGCGGTCGCCTGCGCGCCTGCGGGGTGCGGCCGGACTTGGTGCGCTCCACCGGCACGGGCCATCTGGAGCTGTTTCTCAACCAGTTCGACAGCGTGGAAGATGCAGCTTGACCAAGAGGCGGCGGCCAGCTCGCCTGCGTGGTCTGCGGTCAACGGCGACTTTCCGGAGCATGAGCCGGCCGCGGCCCACTCAGCGCCGAGCCGGTATGTCCGCGGCGCGCCGATCGGCGAAGGGGCGATGGGCGTGGTGGTGGTGGCCTGGGACCCGCTGCTGCGGCGCCACATCGCCGTCAAGAAAGCCACCCGCGACCTGCCGCAGAGCGCCGCCCGCCTGCAGAAAGAGGCGGCGACCGTCGCCCAGCTGACCCATCCCGCCATCGTGCCGGTGTTTGACAGCGGCATGGATGCGGACGGGCTGCCGTGGCTGGCCATGCGCCTGGTCGACGGCGACACCCTGGCGCAGCTCTTGCAGCAGCGCCCACCTGGGTCCGCCGCGGGTCCGCTGTTGCGCACGCTGCTCTCCGTCTTTCAGGGCATGGCCCACGCTCACGAGCGCGGCGTGCTCCACCGCGACCTCAAGCCGGCCAACATCCTGGTCGATGCCCAAGGTGGCGCGCAGATTATCGATTGGGGGCTGGCCTGCCGGCTGGCGGACGACCAGAGCGCATCGCCCCACGTCGCCGATCCCGAGGATGCCCAACAGACCCGCGAGGGGGCGGTGGTGGGCACGCCGCTCTACATGAGCCCAGAGGCCGCGCGCGGGCAAAAGCTCACGCTGCAGAGCGATGTCTACTGCCTCGGCGCCATGCTGTACGAGGTGGCCGTGGGGCAGCCCCTGCGCCAGGCGAACACCGCGGCGGAAGCGATCTTGAGGGCCGCCGAGCGCAAGCTGTCGGACCTGCCGCAGGAGGGCGACGCGGAGCTGCTGGCGATCGTCGCGTGCTGCCTGCAGCCGGACCCTGCGCAGCGCTACCCGGACGCCAGTGCTCTGGCGAGGGACCTGGCCAATTACTTGGATGGTCGGCGAGTTTCCGCGCACACCTATACGCCCAAGCAGCTGCTGTGGCGCCTGGCGCTGTCGTGGCGCTGGCAGCTGCTGGGGGTTTTTGTCGCGCTCCTGGCGCTGGCGGCGGTGTCTTGGATGGCCGCTCAGCGGGTGGTCGCCGAGCGCGACCGCGCTCAACAGGCGGAGCGGTCGGGGCAATTGGCCCTGGCCAGTGCCCAGCGGGCCCGCGCCCACCTGCAGGTGCAGCAGGCGGTGGTCCTGGCGCAGCAGGGCGCGTGGCCAGAGGCGGCGGTGTTGGCTGCGGACGCGCTGTCTGTGGCCGCGGACCCGGCGACGCTGGCCGATGCGCGCGGGGTGCTGGTCGCCGCGGGTTCAGCGGGGCCGACGGCTGCGGCGGTCGACGAAGCGCTGCCGCATTGCCAACGCCGCTACATCGACGCCGATGCGGCTTACGCGCTCTGCTTGACCGCCACGGACACGTCGCTGTGGAAGGTGAAGCCGCTGGCGATGCTCTGGCGGCTCGCCCGGACCGACGACTACGGTGTCGTGCTCCCCGACCTCGGCGTGGTCTACCTGCGCCGGCCCAATGCCCTGCAGGCGCTGGATCTGCAGACTGGTGCGCCCAAGTGGCAGGGGCTGACAGCCTCCGGCACGGTGCCGATCCAGCGCGGCGTCAACGGCGACATGCTGCAAATCGCCGGGGATTTTGCCCACGTGATCGCGCCCGGCGGCCGGCAGTCGCAGTGGAAGCTGTGCCCTTCGCAGCAACCCATCGCAGCCCTGCATGTGAACGGAACGACTGCGCTTGCCGCCTGTGGCGACGACCAACTGATGGCCTGCGAATTGGCCAAAGGCTGTACGGCGCTGGGGGCCCTGCCGATCGCCGCGCGCGACATCTCTGCCTTGGTGAGCAATTCTGAAGGGGTGTGGCTCGCGAGCACCCGCGGGCAGGTGGTGCGCTGCGGTGTCGGGCTGGTCGACTGCAGTCCGCCCACGGCGGCGGTGGCTGGCATGGTGCGCAAGCTGCAGGTCGCCGGCCCTTGGCTCATGGCGCTGGCCGACCGCGGTGAGGTGGCGCTCCTGACCTCCGCGGCGCTGGAGCCGGTGCTCAAGACCAGTTGGGGGGCCCCGAGCGACGCGCAATTGTCGCTCCGGCAGCTGGCGATTGCGGGGGAGCGGCTGCGGGTCTACGCGCTGCCCGAGCGGCCCGAAATCGCCCAATGGACCTCCAGACCGGGCACGAGCTTGGCCTCCTTTGACGTCGCGGGGGAATTTGTCGCCACCGGCGCCAACGACGGCAGCGTCGCCGTCCGCAGTGCCCGCGACGGGGCGGAGGTTTGGAAGGCCAGGCCGGCGAATTCCGTCATCAAAGCCCTGTGGTTGCGCCAAGACGGCGCAGAGGTTCTCGCCAGCAGCGTGGCAAACTCACTGATCTCTCGCATCTCACCTGACCGCAAGACGGACGTGCAGGTGATTCATGTGCGCCGGCTCGTCGGGATCCGCAGGGGGGCTGAAGACTGGCTGGTCGGGGCCACCTACGGCCAAGGGGTCTATGCTTGGCCGGCCCAAGAGGATCGCCGCGCTCAGCTGGGCCCGCCCAGCCGCATCGGCGCGGAGACGGAGGACTGGCTCGACCTCGCAGCCGCGGCCGACCGCAGCGGTGCCCTGGCCATCGACAGCCCCGGATCGCGGCTTTGGCAGCTGGAAGACCCCGGCAAATTCGGCGGTCCGGGCTTGCGCCGCGTGCAACTTCCGGCGGCGGGGAATTGGCGCAACATCGCCGCGGCCTCGGTCCACAGCGCCTTTGCCGTGGCGGATGAGAGTCGCATCGCGTGGTTTCGCCGCGGAAGCGCTGCGCCGGAGAAGCAAGTGGTTGTGCCGGCGAGGGTCTGTGATCTGGCCATGGGCAAGGATGGCGACTGGATCGCCGCGGGCCTCATCGACGGGACCATTGCCATCTACCGCACCTCCGACTTGGCCCTGGCGGCGCGCACCCACCTGCAGCGCGAACGGGTTGCAGAAGTGCTGGCGGGTCCGCAGGGCCAGACCCTCTGGGCGGGAAGCTGGGACGGCACGCTGCGGCGCCTCGACCTCGGGCCCCTGGCCACCCCCGCCGCCGCTTTGGAGGCCCAGGTGACGGCGAGGTGGAAGCTCCGCGCCGATCAATGGACTCAGGCGCAGGGCGAAGAGCGCTGAAGGGACCGAGACGTGCCGAGTCCGCGGGTGCCTGCAGAGCCCGGCGAAAGGTCGGCGATAGGTCTCGCCGAGCAAAGAAGCCGCTAATTTGGCTCCAGTCGCGACCGATCTTGGACGCAGCAGGAGCGCCGATATGAGAGCCCATCTTCGTCTTCGCCAGGGTTTCTGGGGAGTTCTTGCCTTGGCAGGCTGCATTGCTTTGACGGCCTGTGGCGCAGCGGAGTCCGAGCCGTCCGCCGCCGACGCGGCAGGGGGAGGCAGTGACGCCTCAGCGAGCGACGCGGCCATCAGCGACGCGGGAGCCAGCGACGCCGGAGTCAGCGACGCGGGGGTCGACTCTGCCGCCGCCTGCGCCAAGGGCACCGTGCTGAACCCCAAAACCGCCACCTGCGTGCCCGGCTGCGGCAGCAACAACGTCTTGTGCGCCGACGACGCCACCTGCGTGAACTCGGTCTGCACCTGCCCCAAGGGCAAGACCGGCAACGGGATGTACTGCTGCGCCCCCGATGAGAAGTACCACGCGCCCTCCAAGACCTGCGTCCCCAGCGGCGGCGGGGCAGATGCCGGAGCCACCGACGCTGGCGCAGATGCGGGCAGCGACGGCGGCGCGGACGGCGGTGCAGATGCCGGTTCAGACGCCTCTTCCGACGCCTCCTCAGACGCCGGCAGCGGCCCCTGCGGCGGAAAGACCTGCGGGATCAACAGCGACTGCCTCGACAACAATTGCGTCTGCAAGCCCGGCTTTGCCTTGAGCGGCCCCACCTGCCTCGACGTCAACGAGTGCAGCGACCCGGCCAAGATCGGCTGCCAAGGGCTCTGCGAAAACACCAACGGCGGCTACAACTGCTGGGGCAAAGGCGGGATCTCTTCCATTGCCGATCCCAACACGCCGTACCCAGAGACGCAGTGCGCCGGATCCGTCGGCCCAGAGGCGATCTACTACCAGACCCACAAGACCACTTTTCCCGTCGACTGCCGCTGCCCGCCTGGCTCCAGCCAGCCCGGGGCCAAGTTCTGCTCGGCGCCCATCGGTCCCGCCAACGCCGGCGTCAAGATCGGCAAGGGCATCTCGGTCAACGACCACACCAACGCAGACATCAAGGGCTGCTCGACCGACTACAACGCAAAAGTCGTCTACTACGGCGTGACCTGGGGCAACAACCTGGACAGCAGCCGCGGCTACATCATGGCCGTGGACCCCAAGACGGGCGATCGCAGCATCGTCAGCGGCTCGACGTTCAGCGCGGCGGAAGGCGTCGTCCACAAGGGCGCGGGCAACCGCTTTGACTTGATCAAGGACCTGGCCCTCGGCCCGGACGGCAAGCTGTACGTGTTTGAGGACTCGGTGCCGGGCGGCAGCGCCTCCCCCGACGACACCAACCCCGACCTACAGGGCCGCAGCATCTACCGCGTCGACCTCGCCAGCGGCGACCGGACCTTGGTGTGGAACCACCAGACCTGGAAGCATCCCGAGTTCAAGGGCTGCTCCAACGGCAACCCCGTGGCCAGCGGCTTGCCCACCACCGACATCCAGATCCACGGCTTTGAGCTGGACGAACAGGGCAACTTCCTGCTCGCCACCAACGGCAATGTCAATCCCAGCGAAGGCGAGGGCTTTATCCGCGTCGGCAAAGACGGCAACTCCTGCACCTGGATCACCCGCTCCAGCACCAAGCCCGGCAACCTGCTGTACGGCGTCGCGGAAGGGGCGGGGTCGGGCGTAGAAGTCGCCGCCGGATTCGACTCGGGTTTTGGCTACAAAGACGGCGTCATCTACGCCACGGCCTTCTTGACCGGAGCGCTGTACAAAATCGACGTGGCGACGGGCAAGCGCTCGATGATCTGGAACGGCAAGCAGCCGAGCGTTGGCACTGGCCCCGGCCCCGGCGTGTGGCAGTTCCTGTACTACCCCCACTTCAAGCTGTGGATCGCCGGCGGCAATGAGCTCGGCACCCCGAGCAACGCGGCCCTGTTCGACCCCGACAGCGGCGACACCTGGAGCTGGATGTACAAGAAGCCCGACGGCACCGTCGATCCCAACAAGCCCAACCAAATGGGCGGCGGCAACGACGCGTACATCGGCCCCAAGGGCATCGCGACCAACCAGCTGCGCGGCCCGATCCTGGGGCTGCAGTACTCGCTGCTGGTAGACCGGCCGTGGTGCATCTCGCCGGTGGAGCCCAACCGCCTGCTCGTCGCGACGGACAAGGTCGGCATCGTCATCGTCGAGGTCGAGACCGGCAATACGATGACGTTTTCGCTGTAGCGCCCGGCCCGTCCGCTCTCATTGCCATCGCCTCAGGAAGGGTCCCGGCCCTAGCGCGCCCAGCAACTCATGGGGTTCGCCCGGAGGCGTTGCGATAGCTTTGGCGCGGTGGTGTTTTTGCCGCGCGACGGTAGCTGGGCGAGGGGGACAGTTGTAGCGCTGCAACTGTTCGCTGCTGGTCTTGGGAAAATACCCCCCCCTTACGTTAGATCCGCGCCCAGCTTGGACAATTGGCCAAAATCGTGACGCATCGCGAGCAGATTCTGGGCGCATCCCGCTGCGCGGGACCAGGTGCCAG
>CAXNCS010000080.1:0-6783 GCA_964201005.1 Myxococcota bacterium
ACAACAGCCTAATATAACGCAGATAACTCCAGGTCCGGGGCAAGGTCGGCATCGCGGCGAGCGACGCTGGCGGGTAGGTTTTGCCTTGCGATCGCTCAGGAATCGCCGGCGGGGGCGGCTTGGCCCGTGGCCGCGGCGAGGTCGGACAAAACCCTCCTTCCGTTCCGTTACGCAGTCAAGCTCAGCCGCCGGATGATTTCCTGATCGGCTCCGCTAAAAATGGCCAGGATAGGCGCGTGCTTGCGACGCTTGATCTCGCCAAACACCCCGCGGGCCTTCTGGAATCCGCCGGCCAGCGCCACAGCGCTCTGCAAGGTGGCCTCAGCGCCCTCGGGAGCCGCGCTGGCGATGTGGTGGTCCAAGAGCTCTTGGCCGCCGGCGCGCTTGCCGCTGAAGTAGAGCTCCTCCAGCTTGTACATGGGTACGGCCTTCTCAACGATCGCCAGCATCCCAGGAAGAAACGGAATGTTCACGTCAACTTCTGGGAAGCAGAAGAAACCGCGGTCGCTGCGCATGACGCGAAAGTCGCACGCGCAGGCCAGAATCGCGCCGTTGCCAAAGGCGTGGCCGGCGATCGCCGCGATGACTGGGGTGGGAAAGGTCAGGACGCGGGCAAACACCTGGTTGAGACCATTCAGGAAAGCCCGCAGTTCGTCGTGGCGGGCGCGATCCGCCGCGGCGGCTTGAATCCACGCCAGATCAATGCCCAGCGACCAGTTCTTGGCGTCGCTGGAACTCAGCACCACAGACTTAACTTCGGCATCGGCCTCCATCTGGTCAAATGCAGCTAGTATTTCAGCCACATACACTGGGTTATGGCGATTCTCTCCGTTGTTCATACTCAGGACTGCCACGCTGCCCTGGCGCTGCCAACTCACGACCGACATGCTGCCCCCTTGTCGTCCATGCGGACGCTGATTGAACTTTCTTCAACGATTTTCACGATCAGACAAAACCCTCGCTGCCGACCTGATCCCGTCTGACCCGGGCCGGACAAATCCCTCGGGCCTGTCGGACGCACTGCCTACCGCTTGCCCCTTGACCTCGACTTGCCAACGGCGCAGGCCTTCGAGCAGCGCGCGGTAGATGATCTGGCCCATGGCCCTCTCGCCCTGCGCGGTAAAGTGGCTGTAATCACTCCACCCTAGCCCATCGCGCACCCACCGGCCCATCGCACCGTCGCCGCCCATCGCCTCGCGCGTGTCAAAGTACAGGCAGCCGACCCCCGCGGCCATCTTCTTTTGCCAGCCGCTGATCCTGATCACCGCTGGATCGCTGATGATTTTGCCGCCCTTCTTGCTGCCGTGGTCGCTCGGCGCCATCAGGATGCACGTCACATCGCTGCGCCCGGCTTTGAACAGCTCGACCACCTCAGTCATTTTGGCGACATAGCTGGCTTCGGACATGTTGTCCTGGCGCTCATTGCCGCCGTAATTGAGGATGAGCAGGTCCGGCTTGCGCAGCTGCATCGTCTGGCGCATCGCCTCCGCGTCCGCTTGGGTCCAGCGGGTGCCGCGCGCGCCGACCTCGCCCAGGCTGTCGTACACCAAGCCGCGCTCTCGCTCAAAAGCCACGCCGTGGATGCGCATTCGCCCGGCCGCGACCCGCCAGGTGCTGCTGTGCTTGCCGTCCGCCACCTGCCACACGCGCGCGGCCTCGGTGCCGGCGGGTTCGGCGACTTCGAGCTTGTCCTGGGGCTTGCCGTCGACCTTCAAGGTCAGCGATCCCTTGCCAAGACTTCGGTAATACAAGTGCAATTGGCTGGCCGGCTGCTTGGCACTGACGCTGAGGCTGAACTGCTCGCCCGCGCCGCCCTCTACCGTGACGCCGCCGTAGCCGTAGGAACCGTCGCGCGCATTGCCGCTGAGGAAGTTGAAGTCCTTCCAGCCGGCGGTCACGCTGCGCTCGATGCCCTTGTGGGCGTACCACTCCGTGCGGCCCTGCACCAGGGTAAAGCCATGACCGCCATCGCCAAATCGCGCGTGGAGCAGTAGCCGCGCCACGTGGGTCAGGCCGTCATTGGCCAGGTGCGAGTCGCCCCAGTGGCCGATGCGCACTTTGTCGCGCTTGCCCAGAGCCAGGTCGGTCAGGGCCTGGGCAAAGGGCGTGAGCAGGCGGATGTCCCCCTCCAGCCAGGTCTTCTGCTTGCCCAGCAAATCATCCGTGATCACAAGAGCTTCACTGCTCGTCACCTCTGCAGCCAGAGGCGCCGCGTCTTCCTCCGTCGCCGATCCCGGCAGCCCTGGGGCGCCATGGCCGGCGGCAATCCCCGCCAGAGCGGCTACGTCGCCGTCGGACAGGTCGTCTTCGGCAGAATTGGGCTTGGGGCCTTGGCCCTCTGGCTCGGCGCGGCTCGGCGGGGTCAGGGTGGCGGCTCGCAGCAGAGGGTCGGCATCCAAGCGATCCCAATAGCGATAATCTGCCCAACCGCCATAGAGATACGGCACCAGACTTCCCAATACCAACACGCCAGCGACCACCGCCAAGCGCGCAAGCGGCCCGGCCGGAAACACCGCGGGATCGCCGATCGGCTCGCCAGGCGCCGCAGCAAACGCCGCAGAATCAGCCGACCTCAAAGTCGACGGAGCGGGAATCTCAGGGGATGAAGCGGCACTCACAGTCTCTCAACCTCCTGATTCAAAGACAGCATCACGGCAATCTCAACCACAGCACTTAGAATTGAAAGTAGATGAACGGCACAGCGTCCGTCTCCGCCACCGCGCCCATCGCCACAGCCACGCCGGCCAGCGCCGCACCTTGGGCCACGGCGGGCCACTGCTTGAACTGCCGGTGCAGCCGCTCCGCCCAGCCCGGCGGGGCAAAGTGCGCGACATAACCCACGATGAGCACCGCCCAGGTGCCGTTGTCGATGCGCGCCAGGCCCCAGCCGTTGCCCAGCATCGCCCGGGTCACGTCGCCCGCGGCCTCCAGGCTCGGGGCGCGAAACAGGATGCGCGCCAGCACCACAAAGTGGAAGGTCACGGCAATGCGCCACAGGTTTTGCTGCCACGGCAGGGCGTCGTGGGTCCAACCCCTGGGGTAATTGCGGTGTTGCGTGCGGTTCCAGGCGATGGCGATGCCGTGGATGAGGCCGTAGAGCACAAAAGTCCAGTTGGCGCCGTGCCACAGACCGATAAGCACCAGGGTAATCAAAGTGTTGCGGTGGGCCATCCACACCGACCCCTTGGAGCCGCCCAGCGGAAAGAACACGTAGTGGCGCAGCCAGGTCGACAGGGTGATGTGCCATTTGCGCCAGAATTCCGCGACGGTGCGGGCGCGATAGGGCCGGTCAAAATTCTCCGGCAGGCGCACGCCCAGCAGCCGCGCCGAGCCGATGGCCACGTCGGTATAGCCAGAAAAATCGCAGTAAATCTGAAGAGTATAGGCGTACAGGCCGATCAGAATCTCGGGCCCCGAGTACAGGTGCGGCTGCGAAAACACCCGGTCGACCAGGTTGAGCGCCAGCCAATCGGCGATCGCCACCTTCTTGACCAGGCCCTTGGCGATGCGGAACAGCGCCTCGCTGACGTCGTCGTGGTCCAGCTTGGGGGTGCGGTGCAGCTGCGGCAACAGGATGTGCGCCCGCGAGATCGGCCCGGCCACCAGCTGCGGAAAAAACGTGGCAAACAGAAAGAAGCGCAGGAGGTTGCGCTCGGCCGGCATCTCGCGGCGGTACACGTCAATGACGTAAGCCATCGACTGGAAGGTAAAGAAGCTGATGCCCACCGGCAGGGCCACTTTGATCGCCGGGGCCACTAGCTCCAGGCCCAGCAGATTGAGCCCGGCCACGGCGTTTTCTACAAAAAACCCCAGGTATTTGTAGTAGCACAGCAGGCCCAGGTTGATGCCCACGGAGCCGAGCATGATCAGCTTGCGCCGCAGGGGCTTGTCTACTGGCGTGGCGTCGAGCACCCGGCCCATCGCCCAGTCCCAGGTGGCGGCGCCCAGGATCAGCAGGATGTAGCGCGGATCCCAGGCCATATAGAACAGGCACGAGGCCACGAGCAGCCACAGCGCCCGCCCCCAACGCCAGCGCAGCAGCAGCCAGAAGCCGGCGACCACGACCGCGAGAAACACCATGTACAGAAGTGAGTTAAACAGCATGGGCGCCGGATTAGTCCGATCAAAAGGGGGCCGGTCGGGAGGCTACGGCATCGGCCGGGTCCGCCTCCGCGCCAGCCAGCGGAGACAGGGCTGAACCCCAACCAAAATACGGCGCGATTACGCGATCTTGAGCCCTTGGGCGACCCACTGGCGCATCTCGTCGCGCACCGGGGCCCAGCTGGCTTCGTCCTTGCGCAGGCGCACAAAGCCGACAAACAGGGCGTCCATCACCGCCTCCAGCTCGTCGAGCAGCGCGAGCCGCTCATCCAAGGCGTTGGCCTCGCCTTTGCCCAGCAATACGGGGAGCTTGGCGTTGCCAAAGGTCAGGGTCTCCGCGTCCAGGCCGACCTGGTATTGGCGCTCGCCCACCTCCAGAAACAGCCGCGCCCGCGCCACTTTTTTGCCGGTGCGAAGGGCGGTGCGGGCCTCTTCTGCCTCCGCCGGGGCATCCGACTGCACGGTGCTGCCCTCGCGCACGCCGCCGCCGGTCTCCAGGCTCAAGCGCTGGCCAAAAGTCACGCCGATATCGCCCAGCTCGCCGGCCGCGACCTTGCCGCCGTTGCGCTCGGCCTCAAACCACAGCCAAGTGAGGAACTCGCGGCCCAGAAAGGAGAAGCGGTCTTTGGAGGTGTCCATCGGGGCCTCGCGATCGGCAGAGGGAGGGGGAGCTTGTCAAACAGCGATGTCGCGAAAAAGGGCTAGAGGCGCTGCACAAAGCGCAGAGCGCTCGATCCTCTAGGTGCGGCTCAGGTGAAACGCGTCGGGTTCGACCAGCGCAAGGCCGTCGATCTCCTCTTCGCTCATGCCGCGCAGCCACAGCACAGTCAATAGACCCACAGGTCGCAAACTCAGCTCAAAGGTCTTCTCAAACAGGTCTACAAAGCGCCCAGCAACCGACTTGGAAGTCGAAATCAGCCGCACTTCGCCGGTCTGCACATTCCACACCACGTCGGTCAGGCCCAGCTTGGGCAGCGACCGCAGCCGCAGCTGCTTCTTGATCTCGAGCTTGAGCACGTCGAGCTCTTTCTTGGACAGCTTTTCGCGGCCTTGGGCCTTGGCGCGCTGGTTGGCGGCCTGGTCCACGTAGACCTTGAGCGTGCCGGCGGGGACTTTGAGCGTGTCCGTGCGCAGGCGAAAGGCAAAGTTGCCGGTGGCCGAGATCAGCGTCGCGGGGTCAAACTCGGCGGAGAAGGCGTCGTCGGCGCGCACCCACCCCTCCACTTGGTCCTCTTCTGTGTGCGGGTCGATCTCGCGAAAGCCTTTGGCCGCCAGCTGTTCGCAGGCGCGCTCTTCAAAGCCCTCGCCAATCGGCGCGGCGACAAAGCGGAGGTAACTGACGGTGCCGCTGAAAAGACCCATGCTGGCCTCGACTGGGGGCAAAATGGGGCGCCGAGGGGGAGCCCGAGAAAGAGGCCCTCATCGGGCAGGCCAACCTCATCGGGCAGGCCAAGGGGAGTCGCCGCGGGCGCCGCTGAGTTAGGGGCAGGCCGGTGCAGCGAAGCGCGACGATCTAGACTCCTCTGCGGGCCGTGTCAACGAGGGTCCGTTCGGTTGGCAAGGCAAGTGCGACATAGGTGCTTGAATTCCGCCCCCTGCTCCCGCACAATCTCGCCTCTCCGCGGCCCCTGCCGCCGCACCAATTGAGGATTTATGCGCACTTATCGCTCTCTGTCCGCCGCGGTCGCGCCGATCGCCCTGGCCGCTCTGATCGCCACCGCGGGCTGCAACAAGACCCCGGCTACCCCCGTCGCGGAGCCCGCCAAGGCCGCGGAAGCCCCCAAGGCGGCGGAAGCCCCCAAGGCGGAAGGGGAGAAGCCGGCCGAAGCCGTCGCCGCCCCAGCCGCTGCCAGCCCCAGCGCCGCCCCCGCTGCGGTGATGACCGACCCCTGCCCCGCCGAAGGCGAGGATCCGGCCTCCTGCCCCAAGAAGCCAGAGAAGATCGACGATCAGATCAAGGTCGCCCACATCCTGATCGGCTGGGCCGGCTCGCTGCCGGGCAAGACCGTGACGCGCACCAAGGACGAGGCCAAGAAGCTCGCCATTGACGTCGCCCACCAGGCCCGCAAGCAGGGCGCGGACTTCATCCCGCTGATGTGGCAGCACACCCAGGACCCGGGGCCAGGCGTGTACGAGGCGACGCCGGAGATGCGCAAGCGCTTTGTCCCCGAGTTTGGCGCGATGGCCACCTCGCTGGGCCTGGGTCAGGTCGACATTGTGGAGAGCCGCTTTGGCTTTCACGTCATGAAGCGCCTGGCGTTTGATTTTGTCGCCCCGGAAAAGCCGCTGGAAGTCATCGTGACCGACGCCTGCCCCGGCGAAGGCGAAGACCCGGCCGCCTGCCCCAGCAAGCAGGATCCGGCGCCCAAAGAGGTCGAAGTCACCCACATTCTGGTGGCTTATGAAGGCGCGATGCGCGCGGCCCCTGAAGTCAAGCGCACCAAGGACGAGGCCAAGAAGCTCGCCATCGAGCTCGCCCACAAGGGCCGCAAGAAGGGCGCCGACTTTGGCAAGATCAAAGACGAAGCCAAGAGCGACGATCCGGGCCCGGGCACCTATCCCGTCAGCGCCGATGCGCCGATGGTGCCGCCGTTCAAGGCCATGGCGCTGCGCTTGGGCGCCGGCCAGGTCGATGTGGTCGAGACCGACTTTGGCTACCACGTGATGAAGCGCACGAAGTAG
>CAXNCS010000081.1:0-6725 GCA_964201005.1 Myxococcota bacterium
TCGCCAGCGCCCTGCTGCTCGGCGCCTGCCGTCCAGATCGCGATCCGCGAGAGCTGGTGGTGGCGGTCGACGCGCCGGTCAAGGACCTGGACCCGCGGCTGGCGACCGATGGGCCGTCGGCGCGGCTGTCGCGCATGGTGTTTCGCGGCCTGACTCAGGTGGATCCCCACGGCAATCCGGCGCTCGATCTGGCGGCGCGGCTGACCGAAGACGGCGATCCGCTGACGATCGTGGTCGATTTGCAGCCCGGAGTGCGCTGGCACGACGGCGCGCCGCTGACCGCTCGCGACGTGGCGTTTACCTACCAAAGCGTGCTGGACCCGCGCTTTGCCACGCCGATTGGCGGCGAATTTCGCAGGCGTTTTGCGGCAGTGCGGGCGGATCCCCTCAACCCCCTGCGCGTGCGCTTTGCCCTGCGCCGGCCGCTGGCGACGCTGTGGAGCGACCTGGTTCTGGGGATCGCTCCCGCTCATCTGCTTGAACACACTGCGGATCGCCGATTTGCCGGTCAGGTGGTGGGATCTGGGCCGTGGAGAGTCTTGGGCGAGGCCGCGGGCGACCGCGTGACCCTGCAGCGTGTGGCGCCAACCCCGCACAACCGCGCAGAGAGGCTGACCTTTCGCGCGATTTCTGACGAAGGGGCCCGCAGTCTCTCTGTGCTGGGCGGCGGCGCGGACCTGGCGTGGAGCGGCTTGTCACCTGCGATTTTGCAGGGCGCGGCCAAGACCGGCCGGGCCAAGCTGCACGCGGCGCCGGGCATCGCCTGGGTGTACCTGGGCCTCAACCTGCGCCAGCCGCCGCTGCACCAAAAACAGGTCCGCCAGGCCCTGGCGCTGGCCTTGGAGCGCAATTCGGTGATCGACACGCTGCTGGGCGGCCTCGCGGCCCCGGCGAGCGGCATGTTCGCCCCCGGCCACTGGGCCCACACCGCCTTGCCGGAGTGGAGCCACGACATCGCCGCCGCTGAGAAGCTGCTGGACCAAGCGGGTCTGCCCCGGCAAGCCAACGGCTGGCGTTTTGCTTTAGAGATCAAGGTATCTACCAGCAGACTGCGCCGGTCCATCGGCCGGGCTTTGGCGGACCAGCTGCGCCAGGTCGGCATTGACGCCAGCGTGCGGCCCTTTGAGCTGGCGACGTTCTTGGCCGACGTGCGCGCCGGGCGCTTTGAGGCGTTCTTGCTGCAGCTGCCGGAGCCCTTTGAGCCCGACCAGCTGGCGTGGATGCTGCACAGCCAGAACGCCGCGGTGCGCCAAGCGGATCCGCTTTCGCCCAGCCCCTACGCCCAGTTGCAGCGCGACGGCCTGCCGGATCCCGCTTGGGACTCCGCGCTGGATGGCGATGCGCGCTGCGGTGAGTGGCGCCGAGCCAACTGGCGCGAGCGGGCGCGAACCCTGGTGCTCACGCCGCTGGGGCTGGAGCAGGCCCGCGGCCTGGCCAACCGCACGAGTTACGCCGATCCGTGGCTGGATTGCTGGGTGGACCTGGGCCGCGAGGCGCTCGACCGAGCCCAGAGAGCCGCGCTATACGCCCTTGCGCAACACAAGGCCGCAGAGGATCTCCCCGTGATTCCGCTGTGGTGGGAGCATCAAGCCGTGCTCGCCGCGCCGCATTTGCAGGTGCCGCCGCTGCCCGCCGATGGGCGGTATTCCGTCTTGGGCGAGGTGGAGATCGGCCTATAGGCAGGGGCTCACGCCCGGCGCGCTGCACGTGGCGCCCAGGCAGTGGCCGCTCAGACAATCCTGAGGCGCAGAGCAGCTTTGGCCCTGCCCTCCCAGGACTTTGCACTGGCCCGCACTGCACACCGCCCCGGGGCCGCACCAGCCCTGGGGGCAAGGCTTGCCGGCGGCCGGCCAGGCGACGCAGGTGGGCGGCAAGGCCTGACTGTCGCACCAGCCCCCTTGACACTGCCAGTCAAAACAAGGCTTTCCGGGTCCCGGCGCGGGCTGACAGCTGCCGGCGATGCACACCAGGGGCTCGCCATCGGCCTGAACTGCGCAGTTGGCCTGGCTCAGGCATGGGCTGCCCGCGCCGCCGCGGGTCTTGCAGATGCCCGCCTGGCCCTGGGCGGCCCAACAGCCAAGGCTGGGCCAGCACACCGGCCCGCTGGCGCCGCATGCCGCCGATTCCAGGGCAAACGCTGCGCATTTTCCGTCGCCGCCGCAATACAACGGCGCCGCACACAGCCCAGCGGCACAGCTTTGGCCGGGCTTGGTGGGCAGGGCAGCGCATTTGCCTGCGGTGCAGCTGGCCAGTTCCGGGTCACAGGGCTGGTCTTCGGAGCAAGCGCCGCCAACCGCGCTCCACGCCGTGCATTTGCCGGGGCAGGAGGCGCCAAAGACGCAGCGGGTCCCCGCCTGGCACTCGCCGCCCAGCACGCAGGAGCCGCCGGCGCTGACCAGGCCCTGCCACACCTTGGCACAGGCCGGCACCGCCGCTTGGCCAGCGTCCACAAGGCCCTGGTACAGCGGCGCGCACTGCAGTTTTTCTAGGGCCTCCAAGCAGATTTTTGCCTGGGCCGGGTCAAAAGCCAGGGCCTTAGCCTGCAGCGCCTTGCCCAGAGTGGCCCCGCCTTGGCACTGCTGAGTCAAGCGCGCCGCACAGCCGTCCAGCTGCTGGCCCGATGCAGCGAGCGGGCATTTGGCCCACAGCGCGCAGGTCGCGCCGGCCCAAGATGCACACCACGCAGAGGCCGCGGCACCCAGATCCTCGGCTGTGTCACTAGAGGCCACGTCGGTCGGCACATCGCCTGCGCTGTCCACCGCACTGTCCACCGCGCCGTCAGCCGAGCTATCGCCAGCAGAATCGGCCGAGGCATCGAGCCAAACCGCCGTGTCGGCGTCAGCGGCCGCCGGAGCCGCAGGGGCGGGTTCGCCACAGGCAGCGACGCCCAGCAGGGCTGCGATGAGGCAGAACCCGGGGATGCCACCGGAGCGGGGGTGATTGGGCGCATTCATTTCTGGCACTTGCCCTTGGCGTCAAAGACACCGGCTGACGCGTCGGCGTATTCGATGCTGCCCGAGCCAATGCCCAACACAAACCCGGGCTTGCTCCACACCCCGGCCTCGCTGTAGTTGGCGCCGCCCGCAGACTGCCAGTAGCGCGTCACGGGCCCGTTTGGCGCACCCCCGGCAATGCCCGGCGCTACGTCGACATAGAAGGCAAACGCCTCGACCGGGTAATTGAAGGTGGGCGATCCAGGTCCGCTGCGCGCGTAGGTGAAGCCGCTGCGCCAGTAGTTGGGCTCAATCTGCTTGCCCAAGGCGTAGCCCTCGACTTTCTTGCCGTCGGGCCCCACGTAGCGCAGCCACATGCCGGCGGCGATCACCTGCATCTGCGGCGGCGGGGCGACGGCCAGGTAGCTCTCATACCACTTCATCGCCGTGCCGTTGTGAGAGAACGAGCCGCGACCTACGGAATTGACATAGAATTCACAACCGCTAGCGTCTTGGTTGGCCGCGGGCTGCCAGGTCACGCAGGTCGGCCAGCTGTTGGAAGGTCCGTCCCACTGGGTCAGGCCATCGCAGTACTTGATCTCGCCAATATCCATAGAATCATTGCGGACCCACAGGTTGCGCCAGCCGGGCTCGGCCACTTTGGGGTCGCCGGCCTGGGCAAAACTGTCGCCCTTGCCCAGCAAGAACCAAGTCGTGCCGCCGTCCGCAGAGAAGCGCAGGCGGAACTTGTAGTCGCCCTTGTTCGCCATGCCGACCAGCTGCGCGGTATGCCAGACAAAGCGGAAGTTGTTGCCCACCTTGCCGTCAAAGCCCAGCGGGTAGGTCACCGGGGTCGCCAGCGGTCCGCCGCCGTAGCCGATGTCGGTCTGCACTTCTGCCAACACCGCAGCCGGCTTGGCGTCTTTGTCAGTCACGCCAGGGACATAGACCTCGGCGGTGACGGACATGCAGTCGTGGCCCACGGCGCTTTTGGTCAGGATCAGCGGGTCGGCGAGGCCGGGCTTGAACGTGCAAGCGTGGCTGACATAGCCGCCCCAATTGCCGGCCCAGCCCACCGCAGAGGTCTTGGGGCACTCCGCCGGGGCGCCGTCAGGAAACATCTTGCAGTCCAGGGATTTGGAGAGCACGAGCCGCCGCGGTTGGCCATCCGCTTTGGCCGCTTCGACCCAGCTTTTGCCGCCATCGGTAGAAAACCGCAGGGCGTAAGGGTACATGCCGTCCGCCACCTGCAAGCCCGACTGCGGCCAGCGCAAATCGCCCAAGCGGTAGCGCCAGACCAAATTGTTGCCCTGCTGGCGCTCAAAGGTCAGCGGCAGGCCGGTCCACTCGCCCTTGGCATTCTTAACTGCAGAGGAATATAGCTGTGCTTGTACGGCTTTTGCAGCGGCTTCGGCGGCTTGCTTGTTCGCATAGGCTTTGTCGCTGAGCCCCGGGATCCACGCCTGCACCTCCACGTACGTCGAAAGCGGCATGCCCTCCATGCTGTCAAAGTAGTAGACCGGGTCGGTATCGCCCTTGTTCTGGGTGCTTTTGGACACGAGCAGGAACGCCACGTCGCCCGCCCAGCCGACCTGCAGGCCACTCGCCGGCAACACGGCAAACACGTGATTCTTGCTGTTGTTGCTGTCCCAGGCCATGCAGCCGCTGCTGTCGGAGTTAGAGAACCACAGCTCCATGGACGTCGCCCCCTGGGGGATCGGCACAAGCGGCTCTTTGACGTTGTTATCCGCGGGGTTGTCCGCCATCAGCGCGACGCTCCCCGTCTGGCCGCCGGGCAAAAAGCGCCAGCCGGCGTAGAGGTTCCAGGCGCGCAGGCCGCCGACACTGTGGCGACACGCAGGCAAACGCTCTGCCGCATAGACGATTTTGGCCAGCCCGCCCTGTTTGAGCGGCGCGTCGGCGCTGAGGCTGCCATCCGCTTTGAAGCGCAGCGCCACCGGAACCGCGGGCGGGGCAACGTCATAGGCGTAGTTGGCGCCGCCCTGGCTGTCCCAGGCCTTGCAGCCGTAGTAGTCGTTGTTGTAGAACCACAGCTGCAGTTTCTTTGCTGTTTCAGGCACCTGCACCACGGGCTGCAGCGCCGACCCAGAGGCCGTCAGCGCCAGGGTCTGCGGAGCGGCGCCGTCCCAGCTCGCGTACCCCAGGATCGACCAAGCCGGCATGCCGTACTTATGGGCACGGCACTGCGGCAATCGCTGGGGATCGTAGACGATCTTGATTCGCCCGCCGGCGAGCACCGGCCCATTTTCCACCACGCTGCTGCCATCGGCCAAAAACCGCAGCACCGCCTCGTGATCGACGGTGATGGCGCCCAGGTGCTGCGCCAGCGCTGCGGGCGGCGACGGAACCTGCGGCGATGGACCCTCAGTTGCGCACGCTGCCAGCGCAAACGCGACCAGCGCGACCCACAATTTCTGCGACACAGCGATCTCCTGGCCGGCTGTCTTGCGCCAAAGCCGCGGAATTGTGCGCCGCACCTGGCCGTGGGGTCAACGCGCGGCCCTCGGCAATCGACACAGGCGTGTCACGGCTGGCCTCGCTTGCTCGCTCAGGCTACACTGCGGCCCATGAGCCTGCCGCCTAGCGATTCCAGCCCAAGCCACCCCGACGACGCCGATTCGGCTGCGGTCGAGCCCGCGGCGCAGGAAATTGAGGTGCCTGGGGCGGTCCCGGAGCCCGCACAGGCCTCGGAGCCCGCGCAGGCCCTGGAGCCGGTTGAGGCCCTGGAGCCCGCGGAGGCCCTGGAGTTCGCACAGGCCCTGGAGCCCGCACAGCCCAATTCCGCACAGCCCCTTCCCCAACCTCCTGAGGTCCAGGCCAGCGCGCTGGACCGCCTGCCCTACGCCCCGGTCGCCCTGCTGCCTCCGGGCTTGCGCGACGCCGAACACGCCGACCCCCTGCCGCTGTTGGCGATGCGCCGCAGCAGCGCCAGACTGCCGGCCCAGGCCAAGCAGCCGGTAGAAGCGCCCTGGCGCGATCGCCTGCGCTGGGTGGCGAGCGCCGCGGCCCTGGCGCTACTGTTGGCGGCGGCGCTGATTGCCGGGCTGGCGCGGCGCCAAAACGATGCCGTGACCCCTGAGGCGGCGCAGTTGCTGCAAGCAGCCAAATACGTGGGCGAAAAGGCCCAAGCTGGCGACGCCCTGGCGTTTGTCCCGGGGTGGTCCAGCCACGAGCCGGCGGCTTTTGCCCAGGCGTGGCAGGCAAAAGGCCTGGATCCCAAAGCTGATTTCCTGACGGCAGAGCCCCTGGACCTGTGGCAGGCGGACGGCCATCGGCGCCTGTGGGTCGTCGCCACCCACGATCGCCTGGCTCAGCTCAAGCTGCCGCTCAAGTCCTTGGATCAGCGCGACTTTGACCAGGGCACCGCCGTAGGTCTGTACGCACTGCCGACCTCGACAACCCTGGTGGATCTGCGCAGAAGCTTGGCCACCGCCGTGGTTCAGGTCGGCGGGCCCAGCGAGTGGCGGGCGTGTACCTGGCTGGCCGATCGCTCCCGCTTTAGCTGCGGCGGGCCGAGCTGGCAGGAT
Source organism: Myxococcota bacterium (assembly GCA_964201005.1). Taxonomy (GTDB): domain Bacteria; phylum Myxococcota_A; class UBA9042; order UBA9042; family UBA9042; genus SXRM01. The sequence goes on from CAXNCS010000081.1 coordinate 6,482, forward strand.
GTCTGGCAGGATCTGCAAGAAGTCGGCAATACCCGTAGAGATTGCATCTACTTGCACCCACCGAGCGACAAGGGCGCGGTGCGGCTGACGCTGGCCTCGGCCGGCGCCGCCAAGGTCGAGGTGCGCGTGGGCAATCGCCTCTGGGCGGTGCGCCACGGCGAGGAAGGCACTCCGGTGCGCTTTCGCGTGCTGGTGGGCGGCGAGACACGCCGAGAATTGAGCTTGCCCACCGCGGATTTCGGCT
>CAXNCS010000082.1:0-6580 GCA_964201005.1 Myxococcota bacterium
GCGCGCTGGCCCGAGGTGAGGGCGCCGAGGATGCCGTGGCCCGCGCGGGTGGAGGCGCCGGCGAGGTACAGGCCGGGCAAGGGGCCGCGGTAACCCGGGCGGTGCTTCTGGAATTGCCCGGGGGTGGCGGCCAAGCCGTAGCCGGTGCCGTCGCTGGCGCGGGTGTAGCGGCTGTGGCTGGCGGGCGAGGCCGATTCGCGAAACACCACGCGCTGGGCGACGCCGGGAAACAGCGCGTCGAGGCGGGCGATCATGTCGTCTTCCAGAACGGTCTTCCGCTCTAGATACGCCGGGTTCTTGCGGTATTGTCCGCTCGCCAGCTCAGCGGGGCTCAGGCCCCAGCTCTGGGCACTGCCGGGGACCAGGGCCATGACTTCCACGGCGCTGTGGCCGGGCGGGGCGTGGCCAGGGGTGGCGGGATCCTTGATAGAGGCGCTGGTGATGTAGCAGCCGCCGGGGCGCCACGACGTGGCCTGGCTGGGGTTGGCGAGCGGGAAGCGGTAGAAGGACTCCATGTCAAAACTGTCAAATTGCCAGTAGTTGGTTGACTTTTCGCCGGCGCCGCCCAGAGTCCCCTCAATGCCCAGATAGGTCATCCACAGGGCGCCGCCCATCTGCCAGCCCTGGGCCTTTTCGACATACCCGGCGGGCAAGTGCTCGGGGCCCACCAGCTCGAGAAAAGTCTTCTTGATGTCGGCGTTGGACAGCACCACCTTGGCGCGGACGGTGTGGGCCGGGCGCTTGCCATCCGCTTCAACCACCACCCCCACGGCGCGACCGTCTTCGACGCAGATGCGCTCAATGCCGCAGCGCAGGTGCAAGGTGCCGCCGTGGCTCTCGATTTCTTCGGCGAGCCGATCGGCCAGTACCTGACCGCCGCCCACGGGATACCAGGCGCCGCGCAGGTAGTGGAGCATCAGCCCGGCGTGGAGCAGCGCCGAGGCCTGGTCCGGGGCGACCGCATAATCCCCTGATTCACCTAGGAGAACTGCCTGCAAGCGCCGGTCGCGGGTGCAGTCGTCGAGCACGGTCTGGACGGTGGCGTGCTGGTAGCGCAGCACCGTGCGGCCGCGCAAGAGCACGTGCAGGGCCAGGCCCAGGGGCGGCTTTTTCTGTGGCCCGTCGAGCACTTGGATCGCCGCATCGACCTCGGACAGAAAGCGGATGTAGCGGTCAATGCCGCGGCGCTCTTCTGGAAAGGTCTCCACCAGCCGGTCGCGGTAGCGCTGCAGGCCCTGGGGCACGGCAAAGCGCAGGCCGGGGAACACCAGCGTGTCAAAACCATCTGGATCCATGGGCATATACTCAATGTCGTTGACGCCGGCGTTGGCCAGCAGCCGCGGAATCGCCCCGCCCGGCTGACAGTCGCCCAGGTAGTGCAGGCCCACGTCAAAGCGAAAGCGCATGTCGCTGCGGCCGCGCTCAAACATCGTGGCACAACCGCCGGCGACGTAGTGCGAATCAAAGCAGGCCACCCTCATCCCGGCCCTAGCGAGCAGCGCCGCGGCTTGAAGACCGCCCAGGCCGCAGCCGACCACGGCGACATCGACCTGTTCTGGCAACGGGGTGCGCACGCGGCGAGAGGTGTGGAGAATCGGGCTGTTCATCGCGGACCTCTGGGGCAAGGGCCCGCCATCATCGCACGGTCGCCAAACTGCGCAATGGCGAAGGGGCAATCGGCGGCGGCGGTGGCAAAGATCGCCGCGGCGGGCTATGGTGTGCGGCCCGGAGGTTCGCCGATGCCGCAACGCCATGCCCTCGATCCCAAAGTCCACAGCGAGCTGTCGCCGCGCACGGTGTACGGGCCGGTGCCGTCGCGGCGCTATGGGGTGACCCTGGGGCTAAACCTTAGTCCTCAAGGGGAAAAACGCTGTGGACTGCGCTGTACGTACTGCCAGATCGGCCCGGAGCGCGGGCCCAATCGCCCGGTGGTGTACGCCGATCTCGACCGGCTGCGCGCAGAAGTGACCCAGGCCCAGCGCGAGGCGCAGTTGCCGATCAACGCCTGGGTGCTGTCCGGCAACGGCGAGGCGACCCTGCACCCGCAGTTTCCCCAGGCGGTGGCGCTATTGCGCGAGCTGCGCGACCAATTGGCTCCGCAGATGCCGATCGTGCTGCTGACCTCGGGCACCGAGCTGGGCGATCCGGAGATTCTGCACGCGTGCCAGCTGCTGGATGAGGTGGCGGTCAAGCTCGACGCCGGCACCCAGGCGATGTACCAGCGGCTCGACATGCCCTGGGAGCCCCTGGCGGTGGACGCCGTACCGCGCTGGGCGAGCCAGCTGCCCCAGGCCATCGCCCAGACCATGCTGGTGCAGGGCAGTGTCGACAATACGGTGGACGCGGAGATCGCCGCTTACCTGGACCTGCTCGACCTGTTGCAGCCCAAGCGCGTGGATCTCTACACTTTGGCCCGGCCGCCGGTGGAGAAGGCCCTGCGCCCCGCCAGCCCCGAGGCGCTGCAGCGGGTGGCCGATCAGGTGGCGGCGCGCGGCTTTGCGGTGCGGGTGTTTGGCGAGGGGCTGGACGATTAGGACCCCAAAGCGAATTCTGCAGCGGCGGCGCGTGGTTTGGCGTCTACGTGGACCCTTTGACCGACTGAGCCCCGCGGCGGCGGAAGATCACCACCAGCAACGCATAGAAAAACAGGAATCCCAAGGGAATTCCGATGGCCTTGTTGAGCTCATGGGCCCCGCGCAGTTCTTCCTCTGAGGCAAACACTTCGACAAAGCGCTCGGTGGCGCCTTCTGCGACGGCGATGTTGGCCTGGGCGCAGCTGGCGAGGGCCAGCTTGATGCCGGCGCCGCACTCGACTGGCCCGCTGCCGTCCCAAGCGGCCGAGGAAAGGGCCCAGCGGCCATTGCTGCGGCGCACGCGGTTGTGGCTGGCGCAGTGAAAGCCGACGACGCGCTGCTCCGCCGGGTCAAAAAGCGGTGTCACCACGGTAGAAACGGTGCTGGCGTTCTTGCCCGAGCCGCGGCGCTGGCTGGCCCAAGCTTCATGCTTGCGGAGGTGGCGCAGCTCGCCCACATGCAGGGCGACGGCCTCGCCGCGCGGATCCCAGGCAGAGAGGCCAGCGAACTCGACGATAGGAGCGGTCCCCGCTACAACCGCGTGGTGACCTTGGATGGAAAGGCCGATGGCCGCAATAAGTCCAATGAATCCTGCGCCAAAGCCCGTGCCGCCGATCCGCGAAGCCGACCACGCGCCGCCGCCAAACAGCACGCCGAGGGCGCCTGTCACCATGCCGAGCCACGGCGCCCACAGCGCGCCCAGCAGGCCCGCGAGCCAGCCGGCCAGCGTCAGGCCCATGCCGATGGCCAGCGCCCGGCCCACCCAGCGCCACGGGGTCAGCGGCTCACTCATCGCGGCTCCTTGGGCCCACCTGGGGCGATCGATGCGAGCAAGCTTGCGACTTTGGCGGCAAATTCCTCGGCGTCCACCTCGTCTACCTCGCCTCCGCCCAGATGACAGCGGCTGAGGTAGCCCATGTCGCGGATGAACGCGCCAGTGGCCCAGTCGAGGGCGAGCACGTCCAGGCCGCCGTCTGCGGTGGCGACAAATTGCACCGGACGGTCGCCGACCAAGAAGTAGCGGGGCAGATCCATGCAGGCCCTTCTTCTGGATTTGCTAAGGGTTATTCGCCAGCTGCGCCGCCTTGGCGCCCCGCGGGATACGGCCAGAGGTAGATGGCTAGGTGGTCACCTGGTGGTGCGTCAGAAACTCGGCCCAGTCTTCTGGGCTGGAGGGCGAGCTGGCCACGCCAAAGTGCACGCCATCGCCGTCGATGCAGGCAATGGCATTGGCCGATCGCTCCATGGCGTAGAGGCGAAAACGGCTGCCGCGCGGGTGAACCCCGAGCACCGTCCAGTTGCAGAGGACGTCCTGACCGTTCTGAAAAGCCTGGGCAATTTCATCGCCGGAGAGGTCGAACCAGCGCAGGGGGATCAGTTCGTCGTCGCTCGCCGGATGCACGCCCGCCATGGTCCCCTCTGTGCCGGCCGCCAAGGGCCTCGGCGATGCTAGCCTATTCCACCACAACGCCAAAGCCCACGGCGACATTGTCCGCCTCTGGGTCTGGGTAAGCTTGGTCCTTGTTCACGTCGATGACCATCGAATAGCCCCCGGGGGCCAAGCTCATCGGCAGGGTGATCTTCTCGCTCAGCGCGAGGTTGACGCAGCCGGGCGCCATGGTCGACTTGCCGGGGATGTCCACGTAGCCGGGGATGCCTGTGCCGGTGTAGATGAGCGGGTCAGACTCGGAGATCTTGCCGTCTTGGTCCAGGAAAATCCGCGTCTTGAGCTTGGACGGGTTGGTCAGCTTGGCATTGCCTTTATTGCAGACGCGAAACTGCATGGGATAGGCCACGCCGCGCTTGAGCTTGGCGTTGTTGACGGGCGCGGTGCCGATCCAGGTCCACGGCGCGTCAGGGTAGAGGTCGTGGCCGACGATGTTGACCTTCATGCACACCTTGTTGTTGGCCAAGGCGATTTCATCCTGCGCGCCGTCGTGGTTGAGGTGGGCGCAGACATAGGAGACGCCCAGGTGGTTGGGGCGGAACAGGCCGGGCGCTGGGCTGGCGCCAGAGAGAATGTTGTTGAGCACCGCGGGCTTTTGGGCGTTGTTCTGCCAGTAGCCGGCGCCGATGTCGCTGTCGATGCTCCACGCCACATTCCAGCCAGCCGTGCCCGGGAAGGCGGCTCCGGCGACATCGACCCAGCAGCGCGCCGCCATAGGCGAGGTCACCGGCAGGTCACCAAAGTTGGCGATTTGCTTAATCATACACTGGTAGGGCTGGCCGTAGACGGGGTTGCCGACAAACACCGGGCTCGGCGCCGCCACCGCAAAGCCGACGTTGACGGCCGAAACGCCGAGGTCGGCCGGGTTGCGCAAATTGTCCAGTTGTTTGCAGAGGATGTTGTCCGCTGGGAGCTCTTCAAGCTGGTGCGAGGCCACGGCGACCACCGCGCAGAGCCACGGTTTGCCAGGGACATACGCCGCGGGGATGGTGGCCTTGGCGCTAAAGCTGGTGGTGGCCCCGGCCTTGACCGTGCCAATGCCCATGCCCACGTTGTCATACAACACGCTGATTTTGGTGTCTTTGTCATCCCAATTGGCGTCTTGAGACAGGTAGATGGCCACGGGGGCCTTGAGGTCGGTGCCGGCGCTGTTGAGGATCTTCAGGCCGACGTTGATCTCGTCTTTGGCAAAAACATCGCCTGTGGGCGGGGTCATCTCCACCAGCTTCCACGCCGGGAACTTGACCTCGAGCGGCGCGCAGGCGTCGTTGTTGGCGGGGTTGACGTCGCCGCCGCCCTGGATGCGCACACAGGCGAACTGCTTGCCGGGCTTGGCTTTGGCGAGATCCTCATAGCCAAACTGAATATCCATGTAATCTTTGATGTTCACCGGCCCACCGATCGGGTCGCCCGACCAATTGCTGCCGCCGATCCACAGGTCCCCCGCGTCGATCTTGGCGTCCGCGGACTGGTAGAGGCTGAACTCCAGGGCCAGCGTGCCGGTCTTGATGACCGATTTGCCCAGGTTTTCTAGCCAAAGCTTGGCGTTGACCCCACCGGGCGCTTGCACCGACGGCGCCAACAGGGTCAGCTCCTTGATGTACGGGTCGGTGGGACCGATGCAGCCGACGATGGGCTTCCAGGCGCACAGCCCGGCGGTGCACGCGTCGGTGGTGCAGTCATTGGCATCGCCGCAGTCCGCCGCGAGCTTGCAGGCCTTGCAGTTGGCGATCGGCGCGTGGCTGCAAGCGCCGCTTTGGGGGTCGCAGGCGTCGGCGGTGCACGGGTCGCTGTCATTGCAGGCGGGCTTGCCGTTCATGCACGCGCCGGCGCTGCAGGTCTCGCCCAGGGTGCACGGGTCGCTGTCGCTGCAATTGCCCTTGCCGCTTGCGACGGGTAACTGCGTGCAGCCCTTGGTCTTGTCGCAAATATCGGTGGTGCACACATTGCCGTCTTCGCACAGCGGTGGCTGGCCGTCGAGCTGCAGGTCGGTCGTGCCGTCGCAGTCATTGTCCTGGCCATCGCAGACCTCGGTGGTGGGCGCGGTGGGCACACAGACCGGCGGTCCTGCGGTGTCGGGGGAGGCGGTGTCCGGAGCGGTCGTGTCGGGGGAAATGGTGTCGGGGGACGCCGTATCGGGGGAGTCGGTGTCGATGGGCGAGGTGTCGACGGAGGCGGTGTCGAGAGAGCCGCCGTCGGGGGAATTGGTGTCGAGAGAGGCGGTATCGAGAGAGCCGCTGTCGGGGGAATCGGTGTCGAGGGGGGCGGTGTCGAGAGGGGCGGTGTCGACGGAGGCTGTGTCGAGAGATGCCGAGGCGTCGCTTCCCGCGGTGTCCGTTGAGGTTTCCGCGGCCATGGCATCCGCGGCGAGGCTGTCCGCGGCGGTGGCCACAGAGCCCCCCGTGGGCGTTGCGGTCTCTGCCCCGCAAGCGCAAAGCAGCGCCGCCACAAGCGGCCAAGCGCTTGCATTTGCCAGGGATTTGCCAAATTTTGCTCGAGAATACACCACGTTTCGCTCCTTGGTCGGGGGCTGCGAGCGCCCCTAATCGGCCGCCGAGCG
>CAXNCS010000083.1:0-5808 GCA_964201005.1 Myxococcota bacterium
CCGCCTCAGGATACTGCACCGCCCCAAGACACTGCACCGCCTCAGGATATTGCCCCGCCTCAAGACACCCAACCACCGGCGCCGGTGTGCGGCGATGGCGTGTGCGCTGGGGCCGGCGAGTCGTCCGCCTCATGCCCGGCGGACTGCGGCTTTGCCAACTGGTCGGCCTGCTCCAAAGCCAAGTGCCCAGCCCCTAGCGCGGCCTGCAGCGGCTCAGTGACCTGCAATGCCGCCGTGCAATGCGCGGCAAACTGCAAGCACGTCGGCTGCCTGTCTGACTGCTCCAAGTACATGGATTACAACACTTTGACCAGCATACTACAGCCCCTGGCCAGTTGCGCAGCCGCTCAGGGTTGCCTGGCTGCAGCGCCTCCCGGCCCCGGCGGCGGCCCCAGCACCTGCGGCAATGGCGCCTGTGACGGCGGCGAGACGCACTTGACCTGCGCCGGCGACTGCCCCTTCCCCGCGATGGTCTCTGAGCAATGCCAAGTGCTGATGTGCAGCAACTCTTTTGATTCCTGCGCGGGCGACAAGGCCTGCATCGCCGCCGCGACCTGCTGGAACAAGGGCGGCGGCTCAAAATGCCTGCCCAGCAACAGCTCCGGCGCCACCTTGAACTCGCTCATCAAGTGCATTCAGGACAAGTGCACCAACGTGCCCACCAGCGTCACCTGCGCGGGCAAGTGCGGCAAGGTCATCGACAAAGCCTGGTGCCAGTGCGACAAAGACTGCAGCAAATACAAGGACTGCTGCCCCGACTACGCCCTGATCTGCGCCAACTGATTGCGCCGCGTAGGGGTCGGCACACACCGGCGACCCTGCGCGGCAATTGCCCAATCCGCCGCCAACAGTTATCGTCCAAGCGAGGGCGCTGCTGCCGCCCCAGGGAACTGCCATGCCCGCCACCCCCGCTGCCCCTCAAGGCCAGACTCCTGCCGCTAAGCCCGCTGCGGGGGCCCGTCCGGCTGCCGGTGGGGCCCAAGGTGGTCGCGGCGCCGCGGCTCCAGGCCAGCCCGACCTGCGCGGGATGAACTACGCCGAAGGTCGCCAAGCCGTGCGTCCCGGCGGCGGGATGCCTGCCATGCCGCAAAGTGGCACAGAGGCCATGCAGCTGGCCCAGCGCTCCGTGCAAGGCGGGAGTGCCGGCGCCACGCTGAACGAGGGGCAAACGGCGTATCAAGACAAGGACATCCAGGTGTCTTTTGACGCCGGCAGCCGCATGACCGCGCGCCTGGGCTACGGCGGCCTGAGCTTCTCTACCCAGCCGGGCATCCTGGTGCAGGTCAACAACGCCCCCGACGTGCGCATCCAAAGCGTGCGCTACAACTTTGACGAAGGCCGCTTTACCGCCGATGTCGCCTCGGATGGCTTTGATCTCTTTGGAGTTATTGGCAGGATCGGCAAGTGGAAGGTCGAGCAGGTGCTGGACGCCAAGCTCAAGCCGCTGCTCCCCGCCGCCCTTCAGCGCCCCGGCTACAGCCCGCAGCGAGATCCCGATCTGCCCGGAACCCTGGGGCAAATGCAGCGGATGTTCGATTTTGCCGGCGGGGCAGGCGCGGCAGCGGGCGGTGCGGGCGGCATGGCGGGCAAGCTGAGCAAGCCGTCGGCGAGCCTGGACGTAGCCATGCCAGAAGAGCTGCGGGTGCCGCTGGGCGATAGCGGTCTGGAACTGCTGATTGAGCAAGGGACTTCTCTGAACATCAATGCCCAGGGCGAGGGCGCTGCGGGCCAGCCTACGCTGTCTTCGCTGTCGCTGATGGCTGGTGGCCGCGGCATCCGCATCCTGCCGAGCGAAGGCATGTTCAAGGAATTCAAAGAGCTGAACATGAGGGCGATCACCATCCGCCCAGGCGGCGAGTTCAGCTTTGACTACGACCTGAGCGCCGAGGGCCTGATCTCCGGCCTAGCGGGCCTGGTGCAGCTGCTGGGCATGGCCGCGGGGCAGCCGGTGTCGGGCAACGTGCCGGACGTCAAGCTCGATTTTGTGCGCAAAGAGATCGACGCCAAGCTGCAGAGCGAAGTGCCGCCGCGTTTTGCGGCTTTTGTCAAGCAATACGACGGCTTGGTGCCTGGCTTCCCGCTCAGCAAGCTGTTTGCGGTGTAGGGGCAGGTTCACTTCGCCTCGCATCGACGGAACCCAGTCTGAGCGCATCCCGGGCAGCGCTGGCCGGATCGCCTAGTCCACTGCCAGAACGGCTGCGGCGGGGCAAACCTTGGCCGTGGGCTAAGGGGTGGTCGCTGCCGGAGTGGCCATGGCAGTTGCGGTTGCGCCCGCCAGCCCTGCGGAATCGCCGCCCTCATGCCATCCGCCGCCCAGCCGGACGCGGTTTCTGCCGGCCCGCTTGGCCTCGAATAAGGCATTGTCAGCGCTGCGGATCAACGCCTCGCCCGTCGCGTCTCGCTGGGGAATCCCGGCCGCCACACCAAAGCTCGCTGTCACGACACCGCTGGCCGAAGCGGGGTGCGGAAGGGCGAGCGCTTCGATCTCCGCGCGCACGGCTTCGGCCAACGCGGCCGCCTCTTCTTGGCTGCAATTGGCCCGCAGCACCACGAACTCCTCGCCGCCGTAGCGCGCCGCGAGCTCCCCCGCTCTCCGCGCCGTCCGCTGCAGGACCGCGGCGATCTTCTGTAGACACAGGTCGCCAGCCTGATGGCCGTAGAAATCGTTGTATTTCTTGAACAGATCTACGTCGACCATGACCACGGAGACGCTGGTCGACTGGCGCATCGCCCGCGCGCACTCGCTCTGCAGGGTCTCTGCCAGCTTGCGGCGATTGGCGAGGCCAGTGAGGGAATCGGTGACCGAAAGCTCCTCAAGCTCCTTGGAAAGTTGCTGACTCCGCACCAGCTCACGGGCGCCATCGCGAAAGTTCTTGGCGGCATCATAGCCAAACTGCAGAAGGGCCAGCATCGCCACGCCGAGCCCCACGGCAAATTTCCCGTGCAGCAAATCGCCATAGCTCAGGTAGGCCAGGAGCGGCACCGACAGAATACCCACCGTAAAGCCGCTTTGCACGAACAGGGACGGCGCCATGTTGATGGTGGCGATGGCGGCCGTTGCGAGCAAGACGACGAGAATCGACAGGTCGTTGGTCACAGCGCCGGGCCCCGCCGCGTGAAACAGCAGCGCTGTAGAGCCCCAAGAGAGCCCCTGCAAGGTCCGCAGGCCGATTTGCCAGCGGTGCCAGAACTGCAGGCGCTCGTCTGGTGGAGGCTTGCGCACGAGGGCCGTACACATCCAGTACGAGACCAGGTCCGGCAAGCCGTTGAGGATCAGCCAGATCGCGATCGTGCGGAGCGGCACCTCTGAGCTGACAATCCAGGCCAGCAACAGGGCGGGTAGGGGCGCCAGCATGTTGGCGTTGCGGGCCCGCTCAAACAGGGTGCCCAGCGCAATGCGCTCGACCTGCAAGTGGCTCGCTGCTATGGGATTGCCCAGGTCACTCACGAATTGACCGCGCCTGCATGGTCCGCGCAGCTGGGCGGCACCCAGGGGAACCGCCCCAGAAACCGCGCCGCCGGCGCCATGCTGCCCGCAGCAGAGACTATCCCCGCCCGTCGCCGCGGAGCCTACGCGTAGCGATCCCCGCGGTCAACTGCGGGGTTCGGGCTCTATTCCGGCCGGCTGCTGCGGGCCGCCGCCGAGCCACGCCCAGCCTAACCCCGCGCCCAGGATGCGAATCGCAGAGCGACGGCGTCCGACGCCGCTTTGGCGGGGGCTGTTATTTTACGCGGCGCTTGACCGCCGCCGCCGCCTGACCGAACCTCTTGGTCCCCGCGCGCCTGCGGTGAGGCCGACCATGAACCACCCGACCAATCCCCTGCTTGCCCCCTGGGACGGCCCCTACGGCCTGCCGCCCTTTGCCGCGATTCGCCCCGACCACTACGAGCCCGCGGTGCGCCACGCCATGGCCGCGCACTTGGCCGAGCTCGACGCGCTGGGAAGCCAGTCCGCGCCTGCGGATTTTGCCAATACCGCCCTGGCTTTTGACCGCGCCGGTGCCCTGCTGCAGCGCATCGCCCTGCTGTTCAGCAACCTGGTGGCCGCGGAGACTTCGCCGGCGCTTCAAGAGGCCGAGCGGGTGGTGGCGCCGCTGCTGGCGGGGCATGAGGCCGCGGTGTACCAGCACGTGGGGGCCTTTGCCCGCCTGGACGACCTGCACCGCCGCCGCTTGGAGCTGGGGCTGGACGCGGAACAGCTGCGGCTGGTCGAACGCCTGCACCTGGATTTCTGTTTGGCGGGTGCGCAGTTGCCCGAGGCCAGCCGCCAGCGCGCCGGGCAAATCGCCCAGGAGCTGTCGACCCTGACGACCCAGTTCACCCAGAACGTGTTGGCGGACGAGTCGACTTACGAACTCAGCCTGCTGCCTGAGGATTTAGCGGGGCTGCCGGACTCGGTGGTGTCTTCCACGGCGCAAGCGGCGGCGGATCGCGGCAAGGCGGGCCAGCACATCGTCACCCTGTCCCGCTCGGTGGTGGTGCCGTTCCTGACCAGCTCGCCCCGCCGCGACCTGCGGCAAAAGGCCTGGCAGGCGTGGGTGCAGCGCGGCCAGCTGAGCCCAGAGCGCGACAACCTCAAGATCGCCCAGCAGATCCTGGCGCTGCGCCAAGAGCTCGCCGCCCTGCACGGCTTGGCCAACTACGCCGATTTTGCCCTGCGCGACACCATGGCCCAGCGGCCGAGTGCGGTGTCTGAACTCATGCAGCGCGTCTGGGGCCCGGCGGTGCAGAAGGCGTTGCGGGAAGCCGAGATGCTCAAGGCGCAGGCCCAGGCCCTGGGCGAGCCGACCGAGCTGGAGCCGTGGGACTGGCGCTATCTGGCTGAAAAGGTTCGGTCGAGCCAGTTTGCGGTGGATGACAGCGAGGTCAAGCCGTTCTTTGCCCTGGAGCCGATGATCCAGGCGGCGTTTGACTGCGCGAACCGCCTGTTTGGCCTGACCTTTGCCGAGCAGCCTCAGGTCCAGCTCTACCACCCCGATGCCCGGCTGTTTGAGGTGATCCAGGGCGGCCAGCTCATCGGCCTGTTCATTTCGGACAACTTTGCCCGGCCCAGCAAGCGCGGCGGCGCGTGGATGAACGAGTACCGCTACCAGTCGCGCGCGGGTGAAGTGGTGCTGCCCGTGGTGGGCAACCACAACAACTTTGCCAAGCCGGCGCCGGGCCAGCCGAGCCTGCTGAGCCTGGACGATGTGCGCACGCTGTTTCACGAATTTGGCCACGGTCTGCACGGCCTGCTGTCCAACGCCACCTACGCTCGGCTGGCGGGCACGCGGGTGCTGCGCGATTTTGTCGAATTGCCGTCGCAGCTGTTTGAGCACTGGTGCCTGGACCCCCAGGTGCTGGGCAAGCACGCCCGCCATGTGCAGACCGGCCAGGCGATCTCGGCCGATCAGGTGGAGAAGCTCCTGGCAGCGCGGCGCTTTTACCAAGGCGTGGAGACGGTGGAGTACACGTCTTCGGCGCTGCTGGACATGGCCCTGCACAGCCGCGCCGACGCCGGGCAGTTGGACATTGCCGCTTTTGAGCAGGCCGAGCTGCAGCGCCTGGGCATGCCCTATGGCATCGCGCCGCGCCACCGCCCCGCGCATTTCTTGCACCTGTTCTCTGGCCCCGAGTACGCCGCCGGCTACTACGTGTACATGTGGGCAGAAGTGCTTGAAGCCGATGGGTTTGAGGCCTTCGTCGAGGCCGGCGACGTGTTTGACCCTGCGGTGGCGGAGCGGCTCTACCGCAATGTCTACTCGGCGGGCAATACGCTTGAGCCCGGCGAGGCCTACCGGCGCTTCCGCGGCCGCGATCCGGATATCG
>CAXNCS010000084.1:0-5731 GCA_964201005.1 Myxococcota bacterium
CGATGTCAAAGTGCTTGAATACGAGCGCTATCTCGCGGTTGGCCACGGCGACGTCGGCTCGGTCTCGGACATCGTCTACAAGCACCGCGGCACGGCGACCGGCACGCTCAAGGGCGCAGTGGTGTGGAGCCAGACCGGCCAACCGGCGCCCAACGCTACGGTTTTTGTGCTGCGCGACCCGGATCCCAAGAAGCAGTGGGCCTCTCTGGACCAGGTGCTGGCGGCCAACCGGGCGATCGACGCTTCGCCGGGGGTGCTGAACGCCATCGAAGCCGATCCCGGGGCAGAACTCAAGGAAGACGGCGCCTTCCAAGGCACATTGCCGCCCGGCGACTACCTGCTGGTGGCGATGGATGCCCACAAAGTGGTGGCCAGTGCCCCCATCCGCGCGCGGATCGACGCCGGCAAGACCCAAGTGGCGGTACCGGCGCTGCCTTCTCCGGGTCGGGTGCGCATCGACGCCATCGGCGACCACGGCGGCGCGCTGCCGGCCAAGCTGACGGTGGTGCGGCTCGACGCCAATGGCGAAGCGATGTTCCGCGACGGCGGGCGCATGCCGTTCTTTGGCCAGGGTCGCTTGGGCGTGGGCGTAGAGCGCCTGCAGTTCGCCACCGACGGCCGCTTTGACATCCCCTTGGCCGCCGGGCGCTACCGCGTGGTGGTGTCCCACGGCACGGAGTGGTCGATCCACGACCAGACCATCGATCTCAAGGCCGGCGACACCCGCGACATCCGCGCCTCGCTCACCCACGAGATCGACACGACCGGCTGGATCTCTGGCGATTTTCACCTCCACGCTGAGCCGAGCTTTGACTCGGGCATGCCGCTGGGCGAGCGCGTCAAGACCGTGGCGGCCGAAGGGGTGGACTACGTCGCCGCGACCGACCACGACGTGCTGAGCGATTACCTGCCGTGGGTCAAGCTGTTTGGCCTGCAGAACTGGCTGCTGACCGTGGTGGGCGCAGAAGTGTCGACCCTGGAAATCGGCCACTACATCGGTTTTCCGCTCCAATACAGCCAGAGCAAGATCCCGCACCACGGCAGCGTCGATTGGTACTGCCGGCCGTCCACTGGGATTTTGCAGGACATTTTGGCGCGCACGGGCCTCAGCGGCGGGGCCAAGCCCACCACCATCATCGCCCATCCGCGCGACGGCTTCTTGGGCTGGCTCGATCAGGCCGGCGTCAACGGTTACAGCCTGACGCGCACCCTCTCGGCCCAGGAAGAAAACAACTCGGTGCTGCGCACGGTGGCCTGCGACCAGGACGCGATGGAAGTGTTCAACGGCAAGCGCTTTGACGCCGTGCACACCGCGACCGTCTGGGAAGTGCAGGTTTTCTCGCGCTGTTTGGACCGCATCGACCGCGCCGGCGTGACGGGCAATCAGGTGGACGACGCCAAAGCCCGCGCCGAGATGCAGACCTCGTGCCCAGAGCTGGCCGAGGTGAACCTGCAGAATCCCCTCAAGTTTGAGGGCAAAGACCAGTGCCCCGCGGGCGAAGACCTGGCCGACTGCCGCATGCGCTACCGCATGGCCCTGGCGTCTTACATGGCCGGGCGCATCAATCAGCGCACCCCAGAAGAGCAGGACGCCTGGCTCAACGCCGCGCCGACCAAGGTGCAGGGCGAGAAGGACCCGCAGGTCAAGGCCGACAAAGCTCTGGACGCGATGGCCAAAAAGTGCACCTATGACCCGGACTTGCTCGCTCAGCCCCTGGACCAAGCGGTGCCCAAGGCGGATTGGGACGTGCCCTGCGGCCAGCGCGACGGCGTGTTGTCCGACTACTTCCGCTTCTTGGAGCACGGCTATGTGCGGGCGCTGGTGGGCGGCTCGGACAGCCACGGCTACAAGCAAGAGCCAGGTCTTCCGCGTACTTATGTCAAGTCGGCCACCGATGCGCCCTCCAAGCTCGACACGGCGCAGATCGCCGCCAACCTGCGCGGCAGCCAGACGGTGCCGAGCTACGGGCCGTTCATTCAGGTCGGCGTGGCCGGCAAGGGGCCGGGGGAGCTGGCCAAGATCGCCGCTGGCCAGGCGCTGGCCGTCAAGGTCAAAGTGCAGACGGCATCGTGGTTTGGCGTGGACCGCGTGGAGATCTACCTCAACGGCGCGCTGGCCTGGAGCAAGCAACTGCCGGTAGACGCCAAGCGGGTCATCGACTTGGACGAGACCGTGAACCTGACCATGCCCAATCGCGACAGCCACTTGGTGGTGGTGGCGGTGGGCGCGGACCCCAATTCGTGGATGCGCCCCGTGTATTTGGACGTGCCGTTTGGCGAGCTGCAGCTGGCGCGAGTGGCGTCGATCGCTTTCTCCGCGCTGTTTGCCGGCGACCCGGCCTTGGCGAGCTTGGCCAAGAGCAGCTTCCCGCCTCCCGCAAAGATCCCAGACTTTTTCCCGGTTTATCCCATGGCCATCTCCTCGGCCGTGCTCTTGGATGCCGACGGCAACGGCAAATACGACGCCCCCTTGCCGGCGCCGGCGTTCTGCTCGCCGCAGTGCGACGTCAAGACCGGCGAGATCCTGGAGTCGGCTTGGGATTGGCAGGGCAAAAAGCGCACCTGCAAAGAGCTGCAGAGCGACTACGAGTGCCTGGCCACCGAGGGCCGCTGCGGCTTGCCGGTGCCGGGAATCTGCGATATCTATAGCGAAACGCAGAAAGGCGCCCTCCGCGACGCCTTGGGGACGCACCGCACGCCATGAGCGAGCCCACCGCGCCAGAAGCCGCCTCCGCCGCGCCGCAGGTCGACCAGGACAGCCTGCCAGACGACGCCGTCATGCGCCGCGCCGAGGAAAAGCCGCCTCTTTACCGCTATGTGCGCGGCAGCGTCTATGTCGCGTATATGCTGGTTGTGGTATGGTTTGTGCTGGGGGTGGTGCTGGCGGCCTACCGGTCGGTGTGGAGTCCAGAAGGCGACGCGCTCCGCGCCCAAGAGCAGCAGCAAGCGCTCAAGAACCCTGAAAAGCTGAGGTAGAACATGGCGATGTCCACAGTAAGGCTGCCGCAATCCGAACTGGAAAAGGCGCTGGCTTCGCGGCCCAAGCACGTCTTTATCAGCGGCGCGTCGCGGGGCATTGGCGAGGCGGTGGCGCGGCTGCTGGGCGAAGAGAGGAACTACCGATTTACGCTGGCGGCGCGCTCGTACAACAAGACCTTGGGCGTGGCGATGGACTTGGGCACCGACCGCGCCCAGGCCCTGCGCATGGACTTGGACGACGAAGAGTCGATCGACAACGCCGTGGTCGCCGCCGAGACCCGCTTTGGCCCCATTGACGTGCTGATCCTCAACGCGGGCGTCAATTTCGCCACGCCGGTGAGCGACAACTCGCCGCTGAGCCGCAAGGCCTTTCGCCAAGTGATCCAGACCAATGTCATCGGCACGTGGTTTCTGGCCCAGCGCGTGGCCGACCACATGGGGCAGGGTGGGCGAATTCTGTTTATCGGCAGTGTTTTGGCGCGCTTTGGGGCCCCTGGCTCGGCGGCCTACACGGCCAGCAAGCACGCGGTGATGGGCCTGGTGCGCTCGATGGCCCTGGAGCTCGCCCCGCGCGGCATTCGCGTCAATGCGGTCAATCCGGGCTGGGTAGATACGGAAATGGCCCACCAGTCGCTGGGGCGCATGGCGGCGGCGCGCGGCATTACCCCGCAGCAGCAGACCCAGGAAGCGCTGGCGGTGCTGCCGATTCGGCGGATGGTCAAGCCGGAAGAAGTCGCGTCCTACCTCAAGTTTCTCATCGGACCCGGCGGCGAGTGCGTGACCGGCCAAGGCATCGACATCTCGTGCGGTTCGGTGATGGTGTGAAGCTCGGCTGGCCGCAATTGCGCCAGTGGCTGCTGATTCCTGGACCGCACATTGCCCCCAACTATCGGCGCATCTGGGTGCTGCTCAGCGTCGGTCTGACCAGCGCGATCGCCGTACATGTGCTGTATATCTCGCTGTTTGTCGCCGTGGGCGCGTATTGGCTGGTCGCGGCCAATGCCGTCAGCATGCCGATGTACATCGCGGCGCTGGCCCTGAACCGCCGGGGCAAGTGCGAGGCAGCGGTGGTGCTCTCTGCGGTAGAGCTGTGGTTTCACCAGACGCTGAGCGTGGTTCTCCTGGGTTGGGACCCAGGGCTGCAGTATTTTCTGCTGGTGGTGCCGGCGGTGGTGCTGTCGCTGCCGGGGCGGCGCTATGGGGTCAAAGCCCTGGCGGTCGCGGCGACTGCGGCGCTGTACGGTGCCCTGGCCCTGTGGTCGCGCTTTCAGCCGCCCCACTACGCCTTGCCGCAGCAGGTCGGCATGGCCATGGAGCTTGTGAGTATCGCAGGGATCTTTGGCCTGCTCGGCCTGTTTGCCCAGCAGTTTTCCCGGGCCGCGGAAGTCGCCGAAGAGCGCCTCCAAGAGCAGTTTGACCGCGCCGAGACCTTGCTGCACAACATCCTGCCCCAGTCGATCGCCGAGCGGCTCAAGCATGACAAGGGGGTGATCGCCGACGGTTTTGCCGAAGCGACGGTGATGTTTGCCGATCTCGTGGGCTTTACCCAGCTGTCGGCGCGCATGCCGCCAGAAGAGCTGGTGCGGATGCTCAATGACATTTTTAGCGCTTTTGACGGGCTGATTGAGCAGCGCGGGCTGGAGAAGATCAAGACGATTGGCGATGCCTACATGGTCGCTGCGGGCATCCCGGTGCCGCGGACCGATCACGCTGCGGCCATCGCCGAGCTGGCCCTCCAGATGCAAGTGACGCTGAAGAACAAGAGTCAATCCCTGGGGATTCCGCTGCAAATGCGCATCGGGATTCACTCCGGCCCGGTGGTGGCGGGGGTGATCGGCACGCGCAAGTTCATCTACGACCTGTGGGGCGACACCGTCAACGTGGCCTCGCGCATGGAGTCCCACGGCGTGGTCGACCAGATCCAAATCTCCGCTGCGACCGCAGAGCGTCTGGGGCCGGGCTTTCTGTGCACCCCTCGCGGCCCAGTCCACATCAAAGGCAAGGGCGACATGGACGCGTTCCTGCTTCAAAGTGCTGACGCTGCGTGACGTTCGCAGCCTGGAGACCCGATGCACATCGCGATTGCCGGCTGCGGCTGGCTCGGCACCGCCCTGGGCGTGCACCTGAAGAACCAGGGCCACCAGGTCACCGCCATCCGCAGAAATCCCGAGCGCCTGGGCGAATTGGCCGCTTTGGGGCTCCAGCCGCTGGCCCTGGACCTGAGCGATCCCCTGGCCCACCTGGCCTTGCCCGCGGATATTGAAGCGATTGTCGCCTGCCAGTCGGCGCGATCGGACAGCGCGGAGGGCTACCGCGCCGCCTACCTGACCGTCAACCAGAACCTGCTGCGCGCCGCTGAGCGCCTGCCCCTGCGCGCCCTGGTCTACACGGGTTCGACCGGGGTGTTTGGCTATCGCGATGGCCGCGAGGTCACGGAATCCACCGCGGTGTCGCCCGCTAGCCCCACGTCAGAGGTGTTGGTCGAGGCCGAGCAGCAACTGGTGCATGCCAGTAACCAAGGTATTCCCACGCGAATTGTCCGGCTGTCTGGGCTGTACGGCCCCGGTCGCTGGGGCACGCTGCAGCGGGTGCGCTCTGGCGTCCTGGCTCTTGGACCCGGCGACGACGCCTACATGAACTTCTGCCACCTGGACGACGCCGTGGCCATGGTCGAGGCGGCGCTGCTCCGCGGCACGGACGGGGCGATCTACCACGCGAGCGATGCCCAGCCGCCGATGCGCCGCGATGTGGT
>CAXNCS010000085.1:0-5333 GCA_964201005.1 Myxococcota bacterium
GGAGCCAACACGGGGACTTGAACCCCGGACCTGCTGATTACGAATCAGCTGCTCTACCAGCTGAGCTATGTTGGCCTCTCGCCCCCGGGGCCTCGCAGCCCTGAAAGCGACGCGAATCCTACCCGCAACCGCAACCAGTTTCAAGCCCCCTACACGCATTTCCGCCGCCCCCTTGCCCGCCGGGCCTTTCCGCGCCAAGATCCGCCGCCGCAGCCGCCGCTGCCGTGGATCCGCATGAATACTGAGCGTTTCAGCCTGGCCGAGCTGGTCGACTACCTCGCGCTTCCCGACGGCCCGCGCGACCGGGCGCTGATCCTCCGCACCGCCGAGTGGCTCGAAGAACACCGCGAAAACCTTGAGGTCGAGGGTGCTGCTACCGCCGGCCTCGCTGAAATCGTCATGACGCTGCTGGTGCAAGACGGCGTCTCGGCGGTGCTGACCGGCCACCGGCCTGAACTGCCCGGCGAGTGGACTTGGAAGGTCAAGCAGCGCCACTTCCCCGACCTGTACCTGCGGCTGCGCGGCGAAACGCGCGACGATCCCTTGAGTTTTTGCGTGCTCGACCATACCCCTGCGAGCAGACCGGTGCTGCTGCCCACGGGCGATCACGGCACGGCGGTGGCCGCGGTGTGGATCGAGGGGCGGCAAGAGCTGCGGGTGCGCGGGCCGGGCGGCAAGCTGCACAATTTTGCCCGCGAAGACATACACTTCCTCGACGAAGGCGCGTAGCCGATGACCACGACGACGGCCAAAGAGCAGCGCGCCGCGGTGGCGGAGGCGTGGCGGGCGATCCAGCAGGGTCATCGCGATCTGTCGGCCCGGCAGGTGCTGGAGCGGCTCGTGGCGCTGGCGCTGGATCCGGCGTTGGACCGCACGGCGCAAGAGGATTTGGCCCTGAGCGCCCTGCCCCGCGACCCGGCTGGGTTGGCGCGCCTGCTGGAGCTGGGTCTGGCGCTGGTGGACGCCGCCCATGCCCCGCAAACCACGGCGCGCACCGGGCACGGCGCTTTCTACACGCCGCCGGCGCTGGTGCAAAGCCTTCTCAAGATTGGCCTTTTGCCGCAGATCGAGGCTGCCCTGGCTTCGCCGCTGCCGCAGCTGGCCCTGTCGCGGGTGCAGGTGCTGGATCCGGCTTGCGGCGGTGGCCATTTCTTAGTGGCGGCGGTGCGCCATCTCGCCGCGGCTTGGCAGCAGGTGCTGGGCGGCGGGCGTACAGCTGAGGCCTGGCAACGGGCCCTGGGCGGCGTGGCGGGCATTGACATTGAGCCGCTGGCGGTGCTGGTCGCCGGGGCAGCGCTGCAGCGCACAGTGCCGCCAGACATCACCCTGGGCACGGCTTACTCCGCGCCAATACTGCAGATTTCCGACTTTCTTGCCCTGCCGCCCCAACCGCAGTTTTCGCTCGTGGTGGGCAATCCGCCGTTTCTGAGCCAGCTGCAGACGGCGACCCTGCGGCCTCGCTCGAGCTCTGACCACAGCCAGCCGCGCGGGGCGTATACCGACGTGGCCGCCCAATTCTTAAGCGCTGGGCTTGGTTGGCTGACGCCTGGTGGCACGTTGGCGCTGCTGCAGCCGCTGAGCACCCTATCTACCCGCGACGCCGGACCGGTGCGCGACCAGCTGCGCGACCAAGCGACCATCCGGGCGGTGTGGCTGGGCACGGAAAAGCACTTTGCCGATGCCCAGGTAGCCACGTGCGCCATCATCGCCGATGTGCCCAGGCGCGGCCAGCCGCCGGTGCAGCTGCTGGCGGGCGAGGATTTTACCCCGCAGAGTCAGGTAGATCTCGCAGAACACGGGCCTTGGTCGGGGCTGCTTGCCGCCCAGCTGGGGGTGCCGCCGCTCGAGCTGCAAACTGGGCAGAGTCAGAGTGGGGGGACCCTCGCAGAACTCGCTAAGACCACAGCCGATTTCCGCGATCAGTACTACGGTCTGCAGGGCCATGTGACCGACCTGCCCGCGCATCGCCAGCCCGACCCAGACCATCCGCCACTGGTGCTGACCGGCCACATCGATCCCCTGCAGTGTCAATGGGGTAGCGTGGCGGTGCGTTTTGCCGGCCAGTCCTGGCAGCGGCCGGTGGTTCAGTTGGCGAATCTTGGCGAATCCTCAGCCAAGCTGGGCAGTTGGGCCAAGGCGCGCCTCGTGCCCAAGCTGGTGGTGGCGACGCAGAGCAAGGTCCTGGAAGCAGCGGTGGATGAGCACGGTACCTGGCTGAACACCACGCCGACCCTGAGCATTTTGCCCCGCGATCCCGCGGATTTGTGGCTTATCGCCGCGGTGGTGCTGGGGGCGCCGGCCACGGTATGGGCCTGGCATTGTGGCGCTGGATCGGCGATGTCCGTGCACGCGATCAAGCTAAGTGCCAAGCAATTGGCGCAGTTGCCATTGCCGATAGACCGCCAACTGTGGGATCAAGCGGCCGACGAGCTGCGCCGCGGTCAGCAGGCCAACCCGGTGGAGCGAAGGGCGGCGCTGCTGCGGGCATCGCGGCTGATGACTGAGGCGTATGGCCTCCAGAACCCCGATGCAATCTACAGTTTTTGGTTGCAGCGCCTGGGGGCGATGAAGCCCTAGCCTGCGTTCCAGGCCCTACGCCGCCAGCAACCGCGCCGCTTGGACCTTGAGCGCCGAAGCGCCGCCGTGAATCAGCGCCAGCACCTGGGTGTCGCGATACAGGCGTTCGACCGGGAAATCCTTGGTGTATCCGTAGCCGCCGTGCAGCTGGATGGCGCTGTCCGCCGCCAGCATCGCCGCCTCCGTGGCCCGCACCTTGGCCAGCCGCCACGCGCCGCCTTCAACCCCTTTGGCGCCGCGCGACAGGTTCCACGCCGCCTTGATCACCAGCATCTGCGCTGCGTCGAGCTGGGTGCAGGCGTTGGCGATGTGCCACTGCACCGGCTGCAATGCGGCGATCGGCTTGCCAAATTGTTCGCGTTGCTGCACGTAGCGAGACGCCGCCTCCAGCGCAGCGCGCCCCGCGCCCATGGCCACCGCCGCGGTCAGCAGGCCAGCCCAGGCGAGCAATTGCCCAGTCAAAGCCGCAGCTTCAGCGCCATCGGCCAAGAGCAGCGCCGGCACGTCAGGCAACGCGATGCTGGCCGCCGCCGCCCCGCGCAGGCCCAGCTGCTCGCCCACGTCGCCCAAGGTCAGGCCCGCGAGTTCGACCAGGAACCACGCCGGCCCGGCCTCCGTCGCCGCGAGCATCACCGCCACGTCCGCGCCTTTAGCCGCTAAAACCCACGGCTTTTCGCCGCTCACCTGCCAACCGCCGGCCTCGCGCGGACCGGCACAGGCCAGCAGCTTGGCGTGGTCCAGGTGGTCGTCGCCGTCATACGCGGCAAAGCAGGCGCGCTGCTTGCCCGCCGCCAAAGCTTTGATCGTCTTGGCCAATTGCCCAGCCGCCGCGCAGCTTTCCAGGGCCTTGAGCGCCAATGCGTGCTGCACCAAGGCCTGCGCCGTCCCCGCTTCTGCATTGCCCAACAGGGTCCAGCACTGCGCCGCCGCCACCGCATCTAGGCCCAGGCCGCCCGCCTCTTCACTGGCCAAGAGGCCAAAGGCGCCAAGATCGCGCAGGTGCTGGACAATCGCCGCTGGCACTTGGCCCTGGCTGTCGATCTGCGCCGCCGCCGGCTTGAGTTGGCCGTCCGCCACGGCGCGCAGCGCATCCAAGACCATCTGCTGGTCCGCATGAGGCGAGAATTGCATGGGTTCCTCCGACTCTGCCAGCCGCTGTCGCTATTGCGCGATGGGCGTCGTGATCAGTTCCAGACCGCGCGACGCCAGCACCCCGCGGATTTTATTGGCGATCGCCTCCAGCGAGGTGCCGGGGGTAAACACTTCTAACACGCCCTTCTCGCGCAGCGCCGGGATGTCGCCGTCGGGCACGATGCCGCCGACAAACACCGCGATGTCGCCCGCGCCGCGATCCGCCAAAAGCTTGAGGATTTTGGGCACCAGGGTGTTGTGGGCGCCAGAGAGGATCGACACGCCGACCACGTCCACATCCTCTTGAATCGCGGCATTCACAATCATCTCAGGGGTTTGATGCAGACCCGTGTAGATGACCTCAAAGCCGGCGTCGCGCAGGGACCTCGCCACCACTTTGGCCCCGCGGTCGTGGCCGTCCAGGCCGACCTTGCCGATAAGTACCCGCCCGCGCCGCGCGTTGCTGTTGTCCATGCTGCCTCCCGAGTCGTGTTGAGCTCAGACCGACGCCGCCAAGCTGCGGGCGATGACCAAGCGCTGAATTTCGCTGGTTCCCTCGTAAATTCGGCTCACGCGCACGTCGCGCAGGGCCCGAGCCACCGGATGGCGCGCATCCAGAGCCGCTGCCCCCACCAGTTGCATGGCGGTCTTGGCGGCAAAGTCGCCCGCTTCCGTAGCCATGACCTTGGCCATCGCCGCTTCGCGACTCATCTTTTTGCCTTGGTCGCGCAGCCAAGCCGCCCGCAGCACCATCAGCCAAGCGGCGTCCAGGCGCATCGCCATGTCGGCCAGGCGAAACTGCGAATTCTGCTCGGTGCCCACGGCTTTCTCTGCAGTTTTGCGGGCTTCTAGGTGGCGAGCGCTCTCCGCCAGCACCCGGTAGCCCATCCCCAGAGCTTGGCCGCCGATGCCGCAGCGACCGCCGTCCAGCGCCGTCATGGCGATCTCAAAGCCCTGGCCTTCCTGGCCCAGCCGCGCGCTGTCCGGCACCTGGCAATCGACAAAACTCAGCGCCACCGTTGAAGAACCGCGCAGGCCCAGCTTCTCTTCGTGGCGGCCGATCTCAAAGCCCGGCGTGCCCGGCTCGACCAAAAATGCCGTGATGCCGCGCGATCCTTTGGAGGCATCGGTCTTGGCCATCACCAGAATCACGCCGGCCACGTCGCCGCTGGTGATCCACATCTTGCTGCCGTTCAGCGTCCAGGTGTCGCCGCTCTTCTCCGCGCGGGTGCGCAACGCCGCGGCATCGGAGCCCGCGCCCGTCTCAGAAAGCGCAAAGGCCCCGGCCAGATACGTGCCGCTGGTCAGCTGAGGCAGGTGGCGCTGGCGCTGGTCTTCGCTGCCGTACAGCTGGATCATGTCGGCGACCATGTTGGTCACAGCCACCGTCACCGCCGTGGACGCGCACACCCCCGCCAGCTCGCGGATCGCCGCCACATAGGCCACGTTGCCCGCTTGCAAGCCGCCGTACTCTTTGCGGATCTTGATGCCCAACAGCCCCGTAGAGCCCAGGGCGCGCAAGTTCTGCGCCGGAAACTGGCCGGCGTCCGTCGCCGCAGCCTGGGGCTGGAGCACGTCCTTGGCCACCTGGCGGGCGAGCGCGGCAATCTCAGCGTCGCGGCCGG
>CAXNCS010000086.1:0-5215 GCA_964201005.1 Myxococcota bacterium
GAGGCGCAGTCGTCGGCCGAGTTGCAGTACGCGGCCAATTGCGCGTCGGAATACTCTTCTGGGAGGCAGCCTGAGGCGCAAGTCAGCCCGACCAGCACCGCCCATGCGCCCGCCCATCCACCGCGGAGAAGTTGCTGATTGCGCATTAGAATCCCCCCATCAGCTGAACTCCCGCTTCACCGGGGCCCAGAGTCGGCTGCAGGTGCCAGGTATCGGCGCGGGCGGTGTCTTTGGGCGGCTCGCTTCGCCCGTCCAGATAGGCCCATGCGCCCACCAGGAGGCCGGCGCCCATCGCGCCCACCCCAGACCAGTAGAGCGTGCGCCCCAAGCTCATGCGGCTGCGGTAGTCGGCGTGGGTGGCGGGGTCGACGAGGTTGAGGGTCATCGCCGAGTCTGCGGTGAACCAGCCCCAGCCCGTGGCCGCTGCCCCGGCGCCGACTAAGCAGCCTGCGGAGATCCACAACACGCTGCTGCGGCGCTGATCCGCCTCCCGGCGCTTGGCTTCTGCGGCCGCGAGCTTGGCCAGCGCTTCCTTTTGTTCCTGATCGGCCTTCTCAGCCGCGGCTTTGCGGGTTTGCTCCTCTGCGGCGGCTTTCTCAAGGCGTTCATAGGCCGAGGCAAACTCGCCGTGCAGCGCCGTGGGGATATCCCTGGGCAACACCAGCTGAATGAGCTGCCACGCCTCAGCAATTCGCCCCAGTTTCTCCAGGGCCAGGGCTTTGAGCAGCACAAACCGCGCCTGCTTCTTCTCCGCGTAGCCGTCGTCCGCCTTGCGGAGCGCCTCTTGCAGTCGGCCCTCTTGCAGAGCCGCTTGACCCGCGCGAAAGGTCGCATCGGCGTCGGCCCAAGCGGCGCCAGCCGGCAGCAGCGGCTGTAGGACCAGGGCGAGAATCAGCAAGCGGCGCACGGCGATCGGCCTTGAACTCACGCGCAATCTCCTGGGCCTGCGGGACCCGCTGGGTGGGGGGACGACACCGTACGACGGATGACGGCGGGCGTCAACGCAGTGGCGCGGCGCAGACGCTCTGGCCGGCCCCGCCGCCGGCGCAAAGCCGTGACAATCCACCGGGGCGACACGGCCGCGGGCCTTGCGCTGGCCCAAGTTCGCGGCGATCCTCGACGGCCAACGACTGTGCCGCGGAGACCCCCGATGTCTGACATTTCGATCGCCCAACAAGCCAAAATGCAGCCGATTCTGCAGGTCGCCCAGCAAAAGCTCGGGATCGGCGCAGAGCATCTGGACCCCTACGGCCACTTCAAGGCCAAAGTCTCGCTCGAGTACCTGCAGAGCCTGAGCAACCGCCCGCGCGGCAAGCTGATTTTGGTGACGGCCATCAGCCCGACGCCCGCCGGCGAAGGCAAGACCACCACCAGCGTGGGCCTGGGCGACGCCATGGCGCTGATAGGCAAGAAGGCGATGATCTGCCTGCGCGAACCGGCGCTGGGGCCGTGTTTTGGCGTCAAGGGCGGCGCGGCCGGCGGTGGCTATGCCCAGGTCGTGCCGATGGAAGACATCAACCTGCACTTTACCGGCGATTTCCATGCGATTTCCGCGGCGCACAACCTGCTGGCGGCCATGGTCGATAACCACATCCACCATGAGAACTCGCTCGGCATCGACAACCGTCAGGTCAGCTGGCGCCGCACCATGGACATGAACGACCGGGCGCTGCGCGAGATGGTCATCGGCTTGGGCGGAACGGCCAATGGCTTTGCCCGCCAAGACGGCTTTGACATCATCGCCGCGTCGGAGGTCATGGCGATTCTGTGCTTGTCGAGGTCAATCGCTGAACTGAAGCGCCGTTTGGGCAATATTCAGGTCGGCCAGACCCGCGGCGGCCAGCCGGTGCTCGCCCGCGACCTCAAGGCCAGTGGCGCCATGACCGCGCTGCTCAAGGACGCCCTGCGGCCCAATCTGGTGCAAACGCTGGAGAATAATCCAGCCTTTGTCCACGGCGGGCCCTTTGCCAACATCGCCCACGGCTGCAACACCGTGGTCGCCACGGAGGCCGCCCTGGGGCTGGCCGACTACGTGGTGACGGAAGCGGGCTTTGGCGCGGACCTGGGCGCAGAGAAGTTCATCGACATCAAATGCCGCAAGGCCGGGCTCCAGCCAGACGCGGTGGTGCTGGTTGCCACCATCAAAGCGCTGAAGTACCACGGCGGCGTAGCGGTCAAGGAGGTCGGCAAGGAGAATCTGGAGGCCCTGGCGGCCGGCCTGCCCAACTTGGAGCGCCACCTGCGCAATATTCAGGAGCGCTTTGGCCTGCCGTGCATCGTGGCGATCAACCACTTCACCGCCGACACGGCCGCAGAAGTGGCGCTGGTGCAAGCCAAAGTCGCGGAGCTCGGCGCCAAGGCCATTGTGTGCCGCCACTGGGCAGAAGGCGGCAAAGGGGCAACCGAGCTCGCCGAAGCGGTGGTCCAGGCGGTGGCGCAGCCGAACCCGGGGTTTCGCTTCCTGTACCCGGAAGAGGCGCCGATGTGGGACAAGATCCGCGCCGTCGCGACCCAACTTTACGGCGCGGCCGATATCAGCGCCGATAACAAGGTCAAGGAGACCCTGGCGAAGTGGAGTCACCTGTACCCGCACTTTCCGGTGTGCATCGCCAAGACGCAGTCGTCCTTCAGTGCAGATGCGAGCGTGCGGGGCGCGCCCACGGGGCACATTTTGCCGATTCGCGAAGTGCGGCTGTCGCGCGGCGCCGAGTTTGTCGTGGCGATCGCCGGGACGATGATGACCATGCCGGGGCTGCCCAAGGTGCCTGCGGCAGAGGCGATCGATGTCGATGACAATGGCAAAATTGCGGGGCTTTTTTAGGTAGATGCTGACAGAAGCGTTTGGCGCCCTCCGGGCGAGGGGGGATTGGCCTTACCAAGCGGGTGATGTAGGGGAAGGAACCATAGGGGACGTTGGGGCTTCGCAGCCCCCTACTACCCTAACGTTTCCTTCCCCTACAACCCCTTCCTCCCTTACCCTCCTACCCCCGCGCAATCCGCACCGAGGGGACGTCCGTTAGCCGCGAGCGAAGCAATGCGGCGGTGAAAACCGTCCTAACCCCAGGCCTGACCTGCCGAGTTCCCGCCCCCGCCAAGCCCCGCCTCAGAACGGCGCGCGAATCGCACCCCCGACAAGAAAGCCCTTAGGTACACACAACTGCAGCGCAGACCCGGGGAACCAGGTACACGGGCTGCCGTCTGGACACGCCGGCTTGCCGACGCCGCACAGCTGCAGGCAGGTGGGGATCGGCGACCCCTTCACGCACAGCGTCGCCGGGTCGCAGGCCTGCGGCTGTTCTAGGCAGGGCATGCCGTGGGCCATGCTCCCGGCTTTGTAGCACCAGGACTGGCCGCCCCCCAAGTACTGGCACTTGGCGCCTGCACCGCACACACTGGCAAAGCCGCTGCATTCCTTGGTGCAAAACGCCGCCGGGTTGGTGGAGGCGTCGCCCAGGCACACCAAGCCCTTCTGACACTGCCACGGTTTGCCAAAGCAGCTGGCGAACTCGCCACCGGCGCCGTCGGGCAGGCAGTAGCCGCCCCACTTGCCCACGCCGCACCACAGACCGCCGGGCTTGCCGCCGCTGGGTCCGCAGTCGCTGTCGCCGACGCACTGTTTGGAGCACATCGCGTGGGGCTGGCCGGCGGCGATGCAGACATGACCTTTGGCGCATTCCGCGGTCGATGCACAGAATTCGCCTTGCGGCTTGCCGCCGAGGGGCTGGCAATACTTGCCGGCTTGGCCAAAGTCTTTGCAGTCCGTGCCGCTGGGGCAGGTATCGCCGGGGCCACATACGGCAATGCAGACGGGTAAATCGCCTTGACCCCAGCCTTGGCAGAACGAGCCGGGGGCGCAGCTGTCGGGCTTGCCGGCGCACGAACTGCCCACCGCCGCCGTGCCGGCTTTGAGGCAGCTGCCAAAGCCATTGCCCCAGCCTGAACACCAGGTCCCTCCGGGGCAACTGTCGGCCGATCCGCTGGCGGCGGCGGGCTTGCACAGCTTGGTGCACGTCTCCGCGCCCTGGGGGCCCAGGCACAAGTGGCCGGCTTGGCAGCTGGTGGGTGCCCCTGCACAGGATTCCCCCTGGCCTTTTGGGCCCTTGACCTGGCATCCGGCGTAGGAGGGGCCCAGCTGCACGCAAGTGGAACCGGCTGGACACTGGCCATCGCCGCTGCAGCCCTTTTGGCAGTAGGCGTCGGGATTGTACTGGTCATAGCCGCCGATGCACCAAGACCCAGGCGCACAGCTCAGCGGATCTTTGCCGCAGCTGTCGCCATTGGCCTTGGCGCCCGCCGGCCAGCACAGGCCGCTGCCTTGCCCCGGTTGAATCAGGCAAAAGCCCTGGCCGCCCACGCTGCTGGCAAAGTCTTGGCAGTCGCCGTTGACCTTGCAGCTGTGGCTGCAGATCGAGCTCGCTCCGTCATTGCCCAGGCACCACAGGCCCTTGGCGCAGGAGAAGCGGTCGTCTGAGCAGCTGGCGCCCAGGGCTTTGGCGCCGTACTTTTGGCACAGGCCCTGGCCGTCGCTCCATTTGGCGCAGGCGTATCCCGCGGCGCAGCCCGCGTCACTGCTGCAGGGCTTGGCGCAATAGGCCAGGGGGTCGCTCGAAAACGCGCCAATGCACAGCGATCCCGCCCCACAGCCATTGACGGGGGCGCTGGCGCAAGGCGTGCCGTCGGCTTTGCCCTGGGTGTAGGGAATGCAGCCTGAAGACTGGCCAAAGTCTTGGCAAAAGCTGCCCGCCGCGCACGGAGCGTCCTTGCATCCCGCGACACACTGCGCCGCTTTTCCAACGTTAAAACAGAACGCCCCGCCCGCAGGGTCGCAGTCGCTCTGGATGCCGCTGCTGCAGCTTTCCCCGGGGGCCTTGGCCTGATAGCCGCAGCTGCTGCCGCCCAATTGCTTAAAGCAATACGGGATCTCGCCGTAGGTCACGCAGCACATCGGGTCGTCGGTCGCCACCTCGCAGTCGGCGTGGCTGTCGCAACCGGCGCTGGCGCAGTAGCCCCCGGGGCTGCCGGCTCCGGCGCAGAAAAGGCCCTTGGTGCAGTCACTTTGGCTGCTGCATGCCCAACCCAGGCCGCCTTTGACCACTGGCGGTTTGCCCGCTGGCGTCCAGGTGTCGGCGCTGGTGTCGTTGGCGGTGCCGGTGTCGCTGGTGTCGGCGATTCCATCGGCGCTGCCGGTTGCGCTGTCGACGGCACTGTCCGTGTC
>CAXNCS010000087.1:0-4828 GCA_964201005.1 Myxococcota bacterium
CACCCCGCCCTAGAAAATCGCCTTGCCAAAAACGTCGTACATCCCCCGGGCGATCTCAATGATCTGCTGGGCTTCGTCGACCATCCACGGGTAGATGTCCTTGTCCCCACCCTCGAGCCGGTCCGCGAGCTGCTGGGCGTCCTGCAGCATCACATAGGCCGGGCTGTACTGGCTGGGATCGCTCAACTGCGCGGCTTTGTAGACTTTGGTATTGGTCGGGCTGACAAAAGTCGCAACCTGCGCCCCGGCCTTGGGCTTGAACGCCGCGCCGCTGCCTTCCAGGAAGATCTCCATCGAATCGACAAACGTCTGGTCCCAGTTGGCCGGGAGCCAAGCCATGCCAAAGTAGATAGCATAGTTGCGCAAAATGAACATGCCAGGCACGTCGATCGCCTGCCAGCTGGCTTCCTTGGCCTGGGCCTTGGGGTCAAACCACGAGCGCGACACCACCTTGCCCTGGGGATTGCGCATCCAGCCGACCACGTCATTGCGCCCCGCGGCCATGCCGCCAAACAGCCGGCCGAGCTCTTTGTTAAAGAAAATCCCCATCGACAGAATGTAGTTGTTGATGGGCTGGCTGGAGTCGACGCCGATAAAGTAGGTGCTGGGGTCGGTCAGGGCGATGATCGCGTTGATTTTGTCATAGAAGCTGCCGACATGGCGCAGGCGCTCGTAGAAGTAGTAGCCGGTATCGTGGTCGTATTCGCTCTCATACAGGCGGCCCTGGCCAATGGGGATGATGAGGTCCACGCAATTGCCGGTGCCGTCGCAGCCCTGCGGGGTGGCGCACTGCGGCAGGGGCAGGCCGGCGCCCGTCTGGGTGACATAGCTGTACTGGCGGAATTGCTTGGTGGATTTGTCCAGGCAGTACTGGCCGGGCTCGGGCTGGCCGATGACGTTGGCCAAGGCCTCAATGCCCTCCTTGACCGCCGCCGACATCGACAGGCCGCCGCTCAGCGCCTCTGCCCAAGGCTTGCTCTCCAGGCTGTATTGCTTGACGAGGCTGGGATCCCAGGTCAGCCAGTCCCACAAAACCCCTGGGTTCAAAGCGACTTCTGGATCGTACTGCTGGAACACCCAGTTCTGATATTGCAGGGCGATGGGCAGGAAGTAGCGGCCCCACAGGCGCCCTTCGTAGTCGCCGATCGAGAAGCCCACGCGGTCGCGGCGGAAAGCCTGCAACAGATAGTGGTCGCGGTACTGCTGTAGCCCGGTGCGAAGCAGCTCCGCCGAGTCGGCGCCGGCGTCAAAACGGTTGCAGCTGGGCGTGCCCTCAGCGTATTCGTCCGAGCAGAAGCGGTACGGCACCTCCCACAGCGTGCGCTTCTTGGGCTGGTCTGGGGTCGAGCCCTGCCCCACCATCTCCGCCACCACCTGGCTGTACGGCACAAACTTGCGCGCGCGCATCTTCTGCACGCCGCCCATCACCTTGGGCATCTCCGTGTAGTGGCGCAGACCGTGCTGGACCACCGCGCGCAGCGGATCGCGATACAGCGGGGCAAACACGTGGTAGCCGTCGACCTGATCGGCCTTGTAGGGATTGAACTGCGGCGGGTTGATGGCGATGGGGTCGGCGGGCGCGGCGTCAAACACCTCGACCAGCTGGCCGTAGCCAAAGGCAATCGCCGCCACGTCGTACTTGCCCAGGCCCTGCAGATCGCTGTGAACCCGCTGAGCATAGTCCATGATCGACGAATACTTATAGTCG
The DNA here is from genome assembly GCA_964201005.1 of Myxococcota bacterium. GTDB lineage: Bacteria > Myxococcota_A > UBA9042 > UBA9042 > UBA9042 > SXRM01. The sequence goes on from CAXNCS010000087.1 coordinate 1,709, forward strand.
TCCATCCCGGCCTTTTTCTGCTCGAGCATCGGGTCCTCCAGCGGCTTGCCGTTCTCTCCGCGCAGGTCCCAGTAGTGGTCGTGGTAGTTCAGCGCGTCAAAGCTGCCCTCAAAATTGTGCCGCAGACCCAGGGTGTGGCCGATCTCGTGCTCGGCGGTCGAGCCAAAAATCCGCGCAAACAGCAGCGGCCACAGCTCGTCGGTGGTTTTGTCCTTGTACTGCTCGGCCAGGCCCATCACCGCGTCGTCGACAAAGCTCGCCAAGGTGATCGAGTGGCTGCCCAACAGCTTATCGCGCTGCAACAGCCGCGCCCGCGCAGAGAGAGGTGCCCAGCGCGCGGGCGACAGGCTCGCCATCTGCTGGTTGGACAGCAGCGGCAGCGGCGCCCCCGGCGGCGACGAGGCCAGGGCCTGCTTGAGCTGCGGATCGCCGTGGGCCAAGGCGATGTCGCGGTTGACCAAGTTCGACAGCAGCGGCGAGTCGTCCAGCAGGCCCAGGCGCTTCTCTGCCCAGCCACTGCGCTCGGCCAGGGCCGATTTCTTCATGGCGTGGACGGCTTTCTGCTTGTCTCGGTTGGTCGAGCGCGCAGCGAATTCCTGGGCGTCCTGCACGGCCTTTTGGTGCGCCTCGCTGCCCGGGGTGCGCAGTTCCTGCTCGTCGCCTGGCGCATTGGCCCCCAGGCCCTTGTTGGCCGCCGCGGTGCCGCTGTATTGCGCCAGGGCCTTCTTGACCTCCTGCTCAGTGACATGGCCCAGACCGTATTCCTCCGGAGTAATCTCGCCGCGCACCAGCCGCACCAGGTCGCGGGCGCTGGTAGCGAGCACTTTGTGGCCACCGCCGTAGACGTGAGCGCCGGCGTGGATGATTTGCCCGGTCAGCGGGTCCGTCGAGCTCGGACCGTAGCCCAGCAGCCCGGCCCGCGTCGGCTTGGCCACGTACGACAGCAGCGAGTAGCGCAAATCGCCCACGCGCTGGCCGCGATCGATGACTTTGCCGGCGGCATCGACCTGAAACGTGTTGTCGCGCAGCTCAAACACCACGCCCACCGCCTTGGCGTCCTTGCCCTGCAGAGTCGCGACGGTCTGGGCAAAGGCTGTATCCCACTGCACGCGCATTTTCTCGGCCGCGTCCTTCAATTCCGCTGGGAATCCGATGCTCTTGTAGTACACCACCGGCCGCACCTTGCGCTGCGGGTAGGGGATGGGCTTGCCGGCGGCGTCCAGGCTCTTGTCCCACAGGTTCCACCGCGAGATCATGAGCCTTCTGGCGCTCTCGACTTCGCCGTGCAGCTCGTCATAGCCCGCACGCTCGGCGCGGAAGTAGCCAAACTTGTCAAACACCGGGATGCGCACCGGTTCGCCGTCCGGATCCTGGGCCACCGAGCCGTCGGCAAACACCCGCGTGCGCACCAAGCTGCCGTCGGCGTTGCGTGCCAGGTAGTTGTCGGGGTACTCGAGCGCCTCGTAGTCGTCTTTGGGGTCGACGCGGCGCAGCGACGTGCGGATGGTCACCTCGGCCGGCTGGCAGTCCTCATTGCCGTAGAACCAGCACACGGGCACGGACCAGGGGCCCCAGTCGTCCCACCCAGCGTATTCTTCTGGCGTCGAGTAGAGCTTGGACACCACGTCAAAATACTCGGCGTCTTTGGCATCGCGGTGAACTGCCGGATCGCGGGTCTCGCGCCAGCCCGATTTCTTGGCGGTGTCGCGCCACGCCATGGTAAACGCGTCCGGGTCCGCGGGATTGGTGATCGAGAACGCCACGGGCTCGGTGCGCACGCTATCGACTGTGAAGTCAAAGCCTTTCCCCGGCGCCAAGTTGCGGCTCCAGTCGACTCGCACGTAGCCGCGCTGGTACCACGGCCGGTCCTGGGCGTTCTCTTGCAGCACGTTGTCCTGCTCGCCGGTCGCCGCGCTGTAGCCGCGGATGATGTCAAAGTGCCGGGTAATCGCGTAGATCGCCACGGGTTGGCCTGACTCGCCGGCGCTGCCCGTCGCCCCCGGCTTGCCGCTGCGGCTGTGGGCGCGGTCGGTGCCGGCGACAAAGTCATAGGCGCGGTACGCGACCAGGTGGTCCTCTTGGATTTGCCAGCGGATTCGCTGCAAGGCGTCGGCCTCGCCAATGAAGGTAAACCCGGCGGTGTACGGCGCGTCGATGACGGTCCGCTGCAGGTACCAGTCGCCGCTGAACAGCGCCTTGGGCAGGGCCCCCGGCTGGACGCGGTCGATGAGGCCGACGTCCTGGGCGCAGCCGCTCAGAGCGAGGGCAGCCAAGGCGGTGAGCGCGAAAAGGGCAACCTTGGCCCGACAGCGGAACTTGGCGAACATGGTTTCCTCAACAAAGCGGTGGGGACGCGACCTGCCGCAAGTGTGGCTGGCGCCGCGGCCGCGTGCAATGGGCAGGGCTTGATCGCCGGTTGGCTATCGCCGCAAGCGCGAACCGCGGGGCTTAGGTCGCCCGCGCAGTTTGGCAGGACCTCTGGGCTGTCGACGCGGAGGTTGGAACCCGTTGACAATGGGTGCTTTTAGCCTGGGCCCCCGCCTCCGCGGGGGTGACAGTGTGGGCGGTCCCGCGCTTCGTCCGAGCACGGCGCTTCGCTGGCGGCTGGGTTTGGTCTCGGCTTTTCCAAGGCCTCGACCGTTTTCACCGCCACCGCGCTTCGCTGGCGGCTGGGTTTGGCCTCGGCTTTTCCAAGGCCTCGACCGTTTTCACCGCCACCGCGCTTCGCTGGCGGCTGGGTTTGGCCTCGGCTTTTCCATGGTCTCGACCGTTTTCACCGCCACCGCGCTTCGCTGGCGGCTGGGTTTCGGCTTGGTCACGCCCGGGTCTCGACAATTCACACCGCCGCACCGCTTCGCTGGCGGCGGGCAGACACCCTTAACTACTGGATTGATCAGGGGGATGGAGGGTAAAGGAGGGGGAGTGCAGAGGGGGAAACATTAGGGAGGTAGGGGGCGGAACGCCCCCACGTCCTGAGTTGACCACCCCTGTGTAAAAAGCAAATACCATCAAAGCCTTGCAAAGGCCCTGTAGTACACAAACTTCTAAAGCCGCATTTTCCTTACCTGCTCCCTTAACGACGCCGCGCCGAGCGCCCAGTCCACCCCCAGGGCCTTCGCC
>CAXNCS010000088.1:0-4673 GCA_964201005.1 Myxococcota bacterium
CTGGCGACCCGCGCGGCCAACCCGACCATCGCCTACCTGACCCTATGGCAAGATGGCCAAGGGCTGGGAAAACTCAAGGCCTTTAACACCAGCGGCGGCATCGTCGACGCCATGTGGGCCGGCACCGGCTTGCCCGGTCTGTCCGGCAGCCAGGCCATCGTCACCAGCCAAGGGCTCAACGGCGCCGGCAGCCAGACCTGGGTGCTCGACAGCAACACCGTGCTGGGCAACGGCTGGTCGCCCGGCTTTGGCAACGGCGGCGGCGCGGCCTGGCGACCGCAGGGCAGCTACGGCATGGTCACCGGCACTTCCAGCAACGTCGTGTACGTGTTTGACGGCACCTGGAGCTCGACCTACCTGCCGGGGGTCAACAACGGCGCGAGCCCGCAGGCGCTGGGCTGGAAGGGCGACGGCACGCGGGCCCTGGTGGTCGGCCGCGCCACCGGATCGCCCATGGCCGCTACGGTCATCGAACATCGCCCAGGCTGGTCTCAAGCCTACAGCAAAACCGACTGGCTCAACCAATCCATCCCCGGCTTTGACAAAGCGCCCTGGGCCGCGAGCTTTAACACCTTCTTGCTCGACATCGCCTGGCGCCCCGCCACCCTGTGCGACGAGGGGCTCATCGTCGGCAGCGACACCGGCTCGGCCGGCCAGACCACCTATGGCCTCGCCATCCGCTTTTACGACAGCGACGACCCCGCCTGCGCGCCGCTGGCTAAGTAGCCTCTGGGCGGGTCTCCGCAGCCACGGCCGGCAGGGCCGCGCACTTGCGACCCACCTAGCAAGCAAGTGAAACCGGGGAAATCGACTAGGTTTCTGACGGACCCTAGCTCTTGCGACTCCAAAACCCGCTATATCGCTCGGCCTTGCCGCAGCCACAGCGGCTGCAGCGATAGCGAAAGGTCACGTCGTGCTGGTAGTCGACCGACAGCAGGTCGCCGCTTCGGTCCTGGGCGGGCGAGAGCGTCCTGCCGCCCATGCGCATGGAGAATCGCTTGCAATTGGGGCACCACGAGGTCAGCAGGTGCACGATGCCAAACCAGAGCAGCAGCGTCGCCAGCAGCACGCCGACCACGAGCAGGTTCACCGGCGCCAGCAGGTCGGACCAGCGAAAGTCCTTCTGGCTCGAGTCTGTGAACGAGACGATGACGTAGCGCGTGGACTGGTAAGCGGAAATCCGCCCGCGGGGCAGGTTCCACGTGGCGCTCTGGTCGCCCAGGGAAGCCTCGACGCTGGCCGGCGCCCCGTAGGCCTGGCGCATCCCCTCCATCAGCGTCGGCCACTGGCCGCGGGGCATGCTCAGGCGCGTCTCATACAGCCGGTGGTTCCAGAAGCGGTGCTCGGCCTCAATGCCCGCCACACCAAACAGTTCCAGGCCCTTGCGCTGCACAACTGCGATCTCAGCGGCTTTCTCGTCCCCGCTTGCCACGGCGCCGGGGGCGACCTGGGCTTCTGCCAGGCCGAACTCAGCGTCGGGCAGCGGCGCGGCGGCCCACACCGCGGTCGACAGCAGCAGGGGCAGCAGAATCGCTAAAAGCCAAGGCCTTCTGGGCATGGCGGCGCCTCCTTTGGATCAGAGCCAGGGGCGAAGGAGCGATCTGCGTCAAATCAGCGTGATTTTCTCGCCCTTGAACAGGGTCTTGGGGTCGACGGCCTTCTTGGTCGGAGCGGGGCCTGCCTGGCCGGGCCTGCCGCTGGAGCCGCCGCCCGCCGAGCCGCCGCCGCCGTCGCCGCCCTCGCCACCTGGGGCAGACGCGGCGATGAGGTCGACCAACTCCGCATGGCGCTTGTCATAACGCACTTCTAGCGGCGCGCCGTTGCCGCCGTCCCCGCCGTTAAAGCCCCAGCCGTTGGTGTTGGACGAGCCACCGCCGCCCTTGCCGCCTTGGTTGCGGACTTCGACGCGCGGCTTGGAGCCCACGGCGCCTGCGTACCAGAAGGTGCCGGCGGCGGAAACGCCCTTCATCACCAGGAGCTTGGGGAACTGCTTGGAGGCGACGATGCCCACTTCCGCGATGGCCTCGGTGGCGTCCGCGCCCTTGCCGCCGTTGGTGTTCGACAGGCCGCGGCTGCCGCGCAAGCCGACGATCATCAAGCCGGTCATGCACTCATAGGTCGGCGGCACCACCGTCTCGGCCTTGACGTCGGGGCGGTCCTTGAGCGCGACCTGCATCACAAACCCGTCCAGGCTCTTGAGCGGGTTGGGGTCGGAGAAGTAGCCCCAGACGCCGTCCGTGGGGTCGATCTTGAACTCGCCATTGGGGCTGGTCAGGACAAACAGGCCGTGGTCGACTTTGCCGCTCTTTTCTTCCGGCTTTTCCCAGGTCCTCTTGGTGCTGCCGTCGTCCATCGTCACGGTGACCGTGAACAGCCGCACCTTGCCGGGGCACACCGGATTGGCCGCGTCCATGGCGATCGACACCGCTTTGACCTTGGCCGGATCCAGCACATCGGCCTTTTCTGCGGCGATCATCTCGTCGGTCTTGTACACGCCCGCGGCGACCAGCGCTTTGTACTGCGACTCGCACTGCGAAATGAGGCCCTTGCCAAACGGCGTCTCGCGGAACGTACCGGCCTTCTTCATCTCTTTGAAGCACTGTTCGTAGTTGTTGGCTTCACGCCCGGCCTTGGCGCGCACGTAGGCCTGACAGTCCGCCACTACAGTGCCCTTGTGGACCGAGCAGTCGGCCTCAGTCTTGGGCTCGGCGATTTCCGTCTTGCCCATCCCAAACCACGCCACCAGAAGCATCGCAAATAGTTTCACCACGGTAACACCCCCGAACTTAAGGAGGCGACGCAAAAACGCCGGTTTTGGGCCCTTACGCGCACCGCCCCGAACTGGCCAAGAGCCTACGCCTGCAGAAAACCGCCGTCAACCGGGAGTTCTTGCGTCAGTTCAAGGCGGTTTGCCGCACAGCCAGCGCCCGCGCAGCTACAGCGATCCGTCGACCAGCCGAGTCACCAGCGTGCGATACGCCTTGGCCAGCAAGCGGTCGCGGGCCTTCCAGCTGCTGCCGCCCGTGGGCAAGTGCGCGGCGATGACAAACTCGCGGCCCCAACCGGGCACGGCCTTGCCCTGCGGGTCCAGCACGGGCAGGCAGGCGTAGCCCACGTGGACAAACTGGCCTTTGGTGCCCAGGCCCAGCTTGGAGAAAATCCGCCAGCGCCCCTGGGACCGGGCCTGCAGGTAGGCGATGTCGTGCCCCGCTTGCAGGTAAATGGCGGTGTCTGCGCTCATGCCGCCCCAAGCCCCGTATTTTTTAGAGCCTTCTGCGCCGTAGAGGAGCACCCGCAGGTCCTTCCACTGGATGCCGGGCAGGCGCTGGGTGGGCTCTTCGCGGTGCAGCACCAAGCGCTTGACGGCCTCGGCCAGGGTGTACATGGACAGGTTGTTGGCCGGACCGCTGCTCTGATCGGCCTTGATCTGCGCAGAGTTGCCGTCCGGCTCGGCAAATTGGTAGCCCAGGGCCGCCGGCACCGCCGAGCCGTAGTTGCCGCCAAAACTCTCTGTGGCTGGGCGCTGCAGCCAATCGGCGTGGATCAGCGCATTGGCCTTGGCCCGGCCGCCGATGTTGTGAAAGTAGGCGCCTAAGCTATTGGAGGAATAGGGCGAGTCGTCATAATTGACCAGGCTTGTGACTAAATCACCCAGCATAAGCGATCCGGTAGCGGCGGTCAGGCCCACGGCGTAATTCGACTGAATCCGCAGAGTCGCCGCGGCATTGGCCGCCGCCAGGATCTTGCTGGTCGACCACGGCTGGACCGCCTGTTCCGCAGTGCCGTTGGACAGATAGCGATAGTGGGGCACCCCGCCGACCCGGCGAATCGCAATCACCGCCACCTGCAGGCCCGCGGGCAGCTGGTCGCTCAGGCCCAGGTCGGCCCACACCACGGCCTGTGAGCTGGGGGCGTAGGTGACGAGCTGGCCGCCTTTGGTCAGCACCGCCGCCGAGCTGTCTTCAACCGGGCATTTGAGGTCGCGGTCGCTGTCGCTCGGCAAGACTTTTTCGCCGCACAGGTTGTCGAGAAACTGAAAGTAGTCGTTGTTGGTCGCGGCCTTGCTGCATGCCGGCGCTGGCTCTGGGTCCAAGAGCGGGATCGGCGCGGGCGACCACGCATCGGGCGATTGGCCGCTGTCGCCAGCGCTTTGCGCATCGCCCGGCGTGTCGGTGGCCGTGTCGGCGGTGGCACTGCTGTCGGCACCCGCGTCGACGGCTGCGCCTGCGTCCGGCTCGGTCGGCGTCGCCGTTTCGGCGCTGGCGCTGTCCACAGCCTCGGTGGCATCGGCGGGGGTGTCGATGTCTTCGGGGAAGAGCGAGCCAAATTCACACTCCTCACTGTCGTGGGCGTCGGAATTGAGAATCACCGGCGCAGGCGTGGCGGCGCAGCAGGGCAGCAGCAGCGCGGCGAACAGCGCCAGAACCTGAAGCGACGGGGCGTAGTTGGGCATCGTCTTGGCTCCTTTGGCGGCTTTGGGGGCCTTGGCGTGGGATCTGACCTTGCCGCCGGCGCTGGCCACCCCGGACGGTCCATAGTGCCCGATTGGCGCTGGGGCGGCAAAGCAAGCCCATGGGGGCCTCCTGGTCCGCCGCCGCTGCGCGGCTGTGTCGCAGGACCGCGCTCTATCGTCCAGCTTGCCAGCTGGCCGACCGAGCCCCGGGGCGCGCCGC
>CAXNCS010000089.1:0-4626 GCA_964201005.1 Myxococcota bacterium
CCGCTGCGCAGCGCGAGAGCGGCCAGGCCCTGGGCCGCCCGCAGCACTTGATCGCTCGGGGCGTCTTTGGGCAATTCCAGCGCGACCAGCAGGTGCCGCGGCCTGGCGCCCATCGCGGCGAGGTCAGACAGGTTGACTGCAGCGGCGCGATGGCCGATGGCCTCGTCTGGGGTGAGCCCTGGCAGCCAGTCGACCCCTTCTGTGACCGAGTCCACCGTGGCCACGCAGGCTCCGCGCGGCAGCCACACCAGGGCGTCGTCGCCGTTGTCGACTTGCACGGCGGGGTCGGCCTGGGCCCCCAGGTCAAAAATCCGCCGCAGCATGCGCAGCAGCCGCAGTTCGCCCAGCTGGCCCACGCTGGGCGGCGGCGGGCGTGTCACGATGGGAAGGGCCGCGGCAGGGCCGTGACCGCCGCGGCGTAGCTGAGGGCCCGCTCAAACGGCGCGTCGCCCCAGTGGTCCATCAGGCGCTCAAGCTCGGCGCGCTGGCTGGCCGGCAGGTGCTCGGGAAAATCGATCTCCAAGGTCACATGGAGGGTTCCGCGGCCCTGGGCCTTGGGCAAGCCGCGCTGGGCGATGCGCACGACCTGGCCGGTGCGGGCGCCGTGGGGCAGGCTCAACCACTCTGCGCCCTCCAGGGTCGGCACGGCCACTCGCCCGCCCTGTAGAGCCTGCCGCCAGGTCAGGGGCACGCGGCAGTGCAGGTCGTCGCCTTCAGGCCGCAGGAGGGCGTGGGGGGCCACGCTGACCTCAACGAGAAGGTCGCCGACGTCCTGCGGACCAGCGCCGCGCTCACCGCCGCCGCGCACGCGCAACAGGGCTCCAGTGGCGCAGCGGGCGGGAACCTGCACGGCGACCAGGCGCTTGTCACTGACGACGCCGGCGCCGCCGCACGTGCCACACGGCGCCAATAGCACCGCGCCGCGGCCGCCACAGAAGCCGCAGCTGCCCGCCTCGCGGCGCAGGCCGTGCTTGACGCTGCCCACGCCCTGGCAAACGTGGCACACCGGATTAGCCGCTGGATCGACGGTGCCTTCTCCGCGACAGGGGACGCACGGACTGCTGAGCTCGGCCTCGACCTGCCACAGCCCGCCCAGAGCAGCCACAGCAAAGGGCAAAGTCTGGCGCACGCGCAAATCCCGGCCGCGGCGCGGTGCCGGCAGGGCCTGCGGCTTGCGACTCAGGCGTTTGACCACCAGGTCCAGCACATCCAAGGCCCGCTCTGCCCGCGGATCGTCGACCAGCCGCAGCGGATCGCGCAGGGCCAGCAGCCGGTCATAGTGGGCGCGGCGCGCGGGATCGCTCAGCTCCGTCCATGCACCGGAGATCAGCTGAAAACAGTTGGTCGCATGCAGAGATCCGCCATGGCGGTCCGGGTGATAGACCCGCGACAGCTTGCGATAGGCCTCGCGCAGCGCCGCGGCATCGGCCTGAAACGGCACGCCAAGGACGCGGTAGTGGTCGGGCTGGTAGGTCTGCATGGGTGGCAAAGGCGAGGCGGGGCCGTTCAGCGGCGCGGTTGGGGCGGCGCGGCTCAGGCAAAGTCCTTGTACATCACTTCAGTGATACGGAAGGCCGATTTTTCCAAGTCTTTGAGCACCTGCTGGATGCGGAACAGGTCCGCGGAGTCCATCGCCCGGCGGGCATTCTCCAAGTCGGCGCGGATTTGGCCCAGCTCGGTTTCCGTCAGGTAATTGGCCGACTCCGCCAGCGAGCGCTCGGTCGTATAGACCAACCCTTGAATACGCCTGCGAATTTCCGCCAGTTCGACATTGACGCGGTCGGCGTCCTGGTACTGCTCGGCCTCGGCCAGCATGCGCTCGATCGCCGACTCGGTCAGACCTGAAGTCGCCCGGACACGCATTTGCTGTTCGCGCTTCGTCCCCAGATCGCGGGCGGCCACGGAGAGAATGCCGTTGGCGTCAATGCTAAACGTGACCTCGATCTTCGGCACACCGCGCAGCGCCGGGGGAATACCGACGAGCTCAAACCGCGCCAGGCTGGTGTTGTCCGCGGCCAGAGGGCGCTCGCCCTGCAGCACGTGGAGGTTGACCAGCGGCTGGTAGTCTTCGGCCGTGGTGAAAATCTCCGTGAGCGTGCACGGCACCGTCGCATTGCGCGGGATGAGCTTGGTCATCATGCCGCCTGAGGTCTCAATGCCCAGGGATAGCGGCACCACGTCGAGCAGCAAGACCTCGCCGACATCGCCCGCGAGAATGCCGCCTTGAATCGCCGCACCGACGGCGACCGCTTCATCCGGATTGACCGAGCGGTTGGGCTGGCGCTGAAAGAACCGCGCGACTTCGCGTTGCACCATCGGCATTTTGGTCATGCCGCCCACGAGCAGCACATCGGTGATCTGCGGGGGCTGTAGACCGGCGGCGGTCATCGCGTCCTGACAGTGGCCTATGGTGGCTTCGATCAAGTCCTGGCAGATCGACTCCAGCTCAGCGCGGGTCAGGCGGCGGCGCAAGTGGCGCGGGCCAGAGGCGTCAGCGGTCAAGAAAGGCAGTGAAATCTCAGTCTCTTCTACGGCTGACAGCTCCACCTTTGCGCGTTCCGCGGCGTCTTTGAGGCGCTGCAGGGCCACCGGATCGGCGTGCAGGTCGATGCCGGTCTCCTGGCCAAAGCCGTCGATCAGCATGTCCATCAGGCGGATATCGACATCCTCGCCGCCCAAGAAGGTGTCACCGTGGGTAGCCTTGACCTGAAACACCCCCTGAGAATACTCGAGGATCGAAATATCGAAGGTGCCACCGCCCAAGTCGTACACCGCGATCGTACCCGCCGCATCAGCGCCGATGCCATAGGCCAGGGCCGCAGCGGTCGGTTCGTTGATGATCCGCAGCACGTTGAGCCCGGCGAGTCGGCCGGCGTCGCGCGTCGCCTGGCGCTGAGCATCGTCAAAGTACGCAGGGACCGTAATCACCGCTTCCTTGATGCCCTGCTCCAAGTATTCCTGAGCCGATTCGCGCAGTTGACGCAACACAAACGAGCCAATCTCTTGCGGGGTGTAGCGACGCCCGTGCACGACCACGCAGGCGTCGCCGTTGTCGGCCGCGGCGATCTTGTACGGCGCGGTCATCTGCATCCGCTCGACTTCTGGCGACTTGAACTTGCGGCCGATCATCCGCTTGGTGGCAAACACCGTACTGGCCGGATTGGCGATCGCTTGGCGTTTAGCGATGTTGCCCACCAGGCGCTGGCCATCCGGGGTGAAGGCGACCATGGACGGCGTGGTCCGCGACCCTTCTGGATTGGGGATCACCTGGGCGACGCCGCCTTCAAAGATAGCCAGGCACGAATTGGTGGTGCCCAGGTCGATGCCGATAACCTTGTCCATACAGACTCCAACCTTCTGCCGCGACAGGCCTAGGCTTGCAGGGCAGCCTCGCTGAGGGCGCCCGGCACGTTGAGCTTGTCATCGGGCGCTCGGCCTAAAGCATCGCCCAGCGGGGGGCCGTTGGTCAACGCCCGCCCAAGAAGCGCACGCCGAATCCGGAGAAGGACAGCCCCATCGGGCGACGCGTTCTGCGGCCTAGCTCTTGCCCGCCGGCGTGTCCCCTTCGCCGTTGTCGTCGCCCTGATCTGGGTCGCGGCGGTAGCGATAGCGGTAGCGGTAGCGGTAGCCGTAGCGCTGATCGTCACCGTCACCGCCATAAGCCTTGCCGCCGTAATAGTAATTGTAGCCGCCCGTCAGGTGGGTGGAGCGAGAGAGCACCACGCCCAAGACCTCAGCCCCCACGCTCTTGAGCGCGCCCAACGTGTTGCGGAGCGACTCGCGGCGGGTCTGGTCAGCGTGCGCCACGACCACCACGCCATCGCACATGGAAGCGAGCACAAGCGGATCGGTCACCAAGCCCACTGGCGATGAGTCGAACAGCACCACTTCGTATTTGGCGGTCAGCTCTTCTTTGAGGGTCAAGAAGCGATCGGAGTGCATCAGCTCGGCGGGATTGGGCGGCAGCGGTCCGCAGGGCATGAAGTCCAAGCCGGGCACGTCGGTCTTGCAGATGAATTCGTCGACCGGCGAGTGGCTCAGCAGATAGCTGGTCAGGCCGCCCTGGCCGCCGGGCACGCCAAACAGCTTGTGGAGACGCGGCTTGCGCAGATCCGTATCCACCAAGATCGTCCGCCCGGTCGAGGCGGCCAAGGTGATGGCCAAAGTGGCCGAGGTCGACGACTTGCCTTCGCGCGGCGAGCCCGAGGTAATGAGGATCGAGCGAGCCGGGTTATCGGGGCGCATAAACAGCAGGTTGGTGCGCACTGCCCGCGCCGCTTCAGCCGCTAGAGAATTGGGCCGGTAGTGCACATACAGGTCGATGCGATCCTCTGGAACTGGCAGACCTTCCTTGGGATTGATCGCCTGAAAGGTCGGAATGGACCCCAACCACGGCACATGTAGCAGGCCCTCTACGTCTTCACGATTCTTCACGGTGTTGTCGAGAGCGTCGACGCCAAACGCCACCGCCACCCCCACGAGCAGCGCCAAAAGCCCACCCAGAATCAGACTTAAGCGCACGTTGGGCCGCACCGGCGCCTTGGGTGTCACCGCGAGATCGAGGATGTTGATGTTGTTCACGCCAATGTCGCGCAGCAGATCGGTCTCCGTGATGCGCTTGGCGAC
>CAXNCS010000090.1:0-4547 GCA_964201005.1 Myxococcota bacterium
GGCCATGCCTGCGCGGATGGACGCCACCATTCCAGGAATCTGCGACAGATACAGCGTTTCCTGGATGGCCTTCCAGTCGTCTTCGCCCACCAACACGGCGTTATGGCGTCGACCAGTGATCAGGATGGGCTCGCCGTTTTCCGTCACGGCATCGACCAATCTGAACAACTGCTTGCGGGCCTCTGTGGCGCTGACCAGGGACATGGCGAACCTCCGAAGGCCCTCAGTGTACGGAATCTGGTACTGCTGCACAAGTACGCACAGGCGGCCTTGGCGATCGGTCATAGCATGGCATATTCACGTATATTCATGGTGTTATAGACACCCGCCAAGCGAGCAGCGCTTCAGCCTCGGCCAGCAGCGCATCGGCGGGATCGGCCTGACCCTTGGGTGTTGGCCCGCGCAGCTGCTTGAATTGACCCAAGAGCGCGCGAATTTCCGCCAGGCCGCCGGCGTCGCGCAGCGCATCCAGCCGCAGCAGCGCCAGGTTGTACAGCGGTGCGGGCAGCTGCGGGTCGGCAAGGCGGGCCTGCTCCAAGGTTTCGCGGGCCCGCTGGGCTTGGCCTGAGATCCGCAGGGCTAGAGCCAGGTTGTTGAGCAAGCGCGCATCGCCCTGGCGCAGCTCCAGGGCTCTGTGCAGCGTCGGCAGTGCGGCGCGGTCGCCCAGGGCCAGCAGCACCGCGCCAAGGTCGGCGTGGAGTTCGGCGGCGTCTTGGCGGAGCTTGAGCGCGCTTTCGAGTTCGTCGCGGGTGGCTTGCAGGTCGGGGCGCAAGGGCTTCCACAGGATTAGCTTTGCCGTGGCGGCGGTCAGGTGGGCCAGGCCGGCGTCGCGCGGCAGGGCTTCGGCGTCGACCCCTTGCAGGGTGCCGTAACTGCGGAGCTTGCGGTCTTCGTATTGGCGCATCAGGCGGCCCGATTCGTCGATTTCGGCCATGTAGTCCACGTACACCGAGCGCGCCATGTCGTAAGCCAGTTCGGCGAGACCGTCGCGGCCAGCGAGCCGATGGACATCGCCAACCACGCGCTGAAGCTCGGGATTGCTGATGTCCAGGCGCAGCGCTGTTTGGGCTACCTTCAGCGCTTCCGGCGTTTTCCCCAGCGCCGCCAGCGCCAGCACCTTCTGGGCCAGGAGCATGACGTCGGTCGGCCGGGCCGAAAGGCCGGCGTCGAGTGTCGCCAGCGCGCCGGTTGGGTTGCCGCTGCGGAGCTGTAGCGTGGACAGGAGGACTTTGGACCGCGAGTGGGCTGGATCGAGCTGCACGGCGCGAAGGGCGGCGGCGATGGCGCGGTCGGTTTGGCCTGCGCGGTAGAGGGTCAGGGCCTGGTTGAAGGGGGCGGCCACTGCAGAATCGCTAGCGGGTGCCGGCAGTTCGATGGCCAGGGGCAGCGTGCCCTGCGGGTCGAACTCGGCGACCAGGCCAAAGCCTGCGGGCGGGGTAAGGTCGGGCTGGTAGTAGTGCAGTTCCTGGCGGAGCTCGGCGTTCGCGGGCTGGGTCTTGAGCAGGTGGGTCAGGTCGGCTACGGCCGCGGCTTGGAGCTGGGCGGCGAGTTCTGGCGCGGCGGCGCGGGCTTGCAGCGCGACGTGGCGGCGCAGGCGCGAGCGCAGGGCCGCGGCTGAGGCGTGGACTAGCGGGGCGTCGTAGCTGTCGACGGCCTGGGTGGCGGTGACGAGCCGGGCGAGATCGGCCTGCACGTTGGGGAGTTGTGTGGCGTCGGGCTGGGTGGCGAGGAAGGCTTGGACCTGGGGTTGCAGCAGGTCGAGCGCCGCTTGGGCGGCGATCCTGGCTTCGGGGGCGGCGTCGCGCGGGAGGGCGCGGGAGGCGAAGGTGGCGACAATGCGCTTGCGGGTCGCGGCGGCTCCGGCGGCTTGGCCGAGGTCGGATTGTAGCTCCGCGGTGCGGGCTAGGGCGTGGAAGACGCGACCGGAGGCCGACTTGTCGGCTTTGTGGCGGGTGACGAATGCGGTCAGGGCGGCGAGTTCGGCGGTTGGGTCTTTGGCTTGGCGGTGGAGGGTGACGAGGTTGGCGGCGGCGTCTTGGACGCGCTGTGCTTGTGCTGAATCGTTGGCGAAATCGTGGATCAGGCGCTCGGTCAGGGTGATCGCTTGGGGGAGGTTGTCGAGGGCGGCGGAGAGGCGGGCGGCGGTGGTGAGAGCGGACGCTGCTTGCGGGCCTCGCGGGTCGATTTCGTAAATGGCCAGGTAATCCTTGGCGGTCGCCTCGCTGTGGGCCAACTTCTGGTGGAGGTCGGCGCGGAGCTTCAGGAACCTAGTCAAATGGTCCAACAACTCGCGGCGCCCGCGGTCAAACGTGGCTTGCGCATCGCGGGCATCCTCGCGCTGCTGTTTGGTCGCTCGCCGCGGCGACCTGGCCGGTGGGGTCGCGAATTCGGGGCGTTGGAGGGCTTCTCGGAGGATTTCCTCAGCAAGGTCCGAGGCTGCAATGCACTTGTCCCAGGCCTCTGCCCGATACTGCATCCAGAATGCGGCAAGGATAGCCTCGGCCTTGGTGACAACCCTCTCAAAATGATAGCGAAGACGTAGGTACGCGTCGCCGGCGCTGAGGTAGAGTGCCCGAGCTTCCGCTAGACCGGCTGCCCGGTCGGCTCGACTAGCCAACGCCAGTGAGGCAGTTTCGAGATTGGCGGCCTTCTCTTTCAGATCATTCGCTTTTTCCGCGTTACGCCCCGGCGACCATCGTGGATGCATAGGAGGCTGCAGCCGGCCCTTTGCCTGCATTTCCTTGATGAATTCCACCGACGCCGCCGGATCCTTTTCAAGGGCATACGACATTAGCAGCCGTCTTACCGATTCCTCAATCGCCACAGTCCCCGGAAACCGCTCCAAAATCCGCCGAAACCGCAGCCGAGCCGACCAGAATTCCGCAGGCGTCCTAGCCGTCGCACCCTCCGGCCAGGGATCGAAATGGCGGTTCTTGTAGAGCAGTTCTGCTGCCTTGAGCGCAAACTTCCACGGCCGACCCGGATCCTCCACGTTCGGATACTTCTCTGACAGCGCCACGTACCCATCTGCCGCTAGGATCCACTCGACCGCCAACGGGTGGATCTGCTTGCGTATGACCCGCTTGACGGCCTTCTCGTTCTCCACCGCCTTGATATCGTCGTCATCTTGCTTGTCACTCGGCCGAATCGACGGCAACGACATCGCGTCAACCCGCTCCCGATCCCCCTTCGGATAGGTGGCCTTCGCTTCCAAAACCCGCTCGGACGAGTCGATCGCCGAGAACGCTGCCGGCTCGGTGTAGTCCAACGGCGCGCCCTTGTCGTCGCGGGTCCGCGGACCCTTCCAGTCGCGCACCTTGTTGTAGTAGGCGATCGACTTCTCCATGTTAACGCAGGACTTCTTGACGATTTCTATTCTATCCATAGGAGTAGGGGCCAACCCACCTTCAAACTCAACTATGTTGCCTTCCTTGTCCCGCAGCGCCCTGCACTCCACCCCCGCCCAATACCAGCACTCCGCCAACGTCCACGCAAGCTCATACGCGTCTGGACGCGATGGATCCCCCGCCAGCAGCGCCTCATACGCCAAAGCCGCTTCGCCGTACTTGGCAAACGCCTCTTCAAACCTCCCCTTGCTCCTGAGGATTTGGGCCTGCGCGTGCGTCCACAGCGCCAGCTCCCAGCGCACATGGTGCAGCCGCGCCAATTGGCCGCCATCCACCTCCGGCCTGTTCCGCCACCGGCGGAACCACTGCCCTCCTTCGCCAAACAGCACCAAGTATCGCTGGCGTTGGGCGACTTGCTGCTCAGTAGCTCGAGCCGCAATGGCTCGCCATTGCCGACCAGCCGCCGCGGAAATCAGCGGCAACTTGAGTACTGGCGGCTCAGCAATCGACTCCGAGCTTAGGCTCAGCTGGACTATTACAGGCTCGTCTACACCCTTGCGATGCCGGCGTGGCCGCGGCTTCTTCACGACTGGCGGCGGCAGCTTCAAGGCCTGTTCCTGAGCTTCTACCTGCTCCACCATGCCTCTGGCCGCTTTCGCCACCACATCCCAACCCCGAATCACCGCCACCTGCCGCCGCTCCGCCTCAGCCGCCAGTGGCGCCAGCGCCACCAGGCCCATACCCAACAGCGCCGCCCGCTCACAACTCTGCGCATCTGTTGCCTTCTCCGGACACAGCCGCGCAATCGCGGCTTCCGCCAGCTCCACCTGCCACGACCGGCCCTCCATCCACGCCGCCACCAGCGCCTGCCACTGGCCCACACCGCCGAGCTGGTCCCAATCGGGCTGCACCAGCAGCTCGAGCACCACCTCTCGCACCACGCGCCCGCACTCCCCGCGCAACTCTGGATCCCCGCTAGCTTTCACCGCCTGGGCCAACCGCGCCCACGGCGGCTGCACCAGCGGCCCCAGCGCCCCCAACGCCGTGGGCTCAAACCCCTCGACAACCGGCGCCTTCCCATCCCGCGGCTGCCCCTTCAGATACACCGCAGCAGCGCTGCACCCCGCCAGGTCCGCCACCGGCGCCAACAGCCCCAGCAGCGCCACGTCCCGCCGCAACCCCCGCGCCAATTCGCTACCT
>CAXNCS010000091.1:0-4326 GCA_964201005.1 Myxococcota bacterium
CTGGGCAGCCGGGATTTTTGTGCCCTTCATGCTGTAGGCGTACGACTTGGCGGTCATCACCGGGAACACCCGGCTGCGCACAGTAATCGTCGACTGCAGGGCGCCGGCCACGTCTTGCCAGAAGCGGTCCTTGACCGTTGGGTCTTCCAGGTACGCCTCGGCGTCGACATCGGCGAACTTCTGCACCGCGATGGGATCGGGCTGACCGAAGGCTTTGACGAATTCGCCGTCTGCCCGGCCAGCGCGCCACTCGCTGACCATCGCGGAGTACAGGTGCGCGGGATCGCGAAAGCGGCCGTCGAATTGCTGCTGGGTCAGCGACTCGGTGCCGAGCTTTGCGGCCAAAGGCTGGGCCAGATCTGCGTGATCAGGCAGCTTTGCCGCGATCGCTGACTGGATCTGCGTGGCATTGAGGGTCGCCGTCTCCGCGCCCGCCGGAACTGCACCCGCCGGAGCAGGCGCGCTTGGCGCCGGAGAGATGGGCGCGGGAGCCACGGGAGCCGGAGCAGAGGTCCGCGTTGCTGGCGTGGCACCGGTGCCTGGGGTAGGTGGAACGACGGGAGGGGCGGCCATGGCGGACTCCTGAAGGCAGGTAGGCGAACTATGCCAAAAGGGCGCGGCAGCGACCAGAGTCCCGCCAAAATCGGCCCGTTTGCAGGGGTCTGCTCACTCCAGTCAGCCAAACTGGGCGATCGCGATGCGGGTTTCAACCGCCCTGGCGGGGCTATGGAGAGACCAAGACCCCACGTGCAGAACATCGGCACAATTCCTTTCTATTCCATGGATTGTCTCGTCAGAGTGGCGTGGAACCGGACCATTAGGCCGTCGGTACTTCACAGCGCGCTAGCTAGAGGCGGCAGCGGACCATCCGCGCGAGCTTGCCCCGCCGCGACCCCACGGCAGCGTTGACACGGCCCGCCAATGGACGGATGCTCTTGCGCTGCTGCGGCTTTTGGACCTGCGCCGCCCTGCAAATGGAGAATCCTATGCGCTCCCTGGCCCGCCTGCTCCTCGCCCTGATCGTCGCCTTGCCCCTGGGTGCCGCCCCGCAATTTGCCCTGGCCGCCAAGCCCGGCGAACCGCCCAAGCTCAACCCGCGCGATCAGGCGCTGTACATCGTCAAGGCCGGGCTCAAGAGCGCCGATTTTCAGGCCCGCGGCATGGCCTATCGCGGCATCGCTTTTGACAAGACCGATAAGGATCTCAAGAAGAAGCTCGAGGATGGCACCACCGATCCGCAGTGGACCGTGCGCATGGGCGTGGCCGCGGCGTACTACCAGGTCAAGGATCCGGCGTGGAAGAAGGTGATGTTTGACGCCCTGACCATGCCGGTGCTGAGCGCCTATGAGACCCTGCCCATGCTCGACGAGGTCGCCGAAAAAGACGCGGTGGACGTGCTTTTGCAGGTGCTGGCCGACAAAGAGCACGAAGCCCACGACAAAATCGCCTCGGCGCTGGTCAGCATGAACCGTCCGTACCTCACGGCGTTTTTTGTCGCAGCGCTGGCCCACAAGGACGCGGCGGTTCAGGGGGCGGCGCACAAGGCGCTCAAGAAGCTCGACCCGGTGCTGCAGCAGAAGACTTTAGAGACCATTGGCAAAGTTCAGGCCGCCAATGACACGGTGGTCAAGCTGCTGATTGAGCTAGGCACCGCTTCCGATGAGCGCATGGGCGTGACCTACTTGGCCACGGTCAAGCCCAAGGATCCCGCGCTGGTCGACAGCGTGCTGCTGGTGCGGGCGCTGCACGGCGATCGCAGCGTGTCCAAGGCCCTGGCGCTGGCGGCGGTGCGCACTCAAGGGGCCCAACAGCTTCAGATCCTTCAGGCTTTGCGCAAGATCGCCAGCAAGGAAGACGCAGCACTGCTCAAGCCGATTCTGCAGCAGGGGCCCAACGCCGACGTGCTGTTCCAGGTGTATGAGATTCTGGCGCGGGCCGGCGACCGCTCGATGCAGAAAGAAGCGGAAACCCTGGCGGAATCTACCGATGTCGATGTGCGCGCGACCGGCGTGTTCTATCTGGGCTGGGTCGGCGGCGCGGGGCGAATCGGCGAAATGCACAAGTATCTGGCCGACGGCATTCCCGGCGTACGCATCGCTGCGGCGCGGGTGCTGGGGCACATCTCGAGCAACATCAGCGTAGGCCCGCTCAAAGAGGCGATGGAGGCCGAGCGAGACGAGAAAGTGCGCCTGGAATTGATCAAGGCTCTCGCCGGGATCAAGCACAAAGAGGCGTATCAGGCCCTGACGTTCTTTACGCGCGAGAAAGACAGCGAAGTGCGGCGCATCGTGGTGCGGGCCCTGGCGGAATCGGGGGATGCGACGGTGCGCGCCGGCCTGCAGAACGCGCTCAATGACAATGACATCCGTATTCGCTCGGAGGCGGTGCGCGGCTTTATCCTGTCGGACGTGGTCAAGGCGGTGGACGTGTGGAAGCGCTCGCTGCGCTGGCTGCCGCGCGGGGTGGTGCTGGAGCTGACCCGCGAGATGAACAAGACCATGGAAGGATTCCTGGAATTGGCTCTGCTGGATAACGCCAAAGACGACAACTCGCTGCTGGTGCGCGAAGAGGCGATGCTGGCCCTGCGGCTGCTGCCGGAGGCGGAACTGCCGATTCTCAATAAGCTGCTGGAGAGGGCCGAGGACGAAGACCTGCGGGTGCGCATCCTGCGGCGGCTGTTTGAGATCGACAAGGCCAAGGTCGCCGTGGCGGTGAAGTCGACCGCGCTGCAGGCTCCTCCGCGGGCGCGCATGGCGGCGATTCGCATGCTCGCCAAGCTCAAGGGCGACAAAGAAGCCGCGGAAATGCTGAGCAAGTTCATGGAAGAGCCGGATGAGCGCATTCGCATTGCCGCGGCCCTGACCGTGCTGGGCGGCTAGCGCGTGAAGGAATTTGCTCCGCAGCGCGGATTTTTGAGCGCTTTATTGCCATTGGCTTCGCTGCTGACGCTGTCGCTTGGCTTTTCTGGCTGTGAGCGGGCGGCGCCCCCTGCCCCGCCGATCGACGCTGCCGCTGCGGCCAAGACTCTGGTCGACGGTCTGGGGCCATCGCGCGCTTGCGAAGCCGATCGCGACTGCGAGGCCGGCGGCCAGCGCGGCGCGTGCGTGCTAGCGACTTGTTTTGGTGTCCTGACCACGGACAGCCGGGCGGCGCGGCGGGCGCTGGTCGCAAGGCTGGCGGCGGCGCCGCTGGAGGTGCGCGCGGCGGCATTGCCCAAGCTGCAGGCGGCCTTGCACGGCCTCAGCTCGGGGCCCATGGTGCGGGTTGCCGCGGTGGAGTCGCTGGGGGCGCTCGGCCGGTCGACGGAGAAAACGGCGGATTTTCGCAATCAAGCCGCGGAGTTGCTGCGCCGCCAGGTCGACGACGAGTCGCCCCAGGTGGCGGTGGCGGTGCGCATCGAGCTCGGCACCCTGGGCGAGACGGCGGTGCTGCCCGGCCTGCTGCAGGACCTGAGCCTGGGCACCGAGCTGCTGCGCGCGGAATCGTGCCGGGGCCTGGGGGGTTATCGCGGCACGTCCGGGGCAAAAACCGCCCGCGAGGCGTTGCTGGCGGCGCTCAACGACCGCTCCCCCGTGGTGCAGGCCGCGGCCTTTACCGCTCTGAGCAGCGAATCCGCCGATCCGCAGGTGCACCGGGCCCTGCGCCAGCTGGTCGACGAGCGGGCGCCGCACTTGGCTTACGCCCTGGACAAACTCCCAGCCGAGGCCCCGCCGCCGCAGCCGGGGCGCTGAAGCCGATGACCACCTTGCGCAAAATCCTGAGCCTTGCACTGGCTTTTCTGACCGTTGCCGCCGCCCCTGCGTGCTCCAAGGCGCCAGAGGAGCCCGCGACCCAGGCCGCCCCGCAGGCGATTCCCCAGCCGCCGCCGATTGGCGATCAGGCCGGCGCCCACATGCTGCGCTACTTTGCCGCCGCCACGGGCCAGCTGCAGGCCGTGCGCACCCCGGCAGAAGTGCCCGAGGGGGCCCGCACCCAAGTGCTTGTGACCTATGAGGATCCTGCACTGCAAGGGCCGTGGCTGTATGTCGCCGACCTCTGCCAGAAGCAGGGCGCGACCTACCCGGTGCGCAGCGTGGCCCGCGAGGAGCTGGAGGCGCAGGTCGCGGCGGCTCGCCCCAAGGCCAAGGCGGAAGCACCTGCAGCGGCGCCGACCCAGCCCGCGGCCGCGGCAGCTGCGGACAACCAAGTGATCATCTACCGCACGGCCTGGTGCGGCTACTGCAAGAAGGCCGCGGAGTACCTCAAGCTCAAGGGCGTCCCGTTTGTCGAAAAGGACCTGGAGGCCGAGGCTGGGGCGCGGCAGGACATGCTGGCCCGGGCGCAAAA
>CAXNCS010000092.1:0-4123 GCA_964201005.1 Myxococcota bacterium
TCGTTTCCCGCCAAAGGATTGACCTGCTCCCGCCGTGGCCGTAGCCTGCGGGGGCAATGCAGAGCGCGGGACCAGCGGGGAGGCTGGGCCAGCGACGCGGATCGCCCAGAGCGAAGAGCAGTGGGCACGGTCCACGGCCACAGAAGCACAGTCGCGATGGGCAGATTCGTCTGCAGCGGCGGCAAGGTTTGGGGAGGGGGGATGCAAGGAACGTTGGGCCGCGCCTTTGGGTGCGCCGTGATGGTGGCCGTGCTGTGGTGCGGCGGGTGTGGCGACTCGTCGGCGGTGATGGGGGAGGAGTCCACCGATATTGGCCCAGGCCCGCTGGATACGGCGATCGACGTAGGCACAGACGGCGCGCCAAAGTCGGATAGTGTCGCCGACGAAGGACCCAGCGCCCCGCTCGATGGCGATAGCGGCGATGGGGATGTCGCAGACGGAGCGGATGCAGCGGGAGATTCGACAGAAACAGCTTGCGTCGCGGCCCTCTGCACAGACAATAACCCTTGCACAACAGATGGATGCAGCCCAGCCGGCACCTGCATCCACACCGGCAACCTTGCGCCGTGCAGCGACGGAAGCGCCTGTACAGAGGGCGACCAATGCCAAGGCGGGGCCTGCATTGCGGGCAAGGCCAAAGCCTGCAGCGACGGCAACCCTTGCACGGCAGACACCTGCGAACCCAAGGCGGGCTGCGTCTTTGCCCCCACCAGCGACCCCTGCGACGACGGCAACGCGTGCAGCAGCGGCGACCTGTGCCAAAGCGGCGTATGCCTCCCCGGGGCCCAGAGCCCGTGCGACGACGCAAATCCATGCACCACAGACAGTTGCCAACCCAAGGGCGGATGCAGCCACGGGTTCAACGCCCTGCCCTGTAGTGACGGCGACCTCTGCACCCTGGGCGACAACTGCCAGAGCGGCAACTGCTTGGCCGGAAAGCCAGTTCAGTGCGCGGACGGCAACCCGTGCACCGCAGACGCGTGCGATCCGGCGAGCGGCTGTACGGCGACGGCGGCCAGCGGCCCGTGCAGCGACGGCAGCGCCTGCACCATCGGCGATGCCTGCGAGGCGGGGGCCTGCAAACCCGGCGCCCTGCTCGACTGCGACGACGATAAACCTTGCACCATAGACGGTTGTGGGAATGGAGGGATTTGTCTGAACACCCCAAGCACCGCCGGGTGCGACGACGGCAATCCCTGCACTGCCGGGGAAACCTGCGCGACCGGCGGCTGCGCGGGCGGAAAGGCCACCGCCTGCAGCGACGCCAACCCATGCACAGACGACAGCTGCGACCCCAAAATCGGCTGCGTTTTTGCGGCAAATCAGAGTCCCTGCAGTGACGGCAGCGCCTGCACCGGCCAGGACGTGTGCAGCCAAGGCGTGTGCAGCGGCGGCAAGCCCACGGACTGCGGCGACGGCAACCCGTGTACCGACGACGCCTGCGACAGCCAGAGCGGCTGCAGCCACAGCGCCAACAAAAACCCTTGCGATGACGGGGATCTGTGCACAAGTGGCGACACCTGTTTGGCCGGCGGCTGCCAGCCCGGGGCGGCTTTGACGTGCAGCGACGGCAATCCCTGCACAGACGACACGTGCAAACCCAAGAGCGGCTGCAGCTTCTTGGCCAATCTGGCGCCTTGCAGCGATGGCTCGGTCTGCAGCAGCGGCGACGGCTGCCAGGGCGGCGTGTGCCTGCCGGGGCCGGCGAGCAACTGTGACGACGCCAACGCGTGCACGTCGGACAGCTGCGACGCCAAAAAGGGTTGTCTCCACGCGGCCAACAGCGCGGCGTGCAGCGACGGCAGCCTGTGCACCTTGGGCGACCAATGCAAGGGCGGGGCCTGCGCGGCCGGGGCCAGCGTCAGCTGCAGTGACGGCAATCCGTGCACGGACGACGCGTGCTCGGCGCTGGTGGGCTGCACGATCGCGTACAACAGCACGCCGTGTGACGACGGCAACGCCTGCAGCGCCAGCGACTTGTGCGGGCTGGGCGCATGCAAGGGCCAGTCCATCAGCTGCGACGACGGCTCGGTTTGCACCCTGGACGTGTGCGACGCGTTCAAGGGCTGCCTGCACGCCGCTCTGCCCGGCACGTGCAACGACGGCAACGCCTGCACCCAGAGCGACGCGTGCTCAGCCGGCAAGTGCACGGGAGCGCCGATTACCTGCGACGACGGAAAGCCATGCACCACAGACAGTTGTGACAGCAAGAGCGGCTGCACAGCGGCCATCGCCCCCCAGGGCAGCGTGTGCGGCAACGGGTTCTGCGAGGCCGGCAGCTGCGTTGTAGGCACGCCTTTGGCCCCGGCGCTGTCGTGCAAGCAGGTCTTGGCCAACCTCCCGCAGAGCGCCAGCGGCCTGTACTGGCTTGACCCTGACGGTGCCGCGGGGCCGGTCGCCAAATTCCAGGCGTATTGCGACATGGTCGGCGATGGCGGCGGCTGGACGCTGGTGATGAAGGTCGACGGCCAGCTGAGCACGTTCGCCGGCGAGACCTCTGCGACGTGGACGAGTACCACGCCCATCAACGGCGACAAGGTCAACTTTGACAAGCAAGAAGCGCGCTTACCCGGCTATGCCACGCTGCCTCTGAGCGAACTGCGCGTGGGAATGACCCAGGACTCGGCGCCGCCCAAGACCGTGGCGATGGCGCTGGCGGGGACCTCGCTGGGCGCTCTGGTGACCAAGGGCAACCTGGCGGCGACCAAGGCGGGGCGACTGGCGTGGAAGGGGCTGTTGGCCGATTCTTCCCTGCAATTGTTGTGCAATCAGGAGGGGATCAATACCGCCCGCTGCCGGATTGGCATTGCCAGCAACCAGGAGAATGACTGCGCGTCGCCGGATTCCTGGCTGGGCATCGGCTGTACCGGCGGCTATGCCTGCGGCAATCACGCGGAGGCGGCTTGGGAGCCAGATAACGGCGGAAAAACGCTCAAGGCCTTTGGCTACGTGTGGGTGCGCTGATGAAGGAGGCTACCATGGCGGCGACGGCGCAGCGGAATGGATGGGGCGGTCTCGGCAGACGGGCTGGCCGTCAGAGGTCGGCGGCGGTCCGGACAAGATGGTCCATCGCGGGCCGGTCAGTGGCGCTTGGGACAAGATGGTCGATCGCGGGGCTGGCCCATCGGACAAGATGGTCCATCGTGTGTCTGGCAGCGCTGGTGGCGCTGGTGGGCTGCGACGAAGCGGCAGTGGTGCAGGCCCAGGCGCCGGCCGACGCCACAGTCCAGCCAGACGCGAGCGCGTCGCCGGACGCAGACATCGCGCAGGCAGACCCGGGGCCAGCTGCGGCGCAAGATGTGGTCCTGGCCAGCGGTCCGGACGCCGCGCCCCTGCACCCACCGGGCGACCGAGGCGTATGCGATCCGTGCGGTGCCTCCAACGATTGCCTCGACCCCAGCGCGAGTTGTGTGGGCTTGGGCGAGCCGGTGGGCGCCCACGGCTGGTTCTGCCAGTTGCCGTGCAGCGAGGCGGGCGAGTGCGCAGAGGGATCGCACTGCGCGGCCCGCACCACCGCGGAAGGCGAGGTCGTGCTGAGTTGCCTGCCCGACAGCCAGCAGTGCGCCTGCGGGGCCACCGCCGCGGCCAAAGGCTGGAGCACGCCGTGTTTTGCCCCGGCGATCGACGACAACGGCCTCGTCATTGGCAAATGCGCAGGCGTTTGGAGCTGTGTGAGCGGCGGGTGTGACGCCAAGGCGCCGCAGCCGGAGAGCTGCAACGGCCAGGACGACGACTGCGACGGCGCAACGGATGAAGAACCGCCGGTCGCGGGCGACAAAACCGCAGCCAAAGGCCTGTGCGATGACGGCGACCCGTGCACCGCCGGCGAAGCGTGTGCCGCGGGCAAATGCAGTCTCGGCGCGGAGATTGGCTGCGGCTGCCAGAGCGACGCCGACTGCGGCGGGCAAGACCTCTGCCAGGGCCAATGGTTTTGCGACAAGGCCGCGCTGCCGTTCAAGTGCGCCCCGGTCCCGGGCACGGCGCCCGATTGCAGCGGTCAGGAGGTCGGGCCGTGTACCCAGGCCGGCTGTGACCCCAAGAAGGGCTGCGCGCTGCAGGCCAAAGCCGATGGCAGCGCCTGCGACGCGGATGGCGACGCCTGCACGGCGGGGGATGCGTGTCT
>CAXNCS010000093.1:0-4075 GCA_964201005.1 Myxococcota bacterium
TCGTTTCCCGCCAAAGGATTGACCTGCTCCCGCCGTGGCCGTAGCCTGCGGGGGCAATGCAGAGCGCGGGACCAGCGGGGAGGCTGGGCCAGCGACGCGGATCGCCCAGAGCGAAGAGCAGTGGGCACGGTCCACGGCCACAGAAGCACTGCCGCGGTCAGCAGATTCTTCTGCAGCGGCGGCTAGTTTTGGGGAGGGGGGATGCAAGGAGCGTTGGGCCGCGCCTTTGGGTGCGCCGTGATGGTGGCCGTGCTGTGGTGCGGAGGGTGTGGCGATTCGTCCGCGGTGATGGGGGACGAGTCCACGGATGCTAGCCCAGGGCCGCTGGATACGTCTGTCGACGTGGACACAGACGGCGCACCAAAGTCGGATAGTGCCGCCGACGAAGGACCCAGCGCCCCGCTCGATGGCGAAAGCGGCGATGGGGATGTCGCAGACGGAGCGGATGCAGCGGGGGATTCGACCGAAACAGCCTGCGTTGCGGCCCTGTGCACAGACAATAACCCTTGCACAACAGATGGTTGCGGCCCCACCGCCATCTGCATTCATACCGCCAACCTCGCACCCTGTAGCGACGGCAGCGCCTGCACCGAGGGCGACCAATGCCAGGGCGGCGGCTGCGTTGCGGGCAAGGCCAAAGCCTGCAGTGACGGCAACCCCTGCACGGCCGACACCTGCGATCCCAAAGCGGGCTGCATCTTTGCGCCCACCGTCGACCCCTGCGACGACGGCAACGCGTGCAGCAGCGGCGACCTGTGCCAAGGGGGCGTATGCCTCCCCGGGGCCCAGAGCCCGTGCGACGACACAAATCCATGCACCACGGATAGTTGCCAACCCAAGGGCGGCTGCAGCCACATCGCCAATGCCCTGCCCTGTAGCGATGGCGACCTCTGCACGCTTGGCGACACCTGCCAGAGCGGCAACTGCGCGGCGGGAAAGCCTATTCCGTGTGCCGACGGCAACCCGTGCACCGCCGAGGCCTGCGATCCCGCGAGCGGGTGTACGGCGACAGCGGCCAGCGGCCCGTGCAGCGACGGCAGCGCCTGCACCATCGGCGATGCCTGCGAGGCGGGGGCCTGCAAACCCGGTGCCCTGCTCGACTGTGACGACGACAAGCCTTGCACAGTAGACAGTTGTGGGAATGGAGGGACTTGTCTGAACACCCCCAGCGCCGCCGGGTGCGACGACGGCAATCCGTGCACCACCGGCGAAACCTGCGCGACCGGCAACTGCGCGGGCG
Source organism: Myxococcota bacterium (assembly GCA_964201005.1). Lineage (GTDB taxonomy): Bacteria > Myxococcota_A > UBA9042 > UBA9042 > UBA9042 > SXRM01. The sequence goes on from CAXNCS010000093.1 coordinate 1,241, forward strand.
GCAAGACCACTGCTTGCAGCGACGCCAACCCCTGCACAGACGACAGCTGCGACCCCAAAATCGGCTGCGTTTTCGCGGCAAATCAGAGCCCGTGCAGTGACGGCAGCGTCTGCACCGGCCAGGACGTGTGCAGCCAGGGCGTGTGCAGCGGCGGCAAGCCAACGGACTGCGGCGACGGCAATCCGTGCACCGATGACGCCTGTGACAGCCAGAGCGGCTGCAGCCACAGCGCCAACAAAAACCCTTGCGATGACGCGGATCTGTGCACCAGCGGCGACACCTGCTCGGCGGGCGGCTGCAAGCCCGGGGCGGCATTGGCGTGCAGCGACGGCAACCCCTGCACGGACGATGGCTGCAACCCCAAGAGCGGCTGCAGCTTTTTGGCCAACCTAGCGCCTTGCAGCGATGGCTCGGTCTGTAGCAGCGGCGACGGCTGCCAGGGCGGGGTGTGCCTCCCTGGGCCGGCGAGCAATTGCGACGACGCCAACGCCTGCACATCAGACAGCTGCGACGCGCAAAAGGGCTGCGTTCATGCGGCCAACAGCGCGGCCTGCAGCGACGGCAGCCTCTGCACCTTGGGCGACCAGTGCAAGGGCGGCGCCTGTACGGCCGGGGCCAGCGTCAGCTGCAAAGACGGCAATCCGTGCACGGACGACGCGTGCTCGGCGCTGGTAGGCTGCACGATCGCGTACAACAGCACGCCGTGTGACGACGGCAACGCCTGTAGTGCCAGCGACATCTGCGGGCTGGGCGCATGCAAGGGCCAGGCCATCAGCTGCGACGACGGCTCGGTGTGCACCCTGGATGTGTGCGACGCGTTCAAGGGCTGCCTGCACGCCGCTCTGCCCGGCACGTGTAACGACGGCAACGCCTGCACCCAGAGTGACGCGTGCTCAGCCGGCAAGTGCACGGGAGCGCCGATTGCCTGTGACGACGGAAAGCCATGCACCACAGACGGTTGTGACAGCAAGAGCGGCTGCACGGCGGCCTTAGCCCCCCAGGGCAGCGTGTGCGGCAACGGGTTCTGTGAGGCCGGCAGCTGCGTCGTTGGCACGGCATTGGCCCCGGCGCTGTCTTGCAAGCAGGTCTTGGCCAACCTCCCGCAGAGCGCCAGCGGCTTGTACTGGCTCGACCCCGACGGTGCCGCGGGGCCAGTGGCGAAATTCCAGGCGTATTGCGACATGGTCGGCGATGGCGGCGGCTGGACGCTGGTGTTGAAGGTCGACGGCCTGCTGAGCACGTTTGCCGGCGAGACCACCGCGACCTGGACGACGACCGCGCCCATCAACGGCGAAAAGGTCGATTTTGATAAACAGGAAGCGCGCTTGCCCGGCTATGCCTCGCTGCCCCTGAGCGAGCTGCGGGTGGGCATGACCCAGGACTCGGCGCCGCCCAAGACCGTGGTGATGGCGCTGGCGGGGACCTCGCTGGGCGCTCTGGTGACCAAGGGCAACCTGGCGGCGACCAAGGCGGGTCGGCTGGCGTGGAAGGGGCTTCTGGCCGATTCATCGCTGCAATTGTTGTGCAATCAGGAGGGGATCAATACTGCCCGCTGCCGGATTGGCATTGCCAGCAACCAGGAAAATGACTGCGCGTCGCCGGATTCCTGGCTGGGCATCGGCTGTACCGGCGGCTATGCCTGCGGCAATCACGCGGAGGCGGCTTGGGAACCAGACAACGGCGGAAAGACGCTCAAGGCCTTTGGCTACGTGTGGGTGCGCTGATGAAGGAGGCTACCATGGCAGCGACGGCGCAGCGGAATCGGTGGGGCGGTCTTGGCGAAAGGGCGGGCGGTGAGAGGTCGGTGGCGGTTCGGACAAGATGGTCCATCGCGGACCGGACAAGATGGTCCATCGTGCCGCTGGCGGTGCTGCTAGCGCTGCTGGGCTGCGAAGACCCCGCTGCGGAGGTGGTCCAGGGGCCGGCCGACACCGCGGTTCAGTCCGACACGACCGCAGGACCCGACGCAGACATTGCGCAGGCAGACCCGGGGCCGGCTGCGGCGCCAGATGTGGTCCTCGCCGGCGGGCCAGACGCCGCGCCTCTGCATCCCCCGGGGGACCGCGGCGTGTGCGATCCGTGCAGTGTCTCCAACGATTGCCTTGACCCCAGCGCGAGTTGCGTGGGCCTGGGCGAGCCGGTGGGCGCCCACGGCTGGTTCTGCCAGTTGCCGTGCAGCGAGGCGGGCGAATGCGCAGAGGGATCGCACTGCGCGGCCCGCACCACCGCGGAAGGCGAGGTCGTGCTGAGCTGCCTGCCCGACAGCCAGCAGTGCGCTTGCGGGGCCACCGCCGCGGCCAAAGGCTGGACCACGCCGTGTTTTGCCCCGGCGATCGACGACAACGGCCTCGTCATCGGCAAGTGCGCGGGCGTGTGGAGCTGCGCAAGCGGCGGGTGTGACGCCAAGGCGCCGCAACCGGAGAGCTGCAACGGCCAGGACGACGACTGCGACGGCCAGACGGATGAAGAGCCAGCGGTCACCGGCGACAAGGCCGCAGCCAAAGGCCTGTGCGATGACGGCGACCCCTGCACCGCTGGCGAAGCGTGTGCCGGCGGCAAATGCAGTGCCGGTGCGGAAATTGGCTGCGGTTGCCAGAGCGACACCGACTGCGGCGGGCAAAACCTCTGCCAGGGCAAATGGTTCTGCGACAAGGCCGCGCTGCCGTACATTTGCGCCCCGGTTCCAGGCACGGCGCCCGATTGCAGCGGTCAGGAGGTCGGGCCGTGTACCCAGGCCGGCTGTGACCCCAAGAAGGGCTGCGCGCTGCAGGCCAAAGCCGATGGCAGCGCCTGCGACGCGGATGGCGACGCCTGCACGGCGGGGGATGCGTGTCT
>CAXNCS010000094.1:0-3796 GCA_964201005.1 Myxococcota bacterium
CTGCAGGCCTTGCACGATCAGGGCATGCGCCTCGCCTGCATAGATATTTCCGATGGCCTGGCGCTGGACGCCGCCCGCCTGTGCCAAGCCTCGCGCGCCGGGGCAGTGCTGCAGCTCCCCGCGCCCAATTGGCCGCCAGAGGCCCTGCAGTGGGCCCAGGAGCTGCGTATTTCACCCGCTGAGTGCTGCGGCGCTGGCGGCGACGATTACGCCCTGCTGGTGGCCGCGCCGGCCGATGTCGAGCTTGGCTCCCTGCCTGGCCTCGGTGGCGCCCAGCGTGTCGGCGAGGTGGTGGTGGGGCCGGTGGGCAAAGTATTCGTCACCGTGGGAGGCCAGGTCGTGGCCGGCGCCGGCTGGCTCCACGGCAACTGACAGCTGGGCTGGCGCCGGCAGTGAATTTGCCCGCCCAGCTGTCCGCCAACGGTTGATTGCGGCGGCCAAGCGCTGTTATCGTTGCACCCATGCCTCGATCTGCCCAGTTGAATCGCCGCAGCTTCTTGACCCTCCTCGGGGCCGTCGGTCTCAGCGCTGCCGCCAGCCAGCGCCTGGCGCCGTGGATCCGCGACTGCAGCGACGGCTTCTGCCCCGGCGCCGCGGTGAAACTGCAGATCGCACCCGATGTTCCGCCAGGTTGCAGCGTGCGAATTGCCGCGCGCCACGCCAGCGGATTTGCCACCGGTCCGGCTGTTCCCGCCGTGCCAGGCGCCGCCGCCGTCGCAGAAACGCCGTATCCGTTCCACGACCTCATTCCCGGCTGGTACGACGTCGAAGCCGAGCTCCTGGGCCCGGATGGCAGCCTGTTGCAGCGCCTTTCCGCGGGCGGTTATTCCGTGCGCGCCTACCGGTTTAGCGCATGAGCCGCATTCCCGCGCGCGGGACTCTCAATTTCCCTATCCGTTTCGCCAACCTGATTGGCGCTGCCGGCTTTTTGGGCCTGGCCTTGGGCAGCGCAACGCTGGCGACCGCGGCGGACACGGCCCCTAAAGTGGTCGCGACCGTGCCGCAAGTGGTGCTGCCGCAGCTGCGCGTCGATCGCCTCGACGTGAGCGCCTGGCCCAAGGTCAAAGTGCTCGCCACGGCGCTCGATGGCCGCGGGGCCCCAGTCGAACTCAAGCACCTCGTCAAACTCGACGTGCTCGACGGCAGCAAAAAGGCCACGGTTGCCAGCAAAAACAACCCAGCGCTCGTGAGTTTTGAGAAGGGCGTGGCCCTGGGCAACCGCAAAGACGCCAAGATGCTGCCGCGGGCAGAGGCCGACGTGGGGCTCGATCTCGTGCTGGTGGTACAGGGCTACGCCTCCACCGTAGAGCCGCTGATGCAGCAGCGCATTCGAGACGCGGTGGCCGCCGCTTTCAAGCCGCTGGGCAAAGGCGATCGGGTCAATCTGGTCTGGTACAACGATCGCGTCTATCAGGCGACCGGACTGCGCAACCTCGACAGCCGCCTGGTCGACATTGAAAGCAAGGAATTCCTCAGCAAATGCCAGGATGCGCGCCGCGAAGCCCGCTCCGGTGGCGCCATCACCCTGGGTCCGCCGCCCGGCAAAGAGACGCCGCCCATCGAGCCCGGCACGGACCTGTGCGGCCTGCAGAGCGACGCCGGTAAGGTCGCCTCTCTGGCCAAAAACCAGCCCTTTGCCGGGGCTTTTCCGCGCCCGTTCAACCTTGGACCGCCCTTTTGGGATGTGGGGCGCTACTGCGGCACCCCTGGCGGCGCGCTCGACGGCTTTGGCACCTTTGGCAAAGAGGAATACGAGCGCAACAAGCAAGAGCGCGAAGATGCCAAGCTCAAGGGCCTGCCGGTCGATTTTGAGCACTCGGCGGTCGATCGCGCCCTGGAACTGCTGCTGCGCGACGGAAAAGAGGGCTCGCACAAGGCCATTGTCCTTCTCAGCGACGGCCGCGACGGCTGGGTCTGGGACCTGAGCACCTGCGCCGACCATCCGCCTCCGCCGTGCAATGCCTTTGACGCCTCGGCCCAAGCCAATGTCGACCGCCTCGCCGCGATGAACGACCGCCAGCAGATGATCGAGCGCCACCGCCTCGCCGTCGATCTCCGCCGCTGCATCGAGCGCGAGCAAGTGCTCACCAAGCGCGTGGCCCTGATGCAGACGGTGTTTCACGACAAGGCCCAGCAGTGGATCGGCATGGCCCGCGCCGCCGGGGTGCGCTTCTACGCTGTAGGTATTCGCCGCCCCGGTGTGGTCACCAGCCCCTACGACCTGGATCGCCTGCGCCTTTTGGCAGAAAAGACCGGTGGCACCTACCGCGAAGTCGGCGACAGCCAACCCGCCATCGGCGCCGTGTCGCGCACCATGACCGAAGTGACCGGCCAGCTGGCCATCGAGTTCACCCACCAGAGCCCGGATGACGTGGAAGAGCGCTTTTCCGTTCGCCTTTCTGCCACCCTGGACGCCAAGCTCGACCACCCGGAGAATCCGGGCACCCAGATGTCCTCAGAGGCGGTGATCGCCGCGCTTCCCCTCCATGCTTCTCTGGGCCAGCAGCTCAAGGAAGTGGGCTGGGGCTTGCTGGTGCGCATCCAAATGCTGATTGGCTATGAGGTCTACGTGATCATCGGCTGGGTGATGGCGGTTGGCGCCATTCTGCTCGCCACGCTGATCCTGGTCGCCTTGGTGCGAAAGCTCCTGCGCCGCAAGCCAAAACCGGCCGCATAATCCCGTCTTCGCAGCTGTCGGCCTTCTTGGCCCCCGGAGCCCTCTTGAGCAAGCGCCCCACCATTGCCTTTTATCCCGGCTCCTTTGACCCCCTGACCATCGGCCATGTCAACCTGGTAGAGCGCGGCCTGCGGGTGTTTGACCGCGTGGTCGTGGCCATGGCGCACAACGTCAACAAAAAAGCGATGTTCAGCCTGGATGAGCGCCGGGCGATGATCGAAGAGGTCTTTGCCGGCGAGCCGCGGGTCAAGGTCGTGACGTTTGAGGGGCTGATGATCGAAGCCGCCAAGGCCCAGGGCGCCACCACGGTCTTGCGCGGCCTGCGCGGCGTCGCGGACTTTGAGTACGAATTTCAGCTGGCGACCATGAACAACTTGCTCTCGCCGCAGCTAGAGACGGTGTTCCTGATGACCGAGAAGTCGCATTTCTTTGTGTCGTCAAACCTGGTGCGCGAAGTGGCCAGCCTGGGCGGCGATGTCAGCCCGCTGGTGCCGGCGCCGGTGCTTCAAGCGCTGTACGCCAAAATCGGTCGCCATTGAGCCCTGGGGCAGCAGCCCGCAACTGGCAGAGCGCGCCGATCAGAAAGGCCGCTTCTTGGCGCCTTTGACGATCTTGTCCGTAAAATCCTGGCGAAATTCAATGCCCTGATACTGGACTTCGCCGCGCGCCAGCACGTAGAACACAGACGGCTTGTAGATCCGCCCTTCGATGTTGGCCACGCCCAAGTCCTCAACCCCCGCGCGGTCGGCGTCGTTGACGCGGATGTTTCCGTCGCCTTTGCCTTTGATTTTGCCCTGTTTGGCCTGGGCAAAAGCACTCCCCGCGCTGACCAGCGTCAGCAGCACGGCCACAGCCATCATCGCTTGAAACCAATGGCGCTTGATCATGATCAGCTCCTTAGGCGCTCTAGGCGCCGGGTGGCGGCGGTGGCGGTTCTTCTGGCTTCTCTTCGCTCGGCGGGGCAGGCGGGGCCGGATCGCTTGGCGGCGGCGGCGGCGGCTCTTCCTTCTTGTCGTCCGAAGGCGGCGGAGCTGGCGCCGGCGGCGGATCGCTTGGCGGCGCGGGCGGCGGCTCATCCTTCTTTCCGTCCGACGGCGGCGGCGCCGGGGCGGGCGCTGG
>CAXNCS010000095.1:0-3678 GCA_964201005.1 Myxococcota bacterium
CTCGCGGTCGAGCCGACTTCCTGCGACGTCAAGACAGGGGCTTCTTGCGCCTGGAATGAGGGCTGCGACTGCGACCACGACGGCTATGTGGTCAACAAGTCCAAGGCGATCAAGTACTGCCACCTCGACAAATGCCCCCTTGATTCTGACGACAAGAATGTCAATAAACTTGGGGTTGTATCCGCCAACAACGCCGACGGCGATGGCTGGACCAAGGCCTACGACTGCGACGACAACGACAAGTGCATCGGCAAGGCCTGCGGCGTCTCCACCTGCACCACCGCGCCCCCGGATCCAGACAATGACAAAGACGGCGTGCCCGCGAGCCAAGACTGCAACGACGCGGACGCCAATATCAAGCCGGGGTCAGGGATAGCCTGCTGTAATTGCGCCAACTTGACCGACCCTGCCAAGGTCAAAGCCCTGGGATGCACCGGCTGCCCCCTGAGCCAGACCGGGCCTGCCGATGCGGGATCCACCGATACCACAGGCGCCGACGCGGGTTCCTCGCCGGCCGACACCTCAGCCCCGGACGTTGCAGCAGTCGATAGCGCCATTCCACCTGCGGACACAGCTGCCGAGGACGCAGCCACGGATGGCGGGCAAACGGGCGCCGAAACAGGAGCGGATAGCGCTAGTTCTGTTGCCAAAGACGCCGGGCCAGCGCTCACGGACAGCGGCAGCTCCTTTGACCCCTCGGCGCAAGTATTTGTCGGCAGTGGCTCCGTCGTCCATGGCGACCCGCCCGCGCCTGGATGTTCGGCCGCTCCGCAGGCTTCTCCAGCGATTCTGCCGCTTTTTGCAGGCCTATTGCTGGCCTTTGGGGCTCGCCGCTGGCGCGTGCGACGTGCGCTCTGGACCCTTGGGCTGCTGGCCATGGCGACTGCAGGGTGTGTGCGTGTGGAGCCGTGGCAGCGCCAGCGCCTCGCCCATCGCTGCATGGTCCTGGGGCGCAACGGCGGCGAAAAAGACTTGGAACAGCACGCTTTTCAGTACCGAGAAGGCTCCGCGGGCGGCTTTGGCGGTGGCGGCGGAGGCTGCGGGTGCAACTAGTCTCAGCAACACCGCTGTCTCGGCCTTGTCTGTGGCTCGCTTTGGCCATGCTCGGGCAATTGACCTGCGTGTCGGCCTTTGCCGCGCCGCGGTCCGTAGTCAAAGGCCCCGCTCACCCAGCCGCCGTGGCTCCTCCGCATACCAGCACTGCTGCTGTGGACGAGGCCGGCGCGGTCGACCCCGTTGTGGAATTCGTGCCGGCGCCTGAGCCCAGTGAGCCCGTCGAGCCGCCCACCCCCATTGGCATGTCCGCAGAAACAAGGACGAACTACTATACGGATAATGACAACAACCGCATCGTCACCCCCACGGTCAACGTCTCTGCCGAGCTTGGCGAGCACTGGGCGGTTGCCGGGCACGCGGCGATCGACATGATGACTTGTGCTTCCGTCGATGTGGTCAGTGCCGCCACGGCCAAGGGATACTTTCAGGAAAACCGCCAGGAATACGGTGGTTCTGTAACGACGCGCCGCGACCTTCTCAAGCTCACGCTGGGTGCAGTTCACTCGCAAGAGAATGACTATTCCTCAGCCACCGGATCCATCGCCATCAGCGACGAATTCGCCAAGCGCAACACCACTTTGAGCTTGGCCTACAGCTTTACCGGCTCCGACGTCGGCCGCGCCCATGACCCCACCTTCTCAAGGCGGCTGGACAGCCACGCGCTGACCGCCTCTTGGACTCAGGTGCTGAGCCGCAGCTGGGTGGCGCAGTTTTCTGGCTTTGTGGGCGTGCTAGATGGCTTTCAGTCTAGCGTTTACCGCTACGTGCACTTTGCCGACGGCACCTCAGGCCCGGAAGTAGCCCCGGATCTGCGGGTGCGCCAGGCGCTGGCAGCGGAATTGCGCGGCTCGCTGACGCCCCAATGGTTTGCGGGCGCAAGCTATCGGCTCTACAGCGATTCCTGGGGCCTCCTCAGCCACACCGGTGAGCTAACTGCGACTTACGCGCCCACCGACTGGCTCAGCCTGCGCTTGCGCGACCGCGTCTATCAACAGCGCGGCTCCAGCTTCTACCAATCCGTCTACGACCGGCCGATGCGCTACATGACCATCGACCGCGAGCTCGGCGCCCTCTACGGCAACCTGGTCGGCCTCAAGGCGGCCATCGATCTGGGGGGCCTGGGCAGCACCCGCACCTGGCAGCTCGACCTGAAGTACGACTGGATGTGGCAGAAATTCGAAGACTTCCGCTGGCTGCCGGAGAGGCAGATGTCGATGCTAGAGGCCGGCTTGCAGTGCGCGTTTTGAGTTCTGCTGAGTAGCCGCGGCAGCTCGCGCGTTGTGCACACGGCCTTGGCTCAGCGCCCGGGCACATTCCCCAAGGAGAATTCGCGATGATCGCACCCCTGCTGACCGCCGTTGCCTGTCTCGCGCTCCTCGGCGCCCCCCAACTCGACGGAGCGACCCCGCTGCAGCCCTTGGCGGCTGGCCCTGCGCTGAATCAAGTCGCCCCGCCGGTCAAAGGCGCGCTCATGGACGGAAAAGCCTATGACCTCAGTGCAATGCGCGGCCAAGTCGTGCTGGTGGACTTTTGGGCGACCTGGTGTGAGCCGTGCAAGCTGAGCCTGCCGCGCTATGCCGCCCTGGAGAAAAAGCTGGGATCCCAGGGCTTTCACATCCTGACCGTGAGCGTGGACGAAGAGACCGACGTGCTCAAGCGCTTTATCGCCGCGACCAAGCTGAGCCTGCGGGTGCTGCACGACCCGGAGTCCAAGATCGCCGAGCGCTACCGCCCCGCCAAGATGCCGACGGCTTATCTGGTGGGCAAGGACGGCAAAATCACTTGGATGCACTCAAGCTTTGTCGTGGGTGACGAGGCCAAGGTCGAAGCCGAAGTGATCAAGGCCCTGGCCCAGCCCGCGCCGTGAGTCGCACCCCGCGCGCGTTGGCGGCGCTAGCGGCAGCAGTTGTCCTTTGTACAGGGCAAGCTCGCGATTCCGTGGCTAGTGAGCCACAGACAAAGGCCAATTCCCAGTTTGAGGTGCCGCACCCAGACAACGCCCGGGGGCCATCGGTCGCCCAGTTGGCGCTGCGTCCCGGCGAGAAAGTCGCCCTGGCTCTGGCCCGGACCCTTGGGAAGGGCAAGCGCGACCGGGCATTGTACAAGCTGATCGCACTATTTGACCCCTCAGGCGGGTCCTCGACATCACAATTGAACGATCAAGCTGTTGAGTCTATGGACAAAGCCCTGGACGTGCTTTTGCCATCCCTGGCCCCTGGCATCGACGCCCTCCTCATTGACCGCGCCAACCGCTGGCATTTTGCCGGTCAGATGCGCCAACGCCTCAGTGACGCCCGCGAAAACCAGCCGGCGATGCAGTCCTTTCGCCAGCCGATCATGAGCACGGCGATCGACGTGTTGCTGCCCGCGGGGCCCCAGGCCGAGAGCCAAGCCCAGAAGGTCTTTGCGATCTTTCGCGCGGTGGAAAGCGAAATGAATGAGTGGAAGCCGGAGTCGCCGACCTCGCTCATCAATCGCCAGGCCGGCATCGCCGCGGTGGCCGTGAGCACCGACCTGCGCCAGGTCCTGCGCGCGGGCCTGGAGGTCAGCCGCAAGAGCCAAGGGGCCTTTGACCCGACTTGGGCGGCGCTGTGGGGCCTCTGGGATTTCTCAGCCAAATCG
>CAXNCS010000096.1:0-3490 GCA_964201005.1 Myxococcota bacterium
CCGTCGTCACATCCCTTGCCCTCTAGCTGCGGTTGCGGCAGGCACTGGCCCGTTGCAGGTGCGCAGACGTTCTTGAGGCAAGCCGTGTCGCCGCTGCCGTCGCAGATCACTTCCTTGGTCGCGTCGGTCACGCACTTGCCGGCCTGGCAGCTGACGGGCCCCAGGCACAGATTCTCCTGCTTGCAGTCGCTGTCCACGTTGCACGAACAAGTAGATTCGCCTTTACATTCACCGGTATCGCTGCACTTTTCGCCGGCCGTGCATGCGTTGCCGTCGTCGCATGTAGCCCCCGCGACAAAGCCGGCCTGCTTGCAGCCAAGAGCCGGGTCACAGGCCTGCTTGGTGCACGGATCGCCGTCATCGCAGAGGTCGTCCTTGGGCGTCGCGAGGCAGCCCTTGCCGGGATCGCAGCTGTCATTGGTGCAGGCGATGCCGTCATTGCAGCTCAGCGCCTGGCCCTTGCACTTGCCGAGCACGCAGGAGTCGCCGCTGGTGCAGGTGTCGCCGTCGTCGCAGAGCTCAGTCAGGTCCGTAATCGGATCGTGGCGCACCTCAAACCCCTGATTACAGTAGTCTTTGGTGCAAGGATTGCTGTCGTCATAGTCCGTGGCCGAGGCCGGGACGCACAACCCCACCGCGCACTTGTTGCCGCAGACGCCCAAGCCGCACGCCGTGCCCTCCGCCAGATCCGCCAGCGCGCACATGCCGGTGTCGTTGCAGGAGGCCTTCTGGCATTCCGTAGGTGACAAGCTGGGATCATTGCAGCTTGTGCCCACGGGCTTGTTCTTCTTGACGCACTGGCCCGCTTGGCACACCGGAAGGCTGCACGGGGTCTTGCCGGTGACGATAGCGTAGCAGTCAAAGTCGGTCTCGCACTCGGACTTGACGTCCGCCGCCACGGTGTCCGCTGCGGTGTCGGCAGAAATATCCCCGCCGCTATCGGTACCTAGCCCGTCGACACCGCTTTGCGAGTCGGCCTCCTCTGTCACCTCTTTGACCTTGACATTGCCGCAGCCGCTGGCGACGCCGAGCGCGACAAGCGACAGAAGCCACAGCCGAACGACTCCACCACGCAACCTCATGGAACTACGCCAATTCATCGTGACATCCCACTGCGCCTTCATCGCGTCCCCTTGTGCGTGCCGCTTGCGGCTCCGACACTCGCATGCCTTAGCGGCCCAGAATAGCGCAATCGCGCAGCGACTTCAAAGGCGGCGACCCGATTCTCGAACGCCCAGCTTCGGGCCGCTCTCAGAGAAACCGACGTTGAGACAGTGGCTTAGCTGACCCCTGTTGACCCAGCCTGCCCGCCCGGCGATCATGGGGGCGGAGGTCGCTATGTACCAGGTCAAGCTCAGCTCCTTTCCTGCCCAGAAGCTCGAGCGCGTGGAGCGCATTGTGCAAAAGCACGGCGGCGGCCAACTCGACCACCACGGGCGCGTTGCGCTGCTGAAACAGGTGCTTGCCGGCCAGGTGCAGGTCATCGCCCGGTACGCGGAAGAGCACGCGGCCCACAACGTCGTCGCGGAGGTCGCTCTGCAAGGGGGCGCCTGCGCGATTGAAAAGGCGTAGCCCGCCGTGTCGCTGCCGAGCCCTTGCCACAGCCCAGCGGCCCTGTCGATCGGCGGCGGTGCGGGCATTCCAAGCTCGACGGCTGCGGCTCTGTCGCAGAACCCCTTTAAGCTCGTAGACTTACAGCATCGGCGCGTGGAGTATTTGCGCCTGTCCGTGACCGATCGCTGCAACTACCGCTGTACCTATTGCATGCCGGCGGAGGGCGCGCCGTTGGTCGGCCACAGCGAGCTGCTGTCGTTTGAGGAAATCGTTCGCCTGACCAAGGAGTTTGTCGCCCTTGGGGTGCGCAAAGTGCGCCTGACGGGTGGCGAGCCGCTGGTGCGCCGCGGCATCGTCGATCTTGTGGCCATGCTCGCGGAAATTCCCGGGATCTTGGACCTGTCGATGACCACGAACGGCCATCTCCTGGCGCCGCTGGCTGGCCCTCTCAAGGCCGCTGGGTTGAGCCGCCTGAACATCTCTCTGGATACCCTGCAAGAACAGCGCTTTGCCAAGCTTACGCGCCAAGGCCAGCTGCGGCCGGTGCTCGCCGGAATCGCCGCGGCCCAGGCGGCCGGCTTTGCCCACACCAAGCTGAACGCGGTGGTGCTTCGCGGGCTCAATGACGACGAGCTGAGCGACCTGGCCGTTTTTGCCGCCGAGCAGGCATTGGTGCTCCGGTACATCGAATACATGCCCATCGGTGTGGACGATTTTTGGGGACCGAAGACTTTTCTGCCCGTGGCGGCGGTGCGCGACGCCCTGAGCGCAGACTGGCAGCTGCAGCTCGACCAGAGCGACACCACCCCCGGCGGCGGGCCGGCGACTCGGTGGTTGGCGCGCCACCGCCACCGGCCCGACCTGAGCGTGCGGCTGGGCTTTATCGCGGCGGTGAGCGAGAAGTTCTGTGAACTATGTAATCGCATTCGTCTTTCTTCTACGGGCACCCTGCGAGAATGCCTGTCTACCGCCGGCGCTCTGAGCCTGCGCGATCTGCTGCGCCAAGGTGCGGGAGAGGCAGAGTTGCGCGCCGCGATGACGGAGGCCATGGCCGGCAAGGTCGACGCCCACCGGTTTGACCAGGCGCTGGCCACGCCCGAAGCGATGAGCTCTATTGGCGGCTGAGCATCGGCGACAGCCCAAGCGTGAGGCGCGAATCGAGCGCTGGTTCGGCCTGCTCCGGGCCCAAGCCCAACCCGCAGCTGCGCCAGCAAAGGTGATTGAACATGATGGATCCCTTGGACTATTCCAGCGATGTGCTCGTCATCGGCAGCGGCGTGGCGGGCCTGACGTTTGCCCTGGACATGGCGGAGTTCGGGCAGGTCACCCTGGTCACCAAGCGCGATTTGGCCAATAGCAACACGGTTTGGGCCCAAGGGGGCATCGCGGCCGTGCTCGATCAGACCAGCGACACCGTGGAACAGCACATCCAGGACACGCTGGTCGCCGGGGCTGGGCTGTGCCGCAAGGACGCGGTGCAGTTGGTCGTGGAGAATGGCCCGAGGGCGATCCGCCGGTTGATGGAGCGCGGCGTAGAGTTTGACCGCCAAGAAAACGGCGAGTTGCACCTGACCCGCGAGGGCGGCCACAGCACCCGTCGCGTGGCCCATCAAGCCGATCATACGGGCGAAGCGATTGAGCTGGCGCTCGTAGAAAAAGTCAAGGCCCACGCTAACATCCGCGTGCTGGAGTACCACCAGGCCATTGACCTCATCACCCGGGCGAGGCTGGCGCGCGGCACCGGGCGCGGCACCCCGGGCGGCAAAGGCGATCAGGTGCTGGGCGCTTACATCCTGGATGTTCAAGCAAATCGAGTGCTTGCGGTGAGTGCCGCAGTGGTGTGCCTGGCGACCGGCGGCTCGGGCAAGACCTACCTGTATACGACCAACCCCGATGTGGCTACGGGCGACGGCGTGGCGATGGCCTGGCGGGCTGG
>CAXNCS010000097.1:0-3189 GCA_964201005.1 Myxococcota bacterium
TATACCCGCAGCTCGACCATCTTCAGCGGCGGCTGGCCGTCCGGGCTGGGAAAATCGCCCTCCGGCTCGATCCACGCGCTGTTCTGCAGTGGACGCCCGCACTTCTTGGCGCTGCGCTCGAGCTGGTCCAGCCACTCGTCGCGCCCTACCTGGGCGACATTGTTGCAGCAAATCAGCGTGCCGCCCTCTTGCGTGGCCAACAGCGCCGGCTTGAACAGCGCCGGGTAGTCGCGCACCAGGTCCACCACGCCAAACGGGCTGCGCGCCAGCCGCGGCGGGTCCAGGAACACCAGCTCAAATTGCCTAGGCGCCAGCTTGGTAAACTCCGGCAGGCGCTTGCCCCGCACCACCTGCGGCTGGCCCAGCCCCGACCACTGGCGCAGCGCAGAAAACACATCGGTTTTCAGGTACACCTGCTCCACACCGACGGAATTGAGCGCCGCGCTCTGCTGCCCCACCGCCAAGCCGGACTGGGCAAAATCGACGTTGACCACCTCGCGAGCCCCCGCAAAGGCCGCGGCCATGCCGACACCGCAGGTATACGCAAACAGATTCAGCACACTCCGGCCCGGCGCCAGCTGCATGACCCGGCGGCGACCGGCGCGCAGGTCCAGAAACAGCCACGGATCCTGGCCCGGATGGCGCGCGGCAAAGCGGTACTTCACCCCCAGTTCCTCAATCACCCTGGGGAGTTCAGCCTCATCCTGATCGGCGCGGCGCAGCCAATTTCCCACGCGCGAGCTGCTCTGGCTGCGGTCGTTGTACACCAGCTTAAGCCCTGGACTCTGCTCGGTATAGAACGCCGCGAGCTCCTGAAGCGCGCCATCGCTCAGGGGCTGATGAAAGCTCTGCAGCAGCAGGACATCGCCATAGCGGTCCAGGGTCAGACCGGGTTGCCCCTCGGTACTGCCGTGAAAAACTCGATAGGCATTGGTATTTTCTGCGGCCATCTGGGCAAACAGCGGCAGACGCTGGCCCCAGGCCGCGGTCAGATCGGCGCATAGATCGCTAGACACGGCGACTCCGGCTTGCGGGTGTCGCCTGGTAGACCGAGGCCGCGCAAAGGGACAGGCGGCGGGCGGGACTACTGCCCGATCACCTTGAAACTGCTGACAAACGGCCCGGCAAAGGCGTTGAATTGGCCGTCGCCGGTATCAAACTTCAGGCGGACCTTGAGCGGCTTGCCCAGCAGGCCCTTGGGCACGTCCAGGGTGATGTCGCGCCAGGTCTTGAGCGGCAGGCGCGGCACCTGCAGCGTGGCGTTGTTGCCGTTGCTGCAGTTGTTGTTGCCGCAGCTCTGGTTGGCCTGGCAGCAATTGGCCCAATTGTCGGCGGAAACCTGCACATACAGGCTGTCATAGATGCCGCTGTTGGCCTCGTTTTCGACATCGAGCCACAGCTTGAACTGCACCGCGGCGGCGCTGAGCCCGGCGGTGTCGAGGGCCGCGGTCCACTGGGCGCTGCCGGCCACGGCGTTGTTGCCGGAGGCATAGTCCTTGCCGTTGTTGTAGTTCAGCGCGCAGCCCGCCGGAGTCGCCGGGGTTTGGTCCAGAGCCCACACCACAGAGGTCGAATTCGAGCTCAAGGTCCAAGCCGCGGTCGAGCCGCCGCAGACCAGCGCGTCTTGGGCCAACACCTTGGCGGTGGCGGAGCAAACCAGAGCCGTGCCGCAGTCTACGTCGCCGCAGTCGGTCGCGCCGTCGCCGTCGTTGTCCTGGCCGTCGCCGCAGGCAGTCTCCACGCAGGCGGCGTTCTTGGCGCAGTCGCTGTCTTTGCAGTCGATGGCACCGTCGCCGTCGTTGTCCAGTTTGTCGGTGCACTGGCTCTCTGTGCAGCTGGCTTGGCCGGCACAGGCTGGGTCGGCGCAATCCGCCTTGCCGTTGGCGTTGTTGTCGATGCCGTCGCCGCAGATCTCCGGCTTGTACGCCGCTTCTACCTTGAGGTTGTCGACATACCAGCCGTTGCCCTGGTTGCCGCCGTCGTAGATCACCCCGCCATCGCCCACAGGCGCGCCCAACACCAGCTGAAGCTTGACGATTTTTCCCTGAGCCATCGGCAGAGCCAGCTGCAGGCCGGTCTTGACCTTGTTGATGTCGCCCTGGCCAAACGGCAGGTTCACCACCCCCAGCTCTTTGCCGCTCGCCACATCGATGACCAGCACTTTGGGCGGGTTAGCGGTGTTGAAGAGGTCGACCTCGTAGTACGTGTCCATGGTCACGAGCGGGGTCAAGCCGCCGGTCTTGGTGAAATCCAGGTTGGGCGAGGTGGCCTTGCCGTGAGTGCCGATGCAGCCGTTGCCCGCTTTGGCGCAGTAGTTGTCGCCGTCGTTGTAGTTGAGCGCGCAGCCGCCGTTGTTGGTCATGCCGTCCACGCCGGGGTTGTTGTCGACCGACCAAACCACCTGCGCGCCGTCCTGGGTGCTGAGCGGCGGATCAAAGCTCCAGCCGGAAGCCTTGCCACAATCAAAGGAATTCTTCGCCAAGACCAAACACGGCGCGCTGGGCACGCAGGCCCCGGACTGGCAGGCGCTGCTGGTGCTGCAGGCCACGCCGTCGTCGCAGACCGTGCCGTCGGCGGCCTTGGTGTACACGCACTTGCCGGTGGCGCTGTCGCACGCGTCGCTGGTGCAGGGGCTGCCGTCGTCGCAGTTGGGCTTGGTGCCGGCCTGGCACTTGCCGTCCTTGCACTGGCCGCCCGTCAAGCACGCCACCGCGCCGGTGCAGGGGGCGGTGTTGGCCAGGAAGGTGCACGCGCCGGTCTTGGTGTCGCAGAGGTCGTCGGTGCAGTCGTTGCCGTCCGAGCAATTGACCGGGCTGCCCGTGCACTTGCCGGCCAGGCAGGCGTCCTTGGCGGTGCATGCGCTGCCGTCGTCGCACAGCAGGCCGTTGGTGTTGGCCAGAACCGCGCATTTGCCGGTCGCCGGGTCGCAGACGTCGCCGGTGCAGGGGTTGTTGTCGTTGCAGGCGATGGCCTTGCCCGCGCACTTGCCGTTGCCACAGGCGTCGCCGTTGGTGCACAGCTGGCCGTCGTCGCAGGGGATGCCATTTTGCGGAACAAAGTTGCAGAGCTTGGTGGCCGTGTCGCAGCTGTCCTTGGTGCAGGGGTTGCCGTCGTCGCACGCGGGGCCGCCGGCCGGTTGGCACGCGCCGCTGGCTTGGCAGGTTTCGCCGCTGGTGCAGGCGCTGCCGT